>QKAU01000038.1 GCA_003246265.1 Kiritimatiellales bacterium | reverse complement strand
GGCGACGGGTTTACCGGGGAGCAGGAGTGGGTGGCCGACACGGTGCCGACCAACGGGGATTCCTACCCCGCCATCTCCGGCCTCAGCACGGCCGGCAGCCTGGTCTTTGCCAGCTCGACGAACCGGGAGTACCAGATCGAGCACCGGTTCGACCTGGGCGACTCCAACGAGGTGTGGCAGGTCGAGGTGCCGTGGGGCGCGCCGGCGACGACCCAGACCGTCCACGCGGTTTCGACGGCCGGGAGCAACCAGTTCCACCGCATCCGCGTGCGGCTACCCTGACCGTGCTTCCCGGCATCGCGATTGTTGCGGACATTTTCCGCGCACCATGCAATATATGCGGTATGCGCAGGTTATATTCCGCCTTTTGGGAGAAACCATGAACATCCGTCTGCTGGCTGCCGCCATCCTGCCGATCGCCTTCGCCCTGCCGTCCGCCCGCGCCCAGACCAACGGCTATCTCGACTGGGTGCAATGCCTGGCGCAGGCCGGGGCCAGCAACCCCGACCTCGTCTCCGCCCGCTCCGCCGTGCGCGAACTCGAATACGGCGTCGCCTCCGCCAGTTCCGGCTTCCTGCCCCAGCTCGACGCGTCGGCCGGCGCCACCAAGTCCGGTAGCGAGAACGACGGGAACTGGACCGAGAACGACCGTACTTCCGCCGACCTGAGCCTCAGCCAGGACCTGTTCACGGGGGGCGGCAACCTGGCCCGCCGCCGCCGGGCCCAGGCCCAGCTCGCGATCGGGAACGAGCAGTACCGGCAGACGCTTTCCGACGTCGAGCTCCGGGTGCGCCTGGCCTATGTCGATCTGCTCTACGCCCAGGACCTGGTCGATCTTACGCGCAAGATCGCCACCCGCCGGGCCGACAATGTACGCCTGATCCAGCTCCGGTTCGACGGCGGGCGCGAAAACGCCGGTTCGCTGGCCCGCAGCAAGGCCCAGTATTCCGAGGCGCAGTACGAGGTGCGCGAAGCGGAGCGCGGCCTGGTCTATGCGCGGCGCAACCTGGCCGCGGCCATGGGATTGATGGAGCCGCCGGCGGGGGCGCAGGGCGATCTGCGGGCCGCGGAGCCGGAGCCGGTCGATGCCCTCCGGAAACTGATGCAGCAGACGCCGGACTATACGATTGCGCTGACGCAGATCGAGGCCGCGAAGCAGGGCATGCTGGTCACGCGCAGTGCGCGATTCCCGTCGCTGCGCTTCAGTGCCTCGGCAGGCCTTGGCAACAGCGACCACGGACCGTATGACGGAAACTGGAGCATGGGCCTGCGCGCCTCCATGCCGCTCTTCACCGGCAACCAGCTCAAGAACGATGTCGCCGCCGCCAAGGAACGCATTGTCCAGACGGAGATGGACCTGGTCGATACGGGCAACACGCTCATGGCCACGCTCCAGCAGCGGTGGAACACCTATGCCGACGCCGTCGAGAACGAACGCGTCCAGAAGGAACTGCTCGACGCCGAGCTGCTGCGCGCGGACATCTCCGGCGCCAAGTACAAGCAGGGGCTCCTCACCTACGAGGACTGGGATATCATCGAAAGCAACCTGATCAACCTGGGCAAGACCTATCTCCAGCGGCGCCGCCTTTCGGAACAGGAGCAGGCGCGCTGGAGGAATGCCCTGGGCAGGAGCGAGTGGTACGCGACGGGAAGAGGCGAATGACATGAAGAAACTGCTGAAGTGGGTGGTGGTGCCGGCCCTGCTGGCTGGCGGGGGCTACGGCTACTATGCCTACAAGACCGGGGGCAAGGCCGACGGCAAGCCGTCGTACGACCGGGCCAGGGCGGAGATTGGCGATATCCGCACCGTCGTCGAATCCACCGGCGAGATCCAGCCGCGCAACCGCCTCGATGTGAAGCCGCCCATCGCGGGCAGGCTCGAGGAGCTGCTGGTCGACGAGGGCGCCAAGGTCGAGAAGGGGCAGATCCTCGGATGGATCAGCTCTACGGAGCGCGCCACCCTGCTGGATGCCGCCCTGGCCACCAGCAAGGATGAGCTGGCCTACTGGCAGGAACTCTACAAGCCCTCCCCCCTTATCTCCCCGCTGGCCGGAACCATCATCGCCCGCAACTTCGAGCCGGGCCAGTCCATCGGCGTCAACGACGCGGTCGTAGTCATTGCCGACGACCTGATCGTGGTGGCGAGCCTCGACGAAACCGACATCGGGCAGGTCCGCGTCGAGCAGAAGGTGACCGTACGGCTGGAGGCCTACCCCGACAGCGAGTTCCCGTGCGAGGTGGAGAAGATCGCGTACGATGCGCGCACCGTCCAGAACGTCACGATGTACGAGGTCGACGTCCGGCCCGAACGGCTGCCCCGTTTTGCGCGCAGCGGCATGACCGCCAACCTGGAATTCATCGTCGAGGAGAAGGGCGGCGTCCTGACGATTCCGGTCTCGGCGGTCCAGCAGGAGGCTTCCGGGCGCAGGTCGTCGCCGGACGGGAACGGTGCGCCCGATCCCGAGCGGCGTGAACGGATGCTGGCGCGCATGCGCGAGAACGGCATGTCGGAAGCCGAAATCCAGCAGCGCATCGCGCAGTTCGCCCAGGGCGGCGGGCGGTCCGGAGGCAAGCGCGACGGCGGGTCGGAGGCCTATGTGCTGGTCGACTCCGGCCATCCGGAGCAGCCGGAGCGCAAACCGGTCCGGACCGGCATCAGCGACGGATCGCGCGTCGAGGTCGTCGAGGGGCTGGCGGAAGGCGACGAGGTGCTGATCACGAAGGTCAGCTTCTCCTCCGGATCGTCCGGCGGCAGCCCGTTCATGCCGTCGCCGCGCCGCGGGGGGCGTTGATGATCAAGGTCGAAAACATCCGCAAGACCTACCAGATGGGGAAGGTGGAGGTCCGCGCCCTCGACGGCGTTTCGCTCACCATCGGGCAGGGCGAATACGTGGCCATCATCGGCGCATCGGGTTCCGGCAAGTCGACGCTCATGCATATCCTCGGCCTGCTCGACGTCCCCGATTCGGGGCGGTTCGAGATCGACGGCACCGACGTCATGCGCTTTTCCGATGTCGAGCTGGCGGCTTTCCGCAACCGGGTGATGGGGTTTGTCTTCCAGCAGTTCAACCTGCTGCGCAGGACCAGTGCGCTGGAGAACGTGGCGCTGCCCCTGATCTATGCGCGCAACGGGATGAAGGGCGATGCCGCGCGCACGATGCTCGACCTCGTCGGCCTGTCGGACCGTATCGACCACCATCCGAACGAGCTCTCCGGCGGCCAGCAGCAGCGCGTCGCCATCGCGCGGGCGCTCGTCAACAACCCCTCCATCATCCTGGCCGACGAACCGACCGGCAACCTGGACTCGCGCAGCGCCCGCGAGATCATGCAGGTGCTCTGCGAGCTGCATGCCCGCGGCCTGACCATCCTTCTGGTAACCCACGATGCCAACGTGGCCAACCACGCCCACCGCATCATCGAGATCAAGGATGGCAAGATCATCGCGGATTTCGGGAATCCCGATGCGCCCGAGGTTCCTGCCGTGGAGCGCGCGACGGAGGCCGGGCAAGCCCGCAGGCACTTCGGCCTGCACGCTTTCCGGGAAGGTGCGATCCTCGTCCGGCAGTCGCTGCGGTCGCTCATGGCCAACAAGGTGCGCACGGCCCTCTCCGCGCTGGGTATCATGATCGGCGTGGCGGCGGTCATCGCGACCATCGCGATCGCCAACGGGGCGAAGGCCGAGGTGGAGAAGCAGCTTTCGCGGCTGGGATCCAACCTGTTGACCCTCTATCCCGAGCGGCGGACGCGCGGAGGGGTAAGCCAGGCGGCGGGATCCTCCTCCCGGCTGTCGGAACAGGATGCGGAGGCCATCCGGCAGGAGGTCGGCCATGTGGCGCGTGTCACGCCCGCCCTCAGCCAGTCGTCGCAGATCAAGGTCGGCAACAAGAACTGGAGCACGCGGATCGAGGGGGTGGAGCCCGACTTCGAGCAGATGCGCTCCTATACGCCGGATATCGGCCGCTTCTTCACCCGCGAGGAGTGCATCCAGCGCGCCCGCGTGGCGCTGATCGGACGCACGGTGGTGCGCGAGCTGTTCGGCGAAACCAACCCGGTCGGGCAGGAGGTGAAGATCGACCGCCAGACCTTCACCATCATCGGCGTGCTGCCGGAGAAGGGAAGCAGCGGCTGGCGCGACAACGACGATACCATGCTGATCCCGCTGCAGACCGCGATGTACCGGCTCTACGGCGAAAAGTACGTCGAGCGCATCGACATCCAGGTCGACGCCGCGCCCAACATGGAGCGCGCCCAGACCGACATCCTGGCGCTCATGGCCAAGCGCCACCGCACCGGCACCCGCGAGAACCCCTTCACGATCCGCAACCTCGCCGAGATCCAGGACACGATGTCGGCCACCAGCAAGACACTCTCCCTCCTGCTCTCCAGCATTGCAACCATCGCGCTCGTCGTCGGCGGCATCGGCATCATGAACATCATGCTGGTGTCGGTGACGGAGCGCACGCGCGAAATCGGGCTGCGCAAGGCCCTGGGTGCCCGGCGTCGGGACATCATGCTGCAGTTCCTCATCGAGGCGCTCATCATCAGCTTCTTCGGCGGCTGCGCGGGGGCGGGGATCGGTGCCGCGGCCAGCCTGGTGATGGAGAAGGCGTCGGGCTGGACCGTGGTGATCTCGCAGGACTCCATCCTGCTGGCCTTCGTCTTCTCTGCCGTGATCGGGATCCTCTTCGGCATCTGGCCCGCCCGCAAGGCGGCGCAGCTCAATCCGATAGACGCCCTGCGCTACGAGTAGGGCCTATTCCAGCAGGCCGGTACGATGGATCTCGAGGCAGAGGTTTTCGAAGAGCCGGTCGGAGCACTCCTCGAGCTCCCCGCCGGCGGTCCTGAACGGGGCGAAGGGCAGCAGGAAGAGGTGCTGGCGGTGGTTGACGCTCTCCTGGAGGGCAATCTGCCGTTCCTCCCCGGTTGTCGTATCCTTCAGCACCGCCGCCAGGCGGAACGTGTCCGTTGCGCGGTAGGGCAGCAGGCAGAGGGTGAGCGAGGAGAGGGTCTGCCACGCGGCGCTGCTCCGCTTCTCGTCGATGAGTGCGACATAGAGATGCAGGTCGGTCGTGGCAAGATCGTCGGTCACCAGGGAGAACATGCCGCTGGTTTCGAGGATTTCCATGCAGCGCCTTTCCAGATAGGCTTCGTTCCGTGCGTCGTTGCGGGTCCATGGTTCGCCGTTGAGTTTCCCGCTGAAGGCCAGCCTGGCGTGGATCGTCTGCTTCCGGGCCACCTGCGGATAGGCTTCGACGGCGTCGAGGTTCCCGCCCTGGAACGAGGCGCATCCTGACGCCATGGCCGCAAGCAGCAGCACCCCTGCCCGTAGTACCCATCCCATTGTCCTCTTCATGTGCACTCCTCCCTCCGATCCCTAGGCGTTCTCCCCCGCGACCCATCCCGAGGTCCAGCAGAGCTGGAGCGAATAGCCGCCCGACGGACGGCTGATATGGAGCAGGTCGCCGACGATGTAGAGGTTGGCATAGCGTCGCGAACGCATGCTGCGGGTGTCGACTTCCGCCATGTCGATTCCGCCGTCGCAGACCACTGCCCAGTCATAGCCCATGGTTCCGGTGATGGTCAGCGGCAGCCCCTTGAGCAAACGCACCAGGATCTTGCGCTCCTCCTGCGTAACGACGTTGACCTTCTTGTCGAGCAGCTCGGCCGGCAGGTGTTCCGCCAGCGCGCGGGACATGCCCGCAGGAACGAGCGGCTTGGCGGCGTTGCGCAGCGTCCGGTTCCTGTTTTCGTCGAAGACCTCCAGCACCCTGCGGTCGACCAGGTTCGGCTCCTCGCCCGGGAAGAGGTCGATGGCTGCCGCGACAGGACCATGACGGAGCAGCTTCTTGACTTCGTGGGCACTGTTGAGGATCAGCGGGCCCGAAATCCCGAAATGGGTGAAGAGGAGCTTGCCCTGCCGGGCCAGCGTTTCGCCGTTCCGGGCCGCGAAGGTGATCTTCATCGGCTCGATGGCAAGGCCGGATAGATCCTTAACCCATTGCTCCTGCACCCGCAGCGGGACGATGTCGGGCGTGGCTGCATGGACCGTGTGGCCGAGCCCGCGCAGCCACTCCAGCCCGTCGCCCGTCGAGCCTGTTTCCCGGTAGGAGGCGCCGCCTGTTGCCAGTACGACGCTCTCCGCCGCAAGGAAGCCGCGGTCGGTTTCGACGCCCGATATCCGGTCCTCCTCCACGACGAGCCGCTTCACCTCCACCCCCATGCGCCGCTCGACGCCGAACTCCTCCATGTAGTCCACCAGAGTGCGGGTTACATCCGCCGCCTGCTGGCTCCTGGGGAAGGCGCGCTTGCGCTCCTCGACCACGAGCGGGAGGCCGCGCCCTTCGAAAAAGGCGAAGGTCTCCTGCACGGCGAAGCGCGAAAAGGGGGAGAAGAGGAACTTGCGCGCGTCGCCGAAGAAGGAGAGGAAGGCCCGCGTATCGAATTCCGCGTTGGTGATGTTGCACCGTCCTCCGCCGGTCAGGTTGAGCTTCTCGCCCACCTTGCGGTTCTTTTCCAGCAGCAGCACGCGCCGCCCGCATTCCGCCGCCCGCCCGGCCGCCATCATGCCCGCCGGTCCGCCTCCCACCACGATGACATCGAAGTTGTCCATGGGCTAGGCGACCGGCCAGCTGTCCGCCCGTCCGATGAGGGTTTCCAGGCAGAGGAGCGCGTCGATCGAATCGTTGAGGCAGGGGAGCATGCGGAACGATTCGCCCCCGGCCTCCATGAAGGTTTCCCGGCCGCGGAGTTCGATCTCTTCGAGCGTCTCGAGGCAGTCGCAGAAGAAGGCGGGGCAGATGACCGCGAGCCGCTTGACGCCCTGGCCGGGCAGCTGCGCCAGCATCTGGTCGGTGGCGGGCTCGAGCCACTTGTCGCGTCCGAGCCGCGACTGGAAGGCAATCGCATGGCGCCCCTTGGCCAGGCCGGCGGCGATGGCGACGGCCTTCGTGGTTTCGAGGCATTGGTGGCGGTAGCAGGTGGCGTGGGCCGGCGACGGCTTGTCGCAGCAGTCCGGCGAGGCGAGGCAGTGCCTGCCGGTGGGATCGGTCTTCCGGATGTGGCGTTCGGGCAGGCCGTGGTAGCTGAAGAGGACGAACTCCTCGGTGCCTTTGAGCGCATTGGCCAACGGCTGGATATAGGCGGGTTCCAGGTAGAAGGGCGGCGCGGTGCGCAGCGTGGCGCGGCCCTTGAGCGCCTTGCGCACGCCCGCCACGCAGGAACCGGTGGTGGCCATGGCGTAGTGCGGGAACATCGGCAGCAGGCAGACTTCGTCGACGCCGCGTTCAAGCAGCTTGCCGACGCCGTGCGGAACCGAGGGATTGCCGTAGGCCATGACCAGCTCGACCGGATCAGCCATCTGTGCGGCCAGCGCCTCCGCCAGCCGGCGGCAGTAGTGGATCAGCGGCGAACCGTTGGCGGTCCAGATGGCTTCGTAGGCCTCCGCCGACCGGGCCGGGCGGGTGCGCAGGATGATGCCCTTGACCAGCAGCGCGCGCAGCGGCCACGGCAGGTCGATCACATACGGGTCCATCAGGAACTCGCCGAGGTAGCGGCGCACGTCCTCCTCCGCCGGCGAGTCCGGCGACCCCGTGTTCATCAGCAGGAATCCACGCTTCATATCAACTCCTCACACGGTTTTCCCATAGACGAACACGGAATAACACCGATTGATTTGATGGCGATGCTCCGCGTTCATCCTTGTTGTTCCATGGCTCCGCAAATTTGGTCGGCGACGTTGAGGCCGGAGAGGATCGAGTTGGCGACGGAGATGCCGTCGCGGTAATGGCCGGCAAAGTGGATGCCGGGATGGTCGGCTTCAACCTTGTTCATGAGGTCCAGATACTTTTCGTAGCCAATCTCGTATTGCGGGATGGCCTTCTGCCAGACGCTGAAACGTTTGTACTCGGGAATCCCGTCCAGCCCCAGCAGGTCGTGCAGATCGTCCAGCACGTGCGCGAGAATGGTATCTTCATCCTGCAGTGCCCGCTCGGGCGACTGCGAGCCACCCACAAACACGGTCAGCAACGCCATGCCATCCGGCGCTCGGCCATGGAAGATCGACGACGGGAAAAGGGCCCCGAGCGAATAGCGCTTTTCGATCTTCGGGATCAGCATGCCGAAGCCGTTGAGCGGGTGGGTGAACTGGTTTTCGTTGAAGCCCAGCGACAGGCTGGCCACAGGCGGATAATGGATTCCGTCCATCGCCGAAAGGTCGAACGGGGTTTGCAGCTTGGTCATGGCATGTGCGGGGATGGCCAGCACCACATCGGTATAGGCCTCGCTTCCGACGTCCCACCGTCCGCTTTCAAGACGTTGGATTCCGGCAATCGGATATTCGAGGCGCACCGCGCCGCCCAGCTTCCCGGCCAGCCGTTTCGGCAACAGTTCCAAGCCCTCGTCGAGGGTAAACATGCGCGCATCCTTCGAGGCCACCTCGGCGCGCTTTTTCCGTTCCTTGGCGCCCTTGATCGCCCCCTTGATCAATGATCCGTATTGCTGCTCCAGCTCGTAGAGCTTGGGAAAGGCGTGGCAGGTGGCCAGCTTGGCGGGATCGCCCGCATAGACGCCGCTGACAAACGGATTGATGGCATAGTCGAGGAATTCCTGCCCGAGGCGGCGCACCACGAAATCGGCCAGGCTTTCCGAAGGATTCGATTTCGACTTGATGAACGGCTCCTTCAGCAGCGCCAG
>QKAU01000070.1 GCA_003246265.1 Kiritimatiellales bacterium | reverse complement strand
TGGATCTCGGAGCGCAAGGACGTGCTGAGCGGGCTCTTCTTCATGCTGACCCTCGCGGCCTACCTCCATTATGTGCGCCGCCCCTTTTCGGCATGGCGCTACGGGCTTGTCGCCCTCGCCTTCGCGCTGGGCCTGATGGCCAAGCCGATGCTGGTCACCCTTCCCTGCGTGCTGCTACTGCTCGACTTCTGGCCGCTGGACCGGCTGGAGCTCCGTCCCGGCACCCCCCTCCCCCCTACTGCCAGCCGCCTTCCCTTCCGCCGTCTGCTCCTGGAAAAACTTCCCTTGCTTGCCCTTGCCGCCCTGTTTGGCGGATTGACCGTGGTCGTTCAGGACGAGGCCGTCATGGGCCTCGAAGCGGTTCCGCTGCCGTGGCGCGCGGGCAATGCGCTGTGCGCCTATGCCACCTACCTGCGGCAGACCCTTGTTCCGACCGGACTGGCCCTCTTCTACCCCCACCCCGGCACGGGCTTGGCACTTGGGAAGATTGCCGGATCGGGCGCGCTCCTCGGCGCAATATCGGCCGTCGTCCTGCTTCAATGGCGCAAACGGCCCTATATGGTCACCGGCTGGCTCTGGTTCCTGGGCATGCTCGTTCCCGTGATCGGCATCCTGCAGGTGGGCGGGCAGGCCCATGCCGACCGCTACACCTACCTTCCGCAGATCGGCCTGTTTCTGATGGGTACGTGGTGGATATCCGACCAGCTCGCCGCCTTCCGTTTCCGCCGCGCTGCCCTCGCGGCCGTCGCGGCCGTGGTGCTCGCCGCCATGGGATTCGCCGCACGGGCGCAGGTGCAGTACTGGCGCAGCAGCCAGACCCTATGGAACCGGGCCTTGGCGCAAACAAAGGCCAACCATGTCGCCCATTGCAACCTCGGCATCGTCCTGGCCGGACAGGGCCGTTATGAAGAGGCGATGGCACATTATCGCCAGGCCGTGCAAGCCAAGCCCCGTTTCGCCGAGGCCCACTTCAACTGGGGCCTGGCCCTGGCGACGACCGGACAGCACGCCGCCGCCATCGGCCAGTTCCGGGCCGCCCTGGCGATCGCCCCCCGCTATGCCGAAGCCCACAGCAGCCTGGGCGTCGCCCTGATCCGCGAGGGGCGAATCGATGAAGCCATAGGGCACTTCCAGGCCGCCCTCCAGACCAGGCCCGGTTTTGCGGATGCCCACTACAACCTCGGAAGCGCCTATGCGCTGCAGGGAAGGTTCGAGCAGGCGATGGAACATTTCCGCCGGGCGCTGGAGATCAAGCCCGGCCTGTACGAGGCCTGTTTCAGCATGGGGGATATCGATGTGGCGCAGGGCGCGTTGGCGGGTGCCATCGCGCATTACGGCCATGCGCTGGAGATCAAGCCCGATTTCCTGCCGGCCATGAACAACCTGGCCTGGCTGCGGGCCACCGCGCCCGATCCCCGACTGCGCGACGGGGCGCAAGCCATCGGGTTGGCGGAATCCCTGGTTGCGGCCTCTGGAGGACGGGACCATTCCCACCTCGACACGCTGGCCGCCGCCTATGCGGAGGCCGGGCGCTTCGCCGAGGCGGCGGCCACCGCGCGCCGGGCGCTGGCCGAGGCCCCCCCGGGAACCGACCTCTCGAAGATCGAGGAACGGCTGCATGGCTACCAGGCAGGACGCGCCTGGCGCATGGAGCCCTGAAAGGAGCCGCGGATGCTGAACGGAAAGAAGATCGTGGTGGTGATGCCGGCCTACAACGCGGCGGAGACCCTGCGCAAAACCTACGACGAAGTGATGGGGTTGGGCATGGTCGACCATGTCATCCTGGTGGACGACGCAAGCAGGGACAATACGGTGGCGATCGCCCGGCAGCTGGAGGGGGTGCAGGTGCATGTGCACCCGAAGAACAGGGGGTACGGCGGGAACCAGAAAAGCTGCTACCGCCTCGCGCTGGAAGCCGGCGCCGACGTCGTCGTCATGATGCATCCGGACTACCAGTACACGCCGCTGCTCATCCCCGCCATGGCCTCGATGATCGCGAACGGGCTCTACTCCTGCGTGCTGGGGTCGCGCATCCTCGGGGGCCATGCCCTCCGGGGCGGCATGCCCGCATGGAAATATGTGGCCAACCGCTTCCTGACCTTCACGGAAAACCTGCTGACCGGCGCCAAGCTCTCCGAATACCATACCGGATACCGCGCCTTCTCCCGAGACCTGATCGAACAGCTTCCGCTGGAGGCCAATTCCGACGACTTCGTGTTCGACAACCAGATGCTGGCCCAGATCCTCTGGTGCGGCCATACGATCGCCGAGGTGAGCTGCCCGACCAAATATTTCGCCGAAGCCTCCTCCATCAACTTCCGGCGCAGCCTGGAATATGGCTTCGGATGCCTCTGGACCGGCCTGGTGTTCCGGTTGTGCCGGATGGGCCTGATGAAGTCCAGGCACTTCCCATCTGAACGGATCGCATGACATCAAGCGAATCTACAACCGAAAGCTGCCGGGTATGCGGCGGTTCGCTCCGCACTATCCTGTCCAGTGTGGCCGACCCGCTTACGCAGGACGTGTTTTCCATCGGCGAATGCCGGGAATGCGGATTGAAACATACGCTTCCCCAACCCGACGATCCCTCCCGCTATTACGGAGAGCGTTACTACGGAAACCGCCACGGCCCGACAGCCAGGTTTTGCCTGAATCGCCGGCTGGGATTCGTACGAAACGCCGTTGGAAAGAATAAAATGGCCCGCCTGCTGGATGTCGGTTGCGGCGATGGCTCGTTCCTGCTGGCTGCACAACGCGAGGGATGGGAGGTTGCCGGCGTGGAGATCAACCCGGAACCGGCGCGACGGGCAGGACTCCACATCGTGGAAGCAATTCCCCAGGCCCATCAGGCCGGCCCATTCGACTGCATTACCCTGTGGCACAGCCTGGAGCATATGCCGGACATCAACGCCATGATGCAACAGCTGCGCAAATTGCTAAACCGTGACGGTACCGTGATCATTGCCGTGCCCAACAACAACAGCCTCCAGGCAAAGGTCTTTGGCAAAGACTGGCTGGCGCTGGACGTGCCGCGGCACCTCTATCACTTTGATCCGCAATCCCTGTCACGTTGCATGGAGCAAAACGGCTTCGCCGTTCAGCGCATAGGGTTCCAAGAGTTTGAGTACGACCTGATGGGCTGGTCCCAAAGCGCACTGAACGGCATGTTTTCCGAGTCCAATGTCTTCATCGACCGGCTGATGGGAAAACCATCGAGCCATTCGGCCGCCACACAGATAATGCATTTTGTGCTGGGCAGTTTGTCATCCGCGATTGCCCTGCCGCTCGTGCTGATCGAAAAGGCCATAAGACGAAGCGGAACCTTCATCATCGCCGCAAAAAAAACCTGAGCCGTGGAGACGGCTACAGCTTCTTGTCATATCCAAACCAGTCCACCATCAAAAAAATCGATTTCTTATCGACAAGGAATAATGCGAAGCTTGAAAATGGAATCCGATCACAAGCCGGTTCGTTTTTAGATCAGACGATCATGTCGACGAGGAGGTTGGTATGAAGACGGTTCTGCTATGCGTCGTTCTAGGGGGCTTTTCAGCAAATTTGTTTGCGGACCTAGCCATTTCTTTCAGAAACACCACCCTGTTCCTGAAGCCTGGCGAAACCACCCCCATCAATTCCGACAGCGTGTTGCCTGCCGGAACCTATGCCCAATTGCTTTGGGCTCCGAGCAATCTCACCTACAGGGACGGAAATTTGGGACTGTCCCTGTATGATCCCGGCGAAATCCTGCTGGCGGAAACCTATTCCACTACGACGGCCGCGCGCTTCAACGCAGGCATCGGTGTATACACCGATGCCGATGTCGGAGGCGCGGATATCAACACGGGCTGTTTCTTTGCCCGAATTTGGGAAACGGCTGTTCCGTCCCCAGGTGCATACTTCCTGGAACTCGGCATCCAGGGTCCAACCCTTACCGAGTACAATGTGTTTAATCCCGACACCGTGTACTATACCAATCTTGGCGCCGAGTATCCCAGCGGCACAGACATCGCCATTGATGTCCAGGGAACCACAGTCGTCCCGGAACCTTCTTCGATCGGCCTAATGGGCATTGCCGGACTAGGCATGTTCCTGACCCGCCGCAAGATCCGAAGATAGGTATAAGGAGGTTCCAAGCAGGAAACCCCTGCATTGGCATATTCGCTCACGGCTCCAGACCTCTGCATTATTCCGTATCGACGCCGATGCGCCCCGAAATCTCGTCGAGCAGGGCCTGCTGGTAGCTGCGCCGGGCCAGGTCTTCGGCATCGCACTGCTGCATCACCGTGTGCTTCAGCTCCTTGTTGGCCAGGTCGTATTGGTGCACCATCTCCGCCGTGAACTCCAGCGGGTCCGCCACGGAAAGCACATCCAGCGGATAGCCCAGTTCCTCCATGACGTCCCGGGCAACCGACTCCACCACGTGTATCTGATCGTAGGAGAGGCCGGTGCGGTAGCGCCCGACGCGGGAATTCATCACCGGCTTCTCGACGTTTTCCCACAGGCGGCTTGCATGGGCCGCCTCCCAGGCTGCCCGGCTGCGGTAGAACTCCTGCTGGCCGGGGAGGTATTCCACACCAAGGAAGGCCATCAGCCTATGCAGTTCCCCATCGGTATCGCCGACCAAGGCCTCGTAGCTCAGCGAATAGAACCGCTGCGGTCCCACCAGCCTCCTCGCGTCCAGGCAGAGCCGCTGGAGCTCCCGCCATTGGCGGGTGATGAAATAGGGATGCTTTTCCCCCACCACGGCCTTCATGAACGAGAGGCAGACATCGCGCGGATCACGGTACAGGTAGATGTAGAGGGGGTCTTCGAAATAGCGCTCGAGATCGCCGATCCAGCGTACATTCTGCATGCTCTTGCAGACCCAGTGGTCGGCCTTCTCCGCCTCGGCGTAGAGGTCCATGGCCGCCCCGTAGACGGCGACCAGGCTGCGCTCGCGGCACCGGCGGAACACTTCGTTCTCATCGAGCTCCACCGCATCCCACGGCACGGGATTGCGATGGATCAGTTCGCACACGTCGGCGATCAGCTGCCGGAACGCGGCGTCGTTTTCCAAGTCTCCATAAACGGGAACCAGCGGCATCATCCGCTGGAGGATATGGGGCGGATGGGGCGCCGTGATGCGCGGATGCTGTTCGAGCATAAGGCGCAGCAGGTTCGAGCCCGACCGCTGTTCGCCGATCATGAAAATTGCCTTCATCCCTTAACCTTCCACCTTCTGCCCAAGCGCCTACCCAAAAACGAATCCGGCCAATCCCGCCGAGGGAATGATCCATACGACATCCACCTTGTATTTGAACTGGGCCACAAAGGACAGTCCAAAGACGGCCAACACCATGGCCGCCCGCGCCAGTCCGGCCTCCCCGCCCGGCCAGGCCAGGCGGAAGATATTGAGGAAG
This sequence comes from Kiritimatiellales bacterium, assembly GCA_003246265.1. Lineage (GTDB taxonomy): Bacteria > Verrucomicrobiota > Kiritimatiellia > Kiritimatiellales > Pontiellaceae > Pontiella. The sequence continues at coordinate 25,037 of QKAU01000070.1, read as the reverse complement.
GCTCCGAAGATGAGGCCGATTACCGCAACGCGGATGCCTTTCAGCGCCGCCTGCAGGATCCGCGACTGCTTCATGGTCTCCAGCATGCCAGCCAGCAGCACGGTCAGGGCGGCGGGCGGGGCAAAGATCGCGGCCGTGGAAACCAGGGCCCCCGGCATTCCCGCGACCTTCTGTCCGATGAACTGGGCGCTGATCAGGATGGGACCGGGCGTAATTTGGCCCAGCGCAATGCCATCCAGGAATTCCTTCGCCGACAACCATTCGAAGCGCTCGACCACCACCTCCTGAATCATCGGAATAAAGACATAGCCGCCGCCGAACAGGGTCAGGCTCATGCTGGAGAAGGTGGTTGCCAGCGCCACCAGTCCGTCGCGGGCGACCGGCAGGGGGACGACGCCCAGCAGCGCCACGCAACCCAGCAGGATGAATCCGAGCCGTCGACCTCCCGTCAGCACAGCTCCTCCATGGCCATCCACCTCGGCACGCGAAGCCACCTCGCCCGCGTTTCGCTCCCGCAGCATCCTGATGCAGCCGACGGCGCCGTAGAGGGCCACGATGCCGAATGTCGCATAGATGCGGGAGGCCTTGGGAAGAAACAGCAACAGCGCAACAACGAATGCGCAGGCGGCCCATGCCCCCTTCGATTTCAGGTTCTTTCCACCCATCTTCAGGCAGACGTTCAGCACGATCGCCGCCACCGCAGGCAGGATGCCGGCGAACACCCGCTCCACGGATGGCAAGGTGCCATAGCGGAAGTAGAGATCGGTCAACACCATCATCAGCACGGTGGTGGGCAGGAGCACTGCGGTCGCCGCGACCAGGGCGCCCCACCCTCCCCTCAGGCGGTATCCGACATAGGCCACGGTATTGACCGCCATGGGGCCCGGCAACAGGTTGGCCAGCGCCACGCCATCGAGCATCTCCTCCTCGGAAAGCCACTTGCGCCGCTCGACGACCTGCGTTTCAACCATGGAAACAAGCGCCATGAATCCCCCGAAGGAGATGCATCCGATCTTGAGGAAACAGAGGAACAGCGCTCGTAGGGGGATTCGTTGCATAGGGGTTGTGCTCCGGGAGCAGGCGTCGCTAGCGGGCGGATTGCGGCGGACGGGCTATTCCGGCTGGGGAGCCTGGGCCGCCCACTCCTCGTCGGCCACCTCCTTGAGCAGCCGGCCCGGCACCAGCTCCTTGCCGGCGAACGCCGGGTAGTCCGGCGGATACTTGTAGGCCCTGAAAAGCAGGTTGCCCCCGGCCGGCGGACCGGAGTGCCATTTTTCCAGCTTCTTCATTTCGGGCCCGACCCGGAAAACGGGGTTGCAGTAGCTCCACAACACATTGTCTGCGGCATCAATCTCGAGGATCAGCCCCTTGGCTCCGACACAGATGAGGGTGTTGCCGTTGGACAGGCGCTGTATGTTGGATACCACCTTCGAGTAGAATTTGGTTTTGGCGCCGCCCGAAAAACTCCAAACCACCTGGGCAGGGGGGTACCCCTTCTCCGTAGGCACGGGCCAGTCTCCCGATGCGGTGAGCGGCGGAACGACCTCCAACGCCGTTGAATACTGGCCGTCGCCCGCGCCATAGCCTGCCTCGTTGTTGAAGATCAGCAGGTTTCCGGCACCCCGCAGCCCCGCGGGGATCCAATGCGCATCATGCTGGCTGTAGAGCATCGCCTCTTCCGGTTCCCCCCGCCCATAGCGGCTGGGATTCCCATAGCGATAGACGATCTCCCCCGTCTTGCGGGACACCACCCAGATCTCGCTCAGGGCCTGGACCGAAACCATGATTTCATCACGCTCGGCATTGTAGGTGATGGAGTTGACATGCAGCCAGTCGGAGAGCCTCGGGAATTCCTTGCTGGTACGGACCTGGTTCACATCGATCCGGGTCGGATGTTCCGCCGGATTGCCGTAGTTTTCCTTGGTTTCATCGAAATCCTGCACCAGATGGTCCCACGGCGACCACCGCCAGACAACCTCGCCCCCCTCCCGGCCGGTCGGTTTCACCTCGTAGATGGCATCGACCCACATCTCGTCGTTGGCGACCGTGTCGGGATTCCTGCCCACCGCCAGGTATTCCTCGGGACTCTTGCGTTCCCAAACCGTAACCAGCGTGTTGCCGTTCGGCATCCGCTCCACATCATGGTGTATCCTTTGGACGGTGCGGTCCGTCCGGTATTCCCAGACCACTTCCCCGTCCCACGTCGATTCCTCGACAAAATCCCCCACTTCCCCATCCAGGGAACGGATCGTCCGCAGGATATTGCCGTTGGGCAGCAGGTACAGCGGCAGGGAGGTCTTGCAAGGCATCGTCCACTCCTTGACGATCCGCCCATCGGTATCGATCAGATAGAAGGAGGGGTGTTCCTTGGTCGCAACCATCACATAGCCATCGCTGACCCCCGGCTGCTTCTGGACCAGCCCCGTCAGGCCCTTGAAGCGGTCCGACATCGTCGGTTCGGGAGCCGGTTTGGAGACCGGCATGGGCGGGAGCGTACGCTGGCCCGGCGCTGCTGCTACCAACAGGAGGAAGGTGGCGCATTCCAGCAAGCCGGTTCGGGAACGAATATGCAAGGGTTGATTCATGAAGCAGGCTCCAGTTCCAGTACCAAATCGGAAATGAACCCGGCTATAGGATTACATATGCTCCGGCAGGTCAACGGAAAAGGACGACAAGCTCGCCCATCGCGCCCCCTGGCCGCGGCGGGAAGCGGCCACCTTCCGCGTCCCGCCTTTGGGTCCGGAGAGCTTCGTGAAAACCGCGCGCTTCCCGGGCAGCGGACCTAGGCCGTCGGGGGTGCCTGTTCGAACTTCCTGGGCAGGTCGACCTTCAGGTTCAGTTCGCGCAGCTGGCGCGGCTCGACGGTTCCGGGCGCCCCCATGAGCAGGTCCTGCGCCTTCTGGTTCATCGGGAAGGCGATCACTTCGCGGATGTTGGGCTCGTCGGCCAGCAGCATGACGATGCGGTCGACGCCGGGGGCGATGCCCGCGTGCGGCGGCGCGCCGTACTGGAAGGCGCGGTGCAGCGCCGGGAACTTCGATTCGACCACCTCCTGGCCGTAGCCCGCGATCGCGAACGCCTTGACCATCAGTTCGGGGCTGTGGTTGCGGACCGCGCCGGAGGAGAGCTCGGTGCCGTTGCAGACGATGTCGTACTGGTAGGCGAGCACGTCGAGCGGATCCTGCTCCTCGAGCGCCTTCATGCCGCCCTGCGGCATGGAGAAGGGATTGTGGGAAAACGCCACCTTGCCTTCGTCGTCGAGCTCGAACATCGGGAAGTCGACGATCCAGCAGAAGCGGAAGACGTCGGGATCGATGAGCCCGAGGCGCCGGCCCAGCTCCGCGCGGACCGCGCCGCCGATCTCCAGCGCCGCCGCCTTCTGGTCGGCGATGAAGAACATCACGTCGCCCTCGCCCACCCCGCCGAGCGCCTTGAGCGCCTCGAGGGTTTCGGGGGCGAGGAACTTGGCGATCGGGCTCTGGATCTCGCCGCCGGTCCAGCGCAGGTAGCCGAGCCCCTTGGCGCCGACCGACTGCGCATAGGCGATCATGTCGTCGAAGAACTTGCGCGGCTGGTCGGCACACCCCTTGGCGGCAAGGGTCCGGACGACGCCGCCCGAGGCAACAACCCCGGCAAAGGCCTTGAAGGGGCTGTCGCGGAACAGTTCGGTGCAGTCCTGCATGACGAGCGGATTGCGCAGGTCGGGCTTGTCGCTTCCGTACTTCTCCATCGCCTCGCGGTACGGGATGCGCACGAAGGGAGGCGCATCGACCTGCTTGCCGGAGAACTCGGTGAAGATCTGGTGGAGCACCTTTTCGTTGACCTCGAAGACGTCGTCCTGGGTGGCGAAGGCGAGCTCCATGTCGAGCTGGTAGAATTCGCCGGGGGAGCGGTCGGCGCGGGCATCCTCGTCGCGGAAGCACGGCGCGATCTGGAAATAGCGGTCGAACCCGGAGACCATGAGCAGCTGCTTGAACTGCTGGGGCGCCTGCGGCAGCGCGTAGAACTTGCCGGGGTGGACGCGACTGGGCACCAGGTAGTCGCGCGCACCTTCGGGCGAGCTGCTGGTCAGGATCGGGGTCTGCATCTCCATGAACCCTTCGGCGGTCATCAGCTCGCGGATGCGGGCAATCACCTTCGAACGAAGGATGATGTTGCTGTGCAGGCTCTGCCGGCGCAGGTCGAGGAAGCGGTATTCCAGACGGAGCGTCTCGTTGCACTCCTCCTCCTTGGCGACCTGGAAGGGAATCACCTTGGCTTCGCCAAGCATCTCCATCGCCTCGGCCACCACCTCGACCCCGCCCGTGGCCAGCCGGGGATTGACCGCCTCGGGAATCCGGGCGACCACCTTGCCGGTGAAGCAGATGGTCGATTCGACGCGCCAGTGCTCGACCCCCTTGTAGAAAGGTTGGGAGGGGTCGATGACCACCTGGGCCAGCCCGTAGTGGTCGCGCAGGTCGATGAAGATGATGCCGCCGTGGTCGCGGACGCTATGCACCCAGCCGGACAGCCTGACGGTCTGGCCAATGTGCTCTTTCCTCAAATCCCCGCATTTGTGGGTCCTGTATCTGTGCATGATGCCCTCCTGGCGCGACGAGCGAACCGTGAAGCGTGGTCGACGGCGGATTGCCGAACACGCTACCCGGCTTGCGCATCGCGCAAAACGTTCTCCAAAGCCAACTCCACCTGTGTTCCATCCGCCATGTTCTTCACGACGGCGGTTCCCTTCGCAATCTCCTCATCGCCGCGGATGACGACCATTTCGGCCCCTGCGCGGTCGGCCTTGCGCATCTGCGCCTTCATGCTCTTGGCATCGAGTTCCATGCCGCAGCGGATGCCGCGTGCACGCAGGTCGCGTGCGAGCTTCATGTTTTCCACCAGCGCAGCCTCGCCGAGCGATACGAGCCAGATGCCGCCCGGGGGGGCGAACTGCGCGCCGTCGATGCCGCAGGCGTTGAGGGCCATGATCGCCCGTTCGAAACCGATGGCGAACCCGACGCCCGGGACGGCCTTGCGGCCGAGCGCGATCTCGTAGCGCCCGCCTCCGGCCAGCGCATCCTGGGCGCCGAGCGCGGCATGGCTGATCTCCCACACGGTGTGCACGTAGTAGTCGAGCCCGCGGATCAGCTTCGGGTTCACCACCACGTCGATCCCCATCGCCGAAAGGGCCTGCATCACGCGCTCGAGATAGTCGCGCGCCGCCGGCCCCATGAACTCAAGGGGCGATGGAATCCGGTCGACCACCCGGGCGCAGCCCTCGTTCTTGCAGTCGATGACGCGCAGCACATTCTCTTCGATGCGCCGCCGGCAGTCCTCGCACAGTGCGGCGACATGCGGCTGGAGCGCCTGGCGGAGGCCCTCGGCCACCGGCTTGCGGTCGGACGGCTCGCCGCGCGTGCTGACCTGGATCCTGGCGCCGGCGAGCCCCCAGGCATCCAGCAGGTTTTTCTGGAGGGCGATGCATTCGGCATCGGCCAGCGGGTTCGGCTCGCCGGTGGCCTCCACGCCCACCTGGTGGAACTGGCGCTTGCGGCCGGCCTGGGGCCGCTCGTAGCGGAACATCGGGGCGATGTAGAAGACGCGGGCGCCGAGCCCCTCCTCCCCGCGCCCGGCCAGGTGGCGGATGGTGCCGGCCGTCCCTTCGGGCCGCATGGCCAGCGCATGCTTGCTCGGCGTGAAGGAATACATCTCCTTCTTGACCACGTCGGTGGTGTCGCCGAGCGACCGCTGGAACACGGAGAGCCGCTCGAGCACGGGCGTGCGGACCTCCTCGTAGCCGTAGCTCGCGAACACCGCGCGCGCGCGCTCCTCCATCATGCGCCAGAGGTAGACCTCGGGCGCCTGGATGTCGGACATGCCCTGCAGCGGCTGGAACTCGTTGCTTGCCATTTGGTTGAAATCCTGGTTTCGAATCTCCAAATCCAAAACAAACCCTGAACCGCAACTCGAAAACCCGCGACAGGACGTTTCGGAATTCGGACTTCAAGCTTCCCGTTTGGCTGCGCCCAAACGGACTATTCGCCGGTGATCCGCTCGCGCATGATCTTGCCGGGCTTGAACTTGACCACCTTTCGCGCGGGAATGGTGACGACGTTTTCGGGCTTGTTCGGGTTGCGGCCGATGCGCTGCTTGCGCTCGCGGATCTCGAAGACGCCGAAGTTGCGGAATTCGACGGTGTCGCCCTGTTCGAGCGCGTCGACGATGTAGTCGAGGGTCTTCTGGATGACGGCGTAGACGTCCTGCTGGATCAGTCCGGTTTCGTCGGCAATGCGCATGACCAAATCTCTCTTCGTCATTGTTGTATCTCCTTGGATTTTAGACGTTTCAATATTCGGGAAACCCGTTTTGCGGAAAATGAAGCACGGATAATAGGTTCTCGCCGCGCCCGGTCAAGCCAATCCCGTCCCATTTATGGGGTTATGCCGAAACGGGCCCGCGGCGGCGGCGGGCGGCCCCCTAGCGCGCCAGGACGTGGAGCGCGAGGAAGAGCCAGAAGGCGAAGAAGCTGAATACCGCCAGGCTCTTGTTGAAGAGGTAGAAGTGGTCCTTGGGATCGATGACGCAGGCCACATCCCCCTTCTCGACCATCGTGAACGGGGCCACCTTGATCTGCTTCACCACGCCCTTGCCTGGGGCGAGGACATCCGTGGCATCCATCTGGACCTTCAATTCGTTGACCTTCCCGAGGGTTGCGTTCATCCGCTCCTCGGCCGCCACGCGCTCCGCCGGGTCGGCGGCATCGCCCTTCGACCGCAGGAGGTAGAAGGCGTCGCGCGCGGCGGTATAGGCCGCCTTGGCCTCCTCCATCTCGACGCCGAGCCGGTCGCGCCGCAGGCTGGCCAGCAGCTGGTCCTCGGTGATGGGATCGCCCTCGGCCACGTGGAGCTTGTCGACCGCGCCGGCCGCCTGGAACGTGGCCACCGATTCGAGGGGATGGCGCTTGAGCACCTTGGCCGAGGGATACCACGCGTCCTTCACCGCCCAGAGGCAGAGGAAGAAGAAGATGGCGGAGAGCACGATGAAGTCGTTGGTCCCCTTGATGTGGTACCGTCTCTTGCTGGGCATAGCTGCATTCCTCCTCTGCGACAGGCAACAAAAAGTTCGCAAACCGGCACCGCAATGTCCACCTTCAAATGGCCGCAACCCATTTGCCCCAAAAACCGTTTCCTCCCTCCGGCGGGTTGTGCTAGCTTCGGCGATCGTTTTTCGGAGGCGCAAACAGGTGTACCTTAAAAGTCTGGAATTGGTGGGGTTCAAGAGCTTCGCGAACAAGACCCGGCTCGATTTCGAGCCCGGAATGACCGTGATCGTCGGGCCCAACGGATGCGGCAAGAGCAACGTGTCGGACGCCGTCCGCTGGGTGCTCGGCGAGCAGCGCGCGCGGGCGCTCCGCGGTGCGACGATGGAGGATGTCATCTTCAACGGCACCGACAGCGCCAAGCCGCTCGGCATGGCCGAAGTCAGCATCACGCTGGCCGATTGCGCCAGGTCGCTGGGCATCGAATACGACGAGGTGTGCATCGCCCGGCGCGTCTTCCGCTCGGGCGAGAGCGGCTACTTCCTCAACCGCAAGGCGTGCCGCCTGAAGGATATCCAGCGCCTCTTCATGGATACCGGCATCGGGACCGACTCCTACTCCGTCCTGGAGCAGGGCAAGATCGACCAGATCCTCTCCTCGCGCCCGGAGGACCGCCGCACCGTCTTCGAGGAGGCCAGCGGCATCACCAAGTACAAGGCCGACAAGAAGGAGGCGCTGCGCAAGCTCGAGCACACCGAGGCCAACCTGCTGCGCCTCGCCGACGTCATCCGCGAGGTGAAGCGCCAGATCATCTCCCTCCAGCGCCAGGCCGGCAAGGCCAAGCGCTACAAGGAGCTGGCCGAGGAGATGCGCACGCTCGACCTCTACGTCACCCGCGAAAAGCTCAAGGACTACGCCCGCAAGCTCAACGAGCTCGCCGGGGAGCTCCAGGCGATGGAGCGCAAGGTCGGACAGCTGCACGAGCAGGTCGAATCCGCCGAGGGCGAGGCCGAAAGCGCCCGCGCCGCCCTGACGCGCCTGGAAGAGACCATCTCGCAGGCGATGGAGCAGGCCTCCGCCGCGCGCGGCGAGCTGGAGCGCAGCCGCAACCTCGTGGCGATGAACACCGACCGCATCGCCGAACTCGCCACCCTGGCGCAGCGCAACACCCAGGAGACCGAGGAGGCCCGCATCCGGATGGAGGCCCACCGCGCCGAACTCGCCCGGATCGTCGAGGAGCTCGCCGGCGCACAGGCCGAGAAGGCCGCCGCCAAGGTGGAGCTCGACCGCGCCCTGGCCGCCCAGAAGGAGATCGAAGAGCGGATGAACGCCGCCCGCACCGGGCTCAACAACCTGCGCAACGAGTCGGTCGCCCTCGATTCCAAGGGCGCGAAGATGCAGAACGAGCTCAACGAACTGGACGCGCGCGACCGCTCCGCCCTGCTCAAGAAGGAGCGGCTGGCCACCGAGAAGGCCGAACTCGAGCGCGCGCTGAAGTCGTTCACCGAGCGCCAGGCGCAGATGGACGCCAAGGTCGAGGAGCTCTCGGCCAAGGTGGCCGCCCAGGCGGAGGGCCTGAATACGCTCAACGCCGAACGCAGCGGCCGGAAGGAGGCCATCGCCGGGCAGGAGCGCAAGCTCAACGAGGCGCAGAAGGCCGTCGCGGCGAAGCGGGCCCAGCTCGAGATGCTCAGCGGCGGCGAAGCCCGGCAGGAAGGATTCCCGCCCGGCGCCCAGCTCCTGCTCGATCCGCCCGCCGATTTCGCCCCCGGCCGCGAGGGGATCATCGGCCCCCTGGCCGAACAGCTCAAGACCTCGCCGGAATACCAGACCGCCCTCGAGGCGATCCTGCGGCCCTGCATCGACGCCATCGTCGTGCGCGACGACGCCTTCGCCCGCACCGCCCTCGCCTGGCTGGCGGCGCAGGAGGCCGGCAGCGTCCGGCTCCTGGGCGTGGCGGTGGCCGACGAGGAGGTGCCGCTCGACGCCTCCTCGCATATCGGCCAGGGCCTGCTCGACTGCATCCAGTTCGGCGACGCGGTCGCCCCGCTGGTGCGCCGCCTCTTCTGGAACGTGCGCATCGTCGGCTCCGACGTCGAAATCCCGGACATCCTCTCGGCCGACACGGTCGTGGTATCCCAGGGCGGCATGGTGGTGGCCGGGGACGGCGCCTCCGAGCTGTGGATGCCCGCCACCGAGGACCGCAGCCCGCTGGCGCGCCACCAGCTGCGCGAACAGCTGACGGCGGAGATCGGCGCGCTGGAGCGGGAGGTGCGCGCCATCGAATCCACGCTCGAAACCCTGCGCGGCGAAGCCTCCGGCATGGCCGCGGCCATCGACGGCGCGCGGCAGGCCCTCGAGGAGTCCCGCCGCGAACTCGCCCTGCAGCAGGGCGAACGCCAGGTGATCGTCCGCGAAACCGCCACCGTGCGCGACCGCGTCGCGACGGTGGCGTTCGAGTACGCGAACCTCGCCAAAAGCGAAAGCCAGGGCGCGGAGCGGCGCATGCGGCTGGCGACCGAACTGCAGGAGGTGCGCGACCGCCAGGCCAACGTCCGCACCGGTATCGCCGACGGGACCAAGGCGCTGTCCGAGATCGAGGAAAGGCGCTCCGACGCCCTCGCCGTCACCTCCGAGCACCGGGTCGTCCATTCGCAGAAGTCGCAGGCGCTCGAACACCTCGACAACCGGCGCCAGCCGATGGAGGCGCGCATCCGGGAGCTCGAGGAGCTGATCCAGGAACGTACGGGCGGCATCGACACCTACAACCGGCGCATTGCGGATCTGAAGGCCTCCATCGAGGAGGAGAACGCCAGGACCGGCCCGCTCGAGGCGCGGCTGGCGGAGACGACCCAGACGCTCGAGAACGAGCGTGCCCGCCGCGAGGAGACCATCCGCCTCCTCACCACCGCCGAAAACCGGCTGCGCGGACTGCGCAACGAGTTGGAGGAGCAGCTCACCCGCAAATCGCGGTTCGAGGTCGAGCGCGCCGAATACAAGATGCGGCACGACAATGCGCTCGAGCGCGTCACCGGCGCCTACCACATCACGAAGGAGGAGCTGTCGGAAGCCGAACCGCCGCGGTGGGAGAACGACGAGGTGCCCGAGCGCGAGGTGATCGAAACGCGCGTCGCCGAGCTGCAGGCCAAGATCGACTCCATGGGACCGGTCAACCTGGTCGCGATCGAGGAGCACGCCGAACTGGAGGAGCGCTTCGCCTTCCTCAACCAGCAGCAGGACGACCTGCTCTCCGCCAAGCAGCAGCTGCTGGAGATGATCAGGACGATCAACAGCACCACCACGGAGCTGTTCAAGGAGACCTTCGACAAGGTGAACGCCAACTTCGAGGTGATGTTCACCAAGCTCTTCGGCGGCGGGACGGCCAAGCTGGTCCTGACCGACGACGAGGACGTGCTGGAGGCCGGCATCGAGATCATCGCCCGCCCGCCCGGCAAGAAGCTCCAGACCATCTCGCTGCTTTCCGGCGGCGAGCGCACGATGACCGCGGTGGCCCTGCTCTTCTCGCTCTTCAAGGTGAAGCCCAGCCCCTTCTGCGTGCTCGACGAGCTCGACGCCGCGCTCGACGACGCCAACATCAACCGCTTTGTCGAGGCGCTCAAGGAGTTCCTCAAGCAGTCGCAGTTCGTCATCATCACCCATAGCCGCCAGACCATCGCCGCCGCCGACGTCATCTACGGCGTCACCATGCAGACCCGCGGCATCTCCAAGGTGGTTTCGATGAAGTTCGCCGACTACCAGGCCCGCGAGAGCGAGATGAAGTAGACGAGGCGAACTGCAGGCGTCCCGGCCTTTTTCGAACCTGGGACACGCGGGTTCCAACACCCGTAGCCGGCACGCAAGCACAGATCATCGTCACGGAAAGAAGGCATGAGCAACAACCCTCAATTCGACTTCTGGTACGCGGTCAACAACACCGAGCTGGTGAGTGCGCCGGAGAACCGGCTGGAGACGTTCGGCGACACGATCGTCAACTACTACCTGCTCTGCGAACCGATGGACAGCGTCGGCAAGGTGCGGGTGCGGGAAGGGCACCTCAAGGCGCTCAAGCCGGAGATCATCACGCCCCAGGCGCTCGGACAGATCGACCTGTCGGACTTCGGCCCGGAAGCGAAGCAGTACGCCGACTGGCTGGCCGAGCATGCCCACGACCTGCGCATCCTCCAGTACGGGTTCCGCCTCCAGAAGCAGGAACTCAAGGAGTATGTCGTGACCGACCGCATCGAAAACGTGCTCGATCGCGTGAAGCGCGATGTCCAGGCGCTCGACGACCCGCTCAGCGCGATCCTCGTGGGGGTCGACGATCCATGGGAGGTCTGCCTGCTGAAGCTGATGGTCGAGCTGGTGCAGAGTTCCGCCCCCGGCAACATCCGCGACCTCCGGCGCAAGGGCGAACGCGCCAGGCGGCAGCTGGCCGAAGAGATCGAACAGGCCTTCCTCGACGCCTCGCGCAATCCGTCGCTGATCCATCCGCTGGCCGAAAAACTGCGCCGCAACGGCCTGTGGGAACGCTATGAGGACCGCTTCTTCGCCCTAGTCAAGGCGTCCGGAAAATAGCCGCGATTTTCCCGGTCCGTCCGGTTGACACGCCCATGGCCGGTGCGTATATTCCGCTTCCTCTTTTTGGGGGCGATTAGCTCAGTTGGTTAGAGCACTACCTTGACATGGTAGGGGTCGAAGGTTCGAGTCCTTTATCGCCCACCATCCCCCTTCCTCGCCTCCGCCGGCGTCCTGGACGCATTCCGGTTCGCGGAACGCGACGGAACCTGTCCTCGAAGGAGGACCTCAGTACCGAAGCGACTGCTGGGAGATGCGGGTGGCGAAGGGTTCGCCGCCCTCCCCGTCTCCGGACCCATCGGCTTCCTTGTTGGCCGCGACCTGCGCTTCGCCATCCTGCGGTTTCGCCGGGACCGTGAAGGTATCGATCACCGGCGCATGGATCGCGTCGATCTCGGCCAGCAGCACTTCGGCGCGCAACCGGCCCGTACGCTCCTCCTCGTCGATCAGGCAGGGTTCGAGCGCCTCGAGGAGGGAGCGGTTTCCGGCCCGGGCGGCGACCAGGGCCCATGCATAGGCCTGGGCAAGATCCTGGCGCCCGCCATCGCGGTTGGTGTAGAGCACGCCGAGGTTGTGCTGGGCCGCCACGTGGCCGTGGAGGGCGGCCCGCGTGTACCAGCGGATCGCCTCGTCGACATCCTTCGCCAAGCCCTCGCCGGTCTGGCAGGCGTAGGCAAGCCGGTACTGCGCCTCCAGATCGCCCTGCGCGGCCTGGGTCCGCAGTTTTTCAAGCCCCGGTTCCAGCCGGACCGCGGGTTTCGCCTCGACCGGCTCCGCGGGCGTCTTGTAGCGCGCCGACATGACGATCCCGTTGGTGCAGGTGAAGACGCAGTCGCCGTAGTCCAGGATGAGCTGCCCCTTCAGGGGGAATTCGATGGTGGGCTGCCCGAGGATGCGGCGAATGTCGGCGACCCTGGCCCCGGCGTCGAAACGCGGCGAGCCGGTCTGCTGCTTGCCCATCCCCAGCGCAGCCAATGCCAAAACCACGACCATCCACCCGTATTTCATGGGGGCACTGTATGGATCGTCTCCCGGCGGATCACGCAAAAAAAGGTGCGAGTTTCCGGGCCTCGCTAGCGCGCGAGTACCCCGGCCAGCTTCGCCTAGAGCCGATGCGATGCGGGCCATGACGGATGCCCGTCTCGATCGGATCTACCGGGAAAAGTAGCGCGTCCCGCCTAGGCCAGGTGGAAGAGCAGGTGGTTGACGCCGAGCGCAAGCAGGGCGGCCAGGACGTCGTCGACCACGATGCCGAAGCCGCCGTGGATGTGCTGCAGCTGCCGGATCGGCGGCGGCTTCGAGATATCGAAGAGGCGGTGGAGCACAAAGCCCGAGAGCAGGGCCCAGGGCGAAGCCAGGCCGATCACCGTGATGGGCAACGTCAGGTACTCGTCGGCCACGACGCACCCCGGATCCTTTCCGCCGATCATCTTTTCGGCGACGCCGCAGATGGGCACGGCTAGCAGGGCCAGCGCCGCGCAGACCGCCGCCTGGAGCCCCCAGCCGCCGATCCGCATCACCCCCCAGGCGAGCGGCAGGCCTACCAGCGTCCCGACCGTGCCCGGCATGACGGGGCTCCATCCCGCACCGAACCCGACCGCCAGCCATTTCACCCATTGCTTCATCCGGATCCCCCTGTTTCGCCTGTCCCGTCTTTAACCGCCCCCCATCCGATCCGCAAGCATCGAAAGCAGGGCGATGCAGGCGGTGTCGGTCCGGAGGATGCGGGGCCCCATCCCGACGAACCGGAAGCCGCGCTCGGCCAGGTGTTCCAGCTCGTAGGGGGTCCACCCCCCTTCCGGTCCCACGGCCAGCACGGCGCGCCCGCCGGTCGCCCCGGCCTCGGGCAGCGGGCGCGTGCCGGAAGGATCGGCCACCAGCCGGGTCGCTCCGGCAAACAGCGCATCGAGTTCGTCCTCCACGAAGGGCTTGAACCGCGGCCGCACCATCACCTCCGGCAGGCGCGTGCATCGCGCCTGCTGCAACCCCTCCACGAGCAGCGGGACGTAGAAGGAGGGGTCGACCACGTGGCTGTCGAAATAGCAGCGCTCCACCTTGGCGGCGTTGACCAGGACGATGCGCCCCACCCCGACCGCCGCCAGTTGCGCCCACAGCCGCTTCATCACCTTGGGGCGCGGCATGGCCAGCAGCAGGTCGATCCGGGGCCGGGGCGGCGGCTCCCCTTCGAACACGCATTGCAGCACGATGCCCTGTTCCCCGGTCGATTCAACCGTGCCGCTGCCCAGCGGACCGTCGAGCAGCCCGATCCGCAGCGCCTGGCCCGGCCCGGCCTTCAGGACTTCGAGGATATGGCGCGCCCGCTCGCCAGCGAGCCGGGCCCGGCCCGAAGGATCGACCTCGCCGGGCTTTAACAGGATCAGGTTCATGCTCTTCCGCCCCCTGCGCACATATGCATACCCGGCTGGATTTATACGCGATTTTGCCTTGATATGCGGTGGATTTCCAAGAGGCGCTACCGTATATTGCGCCACTCACCCCCTGCAATGCGAAAGGAACGACCATGTACGACAAGCAAGTAGTCCAGCAAGCGACCGCCATCCATGCGGAGACCTACGGCAAGGCTCCGACTACCGTTTCCTACGCCCCTGGACGCATCGAGGTGCTCGGCAACCACACCGACTACAACGAGGGAACCACCTTTTCGGCCGCGATCAACATGGGCCATGCCTTCTGCATCTCCCCCTCGAACAAGCCGGGCGTGCGCCTGACCGCCGGCGACCTGCGCGTCACCGCCGAGTTCGACCCCACCAACGGCGACCCGCTCGAGAAGAAGTTCCAGTGGGCCAACTACGTCAAGGGCGTCATCTTCTTCCTGCGCGACTTCGGCGTCGAGGTCGACGGCATCGACTGCACCTTCCTCGGCTCGATCCCCATGGGGGCCGGACTCTCCAGCTCCGCCGCGCTCGAAGTGGCCACCGCCTATGCCGTGCTCAAGCATGCGGGCCGGGAGATCGACAAGATCGACATCGCCCGGATCGGCCAGAAGGCCGAGCACGACCTGGCCGGCTGCAGCTGCGGCCTGCTCGACCAGTTCTCGAGCATCTACGGCGTCGACCACGGGCTCATCCACTCCGACTTCCGCTCGCTGAAGACCTACCCGGTCAAGCTGCCCGACGACATCGTCTTCCTGATGATCAACCCGCACGTCAAGCACGCGCTGGCGGAGTCGCCCTACAACGCCCGCCGCAAGAGCTGCGAAAAGGCCGCCGCGCAGCTCGACGGGCTGGTGGACTACGAGGTCAAGGCGCTGCGCGACATCCGGTTCGACGACTTCATCGCCCTCAAGGACCGTATCGATCCGGAAGCCGCCCGGCGCGCCACCCACGTCGTATGGGAGATCCATCGCGTCGAGGAAGGCGTGAAGCTGCTGAAGGCGGGCGACATCGAGGGCTTCGGCCAGTTCCTCTACGACTCGCACGAGACCTCCCGCACCGCGTTCGAGAATTCGTGCACCGAGCTCGACACCGTCGTCGAGGCGGCCCGCGCCGCCGGGGCGCTGGGCGCACGCCTCTCCGGCGGCGGCTGGGGCGGCAGCGCGGTCGCGCTCGTCCACGCGGCCGAAGCCGAGGCGGTCTGTGCGAAGATCATCGAAAGCTGCAAGGCGAAGGGCCTGGAGCCCACGGCGGAGATCATCGTCCCCTCCGCCGGCGCCACCGTGGTCATGTAGGCGAAAATGCGATTGAAGAACGCGGCGCGCCGATCGCGCCGCGCGAAAGGAACCCCATGAAAGTGCTGGTTGCCGGCGGAGCCGGATACATTGGAAGCGTCACCACCGAAATGCTCTGCGACGCGGGGCACGAAGTCGTCGTGTTCGACAACCTCGAGCGCGGGTACCAGGCGGCCGTCGACCCCCGCGCGAAGTTCCTCCAGGGCGACCTTCGCTACAAGGAGGACATCAAGAGCGCCCTGCTGGCCGAGCGGCCGGACGCGGTGATCCATTTCGCGGCCTACATCGAGGTGGGCGAATCGATGAAGGAGCCGATGCCCTTCTTCGAGAACAACGTCGGCGGTTCGCTGAACCTCATGGGTGCCATGGTCGCGGCCGGCTGCAGGAAGCTGATCTTCTCCTCCACCTGCGCCACCTACGGGACGCCGGAGCGGATGCCGATGGACGAGACCCTGCCGCAGAAGCCGGAGTCGGTCTACGGCGAATCGAAGCTCCTGTGCGAAAGGATCTTCCACTGGGGCCAGGAGATCCACGGCATCGAGTGCGTCTTTCTGCGCTACTTCAACGCCTGCGGCGCCACGGAAAAGTACGGCGAGGCCCACAACCCCGAAAGCCACCTGATCCCGCTCATCCTCCAGGTTCCGATGGGCAGGCGCGAAAAGATCTTCATCTTCGGCGACGACTACGAAACGCGGGACGGCACCTGCGTGCGCGACTACATCCATATCAAGGACCTGGCCCAGGCGCACATCCTCGCCTTGGAACCGGGCATCAACGGCGCCTTCAACCTCGGCAACGGCGACGGCTATACCGTGAAGGAAGTGATCGACGTCTGCCGCGAGGTGACCGGCCATCCGATCCCCGCCGAACTGAAGCCCCGCCGGCCCGGCGACTGCACCGCGCTGATCGCCGACGCCACCAAGGCCCGGACCGTGCTCGGATGGAATCCGCAGCACGCCAGCCTGAAGGAGATCGTCCAGAGCGCGTGGGACTGGCATCAGGCCCATCCCGACGGCTACGGCGGCTAGGGCAGTGCACGAAGGGGATGCCGCTGCCGATTTCACCTGGCTGTCCCCAGCCGTCCACGGCGGCGTGGAACACACCGTCCATTAACGGCAACCCGAACGTGAAACGCTCAGGGCGCGGCGGCCTCGCGGCCGACGGCCCGCAACACGACGCGGCCGCGCAGGATCGATTCGGCCTGGAACCGGTAGCGCGAACCCGCGTGGTCGACCGCCAGCTCCTCGCCCTGGATGCAGACGGTTCCATTGTTCCGCAGGATGGCGATCTCGCGGCCGAGCACGGCATACCCCTTGATCTCCAACTGGCCGACGGCGGAAACCCACCCCGCCATGTCGGGGTCGTCGGCCGGGATGTAGGCGACCCCCAGCGGACTCGACACCTGGATGAACGGATCGGGTCTATCCGGTACCGCCGCTTCGACTTCCTCTCCCACCATGGCGCTGGTCTCCGCGGCACGGCCCGGGTAGGCGCGGTATTTCGCCGCCAGCGCCCGAACGGCGTCCGGATCGAACAGCGCACCTCCATCGGCGCCAAGGAACTGGTCGGCCGGCAGGCCCGACTGCGCCTGGATGATCGCAGCCAGCACCATCCCCGCAACCCGGTCCTCCCCGCCCGTGGCCTCCAGTTCCGCCCGGGCCTGATCCATCGCCGCCTTGACCTCGTCTTCGGCAAACAGCTCGGTAAAACGCCGCAGCGAAGCCATCTCCTCCTCCCCGAGCGTGAAGCCGCCCAGGTTGGCCGCGATCGTGGCCAGGGATTCCGGGATCGATCGCATGGGCTCCTCCCGCTCCGTTTCGTCCTGCCGCAGCCCCTCGAACAGCGAGGCCAGCGCCACGAGGTTCGTGGGATCCACCTGGCGGATCGCCGCCAGCGAATAGCGGTCTTCAGCCAGTCCCTGCTCGGCCAGGAAGGCGGCCATCTCTTCGCGGTAGGCCCGCTTCTCCTGCGGCGAAAGGCTGTCCATCCAGGCCTTGCGTTCGGCAAACAGCTCCACGCCGTGCGCAAAGTCGCCGCGCATCGACTCCCTCTCCTGCCGGTCGGTCAGCGAGGCGAGCGCGTCGAGGCCCCTGCGGGCGACGCCCCGCAGATCGACCGACGGGGCGGCGGCGGAGCCCTGCCGGGCCTTGCTGCGCTCCAGGGCCGATTCCGCCAGCCCGAGGTATTCGGCGAAGCGGGGGCCCTCCGGCAGAATCATGGCGGAACAGCGGGAAGCCAGCCGCGGCATGCCGATCGAAAGCGCCGCCAGCGCCACGGCCGCGACCAGGGTTCCAGCGGGACCGGTCCTCAGCAGCGCGAGGGAGAGGAGCATGGCCATCCCGCACAACGCACCGAGTTCCGCTAAAGGTGCCGCAGCCCAGTCCGCCTTGGCGAGATAGAGGCGGGCGACGGCCAGGCCCGCCACGACGATCACCGTCCGGAAGAAGTTCTTCTCGAACCTGTGCCGGGAGGCCAGCAGGAGCAGCAGGTAGGCCAGTCCGCATTCAAGGAGGAAGGCGGCAAGGTGGATGAGCGCATCCAATGCGGCCGATGTGGAAAACGCCATCGCGACCCCTTCTTCCCGGATCAATGCCCGACCGCGAATTCCTGCAGCCGCTCCAGCTCGATGAACTCGAGCACGGAGGCGTGAGTGGCTTCAAGCCGGACCTTGGGGGCCATGCCCGCTTCGAAGGCCTGGATCCAGCGGGAAAGGCAGAGGCACCAGGAGTCGCCCGGCTTGAGTCCCGGGAAGCCGTATTCGGGCTTCGGCGTGGAGAGGTCGTTGCCCTTCGCCTTGGAAAAGGCAAGGAATTCCTCGGTCACCAGGACGCAGACCGTATGCATGCCCTGGTCTTCGGCCCGCGTATCGCACTTCCCGTTGCGGAAGAATCCCGTCAAGGGATCCATGCTGCAGGCCACCAGATCGCCGCCCAAGACATTCCTTGCCATGCTAGGCCTCCGCCCATTCCGCGCCATGGACCCTGATGATGTCGTACTGGGTGGTGCGCTGGGCCGGCACGTAGCCGGCTTCGCGGATCATATTGACCACCTGCGCCTCGTTCACGCCGTAGTCGAGCCCGGTGGCGCTGACCACCTCTTCGGTCATGAGCACGCCGCCGTAGTCGTCCGCCCCGAACTGGAGCGCGAGCTGGGCCACGTCCGGCCCCTCGGTCACCCACCCGGCCTGCAGGTGCGGAACGTTGTCGAGCACCAGCCGGGCGATGGCGATCATGCGCAGGTAGTCGACGCCGTTCTGGAGGCGCGGGCAGTCGAGGTCGGTCTTGTTGGGCGAGAAGCTCCAGGGGATGAAGGCGGTGAACCCGCCGGTGCGATCCTGCAGCTCGCGGATCTTCACCAGGTGTTCGATGCGCTGGGCGGCGGTTTCGCCAAAGCCGTAGACCATGGTGGCCGTCGTCTTCAGCCCGATCGAATGGGCGTCCTCCATGAGATCGAGCCATGCCTGCGACCGCGTCTTCTTCGGGCTGATGCGCCGGCGGATATCGTCGACCAGGATCTCCGCGCCGCCGCCGGGCAGCGACTGGAGGCCGGCGTTCTTCAGGCGGACGAGGCACTCCTTGATGGAGATGCCCTCCTCCTGCGCGAGGAATTCGATTTCGGTCGGCGACATGGAATGGATCCAGATGTCGACGTTGTCGCGGATGCCGGAGAGGCATTGTTCATAGTAGTCGAGCTTGAGGTCGGGATTGAGTCCGCCTTGGATCAGGATCTGCGTGGCGCCCTTTTCCGCGGCGCGCTTGACCTTCTCCACCACCTGCTCCGGCGTGAGGGTATAGGCGCGCTTCGATTCGGGCTTGGCGTAGAAGGCGCAGAACTTGCAGTCGGTGACGCAGACGTTGGTGGTGTTGAGGTTCTTGTCGAAGACGTAGGTGGCCAGCTCGCCCGGCACCGCCTCCTGCCGCCGGAGCGCGGCGACGCGACCAAGTTCCTGGAACGGCGCCTCCTCCAGCAGGATCGTCGCATCCCCGGCATCGAGGCGTCCGCCCGCCTCGACCCGGTCGAGGATCGGCTTCCAGCGGGTGGAAACGACGGACGACGGCGGAAGGGCGGCGACATCCGGCTGCCCCTGGACCTGGCCATAGACGCTGTTGGTCAGCACCGGCCGGTGGCCGTGGTTGCGCAGGAACTCCTCCATCTCCTCGGCCGCAAAGAACTTCTGGCTCTGCGGCGCCCCGCCCGCCTTGGCGATCCGCTCGTCGAGGCTGGTGCCGCCGATGTCGTCGACACCGCTGTGGGTCAGCACGCCGAGGAGCTTGCGGTCCATGTAGTTGACCAGCATGCGCACGTGCGGGAAGTTGTCGAGGTAGATGCGCGTCAGCGCGGCGACGCGCACCTGGCGGTCGCCGGTCGGGGTGTACCTGACGCCCAGCGCCCTGCCGTTGGCCTGGAAGGGCAGCGGGATCGCCGCGAGGAAGCCGCCGGTCTCGTCCTGGAGCGCCCGCAGGCGGGCCAGGTGGTCGACGAGGTGCCCGTCCTTCTCGATGTGGCCGAAGAGCATGGTGGCGTTGGTCGGGATGCCGAGCTCGTGGGCCGTCCTGTGGACATCGAGCCACTGCTGCGCGAGGATCTTGGTGGTGGCGATCTTCTTGCGCACGTCGGGATGGAAGATTTCCGCGCCGCCGCCGGAAATCGAACCGAACCCGCAGGCGTGCAGGCGTTCGAGGCATTCGCGCACGGAGATCCCCGCGTTGCCGGCGATCCAGTGGATCTCCACGGCGGTCATCCCCTGGAGCAGCACGCCGGGCAGCATTTCGCGGGCGAGGGAGAAGAGCCTTTCATAATAGGCGATGTCCAGCTCGGGAATCATGCCGCCGACGATATGCAGGTCGGTCAGGTTCCAGTTCTGCGCCTTCTCAAGACGGACGCGGGCATCCTCCAGCGTGGTGATGTAGGCATCCTTCGCGTTCTCGGGCCGCCAGAAGGAGCAGAGCTTGCACTTGACGACGCAGAGGTTGGTGGGGTTGAGGTTGTGGCTGTGGACATAGTAGGTCTTGTTCCCGTGCCGCGCGCGCCGGATGGCGTCGGCCCGCCCCATCAGCTCGGCGGTGGGCATGTTCCTGAGCAGATCGAGCGCCTCGGCGTCGGAAATGCGTTCCTGTACAAAATCATTCATCGCTGGTGCCTCGCAACTTATCGGGGACTAATTTGGTATAGTTATACCGAAATGGCCAATCCAAAAAACGGGAACCTGTTTCACCCCAAATGGGTGCGGTGCTTCAAGGAAAAAGCCGGGCCGACTCCGCGACAGGCAGGCGGGTTTGCGCCTTTAAAGCCTTGCCTAGCGCGGCCGATCCCCCGATATTCCCCGCTTTTTCAACGCGAGAGGCCCCATGAGCGAAATCTTCAACCAGAACTGGAACCGCGAGCGCGTCCGGGCAGGCATGCGCTGGTTCGGTCCCGACGACATCGTCACCATCCGCAACATCCAGCAGACGCCCGGCATCACCAACGTCATCTCCGCCCTGCACCATATTCCCGCCGGCGCGGTCTGGACGGAGCGGGAGATCGCCCGGCGCAAGATCGAGGTGGAGTTCCTGCCCCATGCCGAAGCGCCCGCGGACCTCGACGGCATGAAGCTCTTCCAGTGGTACCAGGCCCACGGCGACCGCACCGGCCTGGTGTGGGACACCGCGGAGAGCCTGGTCTTCACGGAAGACATCAAGAACGGAAGCCCCAACCGCGAAAAGCACATCCGGAACTACAAGGAGAGCCTCCAGAACCTCGGCCGCTTCGGCGTGGCGAACGTGGTCGGCAACTTCATGCTCGTCGCCGACTGGACCCGCACGGGCATCGACGCCCTGTCCGACGGCTCGACCACGCTCAAGTACATCCACGCCGCCTTCGCCGCCTTCGACATCTTCCTGCTCAGGCGGCACGACAGCGTGCAGGGCTACATCGACGACGGCTCGTTCTCCGGCGAGGAGGCCGAAGAGGCCGGGCGCTACTGGGAGACCTATCTCGCCAACAATCCCGAGCGCCAGAAGAAGCTGGTCGCCATGATCACCGCCGGCCTCCCGGGCGCGCAGGAAGGCTTCACGCTCGACGATTTCCGCGCGGCGGTCGCCAAGTACGAGGGGATGTCGGTGGTGGAGCTCCGCGAGCACATCGCCTACTTCCTCGACGCCGTCACCCCGGTCGCCCATGCCGCGGGGGTCCGCCTCTGCTGCCATGCCGACGACCCCGCCTTCTCCCCCTTCCTCGGCACGCCCCGCGCCGTCGGCGGCTCCGAAGGCTACAAGTTCCTGCTCGACCACGGCTGCGGCGTCAACCTCTGCATCGGCTCGCTCATGGCCAACGAGGGGAACCGCGACATCACGGCCGTCATCCGCGAAATCGCCGAATATGGCCGCATGAAGGGGATGTCGGTCGACGAGGTCTTCCCGCACATCCACCTGCGGCCGATCGAGACCGATGGCAAGAACTTCCGCGAAGGCCACCACGCCGAGCACCGCGAGGAGCTGGCCAAGGTGGTGCATACCCTCGTCGATCTCGGCTGGCAGGGGGTCTTCCGCCCCGACCATGCACCGGCCTCGGACCACGGCTTCGGCCGCCCGGGCTACGACGTGATCGGCCGCGGCTACGGGGCCAACCTGCTGCTGGGCCTCTTCGAGATGGCGGAAATCGTCAAGACCACCCGCTTCCGCGCCGTCGAGGCCGCCATCAAGGCCAGCGGCGGCGACATGGCCCTGAAGGAGGAAGCCTTCGAAGCCGCCCGCCGGGCCGAGGCCGACAAGATCGGCCGCAAGATTGCCTTCATCAAGGTGCCCTTCGTCTTCGGGGAACAGGGCGTCGTCGCCCAGCTTCGGTAGGATGGATCCTTGCCATCCGGGCAGGG
Source organism: Kiritimatiellales bacterium (assembly GCA_003246265.1). GTDB lineage: Bacteria > Verrucomicrobiota > Kiritimatiellia > Kiritimatiellales > Pontiellaceae > Pontiella. Next base: position 2,903 of record QKAU01000070.1, on the reverse strand, counting down.
GGGCGCAATACTGGCCGCGCTTGCAACACGGGAGGTGCGCGATGCCCCTTGAAACGCTGCGGACGTTCTTCGGCTGGATGACCCTGATCAACCTGCTCCTCTACGCATGGAGCGCCCTCCTTTGCCTGCTGGCCCGGCGCTGGATCCAGCGCCTGCACGGCCGCTGGTTCGGACTGTCGCCCGAAACCGTCGGCGGATTCCTGTACGGCTACCTGGGGGCCTACAAGATCGCCTTCATCGTCCTGAACCTGGTCCCCTGGCTTGCGCTGGTGGCCATGGACTGAGCGCGGGGCCCTATTTGCCGCATTTCGTGGTTTCCTTGCTTTCCACGATTCAAATAGTCTGCCCGCCATGCAAACGACACTGATCACCAACGCGCTGTGCGTCAATGAAGGCTCCACCACCGCGTCCGACCTCTTCATCCGCCACGGCCGGATCGAGCGGATCGCGCCCCGCCTCGAGCTCCGGGCCGACACCACCATCGACGCCGGCGGCAGGCTGCTCCTGCCGGGCATGATCGACTGCCACGTCCATTTCCGCGAACCCGGCCTGGAACAGAAGGCCGACATCCAGTCGGAGTCCGCCGCGGCCGTCGCCGGAGGCGTCACCTCCTTCATGGAGATGCCCAACACCAGGCCCGCGGCCACGACCAACGAAATCCTGGAGCAGAAATTCGCGCTGGCCGCCACCCGGTCGATCGCCAACTACTCCTTCCACCTCGGCGCCTCCAACAGCAACCTCGACGAGCTGCTCGCCCTGGACCCGCGCACCGTCTGCGGCGTGAAGCTCTTCATGGGCGCCTCCACCGGCAACCTGCTGGTCGACCGCGCCCAGCAGCTGGAGGACATCTTCAAGGAAGTGCATGTGCCGGTCTCGCTCCATTGCGAGGACACCAACACCATCCGCGAGAACGAGAAGGCGGCGCGGGAGAAGTTTGGCGAATCGATCCCCTTCGGCGAACACTGGAAGATCCGCTCCGAGGCCGCCTGCTACCAGTCGACCGCCCTGGCCGTCGAACTGGCCACGAGATACGGCACCCGCATCCATGTCCTGCACCTGACCACCGCCCGGGAGCTGGCCCTGTTCAAGGCGGGGCCGGCCGCGGGGAAGCGGATCACCTGCGAGGCCTGCCCGCACCACCTCTGGTTCTCCGCCGGCGACTACGACGCCCTCGGCGCGCTGATCAAGTGCAACCCCTCCATCAAGACCGCCGACGACCGCGCCGCGCTGCGCCAGGCCCTGCTCGACGACGTGGTCGATACCGTCGGAACCGACCACGCACCGCACCTCTGGGAGGAGAAGCAGAACCCCTACGGCTCCGCCCCCTCGGGCCTGCCGGTCATCCAGAGCGCGCTGGTCTCCCTGCTCGAATTCCTGCCGCCCGCGGCGGTGGCCGAAAAGACGGCGCACAATCCGGCGCGCATCTTCCAGGTTGCGGAGCGCGGCTTCATCCGCGAGGGCTGCTGGGCCGACCTCGTCCTGGTCGATCCGCGGAAGCCGCACACCGTCACGAAGGAGAACACCCTCTACAAATGCGGCTGGTCGCCCTTCGAGGGGACCACCTTCGGATCGTCGGTTTGCCTGACGCTGGTCAACGGCCGGATCGCCTACCGCGACGGGCAGGTCAACCGCTCGGTGCGCGGCCAGCGCCTCCTGTTCGACCGCTAGCGGATCAGTAGAGCAGCGAGTTGCCGTAGGCGATCACCACCATGCCGCAGCACATGATGGCCAGCCCCGCGGCCAGCCACCGCTTGCTGGCCGGACCGGCGTCCTTCCATTCGCCCGTGGAGAGCCCCAGCAGGTTGGCCACCAGGATGCAGCCGGACTGGAAGATGGCGAATCCGACCGAGGTGCCCAGCGCACCGAGCTGGTAGGCCCCGAGGCCGTAGATGATCAGCGAAGCGCAGTAGACCGCGGCCATGACCGCCAGCAGCAGGACGTTCCGGCCGCTCCCGGCCACCAGGAAGTTCGGCCACGCCTTCTTCTTCGAAAGCCGGACGACGAAGTAGAGCACCGTGGCGATGCCGCTGCCGATGAAGGAGGGGAGCATGACCGCCAGGCGGGCGATCCACGGGGGATTCCCGTACTGCTCCTGCGAGATCGCCCCGATGTGGCCGATGTTGTCCGCCACGTGGTAGGAGAGGTTGAAGCCCGCCGCGCAGAGCCCGCCCACCACGCACATGACGATCCCCGCCTTCATGCTGGAGCGGCGCCCCGGAGCCTCGCCTGCAGCCTTCTCGCGCGCCTCGCGCAGCAGACCCGCCTTCCCGTTGGCGACGATGCCGAGCATGATCACCAGGATGCCGGCCACGATCACCGCGCCGCCCGGCGTGGCCAGCTGGTCCAGCCCGCCCATGAAGAAGGGCAGGACCGATCCCGAGAAGGTCGTCACGCCGATGAGCAGGGAGAAGCCGAGCGCCATGCCGATGGTCGAGATGCTGATCCCCCACAGCAGGTTGCCGACCCCCCACAGCATGGCCAGGAGGATGATGCCGGCGAAGACCCCCGGCGACACCTGCGCATAGGTGTCGCAGAGGTTGTCGACCAGCACCAGCGTCGAAGCGGAGGGAACGACGAACATGGCCAGCAGCCAGAAGCCGCCCCAGAGGTTCTCCAGCTCGTACCCCTTCACGTATTTGCTCGGCAACGCATAGAATCCGAGCAGGACCGCCGCCATCAGCACCCAGAATATGCCCATTCCCATATCGCCACCCTTCCCTTTGCATTTTGCCAGGATACCGTTTGATAGTACCTCTTCCCAGGGGATGGCACCATTAGACATTTGACCAGTATCGTCCTCCGGCCCGTTGCGCATTGCGCCCTTCGCCAATTTGGTTGCGGTTCCCATCGGAAAGCGCGAAGCTCCCCGAGCGCATGCGAAGATGCGAAGGGGGATCCATGAA
>QKAU01000022.1 GCA_003246265.1 Kiritimatiellales bacterium | reverse complement strand
TGGCTGAACAATGGAACCAGCTACCACCGGGATGAGATCGACATCTGCGAAAACAACCCGAAGCCGTCGATTCTTTCCCAGGACGATCGGCCCTACACGATGTATTCGCAGTACTTCATCGTGGTTGACGGTGATACGGAAAGGGCCGCAGGAAATTTTGACAACCGGCTGCTGTCGGCAAATAATCCGCTCAGGGGTGTCAGTTGGGACGAGGCGTACCACACGCTGGGCGCGTGGTGGCAGGACGCAAACACCGTGCAGTTCTATCTGGACGGCGAGCCTGCCGGAAGGGTCGCCACCACCCGGGATTTTACGCTCGAGCAGTACATCATATGGGATCTGTGGACCAGTCATGAAGATTGGACCGGCGGCATTGCGTGCACCGACGACCTGCTGGACGACCGCATCAACACCATGTACGTGGATTGGGTGCATACCTACAGGTTGGTCGATGTCGATCCGGCGTCCGCGCCAGTGGCATCCCCATAGGAGGCCGACGGGGTCGGGCGGAGTAGGAAATGTCGCGACCGCAATGCGTACGGGGCGGGGCTCTTCAATGGGTCATGTCCCCATCGCGGAGAGGCATGCCCTGCCCACATTCGCTGAACTACCCGAAGATGGAACATCAACCGGCCCAGCTCGTCTGGGAATCCCTAATGCGTCGAGGACGGACATGCTGCGGGAAGGCCTGCTGCCGAAGCTTCCGGGGCAAGTGGTATTCGGGTCGCCCTGTTTTTCCGCCAAAACAGGAGTCTAGGATAAGTGTCCAATAGGCAAGGCCATGGGATCTGCTATTTTCATGCACTATAGGTTATGGTGGGTATGCACGGGAAGCATGGAGGAGAGGTGGCAGGATGAAAAACGAAAAACGACTTTTGATTGGCGCGGTGGGGCTCGTGGTGTCGGCTTCTATTCACGCGGGGCCGATCCCGTTGACGGGAGCGGGGTATACGCAAAACTTCGACACGTTGTACAACGTGAGCGAAGGAACGCTGGGTGGAGGATCTGTTCCGAATAATGCGGAACTAACGACGGCGTTTTTCGGCGTGGCCGGCAGCGGATGGTGGAATGGATCAGGACAAACCTATGGATCCGCGACGGCCGGTGCGCTGGTAAACAGCCAGCGGATGATCAGCCTCGGATCGGCGGGCTCCACGGAACGCTCGATCACGATTGGCAGGCAGGGCACGGGAACCCTCGGATTCGGAGCGCAGTTCCAGAACAATACCGGATCGAACATCACCCAACTGGCCATTTCGTACAAGGGCGAACAGTGGTACCGGGGCAACGGCGCCGATCTCATGTCGTTTGAGTACAGCCTGAACGCCACGACCCTGCTCGATGCGGGCGCCACATGGACCGCCTGGACCGGCCTGAACTTTACCGCACCGAACAACCTTGCCGTGTGGGCGACAGGAAACGGAAACCTGCCCGCAAACAGCGCCACCATCAGCGACACGATTACAGGCCTATCGATAGCGAACGGATCGACCTTCTTCATCCGCTTCACCCGAAACAACGACGATGGACTGGCCGTTGACGACTTTTCCATCATGCCGAATGCATCGGGCGGAGGGGGGGATACTTCCGGCCCGCCGGTTTTTGCAGCGTCTCCCACTATCAAACCCAACGCTGCGGAAGGGGAGGCCTACTCGCAGAGCCTCGCCGGCGATGTCTCGGAAGTGGATGGTGATGTCGTGACCTTCACCAAGCTCACCGGACCCGGCTGGCTGAACGTGGCGACCAACGGGGCGCTGTCGGGCACTCCGGGTGCGTCGAATGTAGGGCTCAACGTCTTTACTGTAGAGGCATCCGACGTGGACGGCGCTTCGACCGGAACGGTTCATGTTACTGTGGATGCCGAACCGCCTCCGCCTCCGCCCGGTGGAATCGTCAATGTGGATGTAAACTGGAACATTGAACATTCTGTCAACGGGGTATCCGACTTTGGCCGTGACCGGCACATTACGGTTCATTCGGCGTTGACCGATCCCGACTGGGATGGGCAGGAGGACAAGCTTGACTACCTGATGAACGACCTGGATGTCTATTTCGGTCGCGACAACGGTTCCGCTACGTGGAAATTTTCCACGATGGAGGAGGATCCCGATCGGGCAAATTTTGTTGACCTCACCTATTTGACCAATTGGTTGGGCTGGTGGGATACCCAATACGATTCCAATATTAATCGTCTCCAATACGAATCGCGGGCCACGGAGATGATCATGGGACACAACGCCCATCCGGTCTATCCGACGCTCTGCTGGTGGCCCAGCGGATATACCTGGACCGGCTGGCAGCCGCTGACCATCGAGGCCTCGGCGGAGTTTGTGGTCAACTACCTCGATCGGGGCTTTAGGCGGGGAGGCGATACATCCGGCGAGCAGCTGCCCAAATATTGGGAAGTCATCAATGAACCGGACATGCTGTTAATGACCGGTAGCTTCATGGTCAGCAGCTGGGAAGCCCTTTTTGACTACCACAACCTGGTGGCCACGGGCGTCAAGGAGCGGCTTGGGGCCGATGCGCCCCTGATCGGCGGCATGACCTGGGGAGAACATGATTTACAGGTTGCCGATGCGGTCAGCCGCTATTCAGCACAATTTTATTATGATTTGATCGTGGGAGGAGATCCTACCGCAACGAACGGGGCCAATTTCTACAAGGATGCCGGAACCACGGCATGGCCGGGCGGCGGTTCCAACTGGGACCAGTGGGACAAGATCTGGCAGGGCTTTGTCGACAACTGCGGATCGAACATGGATTTCTACTCGGTGCACCTTTACGACTGGCCGGGGCGCGGGTTGGGCGGTACTCCACGGTTGCGGACCGGTGGCCACACCGAGGGCCTGCTCGACATCATGGAGTGGTATGACGTCCATAAATTCGGGGAAGCAAACCGCAAACCGATCGTCGTGTCCGAATTTGGCTCGGTTGCCGGGTGGCAGACAGCCTCGCAGAACGGACCGCATATCGATTGGGAAAACCTTCGTCCCTTCAACTCCATGATGATGCAGTTCCTGGAGCGCCCGGACTATATCGTAAAATCGATTCCGTTCACACCGATCAAGGCAACGTGGGGGGATTGGTCGCCCACCCAGCGCTATTCCAGCAAGTTGCTGGACGAAACCGTCTACGGCAATGGCGATTGGCAATGGACCGGCTTCCTTCTCTGGTATGAACTATGGGCCGATGTGGATGGTACCCGCATTGAAACCAAGGCGAGTGATCCGGATATCCAGGTGGACGCCTATGTGGACGGCGACCACGCATTCCTGATTCTCAACAATCAGGAAACCACATCCGCTCTCGTGAACCTGCATGAATTCGGCCTCGCTGAAGGTGTGGATAGTGTTCGCATCAAGCACCTCTACTGCGAAAATTATGACGACTATGCCGGGACGACAGCCTATCCGGTGCTGGACGACTATACCCTGCAGACCGCTCCGGGTTCCGTACTGCTTGATCCGGAAGCCACCATGATCATCCGGTATAACTTTGCCGGTTCGTTTACGCCCGCGGCCACGCTGGCGGAATCCAAGGTGTACGGCGAAAAACTTGCTCCGGCTGGACAACTCAACCCTCGCGGCGGAGAGCTGTTCCGCAAGACCGGCGATACCTTCACGGGAAATATCAACGGGGTAGTGGTTCCAACCGGCCCGGCGGAAGCGGTATTGCGCATTTCCGGCAGCTTTGTCGAGGGTACCTTGACATCGCCCCGTGCGGGTCTCGATTATATACGGATCAATGGCCATGATCTGCCGTACCTGACAGACTGGCGCGGCCAGGAGGATGGAACGGCGGGAGGATGGGGGCAACTCTATACCCTCGAAGTCCCGGTTCCGGTTGGATATCTCCAAGCGAACAACGTGGTTTCCGGCCAGTTCAACAACACGGCAAACCGCTATGCGGCGATCTCCCTGCAGATCTTTGACTTTAGTGCACAGCCAGGTCGTTACGGCGTCACCGCAAATGTGCCAGTAACGGGAGTAAGCATCACGGAGACTTCGATTTCCTTGCCTGAACAGCGCCAAGGGTCGTTGACGGCGGTTGTTTTCCCGTCCAACGCCACGGCCAAGGCGATCAACTGGTCCTCCAGCAACACCGCTGTCGCCTCCGTCGATCCGTACACCGGTCGCATCACCGCCGTGGCAGCGGGTTCGGCCACAATTACGGCCACAACCGTAGATGGCAGCTTCAGCGATACAGCCGTGGTTGATGTTACAGCCTTTGTTCCGTGGGCCGTTTCCGGCGTCCGTATCAACCCCTCGCAATATTTCCTGAAAATCGGTGAGACCGGTGCCTTGACGGAAACCATTGCTCCCGCCAATGCGGCCAACAAGGCCGTCATCTGGAGCTCGGACAATACATCCGTGGCGACGGTCGACTCCTCGGGCATAGTGACGGCTGTGGCCGAAGGAACCGCGACGGTATCGGCCACGACGTCTGACGGCGGATTTGTGGATACCTCCAGCATTACCGTGATGCCACCCGTTGCGGTGACCGGCGTAAGCGTCAGCCCGGCAACCGCACTGCTCCCGGCGGGCTACACGGTGCAGTTGTCGAAATCCGTATCGCCGGTCGACGCGGCCGATCCTTCGGTCGCCTGGACCTCGCTCGACCCGTCGGTGGCAACGGTGGATGGCAACGGGCTCGTGACCGGCGTCTCGATCGGCACGGCCCATATCGTGGTGACGACGGTGGACGGCGGATTCACGGCCACCAATGAGACCACGGTGTTCGACTATGTCGCCGGTGGAACCGTCTACCCGGTGGAAGCCGAAACCTTCTTCAACACCGGCGGCGTATCCAACTCCGGCATCGGGATCAATTGGGTGGAAGCCAACGACTGGGCGGAATACCTTGTCAACATCCCGGCCGACGGCATCTATCAGCTGGAATATGTCATCGCTTCGCCCAACGACGGATCGGGCGTCGAGTTCCGTATCGATGGCGTTTCGCTGGCGAAGGATGTGGTACCCAACACCGGAGGCTGGGAAAGCTATGTGACGTTGCTGTCCGACAGCTATCTGGCGCTGACCGCCGGTGCGCATACCGCACGGGTCGTGGCGGCCTCGTCGCCGGCCTGGCAATGGAATCTCGACAAGTTCATCCTGACCCGCGTGGATGCGGGTTCCGGCGTGGTCGGTTCGGTGATGGGTATTTCCATCATGGGAGGGTATGCGGTGATCGCGGTCTCCAACGGCCCGGCTGCCGGAACCTTCCACCTGCTGTCGAACACCAACCTCATGAACAGCGCGGGATGGCAGGTGGTGGCCTCGAACCTCGTCTTCGATGGAACGGGCCACGCCGTGGTCTCGAACATGCTGGGTGGCTTGTCCCAGGAGTACTTCAGGATCACGGAGGTCGGCACAACCTCGCCGCCGCCGAGTGGGGTTTCCGCCATATTTGACTGGAGCGAAGTGGCCGTTGGAACGTCGTGGTGGCTCGGTTACGGTTACATGGAAACCAACAACGGCGTAGTGATGGTCAGCGGTGGCCGCTCGGCCTCGCATGGTGGTGGCGATGGAGTCGGGGGAGTGGGCTTTGCCCTCAAGGCGGCCTACAGCGAGGATGCGGCTCCCGGCACCTTCGACATGCAGGTCGGCGGTAGTGGCGTTGACTTCAAGGTTACCTCCATCGACATTTCCGCAAACAATTCCAGCGGGGAATTCACGCCCACGGTACAGGGCAAGCTGGGCGGGGTGGTGCAGTGGACCATCACGCCCACCGCGGACCAGTCGTTCCATACCTACATCACGGCGACTTCGGGCGACCTGTCACTCCTGATCGACCAGATCGTGTGGAATACGGGTGTGTCGTCGAATCCCAACAGTACCTTCAACAACAGCATCGACAACCTGTCGGTCTTCGTACCCTGAGTATTTCCCATCCAGGCTGATCCGAAAGCTGGAGCAGCCCGGGATTCATTTCCCGGGCTGCGATTCGTTGCGGGACAGTTGACCGGCGCTGCAAAGGACGGTTTGCGGCTGTTGCGTCCTGGGGACTTGCGTGCCGCAAGCATCAGCTGGTCAGGATTATCAGCGAGGCGGTAGGCAATGCCGTTCAACATGCTGACCCCGACAGCATATATGTCCAGCTGGTGTATGCGAACGATGGTCTTGACGTAATGGTCCGGGATGATGAACGTGGATTTGATGACGCCATCCTGCGGGAGACCTCGCGATTTGGTGTATTGGGTATGCATGAGCGAGCGGCCCGCTTGCAGGATCGAGACGGATGTGGGGCGGGGAACTCGTGTGGGCGTACGCATCCCCTTGGCCGGAAACATCAAGGAGCACCATTCATGATGAAACACATTGTGTTTCCGCATGCTTGATGGGGTTTCCTTTATGCGGTATGGGAATTTCATGGCATACGTCGTACAGGGAGGGTCGGTCGGGATCCGCGGGCTCGGGCTGCTTGCCGCTGCCGTGCTTCTGGCATGTCGCTGCCCGGGGGCCGAACGGAACGCCGATTTCAACAAGGAGTGGCGCTTCGCCCTGGACCCGGTCGGGGATCCATCCCGGCCGGAATTTGATGATGCCGCATGGCGCAGCCTCGACGTGCCGCACGACTGGGTGGTGGAGAACTCCTGCTCGTCCAACCTGCCGTTCTACCAGGCGACGGGGGTCATTCCCGGCGCCGGTGTCGGATGGTACCGCAAGACCTTTTACGTCGGCGACCTGGAGCAGTGCAAGGTCCAGGTGCTTTTCGACGGCATCTACAACAATGCGGAGACCTGGATCAACGGCCACCGCCTGGGGTTCCATCCATACGGCTATACCCCGTTCCACTACGACCTGACGCCCTTCCTCCGGGCCGACGGCGAGAACGTGCTGGCGGTGAAGGTGGACCACACCCGCTATGCGGACAGCCGGTGGTACACCGGGGCCGGCATCTACCGCAACGTGCAGCTCGTCTCGACCGGCCTGTTGCATGTTCCCGTGTGGGGGATCCGCATCACGACGCCCGACGTATCCGCCGCCGCCGCCAAGGTGGTCGTGGAGACCTCCATCCGCAACGACTTCGGCAGCGACCGTTCCGCGGAGTTGAGGAGCGCCATCCTCGACACGGAAGGGAGGGTGGTGGCCGAATCCTCGTACGCCACGAACATCACCGCCTTTGCGCTCCGTCCCGTCCGGCAGGAATTCGCGGTGCCGGCACCGCGGCTCTGGGCGCCCGGCCATCCGGAACTCTATCTGCTCCGGTCGCAGGTGGTGGCGGATGGACGGGTCGTGGATGAAACCACCACGCGCTTCGGGATCCGGTCCCTCCGCTTCGATGCGGACCATGGGTTCTTCCTGAATGGCGTCAACATGAAGATCAAGGGTGTCTGCCTCCACCATGATGGCGGCCTGGTGGGTGCAGCGGTGCCCAAGGGGGTCTGGCGACGCAGGCTAGGACTGCTCAGGGAGGCCGGCTGCAACGCCATCCGTACCGCCCACAACCCGCCCTCGAACGAATTCCTCGACCTGTGCGATGAAATGGGCCTGATGGTGCAGGATGAGTTCTTCGACGAATGGGACAACCCGAAGGACAAGCGCTTCAACAAGGACGAGCGCGAGGCCCACTACGAGACGCAGGGCAATGCCGAACACTTCCAGGAGTGGGCTGAATCGGACCTGAAGGCGACGGTGCTGAGCCATCGCAACCATCCTTCGATCATCCAGTGGAGCATCGGCAACGAGATCGAATGGACCTACCCGCGCAACAAGGCGGCCACCGGCTTCTTCGACAACATGGACTGGACGGGGAACTATTTCTGGTCGGAGCCGCCCTTCGCCCCTGAAAAGATCAAGGCCATGCTTGCGACGTTGCCGCGGGAGCGCTACGACATCGGCGAAACGGCGCACAAACTCGCGGGGTGGACCAGGGAACTCGACACGACGAGGCCCGTCACGGCCAATTGCATCCTGCCCTCGGCCAGCCACTTTTCGGGCTATGCCGACGCCCTCGACGTGATCGGCTACAGCTATCGCCGCATACTCTACGACTACGGCCACCGCCTCCTGCCCGACAAGCCGATCATGGGCACCGAAAACGTGCCCCAGTGGCACGAGTGGAAGGCGGTGGAGGAGCGCGACCACATTGCAGGCACCTTTCTCTGGACGGGCATCCAGTACATGGGCGAAGTCCGTGGCGACTATCCGGTCAAGACCAACGGGGGTGCCCTGCTGGACACCGCCGGGTTCAAGACGCCGGCCTGGCACATGTTCCGGTCGCTTTGGAGCGACGAGCCCCATGTCGCGCTGGCCGTGAATCCGCTGGAGGAGGTCGCCTACCGGGGGAAGCCCCTCTACCACGTGGACGGCAAGGGGAACGTCGTCCCCAGGGATCCGCAGAGCTGGGAGCGCATGCTGTGGAACTGGCAGGATGTCTCCAGCCATTGGAACCATAGGAAGGGCCGGATGATGCTGGTCGAGGTCTATTCGAACTGCGCCGAGCTGCAGCTCCTGCTGAATGGAGCGAACAAGGGGCGGAAGCGGCTGGCCGATTTCGAGGACCGCATCGTGAAGTGGGCGATTCCCTATGAACCCGGCGTGTTGACCGTGCAAGGATGGAAGGTCAGCGAGGAGGATTCCATCAGCCGATTGAAACGCGGTGAATCCGACGCCTCCGCCGCGGCCAGCATCGCGACGCACGGCAGTCCGGCCGCCATCGCCATGGGGGTCGACAGGCGGCTGCTCGCGAACGACGGGTACGACGTCGCCCATGTGGAGGTCCAGCTGGTCGACGGGACCGGGCGGCCGGTGAGGGCGGAGGAGCGCGAACTGGTGTTCACGGTCGATCCGGGGCTCCGCGTGCTGGGGGTCGACAATGGGGATTCCCGCAACGTGCAGGACTTCCAGTCGGACCGCATCGTCACGCACGAAGGGCGGGCGCTGCTGGTCGTGCAGTCCACGGGAACGTGCGGCAAGTTCAGGGTCGGGGTTTCGGGGGCGGGGATGCAGGAGTCGTGGATGCAGGTCGATGTGGGCGGGCGGGACTAGGCGTCCATCCCGTTGCCGGGCCTTCCGGGTGGCGGAGCCTGTCCGATTGGTCAGTTGATCCGCGGGCGGGACGACGGTAGCATGCCTTTTCCAATCATGAAGGGAGATTCAGCCATGGCAGTACAGGTTCGGACGCTGCGGAAAACGGGAAGAGGCGGCTACATCGCCGGGGCGGCCATGGCCGCATGGGTGGCTGCGGCAGCCCATGCGCAGGAGGCGAGGCCGATGCGCTACGACGCTTCGTGGGAATCGCTGGCGAGGCACGAAGCCGCACCCGAATGGCTCAAGGATGCGAAGCTGGGCATCTATTTCCACTGGGGCGTCTATTCGGTGCCGGCCTTCGGGGACGAGTGGTACCCGTCGCGCATGCATGTGAAGGATTCCGCCGTCTACAAGCACCATCTGGAGACCTACGGGCCGATCGAGGAGTTCGGCTACCACGATTTCGTCCCGATGTTCACCGGCGAGCACTTCGATCCCGAGGAGTGGGCCGAGCTCTTCCGCCGCGCGGGGGCGAAGTTTGCCGGGCCGGTGGCCGAGCACCACGACGGATTTTCCATGTGGGCGTCGAAGATCACCCCCTGGAACGCCAAGGATATGGGGCCGAAGCGCGACATTCTCGGCGACCTGTTCCAGTCGCTCGAAAAGCGCGACCTGAAGACGATCGCCACCTTCCACCACGCGCGCAACCTCCAGCGCCATGCGCATGAGTGGGAACTGCTTGAAAACCGGGGGTCGAAGTACAACAGCGACAGCCACTACCGCTACCATCCGGGCTGGCCGACGGCCTCGATGGATCCGAGGCTGCAGCTGCTCTACGGCAACCTGCCCGAGGAGCAGTGGTGCGAGGGCATCTGGTTGGGCAAGCTGGCGGAGGTCATCGACCACTACCGCCCGGACATCATCTGGTTCGACAGCTGGCTGGACCGGATCCCGGAACACTACCGCGAGCGGTTCTGCGCCTACTACCTCAACGCGGCGAATGCGTGGGACAAGGAGGTGGCCATCGTCCGCAAGCAGCAGGACCTGCCCATCGAATTCACCATCAACGACCATGAGCAGTCGCGCGAGCCCAACGCCCAGCCCGTGCTGTGGATGACCGACGATACGATCAGCATGGGCAGCTGGTGCTATACCGAAAACCTGGAAATCAAGCCGGTGTACCGCATCGTCCACGGCGTGGTCGACACGACCGCCAAGAACGGCGTGACCCTGCTGAACATCTCCCCCATGGCGGATGGCACCATTCCCGAGGACCAGCGCAAGGTGCTGCTGGGGCTGGGGGCGTGGCTGGAGAAGAACGGCGAGGCCATCTACGGCACCCGTCCGTGGGTCGTCGCCGCCGAAGGGCCGACGGCCGAACCGGCGGGCGGCTACAGCAGCCGCGAGGCGTTCCTCAACATGGAGTATTCGGCGAAGGATATCCGCTATACCGCCTCCAAGGACGGGCGGACGATCTATGCCATGCTCCTCGGCGTTCCGGACGCCGGCAGCGAGATCCGGTTCAAGGCCTTCGCCGAAAAGAGCATCCGGCCCGGAAAGGTCGGACTGCTGGACGGGACGGGCGTCGACTGGAAGATGGAGGCTGGCGCGCTTGTCGCAACCATGCCCAGGGGAGTCGGCAAGGACGCCATGGTCGTGGTGTTCAAGATCCAGCTCTAGGAGGGGAGGTGCCCATGAGGCCGCTATCCTGTGCCACGGCGCTCGTGGGCGCGTGCATGCTGCTCCATGCGGCTGGCGCCGCACAGGCCGCCCGCCCCAATGTCGTGCTGCTGGTCACCGACGACCAGGGCTATGGCGACCTCTCGTGCAACGGCAATCCCGTCCTGAAGACGCCGAACCTCGACCGGCTGCACGACGAGGGGGTCCACCTCGAGGATTTCCACGTGGACCCGATGTGCGCACCAACGCGCGCCGCCCTGATGACTGGGCGCTATTCCGCCCGCACCGGCGTGTGGAGCACCTTGAACGGGTGCTACATCCCGCGCCGGGGGGAGAGGACGATGGCCCAGCGGTTTGCCGAAGCGGGCTATGCCACGGCCATGTTCGGCAAGTGGCACCTGGGCGACCACTATCCCTACGCCCCTGAATACAAGGGCTTCCAACAGGTCGTGCGCCATGGCGGCGGCGTGGTCGGCGAGGTCCCCGACTATTGGAACAACGCCTACTTCGACGACACCTACTTCAAGAACGGCAAGCCCGTTGCGTTCAAGGGCTATTGTACCGATGTCTGGTTCGACGAGTGCATCGGCTTCATCCGCGCCAGCAAGGGCAGGCCCTTCTTCTGCTACCTGGCCACCAACGCCCCGCACAACCCCTACCGCGTCCCCCCGCGCTACATCGAACCCTACCAGCATGCGGGCCTGCCGGGGAAGCTGGCGAACTTCTACGGGATGATCGCCAACATCGATGAAAACTTGGGCCGCCTCATGGATTGCCTGCGGGAGGAAGGCCTGGCGGACGACACCATCGTCGTATTCCTCGGCGACAACGGGACCTCCAACGGCACCGGCATGAAGTGGGACGGCGAGGGTTTCCTGCTCGAAGGGTTCAATGCGGGCATGCGGGGCTGCAAGACCCAGGTGTGGGAGGGCGGTCACCGCAACGCCTGCTTCATCCGCTGGCCTGGCGGAGGGATCTCGGGCGGGCGGGCCGTCGATGGCCTTGCGGCCCATTTCGATCTGCTTCCAACGCTGGCCGACCTCTGCGGACTCCCGCTGGAGACGGAAGGGCTCGACGGCATCAGTCTGGCGCCGCAGCTGCTCGGGAAGGTGCCGCGCTGTCCCGATCGCACGCTCGTCGTGCACAACATGCAGTTGATGGTTCCCAGGAAATACAAGGACTTCTGCGTCATGGAGGGTCGGTGGCGGCTTGCGAGTCCGGGCAACGAGGCCCGGGTCCAGCTATTCGACCTGCAGGCCGACCCGGGGCAACAGCACGATGTCGCCAGCCGGCATCCCGAGGTGGCCGGACGGCTTGTGCAGGCCTACGAATCGTGGTGGAAGGGGATGGAGCCCGCCTTCGGCGATTTCAGCCGCCAGTATGTCGGTGCGCCGGCCGCCCCTGAAACCCAGCTCGACTGCCACGGGTGGCGCACGGAGAGCCGGGAATGGTCCTACAGCCAGGTCCATGTCCGCCAGGGGATCGCGGTCGACGACGCCTGGTGGCCGGTCGAGGTGGAACGCGCCGGCCGGTACCGCATCGAGCTGCGCCGCTGGCCCCGCGAAGCCGGTCTGCCGCTCTGCGGCGGCGCGCCGCCCGTGATTCGGCCCGGTTGCGAACCGATGCCGGAAGGCCGGGCCTATCCCATCGAATCGGCCCGCCTCGCAGTCGGGGATTTTGACGGCACGGTGGCGGTGGGCCCCCAGGACAAGGCGGCCGTGTTCGAGGTACCCCTGGCGGCCGGACCTTGCGCGTTGCGGGCGTCGTTCCAGATGAAGGATGCACCCGACATCAGCGCCTACTACATCTATCTGGCACTCGTGGCGACGGAGGCTTCCGAATAGCCGTGCTGTCGCGCCCCTGCCCGAAGTGCTGCCTGGCGAGTCCGTCGTAGAGGTTGATGGCGCGCTGCACGTAGGCGCGCTTCTCCCTGTAGGGGCCGGGATGGAAGCTGCGCTTGAAGCCCGCCAGCACCAGATCGCGGAACTGGCTGCGGGTCAGGTCGAGCTGCTCCGCGCACAACCGGAGTTCGTTGCAGACGGTGGTATGCGACACCAGCCGGTTGTCGGTGCTGACGCTGACGGAAAGGCCGTGGTCGACCATCTTCTGGATCGGATGGTTCTTCAGGGTTTCAATCTCGGGGATGGTCTGCAGGTTGGAGGTGGGGCAGACCTCGATGGTGATGCGCTGGTTGGCGATGTATTCGGTCAGCTGCGCCACATACTTCCCCTTGTCCTTGATGGACTTGAGCTTGATCGCCTCCTCGGAGAAGAGGAAGGTGCCGTGGCCGATGCGGTTGGCGTAGCATTCGGTGATGGCCTGGAAGATCGATTCGGGACCGTAGGCCTCGCCCGCGTGGACGGTCTTGCGCAGGAAGCTGCTGTGGGCCAGCTGGAAGGCGGCCTTGTGGTGGATGGCGGGGTAGCCGGCCTCCTCGCCAGCCAGGTCGAACCCGACGATCGGCAGGCCTTCCTCGCGCAGCCTGACGGCCTCCTTGACCATCGCCAGCGAAGCGCGGGCATAGGTATAGCGGATATTCGTGCTGCCGGCGCGTGCAATGAGCCGGTCGTAGTAGGGCGACATCTGCCGGCTGAAGCGCCGCATGGCGCAGAGGATCAGGCCGAACTCGAAGGGCATGTCGTCGGGCGGGACGTGGGTGTTCAGGCATCGCCGGGCCGCTTCAAGCCCGCGGTTGACGGCCTTCACTACCGCTGCAATCTCCGTCGCGTGGGTCACGTGCAGCTGGGGTGCAAACCGGACCTCGATGTAGCGGACGCCCTCGGCATGGGCGTCTTCGGCCAGTTCGAAGGCGGCCCGTTCGAGGTGTTCACGGTCCTGCAGCACGGCCACCGTATACGCGAAGCCGGCCAGGTATTCGGCGAGATTGGCGTACCGCGCCTTGAAGACCAGTTCGTTCAGGCCGGCTTCCTCGAAGGAGGGCAGCCCCACCCCGGACACCTTCGCCATCTCGATCAGCGACGGGAGGCGCAGCGAGCCGTCGAGATGGAGGTGCAGGTCGGTCTTGGGGATTTTCTGGATGAAGTCGCCCGTTATCTTTGTCATGATGCCGCACTCTAATCCCTGGGCCGCCGGCCAACAAAAAGAAAAGGCGCCATGTTGATCGTCCGCTCCGAATCGATGGATGTCTACCGCAACCTGGCGGTCGAGGAGCACCTCATGGAGGCCTCCGGCGACCAGGGGCCGGTGCTGTTCCTGTGGCGAAGCGATTCCGCGGTGGTGGTGGGCAAGAACCAGAATCCCTGGCGGGAGTGCCGCCTCGACCGCATGCGCGGCGAAGGGGTTCTGCTGGCACGGCGGATTTCGGGGGGCGGGGCCGTCTACCACGATGCCGGCAACCTCAACTATTGCGTGGTGGTCGACCGCGCGGATTATCGCGAGGAGCAGGTGTATGGCATGGTCATCGACGCCTTGGCCCCCTTTGGCATCCGGGCTCGGCGGGCGGGCCGGAGCAATCTGGCGGTGGATGGATTCAAGTTTTCGGGCAACGCCTTCTGCTACCGCGGAAACCGGGCGATGCATCATGGAACCCTGCTGCTCGAGGCCGACCTGGATCGCTTGGGCCGGTACCTCGGCCCAATGGTCGCAGGCATCGAGACCCATGCCATCGCCTCGGTGCCGGCGCAGGTGGCCAACCTCGGGCTGGCTGGCCCGGCGGTGGCCGGAGCGCTTGAGCAGGCCTTCGTTGCAGCGTGGGGGGGCAGTCCGCCGGAGCGCCGGAACACCGGCGATTTCGTCCTCCAGGAGGCGCTCGGCGCGCTCGCGGAGCGCCACCGGTCCGAAGCGTGGCTCTACGGCGCCACGCCGCGCTTTTCCGTCCAATGGAATGGCATGGAGGCCGAGGTGTCCCGGGGGAGGATTGCCCGGATCCGGGGTGCCGGCATGGAGGGATGGGAGGGCCGATCCTTCGCGGAGCTTGCGTTTTCGTTGTTTTGCTAGGTTGACTATAACGCTTTGAAAAATTAGTCTGTTTTTCGAATCCTACAATTGGAGGTGATATGAAGGTGTTTGCCAAGATTTCCACGTCGTTCGCTCTTCTGGCCCTGGTTGCGGGGTGTGCCAGCGATTCCGTTTATGTTCCCAAGATTCCGCCGCATGCGCAGTCGAAGCTGCTGGACTATTTTGAACAGCCCGACAACAAGGTATTTGTCATCGCGATCGATCCGGGCGGCGACTACGCCTTCGGCTACGACTACGGCAAGGCGACGCTCAAGGAAGCCGCGAAGGTGGCGGTCGAAAAGTGCGACGCCAGCCGCGAAGCGTGCGGCATCATCGCCAAGCCCTACATCTATGCCATCAACAACAAGGTGGTGTACGAGGAGATGATCCGGAAGGCGAACCAGGCCGAACAGAAGGCCGACATGGAGCCTACGGTAGGTGCGCAGGCCCAGATCGACGAAGCCACCCGCCAGGAAGCAGCCGGCGAAGCCGGCCAGCCCACCGAATAGGCCCTGCCATGTTCGAGGCGAAGGCGGTAGTGCGGAACGAGGCCGGCATCCATTGCCGGCCTTCCGCCATTCTGGTCAAGGAAGGATCTTCCTATGCGGGCAAGATCCGCGTCATTGCGGAATCGGGCACCTGCGACCTCACCTCCGCGCTCGAATGCATCATGCTGGGGCTGGAAAAAGGCGCGGCCGTCACCATCCAGGTGACGGGGCCCGACGAGGAAGCCTATGCCCTGAAGCTGGTCAAGCTCTTCGAAACCCATTTCGATTTTCCGCCCCGCTAACTTCCGCCCGCATCCCGCGACCGAGGGGAAATCCCCCTGGTCTGGCCGCCATTTTCTTGGCCGTGCCGGGATTGACCCCGTGGGGTTTGCTGTTATAGTTCAGCCCGAATTTTGCCAAAACCATTGGCGCTAAAGCGTAATCCAAGCCCAAAACAGGAAGGAAATGTCATGTCAGCTAAGATTCTCGATGCGGTGAAACCCGGTGTTCTCTTTGGCGAAGAGGTGGCCAAGGTGTTCCAGATCGCCAAGGCCAACAAGTTCGCGCTGCCTGCCGTCAACGTGGTCGGCACCGATTCCATCAACGGCGTGCTCGAGGCCGCCGCCGCGGTCAAGGCCCCGGTCATTATCCAGTTCTCCAACGGCGGAGCCGCCTTTACCGCCGGCAAGGGCTGCCCGGCCAATGGCGCGGTCCTCGGGGCGATCTCCGGCGCCCAGCACGTCCACATGATGGCCGAAGCCTACGGCGTTCCGGTCATCCTGCATACCGACCACGCCGCCAAGAAGCTGCTGCCGTGGATCGACGCCCTGCTCGAAGCCGGTGAAAAGATGTTCAAGGAAAAGGGCCGTCCGCTCTTCTCCTCCCACATGCTCGACCTTTCCGAGGAGTCGCTGGAGGAAAACATTGAAATCTCCTGCAAGTATCTGGAGCGCATGAGCAAGATCGGCATGACCCTCGAGATCGAGCTCGGCTGCACCGGCGGCGAAGAAGATGGCGTAGACAACACCGGCATGGACCATTCGATGCTCTACACCCAGCCCAAGGATGTGGCCTACGCCTACGAGAAGATGGTCAAGATCAGTCCCAACTTCACCATAGCGGCCTCCTTCGGCAACGTCCACGGCGTCTACAAGCCCGGCAACGTCAAGCTGACCCCGACCATCCTGCGCGATTCGCAGAAATATGTGGCAGAGAAGTTCGGCACCGGCCCGCAGCCGCTCAATTTCGTCTTCCACGGCGGCTCCGGCTCCTCGCCGGCGGAGATTGCCGAATCGATCTCCTACGGCGTGATCAAGATGAACATCGATACCGATACGCAGTGGGCCACCTGGGAGGGCATCCTGAACTTCTACAAGAAGAACGAAGGCTACCTCCAGGGCCAGCTCGGCAATCCGGAGGGCGAAGACAAGCCCAACAAGAAGTACTACGATCCGCGCGTATGGCTCCGCAAGGGGCAGGAAGGCCTGGTCGCCCGCGTCAAGCAGGCGTTCGCCGACCTCAACGCCGTCGGCGTCAACTAGCCCCATCCTGTTGCGGATTGGACGAAGCCGCCCTCCCGGGCGGCTTTATTTTTCTGAACGCAAGGATGATAAAAGTGTCGATACGGCTACTTTGATGCATTAAAGAGATAGGATCACAACCCAGGAGGACGGCACATGAAGAAGTGGATGGTGGTGTTGGCAGTGGCAATGGCGGGAACGGCGGTCTTCGCCTCGGAAGGGTGGATGACCGACTACGCAAAGGCCAAGGAGAAGGCCAAGGCGGAGAGCAAGCATATCCTCATCGATTTCAGCGGCTCGGACTGGTGCGGGTGGTGCGTCAAGCTCGACAACGAGGTCTTTTCGCAGGACGCGTTCAAGCAGTATGCCAAGGAAAACCTCGTGCTGATGCTGGCCGATTTCCCCCGCGACAAGTCGAAGGTGAGCGACGAGGTCAAGGCGCAGAACGACCAGCTCATGAAGGAGTTCGGGGTGCGCGGCTTCCCGACGGTCTTCATCCTGACCGCCGAGGGCAAGGTGGTGGCGAAAACCGGGTACCAGGACGGCGGGGCGGAAGCCTATGTGGAACACCTCAAGAAGCTGATCGCCGAAGCCAAGTAATCGGTTTTTCCAGCAACGAGCCAAGGCGCCCCTCAGCGGGGCGCCTTTTTCATTGTTCCGGCCGGCGGCGGCCAAGCTGGCGGCCACGCAAGGCGAAGGCGGCGTGGTCGAGCCACGGCGCGAGCAGGTTGCCCAGCAGGACGGCGTAGACGACCGCCTCCGTGTAGTAGGTGTAGTTCCGGATCAGGGCGTTGGCCGCGCCGACCACGATGCCGAAGGCGACCTGCCCCCCTTTGCCCATGGGTGTGGAGACGGGGTCGGTAACGATGAAGACGGCGGTGAATACCGTTGCCGCGGAGAACAGGTTGAAGAGGGGGTTGTTGCCGAGGCAGGCCGTGGCGATCCCGAAAGAGAGCAGGAAGGCGAGCGGGGTCCGCCAAGGGACGATCCCCGCTCGGCAAAGCAATCCTCCCAGCAGCAGGGTTGCAAGCGGCCAGGTTTCGCCGGGGCTGCCGGGCACCAGGGTGTAGAGCCCCTCCCAGCTTCCACCCACGCGGCCGAAGAGCACGGTGTGCCAGTCCAGCATGAAGCCGTCGGTCCGGTAGAGTTCCTGGGGCGTCGCGGTGGAGATGGTGTCGGGCGCCGCCGTGCCCCAGGCCACCACGGCGGCGGGGTAGGCCAGCATCAGGAAGAAGCGCCCGGCCATGGCGGCATTGAACCGCAGCGCCGCCCCCCGCCAGGGGAGCCTGGCACCCCATACGGCGACAAGGATGGCGAAGAGCATCGGAAGGAATGGGGTCGCGGGCGGAGCGCTGGCCGCCAGGAGTGCGGCGGTCAGTGCCGAACCGCTGCAGACCAGCTTGCGTCGTCGCTGGACGGCCAGCGCAAAAAGCGTTTCGGCGAAGGAGCCGGCCAGCGCGTAGCCCAGCAGCTTGAAGACGAACGGGGAGTGGTAGATGGCGCTGTAGGCGGTGCAGGGCACCAGGAGGGCGCACAGCGTCCATGCCGCCATGGAAGCGGCTCGTGGGCCGCTGCGGAGGAAGGGGGCGTTCATAGGCATTGCTTCCCCCTTTCGAGCTGCTGCACGAGTGGAATGTCGGAGGGGCAGACGGCGGAGCAGACGCCGCACAGGAAGCATTCGGTCATCTGCATGCGGAAGGGGTCGCCCCCCGTCCGGCCCTTGCGGATCCGCTCCACCAGCGCATAGGGGTGGAGTCCTAGCGGGCAGGCCGTGTTGCAGGCCCCGCAGCGGATGCAGGGACGCTCTTCGCGCCACGCCGCATCGCGGGGCAGCACCAGCAGGGCGAGGGTCGTCTTTTCAACCGCGGTTTCCGGATCGGCTTCGTGCCCCATCATCAAGCCCGACGCGGCAAGGAAGTGGATGCACGGATCGTAGGGCAGCCGATAGGCCTCCAGCACCTGTCGGATTTCGATACCGACGGGGACGATGATGTTCCTGTGGAATCCGGCCGAGGGCATGGCGAGCGTCAGCGGCCGTTCCACCACGGGAATGCCGTCGATGAGCGCCCGGCCGATGGCGCGGAGCGAAACGGCGTTTTGCACCAGGTAGCCAAGCTGGTAGGGGCGCACGCCGGGTGGAGGACGCCTTCCCTCCAGCTTTTCGAGGATAAGTTTTTCGGCCCCGGCAGGATAGCGGTCGGAAAAGGCGACGATCTCGAACTCGCCGTAGCGCAGGGCCAGCTCGGCAAGCAGGGTGGAATCCTTCTTTACGGCCAGCACCATGCGTGTTGCCCCGACGGCCTTGGCGGCGGCCACGGCGCCCGCGGCCACCCAGAGCGATTCATGCAGCAGCACCGACTGGTCGATCGTCAGTCCCGGCTCGCACTCGATCCCGTTCACCACCAGCGTATGCGCACCGGCGGCGGCCCGCAACTTTTGCGATGCCGGAAAGCCGCCACCTCCCATGCCGACCAGCCCGATCTCGTCGAGGAAGTCTGGAAACCGCTGCGGATCGATCTCATCGATGCCCGGGAAGATGCGTTCCGGCGGGGGAAAGGGGTGCTCCAGCGGCTGGATGCGGGCCAGTCCGGCCCAATCGATCTTGATCTTACGCAGCATGCGCTAGTTCTTCCGCAGGGCCCATTCCGGCGGGTTTTCCATCTGGAGCGCGACGTGCCGCGCCATGTAGTTCAGGTAGCCGGTGGTCTTGAACGCGTAGCGGGTGGCGCCCGATACGGTATCGACGGCCGATTTCTCCGCATGCGGATCGAACGGAATGTTGCGGAAACTGGCCAGCACGCCCAGCACATCGCGCCGGTCGTTGGCGTTCTTGATCTTGTCGATGTCGGGGAAAAGCGCTTCGCGCAGGACGAAGCCGCCTTCGGTCCGGTCGACCACCACGACACCCGTGATCGGCTTGAACGATTCGATTTCGCGATGGGCGATGCCGGTCCGGGGGGTGCCATGCTCATCAAGGCCGAGGTAGATGCGCTCAATGGTGCGCGAATAGGGAGAGTCCGAGGCCCGGACGTCGAGTCCGGCCATGGAGCGGTCGACCACCTCCTGCACCGGATCGGCAAACGCCAGGGAGGCGGCCATGGCGGTCGTGAAATAGACCTGTAAACGCATCGTGGAACTCCAGCTTTTCGCAGTTGGCACACCATCGTGTTTCCGGCTTGCGAAAGCAAGGGATAAAGCGCGCCCAAGCCGGGGGTTGCGGGGAAAAATCCGGTGCATGGTGGTTGACGCTCCCAGAGTGGTTGGGTACTGTTCCCGCTCGTTTTTCACAAAAGCACGAATTCATAAACCTCAAAAGGAAAGGTGAACAAAATGGCAATCAAGGTTGGTATCAACGGGTTCGGCCGTATCGGACGCATGGTATTCCGCGCAGCGGTCCAGAACTTCTCCAAGGAGATCGAAATCGTCGGAATCAACGACCTGCTCGATCCCGATTACCTGGCGTACATGCTGAAGTACGACTCGGTCCATGGCCAGTTCAAGGGCGACGTCGCCGTGGACGGAACCAGCCTGGTCGTCAACGGCAAGAAGATCCGCCTGACCGCCGAAAAGGATCCGGCCGCCCTGAAGTGGAACGAAGTCGGCGCCGATATCGTCGTTGAATCCACCGGCCTGTTCCTCACCAAGGAGACCGCCGAGGCCCACATCAAGGCCGGGGCGAAGAAGGTCATCCTCTCCGCGCCGTCCAAGGACGACACCCCCATGTTCGTCTACGGGGTCAACCACAAGACCTATGCCGGACAGGCCATCATCTCCAACGCCTCCTGCACCACCAACTGCCTGGCGCCGGTCGCCAAGGTACTGAACGACACGTTCGGCATCGAAAAGGGTCTGATGACCACCGTGCACGCCGCCACCGCCACCCAGAAGACGGTCGACGGCCCCTCCAAGAAGGATTGGCGCGGCGGCCGCGGCATCCTGGAAAACATCATCCCGTCGTCCACCGGCGCGGCCAAGGCGGTCGGCAAGGTCATTCCCGAGCTCAACAAGAAGCTCACCGGCATGGCCTTCCGCGTGCCCACCTCCGACGTCTCCGTGGTCGACCTCACCGTCACCCTGAAGAAGGAAACCACCTACGAAGCCATCTGCGCCGCCATGAAGGCCGCCGCCGAAGGCGAACTCAAGGGCGTGCTCGGCTACACCGAGGACAAGGTGGTCTCCACCGACTTCCGCGGTGAAGCCCGGACCTCCGTGTTCGACGCCGAAGCGGGCATCATGCTGGATTCCACCTTCGTCAAGATCGTCAGCTGGTACGACAACGAGTGGGGCTACTCCAACAAGGTCCTCGAAATGGCCAAGGTCATCGCCGGCTAACGCCCGCACAGACCGCGATCGACAGGCGCCCCGGCTTCCGGGGCGCTTTTTTGTTGCGGCGGTTCTTGCCTGCCGCGTGGAGGCGCGGCTATTTTCCCCCCATGAACGGGATCACGACGATGAAGCGGCTGTTCACCGTCTCCGCCAAGCACGGGCAACCGCCGGGGACGATGGTCTACACCGGCCAGCGCACGGACGAACCGACGCGCATCACCCTGATCGACTACGGGCCCGATGCCGTGGTGGAGAAAAGCGACGCCCGTCTCGGCGACTACGCCCCTTGCAGGGAGAGCGGGACCGTTTCGTGGATCAACATCGACGGACTGAACGACACCGCCGTGATGGAGTCGGTCGGCAACCTCTTCGGGATCCACCCCCTCGTGCTGGAGGATATCCTGCACACCACGCAGCGGCCCAAGCTCGAAGACCATGCCGACTACCTCTTCCTGGTGGTCAGGATGCTCTATGTGCCTGCCGGCAGTTCGGAGGTCCAGTCCGAACAGCTCAGCTTCATCCTGGCCAAGAACTGCCTGGTCACCTTCCAGGAGCGGGCCGGCGACGTGTTCGACGGGGTCCGCGACCGGATCCGCAACAACCACGGACGGGTCCGCAAGATGGGGGCCGACTATCTGCTCTACGCGCTGATGGATGCCATCATCGACAACTATTTCGCCATCATGGAGACGATCGGCGAGAAGATCGAAGCCATTGAGCAGTCGATGCTGGAGAACCCCGATGCGGTGCTGTTGAACCAGCTCTACCGCATGAAGCGCGAGCTGCTCTACATCCGCAAGTCGACCTGGCCGCTGCGCGAGGCCGTCGGCGGACTGGAGCGGGGCGAGTCGGCGCTGCTGGGGAAAAAGACGGCGCCGTTCCTTCGCGACCTCTACGACCACACCATCCAGGTGATCGACACCGTCGAGACCTTCCGCGACATGCTCGGCGGCGTGCAGGAGCTCTACCTGTCGAGCATGGGCCAGAAGACCAACCAGGTGATGCAGGTGCTGACCATCATCGCGACCATCTTCATTCCGCTCACCTTCGTGGCGGGGATCTACGGCATGAACTTCGAGTACATGCCGGAACTGCAATGGAAATACAGCTATGCCGCCTTCTGGGCCCTCATCCTGCTCTTGACCCTCGGCATGGTCGTCTTCTTCCGCCGGAGGAAGTGGTTCTAGGCCGCCGCCGGATTTTGGCGTCCACGTTGGTTCCGATCCTGCTAGGATATCCCCCATGCCGCTGATCGACGAAATCCTCTCCCCTTGCGGGGCCTTCGCGCCCCACGCCTGTGTCGCCCTCTTCCTGCTGGCGAACCTCGCGGTCGTCTGGCGGCTGGAGGCGCTGTCGGGGCAGGGGGTGGAAGGTACGGTCCTCGGCACGATCTTCATGCCCTACTGCTCCGGCATGGGCAACCTCGTCTTCGCCGTCGTGCTGGCCCTCAACCAGGGCGCGGGCGACGACGTACTGGTCAACTGCCTCTTCAACAACGTCACCAACCTGACGCTGCTCATCGGCCTGCCGGTCCTCTGCTGGGGCATGGCCAGCCTGCCGCTCAAGAAGAGCCAGGCCGCCCTGCGCGAGTTCCGCATGGGACGCCTTTCGCTGGCCCTCAACCTCGTGGCCGCACTCTTCTTCTCCTTCATCGTCTGGCTGCTGGCTGCCGATGGCGAACTGGCGCGCGCCGACGGCGCGGTCCTCCTTTCGCTCTTCTTCTTCTGGCAGTGCTTCCATGTCTACGACGTCAAGAAGACCAACCTGCTCAAGAAAAAGCGCTATCCCGCGACCCTGCCGATCGATGTGCTCCTGCTGCTTGCCGGGGCCTTGCTGGTCTACGCCTCCACCGACTGGCTGGTGCGCTGGTTCCAGGGCCTCGATGCCCAGGCGCTCCCTCCCCGGTTGCTGGGGTGGGCGAGTGGCGTGCTGATGGTGCTGCCCAATGCGCTGCTGGCCTTCTACTACGGTGCGCGCCGACGCATGGACGTGGTCTACACCTCGCAGTCGGGCGACGCGCACATCTGCATCCCGCTCTGCATCGGGCTCTTCGCCGCGTTCCGCGCCATCGAGACCGGCGCGTTCCTGCAGCGGTCGCTGCTGGTGCTCATGGCCCTTTGCGGCGTGCACCTGCTCTTCGTGGTGCTGGTCGGCCGGCTGCCGCGCCTGTTCGCCGGACTGCTGGTCGCCGCGTTCGGCTACTTCCTCTGGGCCGGGCTTTCCGCCTAGCCTCGGCTAGGCGAGCGGGTTGGCGATGAACGCCTCCAGCAGCTCGGCGAAATGGATCTGGGCGGAGGTCCACCGGGGGTTGCGGGTGATGTCCCCGGTGCTCTTGCAGGTGTTGTTGAACAGCACGAAGAGGCTTTCGCCGATGCACATGTGGGCGTCGAAGCCCGAGCCGTAGCCTTCGTGGGAGAAGGCAAAATCGCCGATATGCGTCCGGTTCGGCCTGAAGGTTTCGCGCAGGGCGGCGAGGTCGGCGTTGAATTCGGCCATGAACGCCTCCTTGCGCGGGCCCCCGTACTCGACCAGCCTCCAGCCTTCGCCGGTCCTGGCGACAATGGCCCACTCGTTGAAGACGGGTTCCCCGATGGCCTGCTCCATGTTGTAGAGCGTTGTTTCGATGCGGTCTGTGGCGGCGGCTGTATTCATGTTCCGTCCTCTTTCGGTGGGTTCCCGGAACACCATAGAGGATCTGCCGCACCTGGCAAGAAGGGAGTGGGGGGAGGGTGTGGTGGCCGGACAAGCCCGCAGATGATTATAATCAAACAGGTATTGTAATTCCATGAATTTGCGTTGATTCCGGGGGGTGCCGGGTGTAGGCCGCAGCAGGGCAATGGGGCCCGTGGACGACGAGCATCAACAAAGGATTCGAAGATGACCCTCCTCTCAGGAATCGTGGATCGGTTTTCGGTGGTGGCGCTGTGCGGCTGGTTCTGCGCAGCTTCTGCACTCGCCCAGACCGAGGGCAGTGCGCGGCTGCAGGTAACGCTCAAGGATTACAATGGGGCAGGTGCAGAGCACTGGACGGTGGTATGGGTGACCACATCGTCGGGCTCCTTCATCAATACGCTTTGGAAACAGGGGCCCATCATGGGCAGCACCCACTGGAACAGCCATTGCGGCACGTGGTACTCCGCCAAGGCCGGCAGCACGACGGTCGACGGCTACAGTGGCGCGACGGCCTGGACCTACTCCGGAACCAACAGTCCCGTGATCCTCACCTGGAACTGCAGGAATGCCGCCGGCCAGCTGGTACCCGACGGCGACTACAAGTTCTGGGTCCAGTACGCGGAAGATAATGGGCAGGGCCCCTATACCACCAGCGGGCTGCTCTGGACCAAAGGACGTTCCAGCGCCACCTATAACTATGCGAACCAGGGTTCGAACTTTGCGGGTATGCAGGTGGTGTGGACCAGTCTGGCTCCGGCCGTCGCCCCTGCATTTTCCGGATCGCATGCCGCTGGCCAGGCGATTCATGTAAACGGGACCGGTACGGTGCACCAGACCTTCTATGTCGCGGCTTCGACCAATCTGGATCTGCCGATCGAGCAGTGGACCCTTGTATCGACCAACCAGATCGACATTGCCGGGAACTTCACCAATGTCCTTCCCGTCGCGTCCCCGCAGATGTACTACCGGCTGATCCTTCCATAGGTAGTTCCAGGCGCCCCCCTGCCGGTGCGCCTTTCGTTTGACTCCCCATCCGATATGCTTATAGTCGGCGGCCTGTTTTCCAAACCGTCAACCCAAAGGAGTTCAAATGAATAAGCTGTCGATCAAGGATCTCGATGTGCAGGGCAAGCGCGTGCTGATGCGCGTCGACTTCAACGTGCCGGTCAAGGAGGGCGTCGTGACCGACGACACCCGCATCACCGCGGCGCTACCGTCGGTAAACTATGTGCTCGGCAACGGCGGATCGCTGGTGCTCATGAGCCATTTCGGACGTCCCAAGGGCAAGGGCTACGAAGCCGATTTCAGCCTCAAGCCGGTCGCAGCCCGCTTGGAGCAGCTGCTCGGCAAGCCGGTGATCTTCGGTACGGACTGCATCGGCGCCGAAACGGTTGCCCAGGCCCAGGCTCTCAAGGCCGGCCAGGTGATGCTGGTCGAAAACACCCGCTTCTACAAGGAAGAGGAAGGCAAGGCCAAGCTTGCCGACGACGCCTCGGACGAGCAGAAGAAGGCCGCCAAGGCCGAGATGAAGGTCAAGCAGAAGGAGTTCGCCAAGAAGCTCGCCGAGCTGGGCGACGGCGAAATCTACTGTAACGACGCCTTCGGTTCCGCGCACCGTGCCCACGCCTCGACCGCGATCGTCTGCCAGTTCTACAAGCAGAACGCCGCCGGCTTCCTCATGGAGAAGGAGATCGAATACCTTGGCAAGGCGCTTGAAAATCCGAAGCGCCCGTTCGTCGCCATCATCGGCGGCGCCAAGATTTCCGGCAAGATCGACGTCGTCACGAACCTGATGAACAAGTGCGACGCCATCCTGATCGGTGGCGGCATGGCCTACACCTTCTACAAGGCGATGGGCAAGGCCATCGGCAAGTCGCTCTGCGAAGACGACAAGGTCGAGCTCGCCGGCGAAATCCTCAAGCAAGCCAAGGCCAAGAACGTCCGGCTCCTGCTCCCGATCGACAACATCGAAGCCGACGGCTTCTCCGCCGAAGCCAACACCAAGGTGGTGGGCGAAAACATCGATGAAGGCTGGATGGCCCTCGACATCGGTCCCAAGACCATCGAGCTGTACTGCAACGAAGTCGCCGGCGCGAAGACGGTCGTGTGGAACGGCCCGATGGGCTGCTTCGAAATGGCGCCGTTTGCCAAGGGCACCTTTGCCGTCTGCGAGGCGGTGGCCAAGTCCGACAGCATCAGCATCATCGGCGGCGGCGACAGCGTCGCGGCGGTCAACCTCTCCGGCGTGGCCGACCAGATGAGCCATGTCTCCACCGGCGGCGGTGCTTCCCTCGAATTCATGGAAGGCAAGCAGCTCCCCGGCGTCGTGGCCCTGACCGACAAGTAGGTTGTTCACTGCGTCCAGACCGAAGAACTCCCGTCGCCCGGCGGGAGTTTTTTATTTGGGCGGTGTGTCCCACGCCGCCAACAGTCCTGATCTGTGCCGATGAGTGGCCGGCTCGGGACGGACGTCTCTACCGGGCATCGCTGATATTGTCATGTGATTGTATAAATCGGGCAGGGACGGAACCCGCCCATGAACAATGCATCAGGCTCTCGTCGCTCGGATGATGGAAATCGCCGAGCTGGTCGGAAGGGTCGAGGGTGTGGCATTGGCCAATTCATCGCCTGTGTAATCAGCAGATAAAATGCCCCCAAAACACGAATATAAATACCTATATTTAACCCCGTATTTTGCTCTTGCAGGCCTCTGGAAACAGGAGTAATCCGTTCCTGGCGGAAAAGAAATCGCGCATTGCATGACGACCCTCTGGGGCGTGTGCCCCAATCGCCTCAAAGCGATTTCCCATCGATTGGCAAAGTAAAAAACTGCTTTTCTATGACAATCTTCCGAGGCGTGTGCCCCCAATTGCCTGAAAGGCGTTTTCCTGTTCATCGATCAAACAAGGAAGGGAGCGTAAAATGCACTCCGAAATCAAGTTGATGACGCGAATTAACGCTGTAATTTCGTCCCTATTACTCGCCACGGCACTGCCATGCGCCGCGCAAACGACATGGGTCGTCAGCAGCACGAACGACTCCGGTTTTGGCTCCCTGCGACAAGCCATTAGTGACGCCGCTTCGGGGGACACCATCATCTTCACCAACACCCTCTCCGGCCAGACCATTGTGCTGATCAGCGGCCAGTTGGCGGTGAACAAGAACATCACCATCGACGCCTCGGCCCTGCCGGGCGGCATTGCCATCGACGGAAACGGCGCCAATCGCATTTTCAGGTATGAATCCGGAAGCATCAATGTCCTGACGGGACTGACCCTGACCAATGGATATACCTCTGGGCATGGCGGTGCGATCTACTTGAACACAAGTGCGGTTCTGACGATCAATGGTTCCACCCTCAGCGGTAACTCTGCCGATGGCTGGGGCGGCACCATTTGCAACTATCGTGGAACACTGATGCTCAACAACTCCACCCTCAACGGCAATTCCGCTTCTATTGGCGGAGGTGTTTTCAGTCTAACAGGCAACATCGCCAATACACCCATCTCCACAAAGACGGCCTTGAGCCAATGTACCTTGGTGAACAACTCCGCCACCTCCGAGGGAGGAGCTATTGAAAATGGCAATGGCTGGACGTTCATGACCAACTGCACCGTCACGGGCAACACCTGCCCGTATGGCGCCGGCGTATATAGCTATGGCGACGGCAATACCGAAACCGTAGTGGCCAACTCCATCATTGCCGGCAACCTGGGAGGTTTCGACCTGGAACTCAGCGAAACATCCAATCCGCACGCATTTCTGAGCATAGGCCACAACCTCGTCGGCAACGGCTATGTGGATTACTTCACCGCCACCGGCGATGCCACGAACCATACGGCGTCCTCGATCCAGCTTGCTCCGCTCGGCGACTATGGCGGCCCTACGCCGACCATGCCACCGCTGCCCGGCTCCCCGGCCATTGACGCGGGCGGGACTACGACAGTCTTTGCCACCGACCAGCGCGGCTACTCCCGACTCTCCGGCAGCGCCGTGGATATCGGCGCGGTGGAACTCCAGCAGTTCCCCACCCTCGTCCAGAACACCAACGACTCCGGTTTTGGCTCCCTGCGGCAAGCCATTGCCGTCGCCTCTTCGGGGGACACCATCACTTTCACCAATACCCTCTCCGGCCAGACCATCACGCTGACCGGCGGCCAGTTGGTGATGACCAACAATCTTACGATCGATGCCACGGCCCTGCCGGGCGGCATCGCCATTGATGGAAACGGGGTATCGCGTATTTTCACATTCGCCTCAGGCACCACCAACATCTTGACGGGGCTTAACCTGACTAACGGATATTCCAGCGACGAAGGCGGCGGCATCTACCTGAACAGCAGTGCGGTTCTGACGATCAATGACTCCACTCTCAGCGGCAACTCTGTCAATGGCTGGGGTGGCGCCATCTATAATGATCATGGAACGCTCGTTTTGAACAACTCCACCCTTAGCGACAATTCCGCCAACAACAGACTCGGCGGCGGCATCTACAACGCGAATGGAACGATCGCTTTGGACAACTCCATCCTCAGCGACAATTCCGCCGACGCCGGCGGCGGCATCTACAGCGTTAATGGAACGATCGCTTTGGACAACTCCACCCTCAACGGCAATTCCACCACCGACTCCGGTGGCGGTATCTACAACGCTAATGGAACGATCACGTTGGACAACTGCACCCTCAACGGCAATTCAGCCATGTACGGCGGCGGTATCTACAACGATAAAACGCTTACGCTCAACAACTGCACCCTCCGCGGCAATTCCGCTCAACAGGGCGGCGGTATTTACAGTTCAACAACGCCCATCACCAGTACCCCCATCACCTCCAGCACGGCCTTAAACCAATGCACCTTGGCAAACAACACCGCCAACTACGAGGGGGGAGCCGTTTATAACTACAATGGATGGACGTTCATTGCCAATTGCACGATCACGGGCAATTCAGCCACAGATGGTTCCGGCGCGTGGACCTATGGCGACCCCTACTGCGAAACCGTAGTGGCCAACTCCATCATCGCCGGCAACACGGGCGGTAACGACTTGGGACTCCACGCCACGTCCAACCCGGATGCATTCCTAAGCGCGGGCCACAACCTCGTGGGCAAGGGTGATACAGGTTATTTCACCGCCACCGGAGATGCCGTTAACCATACGGCGTCTTCGATCCAGCTTGCCCCGCTCGGCGACTATGGCGGACCAACGCAGACCATGCCCCCGCTGCCCGGCTCCCCGGCCATCGACGCGGGCGGCACTACGACCGCCTTTGACACCGACCAGCGCGGCTATCCCCGTCTCTCCGGCAGCGCCGTGGACATCGGCCCTGTCGAATTCCAGTACCCCGTCATCATCGTCCGGAACACCAATGACGCCGGTGTTGGCTCCCTGCGTCAAGCCATTGCCGTCGCCTCTTCGGGGGATACCATCATGTTCACCAACAGCCTTTCAGGACAGTCCATTGTGCTGACCAACGGGCAAGTGATTGTGGACAAGAATCTCACCATCGACGCCTCAGCCCTGCCGGATGGAATTATTATCGACGGGAGCGGCACGGACCGTATTTTCACGTTCAACTCCGGCACCACCAACTTCCTGACGGGGTTGACCCTGATCAATGGGTATCCCTCCGGGAATGGCGGCGCGATTTACCTGAGCAACAGTGCGGTTCTGACGATCAATGACTCCACCCTAAGCGGCAACTCTGTCAACAACTGGAACTACTGGGGTGGCGCCATCTACAACGATTCCGGAACACTCACACTAAACAATTGCACCCTCAGCGGCAGTTCCGCCTTCTATGGCGGCGGAGTTTACAACAATTATGGAACGCTGACGCTCAATGATTCCATCATAAGCGGCAATGCCGCCGACAACGGCGGCGGCTTCTACAACGGAGAAGGAACGCTGACGCTCAACAGCTGCACCCTCAGTGGCAATACCGCCGGTTACGGCGGCGGCTTCTACAACGAATATGGAACGCTGACGCTCAACAACTCCACATTCAATGGCAACTCTGCCAACTACCGGGGCGGCGGTATCTACAGCTATACAGACGACATCGACTCAACCCCCATCACCTCCTGCTCGATCCTAAACCAATGCACCCTGAAGGGCAATTCCGCAACCACCCATGGAGGAGCCATTTATAACCAAAATGGATGGACGTTCATGACCAATTGCACGCTCACGGGCAACACCGCCCTGACTGGCGCCGGCGCATGGACCTATGGCGACAACTTTACCGAAACCGTGGTGGCCAACTCCATCATTGCCGGCAACTCGGGGGGAAGCGACCTGGGATTCGAAGAAACATCCAATCCGGAAGGCTTTCTGAGTATCGGCAACAACCTCATCGGCAACGGCGATGTGGGGTACTTCACCGCCACCGGAGATGCCACGGGCCATACGGCTGCATCGCTCCAACTCGCCTCGCTCGGGGAGTATGGCGGACCTGTGCAGACCATGCCCCCGCTACCCGGCTCCCCCGCCATCGACGCAGGCGGCAGTACGACAGCCTTTGCCACCGACCAGCGCGGCTATCCCCGTGTTATAAACGGGACGGTGGACATAGGTGCATGCGAGAGTTTCTACGTCACCGACTCGCATTCCTCTGCCGCTGGGTTTTCTCTGGAGTGGATGTCTTTGCCCGCAGGGTGGAACTCGGTGGTCAAGTATTCCACCAACCTCGTCACGATGCCTTTCACCGATCTGTCGGTTCCGATGCCGTACCTGATGAACAGCTACACCGACCTGGTATACGGTGCGGGGAATGCCTGCTTCTACAAGGTTGAGATACAGCCCTGATGCTGGTTAATGACAGGGTGAGATACAGCCAGCTGGTGCGCAAGGTACTTTGGGGGGTACGGATTCCAGTCGGCGCCTTTTTCA
>QKAU01000027.1 GCA_003246265.1 Kiritimatiellales bacterium | reverse complement strand
CCGAGCGTCAACACATAGTCGAACTGCAGCACATCGCCGGAATTCAACTGGCCGGACGAAATGTTCGATGCCCCGGTTATAACGGCGTAATTGTTGAGCAGGCGATAGTTGTCGGTGCCGGTGATGATCTGGATATTGGCATCCGCAGCCGTCGCTTCGCCGGTTCCGACGGACGCGGCGGCGTTGCTGGGCTTCAAGCCACCCAGGAAGGCATAGACATAGGCGGACGGCGTTGAATATGAACCGCCAAACTGGAGATTGACGCTGAAACTGATGCTTTCGCCAAGAGCCAACTGGATCGGCTCGTTCCACACGGCGATTTCCGAATTCACCGTGGTGGAAACCTGTCCGGCACCATCGACATCACCGACCAGCCAGCCGGACTCGGCGTTCCAGTTCTGTTGGCCATTCAGGACTCCGTTGTAATAGTCCGGTGCGGTGAATTCGATGGCGGACGACGGTTCCGGTGGAGGTGCTTGCGGAAAGTCGGCGGACACTTCCGTACGGAAGAACTGCTGGGCGTCTGTGGCAGGTATCGGCATGGTCACCATCTCATACTCATCCGAGAGCGGATCGATTGTTTCCGTTCCGATGAACGTGCTCCAACTGTTCGTACCCAGATCGGGACTTTCGATCACTCGATAGGCCAGTCCATTGTACGCATCCTTCCGGCGGACGAAGGTATAGTTGACCGTCCCGTCGTAAATACCCATGGGGAGGAAACCCTGGTCCAGCCCGTTTACGGGATGGCCGCCCCAGGCCATCTCCACCCAGTTGGGCAGTCCGTCGTTGTCATCGTCGCCCAGCGGACCCTCAACCAGGGCAAATTCGTTTTCGAATAGTTCATAGCCCTCGAGTCCGGTGCCATTCGGGCCGATCTGGAAGTTGACGTTGTCCACATACACATAGTCGCTCGCAGCCAGGCCATCCAGGTCCATGTGGATGGAGGGACGCACACTGTCGGGGATGAGCGAGCCCGAACCTTCGTTGATCGGGAAGGTGCCCGTGTAGTTGACGTGGTACATCCCCTGGGTCTGGACGGCGTGTTCCGCGTAGTCCGGGCCGTTGTTGGTGATGCCCGGCCCTTTCCACTGGTAGTTCACCGAACCGACCGGCTGCGAGAGCGTGGTCGGGATATACAGATCGAACGACAAGGAATAGCTGTCGCCGTCCTGGATATTGTAGACGCCTAGATCGATGGGATCCCCCACCGAACGCAGGGCGGCGTCGAGATCACCTCCGGTGGAGAGGCACAGCACGTTGCCGACGGCGTTGCTGAAACCAGGCGGCACCACCACCACTTTGCCGCTCAGCGCATTGGCCGTCTGGATCCCCGTCCCGGCCAGGGTCTCGTTGGTGCCGGACGTCGTGCCGACCGCAAGGGAGTCGAAGTCCTCGCCCCAGATCGTGGTCGGGGTGATGCGCGGAGGCAGGATGACCAGCCGGATGTTGTCGATGTAGGCGAAGTCAGTGGCGGCGGCGCCCTCCAGTCCGATCTGGATGAGCGGCGCCACGCTCGTCGGCATGAAGTCGCCCAGGCCCATGTCGACCGGGAAGGTTCCGGTATATTCCAGCCGATGCACCCCGGCCAGCAGGCACTCGTAGGTATCGTCGCTCGCCCCGTTGCCGGTGTTGAGGCTGTCCCGCCAACGCGGGAACACCTCTCCGATGGGGCGGGCCAGCGTACTGGGCATATACAGGTCGAATTCCAGCCGGTACACGTCCCCGGTCGCGATGGTATACGGAGCAATAGACTGTGTGCTGGCCGTAGCAATGCGCGCCCATGTGTTGGCATCGATGGAAACCAGCATCGCGTTGCCGGAACCGCTGGTGAAGGCCGCCGGGGCGGCAACAATCTTGCCGGTCGCCCCGTTCTCGGTCCGGATCTGCGTGCCGGGCATCTGTTGGTTGCTGCCGGACGTCGCGCCCACGGTGGCTCCCTCGAAATCCTCTGTAAAGACCACCACGCCCGCACCGGCCGGAGCCGGCGCGGCAATGGGCAGGATATACGCGGAGGAATCGGAGTCGCTGCCCACCCCCGTGTACTCGATCTCAACACTGTAGTTTTCCCCCGGGTTCAGGATGCCCGAATTCAACAGCGGCAGCGCCTTCCGACCAAGGCCCGGTTGCAGCGGGTGGTCCTGCTGCAGGATGATCTGGCCGTTCCCATCGCGCAGGGTCACCTGCACGGTCTCGGCGGCGTTGCACGAGTATACGATGACCAGCGACTTCCAGTCCACCGCGTCGCTGCTCTCCTCGTCGATCCGCAGGAACACCGGCAATACGGCATAAGCGTCGGGGGCAAGAACCTCGTCGACATCCACCAGCAGGTAGGAGCGTACCCAGTCGTAGTAGGCCGTATTCTTGGTTGGATCCAACAGGTCGGCCGTATCCGGCAGGCTGATCCACGGGTAGGGGTAGGTCTCCACCACCATGTTCATGTGCAGGGCAAAATCGAAGGGATCCGCCTTGACGCCCGCCATGAAGGTCATGTCGCGGCCTTCGCCGTCGTTGTAGTAGAACGTGGCGCCGCTTGCATCGCGCCACCAGCAGCCGTAGGTGTTGAAGTCGGCCGAAGCGAGATCCGGATTGTCGAACTCCACCGACGGTGGCGTCAGGTTGTGCTTGTACCCCGAACCATCGGTGTACCAGAAGTGTCCGTTGCAATGCATTCCGGAGGCGAAATAACTGCCGCTGAAGGCGCCGGTCTTGCCGATGCACTCCTGGATGTCGAGCTCCAAGCTGTACTTGTCGCCGGTTCCTTCCGGGCCGGGCATGGTATTGTACGAGGACATCCAGAACGTACCCGACAGGGTCGACTGGCCCGCCTTGAAGCGGCATTCGTAGTATCCGTAGGAGGCCGCCTGTTCCTTCGACGTCACGGCGGCGCACGAAATATCAAATGTGCTGCCGTTGATGGTCTGCGCCGGATCCAGCACCCCGCCCTTGAGCATCAGGTAGCCGCCGCCCACCGAGACGTTCTCCGGAACGAACAGGCCCGGCGCGCGCCCGCGCCAGTTGGGGTGGTAGTCGTTCCATTTGGAGGAATCCAGCGACGAGCCGTTGAACTCGTCGGAGAACTGCTCGTTAAGCACCCACCGCTTCCCGATCGGCGGATCCGGAGGAACCGCGATGGCGGGCAGGGCGATGGCGGCCAGGGCGACAAGCGATCTGAGGGATTTGTCCATGCTCATGATGCATTCCCAAGGTTTCGTGGATTACGGGGTGCTGGTCTCGACCAAAACGGAGTTGACCTGGACGCCGGAAAGCCCGGACCCGCCGTTCCCCGGAACAATGGACTGGAAGAAGGCATAGGCCCCCGATCCCGCGAGCGCGTTGTAGATCGACGCATCCACTCCACTCACCGTACCCGTTCCGGTATCGGTGCCGTCGGTCAGGTTTTGCAGCCGTACCGTGTAGGACGTGCTCGCGGCATCGGCCCCGCGCGTCAAGGTGTAGTCGAACTGCAGGATATCGCCAGGATTCAATTGTCCGGTCGTGATAGTCGAGGCCCCGGAAATTGTACTGTAGTTATTGAGCAGGCGATAGGAGTCTACGCCCGAAAAGATCTGGATATTGGCATCGGCCGCAGTGGCCCCGGTTCCAACCGCCGTCGCGGCATTGCTATCCTTCAATCCACACAGGAAAGCATATACCCAATCCGAGGGCGTCGAATAGGAACCTCCGAACTGCAGGTTCAGGCTGATGCTATAGGATTGCCCATTCGTCAGCGTGATCGGTTCGTTCCAGACGGCGATTTCCGAATTCACTGTGGTCGAAGCATAACCGGAACCGGCGGAATCTCCGACCGACCAGCCGGCCTCCGCGATCCAGTTCTGCTGGCCGTCCAGGGTGCCGTCGCTGTAGTCGGGCGCAGTGAACTCGATCCCTGGCGAGGCCGGCGCCGAGCTCAGCATCACGCGATAGAACTCCTGCGGCTGGGTAATGGGATTCGTAACCGACCTGAACCCGCTTCCGTCGAATTGCAGATCCATCTGGTTGGTTGCCCAGTTCGCGGAGGGCAGCTCCATGTTGGTGGATGACAACAGGTTGAACCAGCCCATGGGCGTTCCGTTGGTCACCCCCATCACGATGTTTCCGCCGGCAATCTGGGTCGAGGCGATCCATGGAGGGGCCTGTGTAACCGGGGCATCCACCAGACGGTAGGTATGGATCCAGTCGACATACATGGTGTTGATGGTGTCGTCCAGCAGATCGGCTTGGTTGGCAATCCCGCCGCTCCAGGTCGCATCGATGGTCCATAGATCCCATATGATGTTCTGGTCGAGGGTGAAATCGCTGATGGTGGTGACGCTGCCGGCCGGCTCGCCATCGAGGTAGAACTGGACGTGGTTCTTGTCCTTCCACCATGCGCCCAGGGTATGGTACGCCTCGTTCCACTTCACCCCCTTGAGGGCATTGGTGGCCGACAGGTTCCGGTTGTCGAAGTTGCCGTCGTTCCTTTCCGTGACTCCGTTCTTCACGATGAAATACTGGGAATACATGGTATAAGGCCGCTCGGTCTGCGATGTGATGGAGGGCTTGGAATTGTTTTCGCAGATGTCGATCTCGTCGCGGTTGCTGCTGTTGCCATTGTTCAGCCAGAAGGTGTTGTAGGCTGAAATATGCGCGGTCCGCATGCTGCATTCGGTATACATCGGGAACTTGATTTGCGCGTAGGACATGACCCGCGACGTCTCGAACCAGCGGGCCGCTCCGCTGTCGAGCGTCGCCTTGATCCACAGCTTCCCGCCCGTCACGCCGGAGTTGGCCGCGAGCATCTGGACCGGTTCGCCATAGTTCCAGAGCGGCTTCCACCACTTGGAGGCGTCCCATGCATCGAACTCGTCGGTAAGATCCTCAACGACGGTCCACTCCTTCCCCGACGGCGGGACGGGCAGTCCCTGCGCACCGGGAATGCCCGGAAGGAGGAGGGCCGTCAGAAGGCCACATCGAACGATCGGTTTAATCAAGGCTGGGACAATCATCCATTTCTCCAAGGTCATGCTTTCAGTGTATCGTCACGGCGTTCACCTGCACCCCGCTCAGGCCGGAACCCCACGCGCCTGGATCGATGCTTTGGAAGAAACCGTAGGCTCCCGATCCCGCGAGTGCGGAGTAGACCGACGCATCAATCCCGTTTACCAAGCCCGTACCGGTATCGGTGCCGTCGGTCAGGTTTTGCAGCCGCACCGTGTAGTACGTGCTGGCGGCATCCGCGCCCATCGTAAGCTCGTAGTCGAACTGGAGGATGTCGCCGGCATTGAGTTGGCCGGTGGAGATATTCGATGCGCCTGATACCGTAGTATAGTTGTTGAGCAGGCGATAGGTATCGGCTCCGTTGAAGATCTGGATATTGGCATCCGCCGCCGTTGCTTCGCCGGTTCCAACCGATGCCCCGGCGTTGCTGGGTTTCAAGCCTCCGAGGAAGGTGTAGACAAAACCACCGGAAGGCGTTGAATAGGATCCGCCAAACTGGAAGTTGATGCTGAGACCGTAGGTTTCCCCCATGCTCAACACAATCGGTTCGTCCAATACGGCGGCACTGTAGGTGTCCGGCGTGGCCGCATTGCCGGCGCCGGCGGCATCCGCCACGGTCCATCCGGATTCCGCGTTCCAATTCTGCTGTCCGTTCAGGGTGCCGTTGGCATAGTCCGGCGAGATGAACTCGACGACATTCGTAACCGACGGAGGCGGCGGCGCAGGCTGCGGCGAATCGCTCTCCACCAGCCGGAAGAAGCCGATCGCCCGAACGATCGAATTCGTTACCGATCCGTCGCCCAGGCTGTCCGTGGGAAGTTCGGTCTGTTCCAACGTCCAATCGGGGGAAAGCAGATTGGTTTTCGTGAGCAGGGAGAACCAGCCGCTGACCGGTCCGTTGGTGAAGCCCATCTCCAGGTTGGACCCAACGATATCATGCCACTCAATGGGAATATCGTACGACAGCGACCGGATGTTTGAACTGAATTCGAACGCCCGCAACGCGACGCTGCTGATGTATCCACCGGTGTCGGGATAGATCACGGATACCGTGTTGCTGGATTTCAGCATGCCGTACGGAACCGGGATATCCAGTTCGCCGAAAAAGGTCGTGCGGTCGTCGCCCTCATGGCCCATGAAGTCGGTCGGGACGATCAAGGGAATCCCGTTGAAGAGGACGGTCGGACGCTTCGACCTCGCCTTGTCGCGGCCCATGCCCAACCGCAGCACCGCCTCGCCGTACGCGCCCTTGGCGACATTGGTTATGGCAAACACGTTGGTTTGGCCGGCGGAGATCGGCTGGAAGTAGGTGGAGGCGTAATACTTCACTTCGTCGGAGGTCTGGTCCACGGCAACCGGTGATGCGAAGTTGTATTCAAGAATCGCCGTTCCCTCTGCTCCCAACTGAACCTGGGCCAATGTGCCCGTATGCACGATGTCGTCGAGCACGACATTCGATCCGTTCCAGTAAAGGTTCTTTTCCCGAACCGTCGAAACCGTATTGCCATGGTTCTCGAACAGCGCAAGATCGACGGTCTGCGTGGTGGTATTCAGGTTGTTCAGGATCAGATAGGCCTTGTTGGAGCTGACATAGGCATCGGTCTGGATGTCGGGATCCGACGACACGATGTCGACCCGCGTTCCTTTCACGTCGCTCCACAGGCGGTACCACTTGACGTGCTCGGTGTAGACCCAGTTGCCGGTCTTGTACGTGGGGTCGATGGCCTCGTCTTCCTGGCGCATCAACCGGGCACCACCTGGAATTCCGGTCGTGGTATTCCGCGCCCACGGTTCTTGCTTGAGCATAATATACGGAATGGTTTTGCCGATCAGGTTGGGCCGATCCATGAAACTCAGCAGGTAGCCGCTCAAGGATTTGATCCGCTTCCAGTCACTCAACGGACTCCAACCCAGGGCCGCCAGGGGCGAGTCCTTCCCCGCATACTCGGTAACGGCAAACGGAAGCTGTTTTCCAAGTTGCAGCTGGCTGTAGTGCTCGATCATGTCGAACACGGCCTCCGTCCAGCTGCCCCTGCGCGTCCACACCTTGCCGGTCTGGTCGATGTCGTAGAAGTGGATGGCATAAAAGTCCATGTTGGTGCCGCAGGTGTCGATGAAGGTCACCCACTCGTCCTGCCACTCCGCAAAATTGTCGCGCTCGAGGTCGGGAAAGGCGGGGCAGTAGCCGCCGACCAGCACATTGGTGTTGAGGCTGTGGATCTGGTTGGCGACCGAGTTGTGCAACTTCCAGAGATCAGCCGGGGTGGCGGTGCCGTAGACCGGATCGCCGGACCACTCGAACAACGGCCAGTCCGGCTCGTTCATGACCTCCACATAGGTGGGAAGCGGCGGTCCGACCTGCGCAGGGCTTGCATAGTATTCGTTCAGGAAATGCCCCATGTAGTGGCCGGTGGCCGAGCCGAAGGGTTCGGATGGCGTGTCATTGGTTGACAGCGACCATTTATACCCGGTCCGTCCGCAATCCGCGTCGCCTTCCGGCCAGAACGGCTGGAACTGGGCACCGATGACATACCCGCCCATGCGGTTTTCATAGGAATGGATCGAGGTTTTGGAATTGTAGGAGTTCCGTGCCTGCCGACCCTCTTCCACCATGGTGTAGTTGACTCCGGTACTGCCGACTCTTGCCCAGCCGGGCTTGCCGGGATCCTGGTCGATGTTGCTCCTGATCTGCCCGGAGATGTATCCGGTGTCGCGGCCGAAATAGACGTCGTTCCCGAGAATGAAATCCGCCAGCAGGTCGCTGGTAAAGTTCGGGTATCCGTTTTGTCCGCCGTTCCATTCACCGTCGGAATTGCTGGAATGGATGGTGATGAACTTCGAGCGGTCGAATTCTGAAACGCCCCCCACTTCGTGCCGCACGTTGACGTTGATCTCCACCCCGACGCCGCGCGCAAGCGGCGCCGCCACCGTCAAAACCACTAGAACCAGCCCTTGCCTCATGCGTACCTCACTTATTCCTGCGAAACGATCCCGGAGATCCGGAACGCCATTTACCTCTTTGCCCATCAGGGCATGAACGTGACGGCGTTCACCTGCACACCGGCCAGTCCCGAGCCGCCGTTGCCCGGACTGATGCTTTGCACAAAGGGATAGGCGCCGGAGCCCGCCAGGGCCGAATAGATCGTGGCATCCACGCCGGTGACCGTGCCGGTTCCCGTATCCGTTCCGTCGGACAGGTTCCGCAACCGGACCGCATAGGTCGTGCCCGCGGCATCCGGGCCCATCGTGAGTTCGTAGTCGAACTGCAGCACATCGCCGGGATTCAACTGGCCGGTCGCTATGTTGGAGGCCCCGGAGATCGTATCGTAGTCATCCAGCAGGCGATAGGTGTCGGCTCCGGAAAAAATCTGGATATTGGCATCGGCCGCGGTGGCTCCGGTTCCGACCGCCGTGGCATCGCTGCCGGCCTTCAGTCCGCTCAGGAAGGTATAGACCCAGGTCGTAGGTGTGGAATACGAACCGCCGAACTGGAGGTTGACGCTGAAGGCATAGGCCTGCCCGTTGGTCAGCACGACGGGCTCGCCCCATACGGCGATCTCGGAATTCACCGTGGTCGATGCATGGCCGGAACCCGACGCATCCCCCACGACCCACCCAGCCTCCGCAATCCAGCTCTGCTGCCCGCCCAGGCTGCCGTCCGCATAGTCCGGCTCCGTGAACTCGATGATCCCCGTGTCGGGAGCGGGCGGCTGCCCGCTTTCAACGATGCGGAAGAACATCATGTCATGGTCCGCCGCGTTGGTGACGGAACCATGGCCAAAGGCATCGATCGGCAGCCCGGACCGGTTCGTGGTCCACCCGCCATCCATCAGGTTGGTCTTCGACCAGAGCGCGAACCAGCGGTTGGCCGGACCGTTGGTGAAGCCCATCACGACATTGGTTCCCATGAATGCATGCCAGTCGATGGCGATATC
>QKAU01000014.1 GCA_003246265.1 Kiritimatiellales bacterium | reverse complement strand
ATTTGTTCGTTTTCCTGGAGTTCTCCATGGTGAGTCCAAGTGGCATGCCTACGCGAGAGCAGATGTCTTCTGCTTTCCCAGCTATTTTGAGTCAGAGTCGTTTGGACTGGTCAATATCGAGGCTATGCAGTTTGAACTTCCAGTTGTAAGCACAAAATGGAGAGGCATTCCCGGAGTTGTCAGCGATGGCGAAAATGGATTGCTTGTAGAGGTGCGTTCTCCTGAGCAAATTGCCCAAAAGCTGCAACAGTTGATCAGCAATCGGGAGATGCGAAGGAAAATGGGAACTACGGGACGGCAGATATTTCTGGCGCGGTTTTCCGAAAGAGTATGGACATCGAAAATGAGGGATCTTTTTGAATCCCTTGCGAGGGATGCATAAATGCGGTTATTGGCAACAGGAGGCTCCGGCTTCATCGGAACGAACTATGTGGAGTTTTACAGCAAGCAGGATTGCGCATTGCTGAATGTCGATATGCAGAAGCCGCTCAATCCCGGGCATGAACGGTTCTGGAGGAAAGGCGACATCATGGATCCGGCCGGGATGGCGGTAATCTTTGCGGAGTTCCAGCCAACGCACGTCGTCCATATGGCTGCCCGGGCCGAGTGCGATGAAGGCACGACGGTTGAGGAAGGCTACGCGGTCAATACGACGGGGACGGAAAACGTGCTACGGGTCATCGCGAAGACCCCCTCGATTGAACGGGCGATCATTGTTTCCACCCAATATGTGGCAGGCCCTTCGAGATTGCCGAAAGACGACGAAGACTATTTCCCGCATACAGTCTATGGACAGAGCAAGGTCGTCACCGAACAGCTGACGCGTGCGGCCAACCTCGCCTGCGCATGGACCCTGGTGCGGCCCACCAACATCTGGGGACCCTGGCATATGCGCTACCGTCGCGAAGCGTGGCGCGTCATCAACAAGGGGATGTATCTCCACCCCGGGGGGAAGCCAGTAGTGCGTTCCTATGGGTACGTGGGCAACATCGTCTGGCAGATGGACCGGATCTTCAGGGCTCCGCGCGAGCAGGTGGACCGGCAGGTCTTCTATGTCGGCGACCGGCCGATCGATATCTTCGACTGGGTGGACGGCTTTTCGAAGGCCCTGCGCGGCAGGCATGCCGTCAAGGTTCCCCGCTTCGTCCTGCGTCCGATCGGGTGGGTCGGAGATATCCTGGGCAAATGCGGAAAAACCTTCCCGCTTACCTCCTCCCGTTTCCGGAACATGATTTCCAATTACCTGACCCCCATGGAAAAAACCTTCGGGACGTTCGGCGAGCCGCCGTTTTCGCTGGAGCAGGGAATCGCGCAGACAAAGGCATGGCTGGATGAATACGGATGGGAATAGTTCCAGTACTTTAACATCCGGGAGTAAAGCATGACACCAACCTGTCTTGAATTCGCTGGCACCTGCCTTTCGGGAATCAACCTCGAAGGGATGTCCGTGCTTGAAGTCGGGGCGCGGGATGTGAATGGTTCAACGCGACCTTTGGTGGCCCGTCGCTGTGCAGAATACATCGGCGTGGACATCGAGCCGGGACAGGGCGTAGACCGGATCTGCGACGTCAAGGATCTTGCGACCGTCTTCAGGGCCGACCGCTTCGACCTGGTGGTGTGCACGGAAGTGGTGGAACACGTTGCCGGATGGAGAGGGGCGGTTGCCAACCTGAAGGCCGTGCTGAAACCGGGGGGCTATCTGCTGCTGACCACGCGATCAAGGGGCTTCGGCTATCACGGCTACCCCTACGACTTCTGGCGCTACGGACGCGATGACATGAAGTGTATCTTTTCCGATTTCGAGATGCAGTCGCTGGAGGAGGATCCGGAACTTCCCGGCATCTTCGTGTTTGCCCGGAAGCCTCTGGCAGGGTGGAAGGAATCCGATCTGGGGACCGTCAACCTCTACTCCGTACTGCACCATCGCCGGATCGGCGACATGCCCGTCCATTGGGACCGAACGCTTTCGTTCCGGATCAAGACATGGGCCATGCACAACAAGGCGTTGTTGAAAAAGCTGGTTCCCCATGGTTTGCGGGAACGGATCTACAACCGGGTATTCCGATAGGGAGCCTGGCGACTGGCTGTGATAAGGTGATCGGCATAGGTCGATGGTCTTTGTGTCGTGGTGA
This sequence comes from Kiritimatiellales bacterium, assembly GCA_003246265.1. Taxonomy (GTDB): domain Bacteria; phylum Verrucomicrobiota; class Kiritimatiellia; order Kiritimatiellales; family Pontiellaceae; genus Pontiella. The sequence goes on along the minus strand of QKAU01000014.1, from coordinate 89,566 downwards.
GAAAAAGATATCTCACGGCGTCCACCAAGTACACGGAGTTCCCTGCCTCTGGTAAGCACGTTATGGCGGTTGATTCCCCCAGGGACCGGTTGATCGGTATGCTGCGCCGTTCGGATGCTCTGTATCCGTTTGCGCGCCGGATCTGGCGATGCGGGCGGCGGGCGGCGGCAGAGTGCGTCCGGAAGATAATGCCCCGCCGCTGTTTCTCGGGGTTGCCGGCCGGATTGTTCAGCCTCTTCGAGGCGGTACAGCGCGGCGAGGTTCACGGTCGGGTGTATTTCATGGAGCAGGCGGTCCCCGCATTCGGGGAGGACTCGTTGGTGAAGCGCAGCGGTCTCGGGCAGGACGGATTCCAGCCATGGCCGGTCTTTTCGGCCCAGCTTCGCAACGCCCGCCTTTTCGGTCGCAACCTGATCCTGCTCAACGATCGGAAACAGGCCTGCCGGGAATCGATGTTCGCGGGCCACTGCCCTGCAACGGATGAGTCCTACCAGGTTCCCACCTTCGATAAACCGGCACTTCTGCCGGGGCGATGGACTTCGCTGGTGAGCCGATGGGATTCCGGCTACTGGCATTTCCTGATGGATGCCCTGCCGCGCCTGCATGCGCTTCCGGACTTCCCCGCCGATACCGGCATACTGGTGCGAGGGCCGATAGCCGCATGGCAATGGGAAATCCTGCAGCTCCTGGGCGTGGCGGATCGGGTTCGAGCAACGGAGGAAAAACACCTGGTCATCGAGGAACTCTATTTTTCTTCGCATACGTCCATGACCGGCGCCTGCAATCCATTTGCGGTACATTGGTTGCGCGAACGTTTGCTGCCAGCAGTGCAACGCCTGCAGCATGGCAATGGCAAGGCGTTGAAGATTTTCATCAAGAGGGGTCCGGATTGGACCCGCGGCATTCGCAACCAGGTCGAGGTTATTCGTTTTTTCGAAGAGCGCGGATGGATGATTCTCGAGCCGGAAAAGCTCGACATCAAAGAGCAGATCGAGCTCTTTTCCCGGGTGGATGCGGTATGTGCCGTCCACGGATCGGCCCTGACCAACCTGCTTTGGATGCGGCCGGGAGGGGTGGTCCTTGAATTGGTTTCGGACAACTTCATGCTGGGTGCCTTCGAGTGGCTGGCGAGGATCGTTCACCTCGAACATCGGCACCTCCTTTTCCCGGGGGACCACCGACTCTCTTTCGAGGTGGATACGGCAGCGCTTGGACAGGTCATTGATGCGATGTAACCATAGGCGTCCGGCGAGGGGCGCCGGGCTCCGTACGTTGGGCAAAGGGAGACATGGCACCTTGAACTGTGATATTGGAAACCCGCAACCCCGAACCTAGAGTCGACCGTCTGCATCTCAACTCCGATCCATGCACTTCACCATCATAACCCCGAGCTTCAACCAGCTTGAACTCCTCAGGCGCTGCGTGGCATCCGTTGCGGACCAGGCGACAAAATGCATGGTGCAGGAGGCGCGGGGCAGGGGGATTCTCCCGTCAACCATCCCGAAGCGAATCGCAGATAATTCCACAAAGGGAAATAGCGCCCAGGGTACGGTTCACCATCAGCCACCAACTGCCCTTTCCATCCACCACCACATCCAGGACGGGGGGTCGACGGATGGCACCTGCGAGTGGCTGGCAGAACACGCAATGGATACCCGGCCGCAAAAGGCGAATGGCTGCACCTTCAGTTATGAAAGTGCTCCGGACAACGGCATGTACGACGCGTTGAACCGGGGGATCGATGCGTGCCTGGGGGTTGAGGTCGGTGGGTTGAAGTCGGATGGCGTAACCTCCAACCCCCAACCCCCAGACGATTCTATCATCGCCTGGCTCAATTGCGACGAACAGTACCTATCGGGCACCTTGCACAAGATGGCAGCCTGTTTTTCGCTCCATCCGGACGTCGACATCCTGTGCGGGGATGTCCTGCTTGTCGATGCCGAGGGGGCGTTGCTGGCTTATCGAAAGGGATATGCACCCCGCAGGGCCTACATCGAGGCGTCGCATCTCTATACGCTTTCGTGTGCTACGTTCTATCGACATTCCGTTTTTGGGCAGGTGGGCCCGTTCGACACCACCTTCAAGGCAGCGGCCGACGAGGATTTCTTCCTGCGTGCGCTTCGACTGGGATTTCGCGCCCGGCATATCCCCGCCTACCTTTCGGCGTTTACCTTGGCAGAGGGCAACCTGGGCGGCGGAGCTGTCGCGCTCAAGGAACATCTGGAGTTGAAGCGGCGTGCATCGGGCTGGATTCGATGGTGCAGACCGGCGGTCAACGCGATGCGGCTCGCCGAGAAGGTGCTATCCGGCGCCTATGCCCAGAAATTCCCGTTGGAATACGCCCTCTACGACGGAAGCGACGAACGCCGCAGGTGCCATGTCGCGGCCTCGTCTTCCTGGCGGTGGCCTCGCGCCAACCGATGAGTGGCCGAGGTGTGCCTTTTTTATTCCCGCAAGCAGCGATCTGGATTGAACATGCAAGAGCCCCCCTCAAGAAACATCCCGTACTCGGCGAAGAAGCGTCGAATGGCACTGCTGTCCGAATGGTTGGCCGTGCCGTGCACATGGATTTGCCGCCGAGCAGGTCGAGAACCATCGAAGATCCTGCTGGTCGAACCGTTCATGCTCGGCGATGCCTCGTTCCTGACGGTCATGCTTGATCCGCTCAAGGCCCGGTTCCCCCATGCGGAGCTGCATCTGCTCATCCAGCCGAAATGCGCACCGCTCTACCAGGCCGACCCGCGTGTCGCGAAAATCCATGCCTACCATATGCCCTGGATCCAGCAACGAGGGGAGGGAAGCCGGCGGTGGAACCACTTCCTACGTGCCGTCATGGCCCTGCGGCGGGAACGGATCGATATGGCGATCGATGTGCGCGGAGAAGTCCGTTCGCAGATCCTTGCCGTGTTGGCCGGAATTCCCCAACGGGTGGGATTCGTCAACTACCTCTGCTCCAATATGGTGGTCAGGGGACGTTTGCTCACGCATAATGCCGGCATGCTGCCCTTGCAGCACCGCATCCACACCTGCCTGGACCTTTGCGAACAGGCGGGCTGCACCGTGGACCGCTCGTCATGGTTGCCGTTTGCCGCCGATCGCAAGATCGCATGCCCGCAACGCATCATGGTTCATACCGGGGCCGGAGGCGGGTTGCGGGCATGGCCGACCGATCGATGGGGACTGCTGCTGGCCCACCTTCACGACCTGTGCGATGCACGATTCATCCTCGTGGGTACGCAGGTGGAGGCGGCGCAAAACCACACTATTGCACGGCAGGCCGGTTTCGGGGTCGAGGTTCGCATTACGCCGGGCATCGAGGACTTGTTGCGGGAAATCGAAGCATGCGACCTTCTCATCTGCCTGGACAGCGCCCCCCTGCACTTTGCTGTGCTTCGGCGCAAACCCGTCCTTGCGCTTTTTGGACCGGGGCCGGCCCAGCTCTACCGTCCGATATCTCCTGGAAGCCGCATTGTCCACCATCAGGAACTCTATCCCTGCGCACCCTGCGCACAACAGCGTTGCGTACAACCGGTCGAGGCCGCCTGCATGAAGGCCATCACGGTGCAGGAGGTTGTTGACGCCTTTCGCTCCATGATCCATCAGCTTGATCCGGTTATTTGATTGAGCGCGATGGGGCGACTTCAATATTGTGTGGCAAAATTTCATCCCATGGGCATGGATATTCAAACTGAACCCTGCAGAGACACGGTGGACATCATTGGACTTGCGGTCGATGTGGCCACCTATGCATCCGGATTGCAGCACTGCCTGCAGCTGGCCAGGATGGGGCGTCCCTGTGCGGTCAGTGCAGCCAATACGCACATTGCCGCGGCGGCCCGCCGGTCGAAGGCTTTTGGAGAAACCATGTCCGGTTTCGATCTGGTCCTTCCCGACGGGATGCCACTGGTTTGGCTGTTGAACAGGCGGCTCCGCCGCCAAGGCCGAGAGGCGCTTCCGGACCGCGTCTATGGTCCCTATTTCATGCGCCATGCCGTGCTCCATGCACCGCCCGGAACCACGCACTTCTTCTTTGGCGGCTCCGAGGAGTGCCTGGCGCACTTGACGGCGGCGCTTCTTGCCATGCGGCCCGATATCCGGATAGCCGGTCGCCTTTCGCCGCCATACCGGGCGTGGTCGGATCAAGACCATGAGGAGTTTGCCCGGGCAATCAACGCGGTTTCGCCGGATTTTATCTGGGTCGCCCTGGGAGGTGAAAAGCAGGAACAGTGGATCATCCAGAACCTTTGCCGCTTCCATAGGGGTGTGTTTTTTGCCGTTGGGGACGCCTTCGAACTGCTGGCCGGTCGACGGCCTTTCGCGCCCGATTGGTTCCAGCGGCACGGCTTGACGTGGGCATATCGTCTGTTGCAGGAGCCGCGCCGGATGTGGAGGCGCTACTTCACGTACAATACGCTCTTCCTGTTCTATCTGGCCAAGGATTGCTTCATGGAATGCTGGAGGACCTCTCCTTCCGACCGTCCTGCAGAAACCTGCCCGGATTCCGGCATCCCTTGCGTCAATGTGCTTGGGGTTGGCGTCTCCAGCGTCAACATGCCGCGCGCGGTCGAAATCCTGCTGGAAGCGCGCAGGCGGTTGGAAACCGGTTATGTTTGCGTGACCGGGGTGCATGGCATCATCGAATCCCAGCGCGATCCCGCTTTGAAAACCATCCACAACCGTTCGTTCCTGACGGTGCCGGACGGCATGCCTACCGTATGGCTGGGGCACGAGCAGGGCTTTGTACATATGGGGCGGGTCTACGGACCGGACCTGATGCTGGCACTTTGCGCCGCAACGTCATGTGTTGATGATGGCCAGGTGATGGCTGACAAGCGATCCTCGCCTACCAGGAAGTCCAGCAACCCGGCAACCGCGAAAATGAAATTGACGCATTTCCTCTATGGCTCCACCCCTGAGGTGTTGGGCAAGCTGAAGGCCAATCTCGAGAAGCGGTTTCCCGGCATCAGGATCGTCGGAACCTTTTCTCCCCCCTTCCGCGCCTTGAACGCGGCGGAGGAGGAGGAGCTTTCTTCCATGGTTTCATGTGTGAAACCCGATTTTTTCTGGGTGGGGCTGTCGACGCCAAAACAGGAGAGGTTCATGGCGGCGCATGCCGGAAATCCGGAATTCGGCATCATGCTCGGCGTAGGTGCCGCCTTTCCGATCCATGCAGGATTGCAGAAGGATGCACCCGAATGGATCAAGAATTCTGGATTGCAATGGTTCTACCGTCTTTGCCAGGAGCCGCGCCGCCTGTGGCGCCGCTACCTTGACATCGTCCCGACGTTCCTTTGGCTGGCGGCCTTGCAGCTGCTTGGGGTCAAAAAATATGATGTCGGAAGCAAAGGCTAGCCGCCCAACACCCCGGTGAAATGAAACGACTCTTCTATATTCTCATGCTGCTGCTCTCTTTCCTGTTCTACTGGAACACGGGACGGTGGATTGAAAACCGAACAGAGGCGGACGACGCGTTCGAGTATGCCTCCATGGTCGAAGCGGTCAGCCATCCATGGCTGTTCCATCCCCACCACCTGCTCTACGGCCGGAGCATGCAGTTGCTGTATCGCGGTGCCCAGGCGATGGGCTACGGGGGGCGGGCATACCCGTTGATGATACTGGCCAGCACGCTGTCTGCATCGGGCAGTCTTTTCTTCTTTTTCCTGTTTTGCTACCGGAGGTTCTCGCTGCGGCCGGTCAGTTCCCTGCTGGCGACCGGCCTGTTGGCGGTGTCGTATGGGTTTTGGCGATATGCGGCGGAAGCAGAGATCGTGTTGCCGGCCTCGCTGCTGGGTTTGGTGGCCTTGTACTATGCTACGGACCCCGATGCCAAGCCGAAGGCCTTTGTCGTGGCTGTGATCTTTTCGGTCTTGGCGGTTCTGATGCATATCATGAACGCCGTGGTGGTATTTGTGGCAATACCTGCCTTCTACCTGCTGCTGCGCCGCTGGAAAGCCGCCAGCATGCACGTGCTCCTGGCGGCCGCCGCCGCAATGATAGCCTACGCATGGGTTTCCCATTCGCAATCGATCCAGACCGGGGGAAACGGCGGCGTGTTCCGCCACATTGGCATCGGCTCGTTCGTGAAGGCGTGCGTGGGGCTCTCCCAGTGTGTGGCTTCGGCCGACTTCATGATGGGGTTCCGCTCGGTCCGCGCATTCCTGAATGAATTGTTTGCTGCCAGGATGCTCGAGGAGGAGTTCTACCTGGGTGCCAGGCTGTCCCGGTTTCTGGTCCTTTTTTCGCTCGCGACCTACGGGTTGTTTGTGGCCCTGCTCCTTGCGTGTGCAGGACGTGCGGTCTGGGTTTGGAAAAGCGCGGTGCGGAGCCGCAGCCGCTTCCGCCTGCCGACAGGAATGGCGGCTTCGGCGGTGGCGGTGGTTTGGTTCATCTGCTACGCAGGATTGCTCCTTTGCATCGAACCGGGGAATCCGGAGTTGTGGGTGATGGGGTTGATTCCCATGTGGCTGCTTTTTTGCGGCCTGATCCTGCTACCCCTGACCGTCGACAACCGTTTGTGGCTTGCGTTCTGCGCATTGGTAGCGCTCTTGCTGAACAACGGGGTAGGCGGCATCGGCGTTTTGCGGGATCCCTGCAAGGACTACCATCGGCAAAAGGCAGCTTGGATCCTCGAAAACGCATCGACCAACGATGTCGTGGTTACGGCCGGAGATCCCGTATTCGAGCGCTACTTGCGTTACCAGTTCGACGGTTTGGTCGAGTACCTTTACGATTGGCCAGAGGAGCGGCTGGAGTCCGGGGATCTTCCCACGTCAGCCGGGGAGGTGTACGTGATGGGTGATGTAGTGGACCGGATTGCTTCCTTGAGCGTCCGTTTCCCTGAAAAGAGCAAGGAAATTGATCGCTACGCTGGGAAGATCCGCTTAGATCTTGAGCCTGTGGTTGACAACGAGTTCGGCGGTATCTATCGGCCCCGGCCGACCAGTGGCCGCATACCGTGATGTTGCACGGTACATGGACACCGCAGATTGAGGGATCTCGCGGGTGATGGGAGGAATCAGCATGAAAAAGGCATTGGTATGTGGTGCGGGCGGCTTCATTGGGGGACATCTGGTGAAGCGGCTTAAGGCAGAGGGCTATTGGGTTCGTGGCGTAGACATCAAAGGGCACGAGTTTTCGGAGTTGCCATGCGATGAGTTCGTCCTTGGGGACCTCCGCGATCCAACGGTTGCGGCGTCTGTCGTCTCCGATGGGTTGGACGAGATCTACCAGCTGGCGGCCGACATGGGCGGCGCCGGATATATCTTTACCGGCGAGCACGATGCGGATGTGATGCACAATTCCGCCCTGTGCAACCTCAACATCCTCCACGAGGCGATGCGGAAACACGCCAGGAAGATCTTCTACTCGTCATCGGCATGCATCTACCCCGAGGGCATCCAGACCGATCCGAACAATCCGGGTCTCAAGGAGGAGTTCGCCTATCCGGCGCAACCCGATTCGGAATATGGTTGGGAAAAGCTTTTCAGCGAGCGGTTGTACCTCTCCTATCGGCGCAACTACGGCTTAGAGGTCCACGTGGCTCGTTTCCACAACATTTTCGGCCCGGAGGGTACGTGGCAGGGCGGCAAAGAGAAGGCTCCCGCGGCCATTTGCAGGAAAGTCGCAGAGGCGTCCAATCCCGGCCGTATCGAAATCTGGGGCGATGGCGAACAGACCCGATCCTTTCTATTCATCGATGAATGTCTCGAGGGTGTGCGGCGGCTGATGGATTCGGATTTCCCCGGCCCCTTCAATATCGGATCGGATGAAATGGTTTCCATCAACGAACTGGCTCGCATGGCGGCATGCATTGCCGACAAATCGATCCAATTGGAGCACATCCCGGGCCCCCTCGGTGTGCGTGGGAGAAATTCCGAAAACACGTTGATCAAGCAGAGGCTGGGCTGGGCGCCCAGCCAGCCGTTGCGCGTGGGTATGGAAAAGACCTATGCTTGGATCGATGGCCAGATCAAACGTCAATCCAGCAACTGCGCCTAGGGATTTATCTTCTAGTAAAAAATACTAGATTCGCGTATACGCTCATCTCTTCCGACCAGGGGGTGCATGAAGAAGGATGTCGTCAGCATTGATTCGCCCGTGCGGCAGCCGCGGTTCTACCGAAGGTTTGCCCTGAACGCCGCCGCCGTTGCGGCAGCCGATGCCCTGGTGGTGGCGTCGGCACTCTTGCTATCCAACCTGCTGTTGTGGTGGATCAACGAGATCCCGTTTTCGATCCAGAGCGGTTTCCTGATCGTTCCGGCATGGACCGTCGTTTCGGCGATTGCCCGGCTGCTTCCCGGTTGGGGCCTCGGGGTGGTGGACGAGCTGCGCAGGATCCAGGGGGCGCTCTTCATCATGTTCGCCGTGGTCCTGCTGGTCTCCTTCTTTACACGGGCGGAGTTGGCCGCAAGCCGTATCGTCTTCCTGTCCACCTATTTGATAAGTGCGATCTGCATCCCCTTGGCCCGCGCGGCGGCCCGCGGCCTGGTGATCCATTTCGGCTGCTGGGGCGTGCCGGCTTCGATCTACGGCGATCCACGCTCGGTCGCAACCGTGATCCAGGCCTTGCGCGAGGAGCGCGGCCTGGGCTACATCCCGGCGGCCATCTTCTCGAACGATGTGGCGCAGGGCCAGGTGGTCTGCGGCGTGCCGGTCCTCGGCCGGCTGCACAACACCACCTATCGCACACCCGTCGCCATCGTCTCGATGGGCAATGCGTCGCGGCGAACGCTGATCGAAACCCTCGAGGGTCCCCTGGAGGTGTACCGCAGGGTCATCCTGATTCCCGACCTGATGGAGGCCCCGTCCCTGTGGGTGACCCCGCGGGACATGCAGGGCATCCTGGGACTGGAAATCACCAAGAACCTGCTCAATCCCTTTGCGCGCGCCTTCAAGCGCTTCATCGACCTGGCCGTTGTGCTGATGGCATCCCCCCTCTGGGTGCCGCTGGTCGCACTGCTCTATTTGCTGATCTGGCTGGAGGACCGGAAAAATCCCATCTTCCTGCAACCCCGGGTGGGGCGGGGCGGAGGTACCTTCCGCACGGTGAAATTCCGCACCATGGTGCCCAATGCCGAGGAGGTGCTGAAGAAGGCGCTCCAGAAGAATCCCGTCCTGCGCAAGGAGTGGGAGGCCAACTTCAAGCTCAGGAAGGATCCCCGCATCACGCGGGTGGGGCGGCTGCTGCGCAAGACCTCGCTGGACGAAATCCCTCAACTCTTCAACGTCCTGCGCGGCACCATGTCGCTGGTCGGTCCGCGGCCGCTTCCCGCCTACCACTTCGAGGAGCTCCCGGAACAGGTCCGGTTCCTGCGCGACATGGTCCAGCCTGGGATTACCGGGCTATGGCAGGTGTCGGGGCGCAGCGAGTCGGGCAACGAGGGGATGGAAAAGTGGGATCCCTACTATGTCCGGAACTGGTCCATCTGGCTCGACCTCGTCATTGTGGCCCGGACCTTCAAGGCGGTCTGCTGCGCACAGGGGGCGTATTGACCCGCAGACGGCGGACGGGTGGCAAAAACGGTCCCCGGGCCCTGCATGATGGGCAGGGCGATGCCGTTCCCTGCGCCCCGACCGGTTGCTTTGCTTGCGATATCGAATGGACTCCGCTAGCCTGATGCACGATTCGCTGGAAGGGGGAGACGTGGCCATGGATGCTCCAGACGGGAAGGTTGGACCCGAAGGTGGCGTGGGTTTGCCCCGCGTGCCGGCCGCCATCCTGGCGATGGTTCCCCTGGTGGCCATCCTTTTCTACGGCGTGGCGGGGGAGGACAAGTTCCTCCTGCTCTCCCCCCTGATGATCCTGGGATACGCCGGTCTCGCTGGAGGGCTGGGTGCATCGGTGTTCTCGCGGAAGTCGTCGATCCTGCCGCCGCCCGCCTTTGCGGGATGGATGCTCTTCCTCCTCTACGGCACGGCGATCAGCCTGTCGTGCCCGATTCCCTACGAAGCCAGGATCCGCCTGCTGTGGCTGGGGCTGGTGGTCGGCTGCTATCTGGTCTGGAGCAACAGCTGGGTCCTGTTCCGCCATGGAAGGGCGGTGATCGGATGGGTGCTGCTCTTTGCGCTGCTGGTTTCGTTCTACGGGCTGATCAACTTCTTCAAGCAGCCCGGCATGGTGCTCTGGACCGAGCGCTATGCCCCCTATGAAGGCCGCCTCGCATCGACCTACATCTGCCCGAACCACTTCGCCCATTTCCTCCAGATGCTGCTGCCGTTCTGCCTGGTGCTGCCGTTCATCCCGCAGGCCGGCCTCTTCCTCCGCCTCTTCGCGGGCTATTGCGGCATCGTCTTCATTCCGGTCATCTGCCTGACCGAATCGCGCGCCGGCATGCTGGGGGCAATCGCAGCCCTGTGCACCACCATGCTGCTGCTGGCGCTGCGCAGAAGCAGGCGGCTTTTCCTGCTGCTGGCCGTCGTGGTGCCTGTTGCGGCGTGCCTGCTGCTGGTCGGGGCCTGGCGCTACTCCGAGATGTTCCAGCGCCGAATGAAGCCCGTGGTGGAATTCGTGGCCGAGCTGAAGACGGAAGGCTTCAACAATGCAAAGATCAACGACTTCCGCCCACTGACCTGGCTCGACACGATAGACATGGTCAAGGAACAGCCCGCGACGGGGTTCGGGCCGGGCAGCTACCGCTACCTTTACCCCGAATACCGCAACCGGTTCCGTGGAACACGCATCGTTACCGGGCATCCCCACAACGAATACCTAGAGATAGCGGTCGAATACGGACTTCTGGGCTTCGGTCTCTTTGCGCTGGCCTGGTGCTGCGGGCTCGTCCGCCTGCTGGTCTTCGCGCTGAAGACCCCGAACCGGCATCATGCCTTCATGGCCATGGCCTTCCTGGGTACGGCGGCGGGAACCATGGTCCACGCCTTTTTCGATTTCGAGATGCATGTCTTCCAGAATGCGCTCGTCTTCGCCCTGTTGGCGGGGATTGCCGCCGGGCCACTCTGCGGCCGGCGTCAGGAGGCGCTGATGCTGGATGGACCGCGCAGCCGGCGGCTCGGACTGCGCATCGCCCATGGCGCGCTGGCTTCGTTCGCCGCGGCGGCCTTCCTGCTGGTACTGCAGACCTACACGTCTGCGTTCATCCGCGCCGTCGGCGACCTCCGGGCATCGAAAGGCCAGACGGCGGGCGCCAAGGAGTACTACCGTCGGGCGGTCGCCATCGATCCTGCCAACTGGCGCGCCTACAAGGAGCTTGGATTCACGCTGGGGCGCGAGCGCTACTACAACCTCGATCCCACGGAAAAGAGGGCGCTGGCCCGGGAGGAAGCCGAGGCGCTGGAAGCCGGATACCGGCAAAATCCCAGCGATGCGGAGCTGGTCCTGCAGCTAGGCAAGGTTCGGTATTTCCTTGGAGAAGTCGATGGAGCCATCGATGTGCTCAAGCAGGCGGCGGCGTTGCGGCCCTTCAACGACATCTGCTGGTGGGAACTCGGCGTGGTCCAGCGCAAGGCCGGGCGATACCACGATGCGCTCGCTACCTTCCATCGCGCCGCATCGATCCGGACTACCCCCTCGACCGAGGCCAACATCCGGTGGATCGAGCGGCAGTTGAATCCACCACCCGAAACCATGCCGGTGGAATCGCCCGGGTCCGAATCCATCAAGTCTACCGATCTGGTGCTTCCGCGCCAGGAAGCCATCCCGCTCGACAAGCTTCTCGAGATGATGGAATCGCAGTAGGTAGCCGACCGGGTAGTGGAAACAGGAAAGGCGCGGGGTTACCCGCGCCTTTCCGCTTTCTGGGCCGATTGCCTATTCGGCGGCATCATCGCCGGCCGGAGGAGCCTTGGGGGCCGGGTCCTGCCGCTGGCGCTGGTGCTGGCGAATCGCCTGCTTCAAGGCCTTGCGCTCCTTTTCGTTGAGCTGGCCATCGCCATCGCGGTCGAAGCGTTCCAGTGCGCGTTCACGCACCTCCTGCCTGGCCGCGGGGTTCTGGGCGAGCCCCGGGCGGCCCTGGGGTGCCCACTGGGACTGGTTCTGGCAGCGGGGTGCCTGCTGCTGCCACTGGCCGGCATAGGGGCGCTGCTGGCGTGCATTCTGCCGGGGGCCCTGGAAGGCCTGTCCGCGCTGCGGACCGTAGTTGCCGCGGAATCCCTGTTGCTGGCCATAGTGCTGCCGGGGGCCCTGCGGTGCGTATTGCGCTCCCTGGCGGCGACCCTGGAACTGGTTCGGGCCTTGGCGGCCGGGAGCTCCCTGCCGGAACTGCTGGGGGCCTTGGTTTCCGGGGCAGGCCTGTCCGCATTCGGGGCAGGTCTGCGCCTGCCGCCCCGGTCCGCGCTGGAACTGTTCGGGCGGCTGGGCGTTGGTGGCAACGGCGCCTGCGAGCAGCGTGGCGATGGCCGTTGCGGTCTTGATTCTGGTCTTCATGGGTGTACCTCCGTTGGTTTGTTTCCCCGTTGACGGCCGAATAACGGAACCCCTCTTGGATTATTTTCCGACGAAGAATCATTCCTTGAAAACATGGTGCCAGACGGAGGTCCGGTTGATGGATAGCTCCAGCCGCGAGGAGTCGGGGCTCCAGAGGAGTTCGGCGGGGGCGTCGGGCGGCGCGTTGGTATAGGTGGGGAGGGAGTGGAGGCCCAGCCAGGCTTGCCGGCCGGTTTCGCGATAGTAGACCTTGTACGAGGGCCACGGCCCGGCATAGTAGGTGCGGCGCAGGCGGGCGGTCCGCGTCCCGTCGGGCGACGCCGTCCGGGCCAGCTCCTCGGTGGGCGGGGTGAGGATGCGGTAGGCGACAAAGACCACGAACAGCATGAAGGCGATGCGCCCCGCCTTCCGCATGTCGACCAGCGAACCCTTCCTGTACGTTCGCTTCATGCCATCGTTCCCCGCTATTCCGCTACGGGCTCCACCTGCTCCGCAGGCGCCTTCTTCATGAAATCGAAGACCCGGCTGATGCCCCAGTTGCGGTCGGCATCGCGCCACGACAAGACCGCCATCGCGGTGAGCAGCAGGACGGCGAAGAGATTGACCAGCGTGGCAACCACCTTCGGATGGACCTTGCGGCGCGTAATCCCTTCCCACAGCGCGAAGCAGATGTGCCCGCCATCCAGCACCGGCAAGGGGAGCAGGTTGAGCACCGCCAGGTTGATGTTGATGAAGCGGACCAGTCCGATGGCGTAGAAGATGCCCAGCTTGAGGGCGAACCAGATCATGGTGAAGATCGCGATCGGCCCCCCCAGCGCGGCGGCGGCGCTGCGCGATTCGCCCCGGCTGGTCAGGGCCTTCAGCAGGCGGAATATCTTCGATCCATCCGACTTCAGCTGTTCGAAGGCGCTACCCTCCATGCTCCACGCCAGCATGCCGGGATCCCCCGGCGACACGCCGATGATCACCTTCTCCTGCTCATCGCTGTAGCGCGGGGTGATCGCCATCGTAAGCTCTTCGCCCTTGCGCAGGACGGTGATGGTGGTGGGGATGCCGTCGTAGTCCTGGAGGGTTTCGGAGAGCTCGTGCCACCAGCGAATCGGTTTTTGGCCGACCTTCACGACCAGGTCGCCGGTTTCGAGTCCCGCCTTGCCGGCAGGATCCTTGGCGGTGACCTGGGCAAGCAGGGGACGCATCGCCGGGGCCATGTCCAGGAGGGTCGATTCGGAGGGGAGGGTCATGCCGTTGGTGGCACTGCCCGAGGCTATGCGCAGTACCACGGTTCCCTGCTCCTTGGTCAGCAGGTCTTCCGACAAGACGCCGTACCAGTCCGAGACCGGCGTGCCGTTGACCTCGAGGATGCTGTCGCCCGCCCGCAGACCCTCGGCGTAGGCCGTGCTGTTGGTCGCCACGACGCCGAGGGTCGTATGGCCGGGCACCGGTTCGGCGAACGTCACCAGGAAGGCGAGGGGAAGGGCGAAGAGGATGTTGCAGAGCGGTCCGGCCAGGGCTACGGCGATCTTCTTCCACGGCGAGACTTCGGGCAGCGTTGCGCGGTCGGTGGAACCTTCGCCCTGCACCTTTTCCATGCCGGCGGGATCGAGCTGCGGCAGCGAGACGTAGCCGCCGATGGGAAAGGCGCCGATCTTGTAGACGATGCCGCCCTTTTCCTTCTTCCAGAGCGCGGGCCCCATGCCGATCGAAAAGCTTTCGACGACGAGTCCGCATTTTTTCGCCACGATGAAGTGGCCCCATTCATGAACGAAGATGGTGATGCCGAAAAGGAAAAGCATCATGGCGATGATATAGATCGTAAGGAGCATTGTACGGCCTTGGGCGGGGTTGGCGGTGCAGGGTTATTCGAGCGCAAACTTCATGTAGATGTAGAGCAGGGGCGAGGCGAAGAGGATGCTGTCGATCATGTCGAGGATGCCGCCCAGCCCGTAGATCATGGTGTTGGAGTCCTTGACATCGACGGCCCGTTTGAACATCGATTCGACCAGGTCGCCGCAGGTGCCGACGAGGGGGATCAGGATGCCCAGCAGAAGGGCGTCGCCGAAGGAAAAGGGGAAGGCCCCCAGGCGGCCGTGCGAGAAAACCAGCCAGAGGATGTTCGCCGCGAGGCAGAAGAGGACGCTGCCCCCGAGCCCTTCCCAGCTCTTTTTCGGGGAGATGACCGGTGCCAGCCTGCGCTTGCCGTACCGGGTGCCCACGAAGTAGCCGCCGGAATCGGAAATCTTCATGCAGAGCAGGAGGTAGAATCCGGCCCATGCCGGTTGCGCCGGGTCGCCGCTCAGGAAGACCCGGATGAAGAAGCTCCAAAGAAAAGGTACGTACAGCAGGCCAAGGAGCGTGCCGAGCGCGTTGTCGAGCCCTTCGCGCATGGAGGGGTAGGCGAGAATGCGGAAGAAGATCGAAACGACGACCACCAGCAGCACCGACCAGAGCATGGTGTCGGGGGGGAGTCGGTGGGACGGGAGGAAATCCTTGAAGCCGAGCATGTAGGACCAGGTTGCCCCGGCAAAGACCAGCCCGCTCAGCGTGCCGACCTTCTTCGAGGCGGAGAGGCCGCCCTTTTCAAGCATGCGGTAGAATTCCCACGTCCCCATGCCGCAGACCGCCAACAGGGCGGCCAGGCAGAAGAGGCTGCCTGCGGGAATGATGCAGAAGAGCGTAACCAGCACGGTCGCGATCGACAGGCCTATGATGATCCGTTTCTTGTCCATGCATGCCCCCCTCAGGGTTTGACGCCCCCGTAGCGCCGATCCCGCCGGTTGAAGGCTTCCAGGGCCTGGAAGAACTGCTCCTCGCGAAAATCGGGCCAATAGGTGTCGGTAATGTAGAACTCCGCATAGGAGAGTTGCCACAACAAAAAGTTGCTCAGGCGCATTTCCCCGCTGGTGCGGATCAGCAGTTCGGGGTCGGGCACATCGGGGAGGTAGAGGTGGTCGGCTATGGTCTGCTCGTCGATCTTCCGGGGATCGAGCTTCCCGCCACGCGCCTTTTCCGCAATCCGCTGCGCGGCCTCGGCGATCTCGGTCCGCGCCCCGTAGCTCAAGGCGATGATGAAGGTGCGGTCGGCATAGCCCGCCGTGGCGTCGATCGTTTTCTGCAGGCGTTTCCTGACCAGCAGGGGCAGGCGGTCGAACTGCCCCATCACGCGCATGCGGATCCGGTTGTCGTGCAGTTCCTGCTCGTAGGCATCGAGCGAGCTGACGAGCAGCTTCATCAGGCCGTCGATCTCCTGGGGCGGCCGCTTCCAGTTTTCGGTGCTGAAGGCGTAGACCGTCACATATTCAACCCCTGCCCGGGCCCCGGCCCGGAGGACGGCCCTGACGGACTGTGCGCCTTCCTTGTGCCCCTCCAGCCGCGAGAGCCCCCGGCCTTGCGCCCATCGGCCGTTGCCATCCATGATGATGGCCACGTGCCGGGGGATCCTGGCCAGGCTCTGGAGGTCGACGCCCATGGGGTTAGCGGTCGAGCAGCAGCGTGCTTTCGCGTTTGGGTCCAACGGAGAGGATGCCGACCTTTACCCCGGTCAGCCCTTCGAGGTACTTCACGTATTTCTGCGCCTGCTCCGGGAGCTCTTCCCAGCGGGTGCAGCCGGTCGTGGGGGTTTGCCATCCCTTGAACTCTTCGTAGACGGGGGTGCAGCGCTCCAGCCGGCGAATGCTGGCGGGCACGGTGTCGATCCGCTCGCCGTCGCATTCGTAGGCGACGCAGACCTTGATGGTCTCCACGGCGTCGAGCACGTCGAGCTTCATCAGCGCCCATTCGTTGATGCCGCCGACCATGGCCGAGTAGCGGGCGATCACCGCGTCGAACCATCCGCAGCGCCGGGGGCGCCCGGTGGTGGCTCCGAACTCGTGGCCCACCTTCGCGATGTGCGCGCCGATCCCGTCCTTGAGCTCGGTGGGGAAGGGACCCTCGCCGACGCGGGTGGTATAGGCCTTGATGATGCCGATCACGCGGTCGATCGCGTTCGGCGGAACGCCCGATCCGGCCGGCGCGCCGCCGGCGCCCGTGCTGGACGAGGTGACAAAGGGGTAGGTGCCGAAGTCGACGTCGAGCATGACGCCCTGGGCCCCTTCGAAGAGGATCTCATCGCCGCGCCTGACCGCTTCGTGCAGCAACGGGATGGTGTCGGTAATGAAGGGGCGCAGGTATTCGGCCGCCACCTGCACCTGCGGCAGGAATGCATCGATGTCCAGCGGTTCCGCCCCAAACCGGACGAGGATTTCGTTCTTGTCCTCGGCCTGCTGGCGAACCATGTCGAGGAAGTCGACTTCCAGAATGTCGCCGAGGCGCAGGCCAATACGATCGGCCTTGTCCATGTAGGCCGGGCCGATGCCGCGCTGGGTGGTGCCGATCTTCTTGCCGGCGTCGGCTTTGCCTTCCTTCGCTCCGTCGACCATCTTGTGGTATTGCAGGACGATGTGGGCGCGGTCGGAGATGAACAGGCGGCCGTCGAGGCTGATGCCGCGGGCGACCAGATCCTTCAGTTCGCCCATGAGGCCGACGATGTCCACCACCAGCCCGTTCCCGATCACGCATTTGCACCCGTCGCGCAGGATGCCGGAAGGGGTGAGATGGAGCACATACTTCTGGTCGCCGATTTCCACCGTGTGGCCGGCGTTGTTCCCGCCCTGGTAGCGGACGACCCAGTCGGCGTTCGCCGTGAGCACGTCGATGATCTTGCCCTTGCCCTCGTCGCCCCACTGCGACCCGATCAAAACCGTATTTGCCATGCTGTCAATCCATTCCGTTGCCGGTTGAACACAAAAGAAGCCCCTTGCAGGAGGGGGCCAACGAAGTGCGGAAATTAGGCAAACCCGCCCCCGGCGTCAAGTTTTAGCGGGCGAGAATGGCGCGGATGGCCGCGAGGTCGGATTCGATCTGCCGCTGGAGTGTTCCGGCATCCTCGAATACCCGGTCGCCGCGGATATATTCGATGTAGTTGACCTCGACCTCCTGGCCGTAGAGGTCGAAACCCTCCCCGTCGAGCAGATGGACTTCCAGCACCTGCGGCTCGTTTTCATGGAAGGTGCCGCGATGGCCGATGTAGGCGGCCGCGTCGTGCAGCCGGTGCCCTATGCGGAGCCGGGCGGCATAGATGCCGCGGGGCGGGAGCATTTCGTTCTCGGGGTCGATGTTGGCGGTGGGGTAGCCGAGGCTCCGCCCGATCTTGCTTCCGTGCACCACGGTGCCGATGGTGCCGACGTGGCGGCCCAGCATGCCGGCGGCATCTGCGAGGTGGCCCAGCCGTATGGCTTCGCGGATGCGGGTGCTGGAGACCCGCTCGTTCCCCCAGCATACCGCGGGGTGGGCGGAGAAGAACATGTTCCGTGCGGCGCAGAGACGGGCCATCAGCCCGGCGTTGCCGGAACGGTTGCGGCCGAACGACCAGTCCGCCCCCACCGAAATGCCGGCCAGGCCGGGAATGCAGCCATGCAGATGCTCGAAGAAGGCCACGGGCTCCTGCTTCATGAATTCCAGCGTGAAGGGCTGCAGGATGCAACCGTCCACGCCCATCTCTTGGAGATGGCGCAGCTGCTGGCCGGTGGTGAAGATGAGCGGGGGGGCGTGGTCGGGACTGAGTACCTTGGCGGGGTGGGGGTCGAAGGTGAAGACCCAGGCTTCGCCGTCCGTGGCGCGCGCATGTTCGACGGCGATGCGGATGACGGCGGCATGGCCGATGTGGAGACCGTCGAAGCACCCGGCCGCGAGAATCACCGGCGTTGCTCCGCCATCGAAGGCTTCCAGGGCGTGGGCGATTTTCATGATGCGATGAGGTTGGCAAGGTGGATGATTTTCGGGGAGACCGTCTCCCGGTCGCAGGCGAGAATCTCCTCCAGCGGGAAGGCCTTGTCAACCGTGAGCGGGCCGGAGGCGGTGCGGCGCAGGGCATCGAGGCATGCCCCGGTTCCGAGCGCGATGCCGAGGTCGTGGGCCAGGGTGCGCACATAGGTGCCCTTGGTGCATTTGACGCGGAAGTGGACCAGCGGATTATCGAATGCGAGGATGTCGAAGCCGTAGACATGGATCTTGCGCGATTCGCGTTCGATCTCCTGGCCCTTGCGCGCGAGCTTGTAGAGTGGGACGCCGTCCTTCTTGATCGCCGAAACCATCGGCGGGACCTGCTCGATGTCGCCTAGGAACGCCTGGATCGCCACCTCGACCATGCCGCGGGTCACGTGGGCGGCCTCCCGTGTTTCGACGACCTCGCCATCGCGGTCCTGCGTCGTGGTCGCAACGCCGAGCCGGATCGTTCCCTCGTAGACCTTGTCGCCGGCCATGATCCGTTCGGAAAGCTTAGTCCCCTTGCCGATGAGCAGCACGAGCAGGCCGGTGGCCATGGGATCGAGCGTGCCGCCATGGCCGACCTTGGAGAGGCGGAAATGGTTGCGGACCTTGACAACGACGTCGTTCGAGGTCCATTCGGCGGGCTTGTCGACGAGCAGGAGGCCGTCGTAGGGATCGGGTTCGCGGCGTCTACGGGCGCTCATTGTTCTGATCGTCGTTCTTGAAGGTTTCGGGATGTTCGCGTTCCATTTCGGAGAGGATCGCGAGGATGCGGTCACCGCCCTCGATCGATTCGTCGAGCAGGAAATGGAGACGCGGGGTATATTTGAGCTTCACGCGCTTGACCATCAGGCGCACGATCTCCTGCCGGTGGCGGTTGAGGTAGCCGATCATCCGGCCGCGCTCCTCCTCGTGTCCGAAGACCGAGACAAAGACGTTGGCGTCGCGCAGGTCGGGCGCGCACTCGACGCGCGTGACCGTCAACGCGGAGGCGTCGAAGTCGGACATTGAAAAATTGCGGTAGAGGTCTTCGGCGATTTCGCGCTTCAGCAGCTCGTTCACCCTGACCAGGCGTGGCGTTCCCATGGCATTGTCCTCGAAAAGCGGCCTACTATAGGCGCAGGGCCGCGAAAATCCGAAAAAAAACAGCTGAAATTTTGTCCCGTGCCGGCGCGCCCCGGCAGGGCCGGGTTGAAATGTTCGATTAATGTTTGCCGATCGCAAAATTCGGGTTTAATGGATATGCAACCGGTTAGGAGATCGATGAAAGAGATCGCAATTGTTCCCAAGCAGGTGGCCAAGACCCTGGTCGGCCTCACAATGTTGGTCGTGGCGATGCACGTGGCCAGCTTCCTGCCGGTCGCGCTGGGTTGGCGGGACGAGCCGATCCATCTGCTCAACATGGACGACGAAATGAACTTCGCGGCCGTCTACTCCACGGTGCTGCTGTGGATCAGCGCCTGCCTCCTCTGGTTCATCGGCAGGGCCGACACCGACCGGCGCAGCGGCCGGAAGTGGCTCGGCTGGACCGCCCTTTTCGCCTACCTCGGTGCGGACGAGCTGCTCTCCTTCCATGAGCGCATCGCCTGGGTGGTGCACGGCATGCTGGGCGGACTGCATCTCTACGGCTTTGCCTGGGTGCTCCCATACGGACTGGCCATCGCGGTCCTGGTGGCCCTGTACGCCCGCTTCTGGTGGTCGCTCCCGGGCGATACCCGCATGCTGACCGCGCTGGGTTCATCGCTGTTCGTCGGCGGAGGGATCGGATGCGAAATCGTGGGGTGGGTGGTGACCCGCATGGCCTTGGGCGAATGGGCCTGGCAGCTCGAGATCCTGGCGGAGGAGTCGCTCGAAATGGCGGGTTCGATCACGCTGGTCCATGCCTTCATGAACCACATCGACCGGCACCTACCCGAGACCCGGCTGCAGATCACTTCCGCGGTTTCCAGACCTTGACCTGCTTCCACTCCCGGCCCCATTCCAACGCCTGCCGGTGCGAGGGAAAATAGAGGTCGATGCGCATGCCCTGGATCGCTCCGCCGATATCCTCGACACGGCCCCATCCATAGTCCGGAACATACATGATGGTTCCGAAGGGATAATGGGTGGTATCGGCGGCAATCGTGCCCCAGTCGGCGACCGTGCCCGCCGCAGTGATGCCTACCTCCTTGGGCCGCCCCTTGTTCGGGCCGTAGGCCACGACGGGCTGCAGCTTCCAGTTCCGCTTCCAGCCGCAGCACTTGCCGCACTTGCAGTAGCCGGTGGTCTCCAGCTTCACGATTTCGGGCTTCTGGTCGCGCGGGATCCGGTAGTGCTTCCCTCCCGTGGCGCAACCACCCGCTAGCAGCGCGATGGGAAGCAATACGAACGCTGGGGCCAGGCGCTTCATGCGACCTCCCCGGACCAGATGGTCTCCAGGCCCGCGCCGGTCATCAGCAGCAGCTCGCCGTGGTCGCCAAACCCGGCCAGGGTGCCGCGCTTCAACTGGTCGCCGTCGTGCACCGCAAGCGGTTTGCCGATGGGGCCCGCCCGTTCGGTCCATTCCTTGCGAAATGCCGCAAAGCCCCCCTCGCTCCAGGCATCTATCCAGTGCGCCAGATGGGGCAGGAGTTCGTCGAGGGCCTCGGTCAGGCGGCGCGGCGCGCCAGCTTCGATCAGCATCGAGGTGGCGGGGCGGTCGATGGCCCGCGCCTGTTCCCGGTCCATGTTGACGTTGAGGCCGATCCCCACAATGACGCCCGCGCGGCCGGCCTGCTCGACCCGCTCGGAAAGGATGCCGCAGATCTTCTTCTCTCCGACCAGCACGTCGTTCGGCCACTTGGGGGCGGCCCCGATTCCCGAGGCCCGCAGGAAATCGGTGGCCGCCAGGGCGGCGGCCATGGTCAGCGAGGGGATCTGCGCCATGGGTGCGCCGGTCCCGAGATAGAAGGAGAAGCAAAGGTCGGTGTCGCGGGCGGACAGCCAGCGGCGCGCCTGCCTGCCCCGTCCGGCGGTCTGTTCGCGTACCGCCACAAGGGTGCCGCTCGGCAGTTCGGCATCGCTTCGGAAACGCTCCTTGAGATGGGCGTTGGTCGACGCCAGCCGCTCCTGCCACTCCACGTGGAAGCCGATGGGGGGATTCATGCTGTTGAGATCGTGTTTCATTTCGTTCGGCCAATAAAAATGGGCTTTTTCACTAGTCATACCCAGTCAAATTCCCTATACAAGCCGCTCATTTTACCAATCCAAGGAGACATTGAAAGATGGAACTTTTGATGCAAGGGGTTGTCCTGATGGTCATCGGCATGGCAACCGTATTCGCATTCCTCGTCCTGATGATCCAGTCCATGAACGCCACGGCGGCGTTCTTCCGCAAGTTCGCCCACCTCTTCCCCGAGGAAACCAAGCCCGCACCCAAGGCCAAGGCGGTCGCGGACCCGCTGGCTGAAATCGCCGTTGCGCTCGCGACGATCAAGGCGAAGCGCGGCTAGGCATCCCCCCTTTTTTTAACCAACCAGGAGAATCATCGTGGCCAAGAAAACCATCCATATCATGAACACCGCGTTCCGCGACGGCTTCCAGTCGGTCTACGGCGCGCGCGTACTGACCGAAGACTTCCTTCCCGCCGTGAAGGCCTGCGTCGAGGCGGGGCAGACCCACTTCGAAGCCGGCGGCGGCGCCCGCTTCCAGGCTCCCTTCTTCTACTGCAACGAGTCGGCGTTCGACATGATGGACAAGTTCCGCGCCACCGCCGGTCCCGATGCCGACCTGCAGACCCTTGCCCGCGGCATCAACGTCGTCGGCCTCGACTCCCAGTCCCGCGACATCATCGACCTGCACGCCAAGCTCTTCAAGAAGCATGGCATCACCACCATCCGCAACTTCGACGCGCTCAACGACGTCCAGAACCTCATCGACTCGGGCCGGTCGATCAAGGCCCACGGCCTGAAGCATGAAGTCGTGGTGACCATGATGGAACTGCCGCCCGGCTGCACCGGCGCGCACGACGTCGCCTTCTACCAGAAGACCCTGCAGGGCATCCTCGATGCCGGCATCCCCTTCGATAGCGTCTGCTTCAAGGACGCCTCCGGCACCTCCACGCCCAAGAAGGTGTACGACACCATCGCCATGGCGCGCAAGATGCTCCCGGCCGACTGCAAGATCGTCTTCCACTCGCACGAGACCGCCGGCGTAGGGACCGTAGGCTACATCGCCGCCATCAAGGCCGGCGCAGACCAGGTCGACTGCTCGCTCGCCCCGGCCTCGGGCGGCACCTGCCAGCCCGACGTCGCCACCCTGTGGCACGCCCTGCGCGGCGAAGACTACGAGCTCGACGTCGACATCGACAAGATGATGCACGCCGCCACCGTCTTCAAGGATTGCATGGCCGACTACTTCGTCCCGCCGGAAGCCCTGGCCGTCGAGCCGATGATCCCGTGGTCGCCGATGCCCGGTGGCGCACTGACCGCCAACACGCAGATGATGCGCGACAACAACATCATGGACAAGTACGAGGATTGCATCAAGGCCATGGGCGAAGTGGTCCGCCGCGGCGGCTTCGGCACCTCCGTGACGCCGGTTTCGCAGTTCTACTTCCAGCAGGCCTTCAACAACGTCATGTTCGGCCCGTGGGAAAAGATCGCCGAGGGCTACGGCAAGATGGTGCTGGGCTACTTCGGCAAGACTCCGGTCGCCCCCGATCCGGAGATCGTGAAGATCTGCTCCGAGAAGATGGAGCTCAAGCCCACCACCGAGAATCCGGTGGACCTCAACGACAAGAACCCCAAGAAGGGCGTCGATGCCGCCAAGAAGATGCTCACGGATGCCGGCATTGCCGACCACTCCGATGAGAACGTCTTCATCGCTGCCTGCTGCGCTCAGAAGGGCATCGACTTCCTGCTGGGCAAGGCCAAGATCAACGGCGTACGCAAGGATGCCCGCAAGCCTGCGGAAGCCGCTCCCGCCGCCACGGCTGGCGGCGATGGCGCCTATACGGTCACCGTCAACGGCAAGAAGTTCGCCGTCGAGGTGAAGGGCGACAAGGCCTCCGTCAACGGCAAGTCCTACGATATCGCGCTGGCCGACGGCACGGAAACCTCGGGTACCGCCACGGTAGCCCATGCTTCCGCGGATTCGATCGAGGTCAAGGCCCCGATGAACGCCAAGGTGGTGCGCATCAACGTGCAACTCGGCGACCACGTCAACAGCGGCGACGTCCTCTTCGTGGTCGAGGCCATGAAGATGGAGATCGAAGTCAAGGCCTCCGCCTCCGGCACGATCTCTTCGATCGCGGTCGATAGCGGCGAGCAGGTCACTGCCGGCCAGCCGATGGCTTCCATCAACTAACGCGGAAAAGGATGGAGATTCCAGACATGAAGAAATTCATCACCATCGCCTGCGTGGCCGCCGCGCTGCTCGGAGGGCTTTCGGCTCGCGCCGACGAGCCTGCCGGCGACGCCGGGGCCCCCGAGGCCGCGAAGCAGGGCATTTCCATCGGGCAGGGCTTCCGCAAGCTCTGGAAGGAGACCGGCATCTACCGGTTCATCCATCCGAAGACCCCGGCCGAAAAATCGGCGGAACTGCTGGCCGCGGCCATCCAGACCGCCGAAGCGGAAACCAGTGCCGGCCATATGGAGTCGGCACGCAAGAACATCGACCTGGCGCAGCGGATGGGGGCCGACCAGGCCGTCGTCGCATCGCTGGAAGCCGCCTATCAGGACGAACTCGCCAACGGCGCGGCCCACCACAAGGGCCTGCTGCCCGAAGGGGCGGGGCAATTCGTCATGATTCTTGTCGGCCTGGGCCTGATCTATCTGGCCATTGCCAAGGGGTTCGAACCGCTGCTGCTGCTACCGATCGGTTTCGGCGCGATCCTGACCAACATTCCGGTCGCCGGCATCGCGGATGGACCGATCCCCGGCCAGCCGGGCGGATTCCTCTACTACTTCTACACCATCGGCGTGCAGTCCGGCGTCTTCCCGCTGCTCATCTTCATGGGCGTGGGAGCGATGACCGACTTCGGGCCGCTGCTGGCGAATCCCAAGACGGCCCTGCTCGGCGGTGCCGCCCAGCTCGGCATCTTCTTCGCCCTGCTCGGGGCGCTGGCCCTGACGCACCTGACCGGCGGCGTTATCGACTTCGACCTCAAGGACGCGGCCTCGATAGGCATCATCGGCGGCGCCGATGGACCGACCTCGATCTTCCTGACCTCGCGCCTTTCGCCGAACCTGCTCGGCGCAGTGGCCGTGGCGGCCTACTCCTACATGGCGCTCGTGCCGATCATCCAGCCCCCGATCATGCGGGCCCTGACCACGAAGGCCGAGCGGGCCATCGAAATGAAGCAGCTGCGCCATGTCAGCAAGCAGGAAAAGATCATCTTCCCGCTGCTGGTGCTGATCCTCTGCATCCTGCTGCTGCCCTCCGCCACGCCCCTGATCGGGATGCTGATGCTTGGCAATCTCGCGAAGGAGTGCGGGGTCGTGGAACGCCTGTCGAGCACCATGGAAAACGCGCTGATCAACATCGTGACCATCATGCTGGGCCTGGCGGTCGGTTCCAAGCTGGCGGCCGAGAAGTTCCTGAACGCCAACACGTTGGGCATCCTTGTGCTTGGATTGCTGGCGTTCTGCATCGGCACCGCCGGCGGCGTGCTGCTGGCGAAGCTGATGAACAAGCTCAGCAAGGAGCAGATCAACCCGCTGATCGGTTCCGCCGGCGTCTCGGCCGTTCCGATGGCTGCGCGCGTATCCAACAAGGTGGGGTTGGAATCCAACCCGCACAACTTCCTGCTCATGCACGCCATGGGGCCCAATGTGGCCGGCGTGATCGGCTCGGCGGTGGCCGCCGGTGTGCTGCTTGCGCTCTGCGGGTAGGCCGCATCGCGCCTCGTTCGGGAAGGGTCGCCTCGGGCGGCCCTTTTTTCGTGCCGAGAAAAAAAAAGGCCCCCGCTTGGACGGGGGCCTGAGCGATTCCAAGGATCGTGGAATCAGCGGCGTCCGCGACGGCTGTTGGCCAGGCGCTTCTTCTTTTCGCTCGGCTTTTCGAAATGCCGCTTGGCGCGCATGGTCTTGAGGATGCCTTCCTTGTCCAGCGCCTTCTTGAGGCGGCGCAGGGCGCGGTCGATGCTCTCGCCACGGCGTACTTTTACTTCGCAGGTCTCTTGTGCCATATCGGGTTTCACCTCCCCCAAATCATTCAGGGTGCAAAAAACAAGGGCGTGAAACTAGGGGAATGGCGGAGGGGAGTCAAACGGAATGTATGCCGAAAAACCGTGGCGAACCGGGCCGGGCAACGCTTCGGGCTAGTCCGTCTCCAGTTCCAGTGCCTTGAGCTGCGGGGCGGTGGGCAGCCCCTTGTAGATCTGGCTGAGGATCAGCGTGCTGATGCCCTGGAGGGCGCCGAGATGGGGCAGGATCTCGAAGACCACGCCTGGCCGCGCGGCGCGCTCCTCGGAAATGATGCGGGGGATGTCGCTCACGACGTGGGTTCCCGCGGCGAGGAAGTAGGGGAATACCTTGATCTCCGTGGCGCCGGCATCGGCCAGGTCGGCAATCGCGGAATCGATCTGTGGCGAGGAGATTTCGAGAAAGGCGCAGGTGACTTCGTTGAAGGCGGGGCCGGAGTTTTCCTTGATGCGTGCGGCGATGCGGCGCACCTCGTCGTTCGACTCCTTCCTTCGGCTCCCATGGGCTACAATCAACAGGGCTTTCATTCGATCCGATCTCCCGTCCCGCGCTTCCCTCAACTCATGCTACCGATAATAGACACCATGGGTAGGAACATTGCAACGACAATTGTCCCGACCGCCACCGCGAGCAGCACGATCAGGAGCGGCTCGATGACCGAGCTGAGCGCGGCGATGGCGTTGTCGACCTCGTCTTCGTAGAGGTCGGCAATCTTGAGCAGCATGGCTGGAAGCTCGCCAGTCTCCTCGCCCACCTCGACCATGCCTCCGAACATGGGCGGGAAAAGGGGGAGGGCCTCGACCGGTGCCGCCATGGGCTCGCCTTCCTTGATCTCGTCGTGGATGCGCTGGATCGCGGCGGCGGCGGCCTCGTTGGAGAGCGTCTCCTTGACGATGGCGAGGGCCTGGAGGATCGGAACGCCCGAATGCATGAGGGTCCCCAGGGTCCGGGCAAAACGGGCAAGGACACCCATGCGGACGAGGTTGCCGAAGAGCGGGAGCCGGAGTTTTGCCCCATCGAGCAGGAGGCGTCCCGCGCGAACCCGCCTCAGCATGGCGAGGACAAGGAAGGTTGCGCCCACCGCGGCCAGGGCTGCGGGCCATCCGTGCTTGATCTGTTCGCTGAGGCGCATCACATGGAGGGTTAGCGGGGGAAGGGAGCGGCCCTCCAGCATGTCCGCGAAGATCCGCTCGAAACGCGGAATGACCGCCATCATCAGGAACGCCATGATGGCCGACGACGCCAGCAGCACGACAAGCGGGTAGGTCATGGCGCTGCGGAGCCGGTTCCGGATCTTTTGCGCCTTCTCCATGTAGGCCGCCAGCCGGTCCAGCACGACGTCCAGCACGCCGCCCGCTTCGCCGGCACGGACCATGTTGACATAAAGCTTGTTGAAGATGCGCGGATGCATGGCCAGCGCATCGGCGAAGTTGCTTCCGCCCTCGATGGCCCCGGCCACCATGCCGAGCGTCCTCCTGAGCGCCGCATTGCGTTCCTGCCGTTCCAGCACGTGGAGCCCCCGGAGCAAGGGAAGTCCGGCATGGACCAGGGTGGCCATCTGCCGCGTCACGACCATCAGTTGCTTGGACCGGACAACCGACAGGCCGGATGGAAGGCGGATCTCCATGTCGAACCGCAGCTTCGGCCGGCAGGACACGGTCTTGGGCAGCTGGAGGTCCGTTCCGAGGACCTGCGAGGGAAAAAGTCCCTTGCCGCGAAGCTGCTCAACGGCCGCGCCATGGTTCGCGGCATTCACCGTGCCCTGCCTCTCCTCCCCGTGGATGTCGTGGGCTATGTATCTGAACTTGGGCATGCTTCCTGATCGGGTGGAGGCCTAGGATTGGCCATGGACTAGGCGGCGCGTCGCGGCGTCCGCGCAACGAGCCGGGCCATGCCATCGGTATCGGAGAGGGGGGTGCCGGCTCCGGACGACTGGACGGCGGGAACGGCAGGAAATCCGGAATCCATGTCCCGCATCATCCGCAGGGTCTCCTGGGCCTTGTATTTTTCCAGGCATTCCCGGAAGAGCGCCTTGAACTTGTGGCGCTCGGGGTAGGAATCCTTCGCGAGGCTCCGCATGGGGGCGCCGCTGTACTTCAGCAGGATCTGCCTCCAATGCACGATGTGCACAGGCATCGAAACCGCAATCATTTCAATGTCCTCGTCCGTGATTTCCCCCCAGGCCTTGAACTGGTTGCGGGTGAGCAGGGCAGCCATGCAGACCACGCGGATCTGGGAGCCGGGCGGCGAGCTGACCGCCTTGTCCCAGAGGATGCGGTTCGCTTCGCCGGACTGGCACTTGGCGATCATGGAGACGGTGAACTGGACATCGCGGTCGTCGCGGTAGCGGTCGAGCACATAGGGCAGCAGCCTGGTATTCATGAACATCTGGCCGCGGACAACGCACAGGGTCCGTCCGGTGGGCGTGGCGGCATGCTGATAGTCGTAGATGCACGACCTCATTCTCAGGTGCTTGTTCGTAGCAACGAGCATCAGGGTGATGAATGCCGCGCAGATGATGATAAGGTTATACCATTTCATTTACGTATACCGGACCACTTCTTCCACGGTGGTAACGCCGTCAAGAATGCATCGGATGCCGTCTTCGCGCAAGGTTCGCATGCCGAGTTCGACCGCTTTTCTGCGCAGGACGTTCGCTGGCTGGCGGTTGGCAATGGCGGTGCGGAGGGCATCGTTGACGCGCAGGTACTCGAAAAGGGCCCGCCGTCCGCTGTAGCCCGTCCCGGAGCAGGCCGGGCATCCGGTCCCGCGGTGGAAAGGCTGGCCCCCGGTCTGCGCGGGGTCGAGGTCCAGCAGCGCCAAGGAGGTTTCATCGGGTGCGTAGGCGGTCCGGCAGGAGCCGCAGATGGTACGCACCAGCCGCTGGGCCAGCACCGCTTCGAGCGTTGATGCCACCAGATAGGGTTCGACGCCCATATCGACCAGGCGGGTGACGGCGCCGGGCGCGTCGTTCGTGTGCAGCGTACTGAAGACCAGATGCCCGGTCAGCGCGGCCTGGATGGCGATTTGCGCCGTTTCGAGGTCGCGAATTTCGCCAACCATGATCACGTCCGGGTCCTGGCGAAGGAAGGCGCGCAGGGCAGTGGCGAAATCGAGCCCGATGTTTTCCCGGACCGGAAGCTGGACGATCCCGTCGACATCGTATTCCACCGGATCCTCGGCGGTGAGGATCTTGGTTTCAGTGCGGTTGATCCGCTGGAGTGCGGCGTAGAGGGTGGTGGTCTTTCCCGATCCGGTGGGGCCCGTCACCACCACGATGCCGTTCGGCTTCCGGATGTCCTCCAGGAAGAGCGGGGCCACGTCGTCGGGAAAGCCGATCCGGTCGAGGTCGAGCTGGATGTTCGCCCGGTCGAGGACGCGCAGTACAACGCTCTCGCCGGACTGGGTCGGGAGGGTGGAAACGCGGAAATCGATCGAACGTCCCGCCATGGCCAGCTGGATGCGGCCATCCTGGGGGAGGCGCGTTTCGGCGATGTCCAGGCCCGCGATCACCTTGATCCGCGAGATGATCGGCAGCGCCAGGTACCGGGGCGGCGGAGCCAGTTCGTAGAGGGCGCCATCCACGCGGTAGCGGATCTTGAACTCGTCCTCGAAAGGCTCGAAATGGATGTCGGAGGCGTGGTCCTTGACCGCCTGGTAGAGCACGAGGTTTACAAAACGGATCACCGGGGTGGCATTGGCGGCATGCTCGAGATCCTCCAGTCTGGCCTTGCCCTCCCGGGTGCCGGCATCCCCGGCCCCTTGCCAGCCTGCCCCGATGTCGGAAAGCAGTTCCTCCACCGGATCGCCTCCGTCGCCGTGCAGCCGGGCCAGCGCCTCCTCCAGCTGCGCCTTGGGCGCGACGACGAATTCGACACTGCGCGAAAGGGCGAAGGCGAGGTCGTCGGCTTCGGCCGGGCTCGGGTAGTCGGCCACGGCCACGGTAACGCACCGGTCGTCGGCCTTGATTGGAACCACGCGGTAGAGGCGCGCGATAGCCGCCGGCACGGCCTGCACGACGCCGGCAGCCACCTCGGCCGCAGCCAGGTCCACGATGCGGGCATCCAGCAGGAACGCGACCGCGGCGAGAAAGGCCGGCTCGGGGACAAACCCGGCGTCCACCGCCACATCGCGAATGGTCCGTCCTTCGCGGCGGTGCTCTTCGACGATGGCCTGCGCCTGCTCCAGGCCGAGCCGGCCGGTTTCCACGAGCTTGTCCAAGACGGGGGGCAGGGGGGTCATGAATCGCCCTCCTTCATGGTTGCCCGCAGTACTTCCGGCAGGGTGGTTTCGCCCTCCACTGCCTTGCGCAGCCCGTCTTCGCGCAGGGTCCGCATCCCCATGGCGCGCGCGGCGCGGCGCAGTTCGGCCGTCCCGGCTTGCGCGTGGATCAGCTGACGCAGGTCGTCGTCCACCGAGAGCAGTTCGAAGAGTCCCTTGCGGCCGAAGTAGCCGGTGGAGCCGCACGTGGCGCATCCTTCGCCCCGGAAGAGGTTGGGGACGGCACCGACGAGCAGCCGTTCCGCCTCGCCAGGTGCGTAGGCGGTCCGGCATGCCCCGCAGACCGTGCGGACCAGCCGTTGCGCAACCACGCCACGCAGCGCGGAGGCAACGAGGAAGGGCTTGATGCCGATATCGGCGAGGCGGGTAACGGCGGAGGGGGCGTCGTTGGTGTGGAGGGTGCTGAGCACCAGGTGGCCTGTCAGGGCGGCGTTGACGGCAATCTCGGCCGTTTCCCGGTCGCGGATCTCGCCGATCATGATGATGTTCGGGGCCTGGCGCAGGATCGAGCGCAGGGCGGCGGCGAAGGAGAGGCCGATGTCGGGGCGGACATGCACCTGGTTGACGCCGGTGAGCTGGTACTCGACCGGATCCTCGACGGTAATGATCTTGCGGTCGGGGCGGTTGAGGTGGTTGAGGCAGGCGTAGAGGGTGGTGGTCTTGCCCGAACCGGTCGGTCCGGTGATCAGCACAATGCCGTCGGGGTGCCGGATGAAGCGATCAAAGGTGGACTGGTCGTCCGGCAGGAAGCCGAGGTTGGGCAGGCCGAGCTGGAGGTTCTGCTTGTCGAGGATCCGCATGACGATGCTTTCGCCGTGGTTGCTGGGAATGGCCGACACGCGGAGGTCGAGGTCCCGGCCCATGGCGCGGATCCGGATGCGGCCATCCTGCGGCAGCCGCTTCTCGGAAATCTTCATGCCGGCCATGATCTTGAGGCGGCTGATGACGGGCGGGTGCAGGCGGCGTGGCGGCGGCTCGACGTCGCGCAGGGCACCGTCGATGCGGTAGCGGACACGGAAGCGGTTGGCCAGCGGTTCCAGATGGATGTCGGAGGCGCGTTGCCGGTAGCCTTCCAGAATGAGCAGGTTGACGAGCCGGATGACCGGTTCGTCGCTTTCCACCGCGTCGTCGACGTCCTGGATGATATCCGGGGGGGGGTGGGGCGCGGCCCCCATGCTGCCGTCTCCCACCTGGCCGGGACCCTCCGCATCGCCGTGGGGATAGAGACGGGCCAGCGTGGCATCGATCTGTTCGGGGAGAGCGGCGAAGGTCTCGACCGGATCCTTGAGGATGTAGCGCAGGGTATCGAGGGTTTCGAGATCGAAGGGATCGCCGACCGCCACGGCAAGGATTCCGCCTGATCTTCGCAGGGGGACGACCCGGTAGCGCAGGGCCACCTCGGCGGGGACGAGCTGCGCCGCAACCGGAGGCGGAGTGGCGGGGTCGAGGGAAACAGCCTCCATCCCCGCGCGTGCGGCCAGTGCCGCGAAGAGTTCCGCCTTGTTGCGCCCGCCATCGGCCAGGCAGTCGAGCAACCCGATGCCGCGCGCCCCGGCCTCGGCCTCGGCGGCGCGCGCCTCCTCTTCGCCGATCAGTCCCGCGTGGAGTAGGGTTTCGGCAATATAGGGGTTCTTGTTAGTCACGTCGTACATGGCCCGGAGATCGGAAAAAAAGTCGCACATGTTCTGGAGACTTGTCAACCGGGTCGGCGGGTTTTGAATCGCCGGAAAATGTCTTTCCAAGGGGGTGGGCAACGTGTAGAACGTGCAACCACCATACGCGAAAACACAAACTGGAGGTAAGGGATGGGAATCATTGATATCGTGGTATTCGTGGCATTCGTCGCGTCGGTCATCACGATCGGCCTGTGGAAGTCGAAGGGGGAGGAGACGCACAGCGAGCACGGTGCGGCGGACTACTTCCTGGCGGGGCGCGGACTGACCTGGTGGCTGGTCGGCTTTTCGCTCATCGCGGCCAACATTTCGACCGAGCAGTTCGTGGGGATGAGCGGCAAGGCGGCCGACTGGCTGGGCATGGCGATCGCCAGCTACGAATGGATGGCGGCCATCACCCTGGTGGTCGTGGCGTTCGTATTCCTCCCCACCTTCCTGCGCAGCGGCATCTATACCATCCCGGAGTTTCTTGAATACCGCTACAACACCTTCGCCCGCACCTTCATGGCGATTGCGACCATGATCATCCTCGTCGGCGTGCCGACCGCCTCGGTCATCTTCTCGGGGGCCAAGGTCATCACCGTCTTCTTCCAGGGGCAGAGCTTCCTGGGGCTGGACCTCGGCAACATCACGGTGGGTTGCTGGATCATCGGCCTGCTGGCCGCAATCTACGTGTTCGCGGGCGGCCTGAAGGCCTGCGCCTGGGCCGATCTCATCCAGGGCGCGGCGCTGATTGTCGGAGGGGTCGTGGTTACGGTGCTGGTCTTCAAAGCCCTGGGCATGGCCGACCCTGCCGTACTGGCACCCTCCGCCGCCGATCCCGGCGTTACGGCCGACACCCTTGCCAACCAAGGGGCCTTCGAGCGCTTCGTGACCTTGAACCAGGCACCGGTCCCTGCCGGCAAGCTGCACATGTTCAGGCCGGCCAACGACCCCGAAATCCCCTGGACCGCGCTGATGATCGGACTTTGGATCCCCAACTTCTTCTATTGGGGGCTCAACCAGTACATCACCCAGCGGACCTTGGGTTCCAAGAGCCTCAACGAAGGCCAGAAGGGTGTCGTCTTCGCCGCCGGCCTCAAGCTGATCATCCCCTTCGTGGTGGTGATTCCCGGCATCCTGGCGTTCAACCTTTTCCGCGGCGATCTCAAGGAGCAGGCGGTCATCAAGAATGCCCCGATCATCCAGGCCTTCGAGCAGGGCGACATTTCCAAGATGTATGTCTTTACCGACACCTTCGCCGAGGGGCACGTCGAACTGGCCGCCCGGCTGACGGCATCGAATGCGGCGTTGCTGGACACGGCGTGCGACCTCCCCGCGGATGTGGCCGCAGGCGATCTTTTCGCCATCAACTCCGGTCTCGTCGACCAGGCCAAGGAGGCCAACAAGGGCAAGAAGGAAGGACGAATCGTTTTCAGCCAGAAGCTGGTGGGCTACGACTACGACGCGGCCTTCCCGACCTTGCTGCGCAACGTGCTGCCCAAGGGCAACGGGATCATGGGCTTCGTGCTTGCGGCGATCTTCGGCGCGGTGGTCAGCTCGCTGGCCTCCATGCTCAATTCGGCGTCCACGATCTTTGCGATGGACATCTACCACAAGGTGCGCAAGGAGGCCAAACCCTTCGAACTGGTCACTGTCGGCCGCATCTGCACCCTGGCTTTCGTGCTGATCGCGATCCTGATCGCACCGAACCTGGGAAGCCCGAAGTTCAACGGCATCTTCACCTTCATCCAGGAGTTCCAGGGCTTCATCAGCTGTGGCATCCTCTCCGTATTCATCTTCGGCCTGCTGGTCCACCGCGCCCCGCGCTACTGCGGCACGGTCGGCCTGTTGCTCAATCCGATCCTCTACGGCGCGCTGAAGTGGACGCCGGCGACGGCGGGCATCCCGTTCCTGAACCGCATGGCTATCTGCCTGGGCGTGATCCTTGCGGTGCTCGGCATCCTGACCCTCGTGAGTCCGCTACCCCAGCCGGTCAACCTGCCCGTTAATGAAAAGATGGACATGTCGACGACGAAGGTGACGAAAACCTGGGGTATTGTCGTCGTGCTTGCGACCATCGTGCTCTACATCATCTTCCGCTAGGCGCAGGCCAAGGGAACGGAAAGCCCCGGATGCAGGCCGGGGCTTTTTGTGCATCGGTATGGAATTCCGAGGCTACCGCAAACGACCATGGTTTGCGGTATTTCATGTTATGTTCTCATTTCCGTAGGAGCACTGGCCAAAAGATATGGCTTTAT
This sequence comes from Kiritimatiellales bacterium, assembly GCA_003246265.1. Lineage (GTDB taxonomy): Bacteria > Verrucomicrobiota > Kiritimatiellia > Kiritimatiellales > Pontiellaceae > Pontiella. Next base: position 56,028 of record QKAU01000014.1, on the reverse strand, counting down.
TTGTTGTTCCTTGGGGAATGTTTTTGCTAACAAACTGGACCATGAGCAAACAGGTTACCATCCGCGACATCGCCCTGAAGACCGGGTATTCGTTCCAGACCGTGAGCCGGGTGCTGAACGGCAACGCGGCGCTGCACAAGGCCTCGACCGTAAAGAAGATCGAAAAAGTGGCGGCCGAGATGGGCTACGTGCAGAATCTCTTCGCCAAGGGGATGCAGAGTGGGAAGACCTATTCGGTGGGGTTGATCATCGATCCCTTCGTCGACCATTTCACGGAGGAAATCTTCCGCGGGGCGCACGACGAGCTGATGAAGCGGAACTACCTGCCGATCCTGCTGATGCACCGGCAGGACGGACAGGATGAACAGCTGGTGCAGCGGCTGGCCGAACGGCGCGTCGAGGGACTGATCATCCGGCCCTACCAGCACCGCATGGAAGAGGTCTCGGCCGCGATCCAGACCCACCACATGCCGGTGGTGAGCGTGGACTATGCGTTGACCAGTGAAAAAAAACACGACTTTGTCGGCACGGCCGACGAGCATGGTGGACAGCTGGCGGCAGAGCATCTGCTCTCCCTGGGCCACCGTCGCATTGCCGGTCTCTTCACCGATACGGAAAGCCTCCAGTTGCGGAAGCGGGGCTTCGAGGGCACCGTGATGCGCAACACCGGATCCGAACCCATCGTGGTCTCGGAGGAGTGGGATTTCAAGGATGGCAAGGTCAACGAGGCGATGATCCGCAAGCTGATGTCGGTACCCCGTCGGCCCACCGCGATCTTTGCCGGCGGAGACTTCATGCTACCGTCCATCTACAAGGTATTCCATGACATGGGGATCAGCATCCCCAACGAGGTTTCGGTCATCGGCTTCGGCGATGAACAGTTCTCGAAATACATGATTCCCCCGGCGACGACACTGCACCAGGATGCCTACGAGATCGGCATCCAGGCGGCGCAGCTGGTGATCGACCGGATTGAAAACCGCGACCGCCAGGTACCGATCAGGCAGCTGCGGTTCGAACCGCACCTGGTCGTGCGCGAATCGACCGCTCTGGCGACCAACGCCTAGGAAAATTTGCAAACCGGCGGACAACGGAACCGCCGGTTTGCTTGCGAAAGGATATGTTATGGTTCTCATTCGCGTTCTACTGATAGGACTGCTGGTGGCGGTCCAGCTGCGCGCAGACATGAACATGGATGAGCTGGGGATTGCAGGCCGTGAAGCCTACGCCAAGCACCAGCGCCTCTTCAACGAGGTGGTTCCCCACTTCAAGGTTGAAACGAAGGTACAGGTCAACTCGGGGCTGAAGGCGCTGACGCACCTGACCTTCTTCGAGCAGTCCACGCCCATCAAAGGCAAGACCGCGATCCCGATCCCGATCGAGTTGAACGAACACATCTTCGATTTCAACCAGGTCGAGATTCTTGGAAAGGGGCTCGACGGCGTGACGCGCGTGATGGTTGAAAGCACGGGGGCGGGCAACCCGGTGCTGGGCATCACGGCGCAGCGTCCGGAGCGGATACAGATCAAGGTCACCTCCTTCATGTGCGCCCTGAACGTTCCGCTGAAGCTGGTCATCGAAGGGCAGGGGACGATCGAGAAGGTCGAGTTCGTCCATCGCGAGGGCATCGCCATGGAGTTCGACGCCTCGATCTACCGCGAACCCGGGCTCGACCGGCCGGTCAAGCCCGTTCAGATCACCGTCGATGCAACGCGGCTGCGCTCCATTGAGGGGATCTGCGAGCTGAAGCGCGAGCGCTACTTCCGCTACTATGCCGATCCCAACGGCGACCGCTCGGGCAAGGAGAACTACTTCAAGGGCAAGGGGTTCCTGCCCGGACGCCAGATCGTCGAACTCGGCCCGGCCTACGAAGACCGCTATGGCGCCGCCAGCACGCTGCCGACATTGAAGGAGGATCCGGCGCGGCCCGGGTCCGGCTACGCCGATCCCGCCTTCTTCGAGCGGCGCGAGTTCTGGCGGTTCGAGGGCGTCGACCCCGCGCTGGATTTCGCGATGTGCTTCGATTCGTGGCCGCGCTTCACCCATCCGACCAATTTCCCCGGCGTACCGAACCAGCGCGGCACCCCCGACGTGGCCAAGTTCGATGCCGCCGCGGAGATGTCGGTCCGCTATCTGAAGGCGCTGGAGCGCGACAGCGGGGCGAACGCCCGTTGGTGGGAAGTGAAGAACGAATCGGACGTGAAGTCGGAGTGGATCTACCACAACGAAAAGGGCTATGACGGATGGAAGCTGCTGGCCGATTTCCACAACACCATGGCCGACGCGATCCACGCGGACCTGCCGCAGCTCGAGGTTGGCGGTCCCGCATCGGCCTGGTTCATTCCCTATGCGGGGAATTTCGAGGTGTGGAGGAACCAGGCGCGCTTCATGGACCTGACGCGCGACCACCTCGACTTCTATTCGCACCACTTCTACGAAGTCGGCGCGATGGATTCGCTGGAACGCGTCATGCGCGAAGGGAGCAGCTACGTGCAGGGCGGGTTCGAATGCACCGTCGACATGCTGCGTGCGCACATGGACGCCACCGGCAACCGCAAGCCGATGATCTGCACCGAATACGGATCGCTCAGTTTCGTGCGCGACGAGCGCGGCTGCTGGATCCACATCAAGAACATCAATGCGCTGCTGCTCAACTTCCTGAACCGACCCGGCGACTTCGAGATGGCCGTGCCCTTCATGCTGACCTTCATGCACTGGGCGCCCGATTCGCTCGAGACCTTCATCCACCAGACGCCCGACGGCGAGTTCGTCAAGACCAGGAACACCTACCTGATCGACATGTGGACCGGCTACCAGGGCCGCCGCATTCCCAGTTCGGACTCCGACCACAGGGTGTTGACCCATGCCGTCCTCGATGGCGACCTGATCCGGCTGGCCGTCAACAACCGCTCCGGGCAGCGCGCGGAGCTGCGGATCGAAGCGCTGCTGCCGAAGGATGCGGCCGTCGCTTCGATCCGGCGCCGCATGGCCCTTTTCGAGAAGGGGGAGACCCGGTTTGTCTACGACGAACTCGGGAGCCTGGAATCCGTCCCGCTGGGCGTCGATGCCACGGCCATCTTCGAGATCCGGCTCGATCGAGCGCCCAGGCCTGAGCGTGTGGCGAAGGAGACGATCCACTACGCCAGGGAGACCGCCGTCCGGATCGACGGAACGGCGGAGTTGTCGATTCCGGTCGATGTGCGGAAGCCGGTGGCGGCGCTGCTGCGCGTCGGTCTCCACCGCAAGGGCGGCTTCGGGGAACCGGTCGTGGTTTCGCTCAACGGGGTCGAGCAGGCGGTGGATCTCTCCGGCACCAAGGGGATGCCCGACCTGTTCGACTATGTCGAGATTCCTATCGATCCGAAAACGCTCAAGGCGGACAACAGGCTGGTGGTAGCGTGCAGCGAATCGGGTGCGACCGTTTCGGCGGCGCGCATCACGACCATTGTAGAGGAGCGGCTGAAATGAAGAGATCCATACTACTAGGGTACGCCTGCATGGCCCTGGGTGCCGCGGCGGCGAAGCCGATGAACGTGATCCTCGTCATGGCCGACGATATCAGCGCGCGCGAGTTCCCGTTCTACGGATCGACCAAATGGACCGGCGACCGGCGGGCGAAGACGCCCGTCATGGACCGGATGGCGGAGAAGGGCGGATGCTTTATCGAGACCGCGTGGAACTGCACCATCTGCAAGCCGAGCCGCGTGACGATCCTGAACGGAACCTATGCTTCGAACCACAAGTACTGGGACAACAGCCACATTGGATCCGACTGCTACAATACCTATGCGGTGTACGAAAGCGCACCGATCACGCTGGGCAACATGAGCCGCGATGCGGGCTACGCCAACATCTGGATCTCCAAGACGCACATCGGCGGCGGCACGGACATCCTGAGCATGGGCTTCAACGAGCTGGTGCTCGATCCTGCCGAGCCGCCCCGCCACATGGGATGGAATCCCTTTGGCACGCCCGGCAAGAATCCCTATCCGGTATTCCGCACCGACAATCCCGACGATTGGGACCACGAATCGTTCTACTGGTGGCCGGAGATCCAGCTGATCAACCATCCGGATTTCCCGAACGAGCCGTACACGTTCGTAAAGACGGAGATCGACGACTATGCGCCCGACCTGGAAATGAAGTACGCCTTTGCCTTCATGGATCGCCAAAAGGCCGCGGGCAAGCCGTTCTTCGTCTACCATACGCCACATCTCGGCCACCTTGCGAAGGACCATGCCGTTCCCGGATTCCCCACGGTTTGGGCCGGCACGCCCGAGATCGATTGGAAAAACGGGCGCTATGTCCGAAAGGAGCCGAAGCACACGCCGCTCGGCGGCGGGAACTACAAGCGAGAAAACATCACGCCGGATGGACTAAGCTACCACATCGAATACCTCGACTACATGCTGTGGCTCTACACCGAAAAGCTCAAGGCGATGGGCGAGCTTGAAAACACGGTCATCCTCTTCACCGCCGACAACGCCACGCAGGACAACGCCGGCAAGTGGGGCAAGGCGCACATCGAAACCCAACAGGGCATGCACGTGCCGCTGCTGATCTATGCGCCGGGCGTCAACGGCCTGGTGCAAGGCCGGCAAAACATCGTATGCGACATGACCGACATGCTGCCGACGCTGGCCGAGGTCATGGGATTCGAATTCCCCAAGGACTACTCCAAGCTTGCCGGCAAGAGCCTCTGGCCCTACCTGACCGGCAAAGCAAAGAGGCACCGCGACTACATCTACTCCATGCGCATGGATGCCCAGATGATTCGCAACGACAAGGTGCTGCGCGATGGGCGCGGCGTCTGGTACGACGTCAACAAACGTCCCGGCGACTACGACAGCTTTTCGAAACTCGACGATCTTCCGGAAGGCGAATACAAGAACACCCTGCTGGCGGAGAAGGCGAAGCTCGAGCCGCTATTGGCGCAGTACGACCTCTACAATACCGACTCCGAGGCCCCGCCTCCGCCTCCCGATGCCGACGGCGACGGCATCGCCGACGGGTTCGAGCAGAAGTTCGGGACGATGGAGCCGGGCGATGATCCCGACGGCGATGGAATCGACAACTTCCATGAATATGTCTTTGGCGGCGACCCGCAGGATCCGGCATCGCCGACGAAGGAGCAGCTGCCGCACGAGATCGAGGTTTGCGATGCGCAGGGCTCCTACCGGGCCTTGCAGTTCCAGCGGAGGGAGGAGCTCGGTCCGGACTATTGGTGCGTGATCGAAGGTTCCCCGGACGGTCAGCGATGGACGACCGACGGCGTCATGCAGCAGCATGCCGTTCGATCGAACGGCGACGGCACGGAACGGGTGGTTGCGCGCGTTGCCGCGGACAAGGGCAAGTCGAACCTCCAGCAGCTGCGGTTGGAGGTCCGCAGGCCCAAGCCCCGCCCGCCGCGCAAGTACAAGAACCTGTTGAAGCAAAACCCTGGAGGCATGGAATGAAGCGCATTGCCACGACCCTTGTATTGCCGCTGCTCCTGTCGACCGCCCGGGTCGATGCCGGACCCCGGTTCGCCGCGAAGGACGGCTTGCTGGTCATCGAGGTCGAATCGACCTCGTCGAGCCTTGGCGACTGGAAGGTGTTGCAGACGATCGAGGGCTATACGGGCGGGGGCCATCTGGAGTTCACCGGCAACGGCCCTGCCGGCGGACCGGCATCCAGTCCGCTCGCGTACGCGTTCACGGTCGACATGGATGGGGACTACCAGCTGCTGATCCGCGCGCACAAGCGCCTGGATGGAGAGCAGCCCGACAAGTGCAACGACTGCTACGTGCGGCTGGAGGGGGATTTCGGTGCCGGCGGAAGCGCTCCGCTGGAGTTCCTCGGAACGGACACGAAGCTCTATGGCGGAAACCCGGAGGGCTGGGGCTGGACGGCGCAGCTCGACCGGCAGCACAAGAAATATCCACCCGTCTACAAGCTCAAGGCCGGTGAAAGGTACACCTTGACCATTTCCGGAAGGTCGCAGCGCTTCAACATGGACCGAATCGTCTTCAAGCACGTTTCCGTCGCCGACGATAAAGCCAGGGCTCCGGCCGCAGCGGAGAGTCTGAAAACCGAAAAGCAGGAAGGGTGATATGAATCAACGTGGAGCGATATTGAGCGGGATGGCGACCGTGTTGCTGGGGTGCCAGCCCCTGCGCGGAACCGGAAGCGACGCTTCCTCCGCCGGGCCCGAGGCCGGGCAGGGCATCGAAACGCGGCCGGTGGCGCGCATCGTGGTCGAACCCGGCACGACGCGGAAGATCGGCGGGGTGGCGGAGGTCGACCGCAAGCGCTACTTCTGCCTCGCGGACCAGGGCACCGACTTCGACCAGCGCATGCCGCCGGAGATCTACGACTATCTGCTCCACGACCTCGGCGCGTCGTTCGGGCGCAGCCTGGGACCGGTGCAATACACCGCCAGGTCGCTGGGGGAAGACCCGCAGCGTCCGGGGTTTGCCGACGTTGCGCCGCTGGCGGAGAAGACGCTCCGCGCGCCGGGCGAACGTTTTCTCAAGGAGTGCGGACCCAACCTCGACGTGGCCTCGCACGGGAACCACAACGAGTATCCGGAATACATGGGCAGGCACTTCAAGGGTACGGCGGGCGAAGGCGAGCACGCGGAATGGCTTCCGGAGAACATCGAGGCCGCGGCCGAGCTGGCGGCGAACGTGATCAGGTACAACTACACCGACTTCGACCGGCCGCGCTACTTCGAACCCCTGAACGAACCGCACTGGGAATACTTCAGCGATCCGCACCTGGCCGAATGGCATCTCAAGACCATGGAGCAGGTCCATGCGCTCACCCCGGAGGTGAAGGTGGGCGGCCACTGCATGTCGGTCTCCTATTTCTTCCGCGGCAACTACCACAACTTCAAGGGCATGTCGAACTTCCTCGACCTGACCGGAGGGAAGATGGATTTCTACTCCTTCCATTCCTACGACTACTTCGACTGGGAAGACGGCGATTTCCGCGGCCGGGTGCAGTCCGGCCTGCCGCTGGAGGGTACGCTCGACCTGCTGGAAAACTACGCGGTCGACCGGCTGGGCCGCGAGGTGGACATTGTGGTTAGCGAGCAGGGCGGATACATCAACGTCAAGCCGAAGGGCGAATACGACGGCGAGCTGCTGGCGGCCGAGCTCGCGCGGAAGCACTTTCCGGAGCCGACGTGGGGGAACGAGCTGAAGAAGCGTTCCATCGTCTGCTTCGTCCATGTCAGCAGCATCATCGCCAACACCATGGTCTTCATCGACCACCCGCACGTGGTGCAGAAGGCGGTGCCGTTCCTGCTGCCGAATACCTGGGGCTGGGATCCGAAGTACTACGCCGGACTGTATGTGCCGCAGGACTACACCAACCGCTCGGTCTGGGTCGAAACCCACATGATGGACTTCTACAAGCTGTTCCGCGGCGTGGGCGGGCGGCGCGTGAAGGCGCTGTGCAGCGATCCCGACCTCCAGGTGCGCGCCTTCGTGGACGGCGCACGCCTCTACCTGGCCATCAACAACCAGGGCTGGGGGCCCGAGACGGTGGCGCTCCGCGGCATCGATGCGGGGCAGATTGAAATCCGCCGCTTCGGCCGCCATGCCGACTTCTCGGCCTACTACACCGAATCCACCGGGGCCCTCCCGGAGGTGCTGGAGGTGGCCGGGCGCGAGGCGGTCGTGCTGGTGGCCGAGTGTGGAAAGCCCATCATGGAGGAGCGCTCCGTCAACGAAGTGGTCTGCTACGGCGACAAGGTGATCGTTCCGGCGAAGGATGCGACCTTCAAGATCAAGGTGCCCGTCGACCGCGGAATCGACTACGCCGTGCTGCGCGTGGGACTGACGCGCGATGCGGGGCTGGGCCACGACGTGGCCGTCGCCCTGAACGGGAAGCCGCTCAAGGTGCCGCTGGAGGATTGTGCCGACCGGCTGGAGAAGAGCGAATACGGCACGACCAAGCTGGTGCCGATCGAACCGGCCGACCTCCAGGCCGAGAACCTCGTGACGGTCACCTTCCCCGATGGCGGGGCGGGATTTGTTGGAACCGCGGTCATCCGTGCCGCCATGATGGAGTAGGATGATGAAACACGTTGCCGCATTGCTGTTTTTCGCTGGACTGGTTTCCGAGGGCTTCGCGCAGAATCCCCTGGTGACGCACCTGTACACGGCCGACCCGACCGCACGGGTGTTCGACGGGGCGCTCTACCTCTATCCGTCGAGCGACGCGTTTCCGCCGCCGGGCGTCGACATGCCGCGGTTCTGCATGCCCGGCTACCACATCTTCCGCCTGGATGGCGGCGCAACCTGGACCGACCTGGGTTCCGCGCTCGACCAGAACGAGGTGCCGTGGGGCACGCGCGATTCGTTTGCCATGTGGGCGCCGGACTGCATCCGCAAGGATGGCAAATACTACTACTACTATCCGGCCGAACCGGCCGACAAGAGTGCCTTCCGGCGCATCGGGGTCGGGGTTTCCGACCGTCCGGAAGGGCCGTTCAGCTGGGAAGCGAACTATATCGAAGGCGTGAGCGGCATCGATCCGGGCCTTTTCGTGGACGACGACGGGAAGGCCTACCTCTATTTCGGCGGAGGGCAGGAGCTGTTCGTGGCCCCGCTCAAGGAGAACATGCGCGAGATCGCCGCGCCGCCGGCCAAGGTGGAGCACCTGCCTGCGGGCTACAAGGAGGGGTCCTTCCTCTTTAAGCGCGAGGGACGGTACTACTTCACCTTCGCCCACGTCTTTCCGGAGGAGGGCTACACGATCGGCTACGCCATGGGAAGCAGCCCGCTGGGGCCCTTTACCTACCAGGGCAAGATCATGGACAACATCTCCAATGGAACCAACCACCACTCGATCGAACAATACCAGGGCAGATGGATCCTCTTCTACCACTGGTGGGATGTGAGCGGCTTCAACAAGCTGCGCTCCATGCGGGCCGACTACATGGAGTTCAAGGAGGATGGAACGATCGGGAAGGTGGTCCCGACCCTGCGCGGCATCGGCACCCCCGGCGTCGGCGAGCGGATCGAGGTCGACCGGCACAGCGAGATCAGGAATTGCGAAACCGCCTTCGTCGTCGATGGAGGCGACAAGGGATGGATGGTCTGCGAAACGAAGCCGAACGGGATGGTGCGCTTCGACCGGGTCGACTTTACCGGCGCGAAAAAGCTCCAGGCGCGCGTGGCATGCGGGCAGCGCGACGGCTTCTTCGAGGTGCGGATCGACAAGGAGTGGGGCAAGGTCGTCGCGAAGTTTCCCGCCGCCCACACGGGCGGCTGGGATGTCTGGAGCACCGAAACGCAGCCGCTGCTCGAACCCGTCGAAGGGGTCCACGACCTCTATGTGCTGTTCAAGCCCGACTGGGGATCCACCAAGCTCGTGAACCTGAACTGGCTGCGGCTGGTCGCGGAATAGGTGCCGGACCTCCCTCTTCGTCACGCCTAGCCGAAGGGATACTACCCTTCCTGGCCAGGGCCGGATAGCTTGTCCCGATGTTGCGTGGACTCCGGACGCAGGCAGGCCGTGGCGGCCATGGAGTTGAACTGTTGGAGACGCGGATATGAGGCTATGGAAATTGGTTGCTGCACTATGCATGGGCATCTGCGAGTGACGGTACAACGGGGAGGCAAGGCATGAAGGCGGCATGGTTGTGGAGCATGGCGGTTGCCGTGGCGGCGGGAGCGGCTGCGGAGGAGGGTTCGATGCAGGGATTCCCTTTTGTGCTTCCGAAGCAGAAGCCGGACATGCCGCTCAGCGAAGCGATGGAGCGGCTCTATACCGACTACCGGGCTCCCCGGCCGGAGGACAACGAGCTCTTCACGCAGTTCAAGTATACCGAGCTGAAGGGGTTCGACTACCACGATGGCGACGGGACGATCACGCGGCGCGATCCCTCGAAGGTCATTTTCGCCAAGGGCAAATACTACGTCTGGTATACCCACAGGAATACGCCCACCCCGCCGAAGGGGCCGCAGAAATGCAGCGATACCATCCCTTCCACGGACTGGGACCTCTGCGATATCTGGTATGCCACCAGCAACGATGGCTTCACCTGGGAAGAGCAGGGGGTGGCGGTGCCGCGCCCGCCGAAGCCGAATGTGGGGTGGCGCTCGGTATGCACGTCCGACATCCTGGTCTGGAAGGGGAAGTACTACCTCTACTACCAGGGCTTCATGGAGGCCAGCGGCAAGCGCGGCGACTACTGCCCGGTAACGGCCTCCTGGGCCGATTCCCCCGACGGTCCATGGACTCCCTGCAACAAGGTGGTGATTCCCAACGGGCCGGAGGGCGCCTGGGACCAGTACACCATCCACGATCCCTACCCGCTGGTCTACAACGGCCGGATCTACCTCTACTACAAGGCCGATGCAGACGGCGCTCCGAACCTGGTCCGCATGCAGGGGCTGGCGATCGCCGACGATCCCCTGGGTCCGTTCGAGAAGCATCCGCTCAACCCGGTCATCAACTCCGGCCATGAAACGACCCTTTTCCCGTTCGAGGACGGCATCGCGGCGCTGGTCATCCACGACGGTACGGAGCACTACACCGTGCAGTTCGCCAAGGACGGCGTCAACTTCAGCATCGCCTCGATCGTCGACCTGATGCCGCGCGCCGCCGGGCCGTTCATTCCGGATGCCTTTGTCGACGCCAAGGGCCGCCGGGGCATCACCTGGGGCATTTCGCATTTCACCAACGCGACCACGTGGGAGCACAACCACTCGATCCTCGCGCGCTTCGATTGCGACCTGAGCCTCGATGTGGACGATCCCGTGCTCAAGCGGACCGGGACCTACCACCGGCCGGACGTCTACTATCGCCAGGGGCTGACAGGGGAGCAGCGAAAGCGCATTGGGGAAGAGAACCAAAGATTCAAGGCGGCGCAGAAGCGATAGGCGCCCGTCCACCTGGGAGGCATGGGATGAAGGTCAGGCAGATAGGGATGTTGCTGGGACTCCTGGCATGCGATGCGGCGCGGGCGGGCCAGCCCAACGTGGTGTTCTTTCTCATCGACGACCTGAGCCACTACGGCATCACGGCCTACGGCGCCGACCGGATCAGTTCCAAGGAGGGATTCTTCAGCGAAGTGCGCTTCGGCACCCCGCGGATCGACAGCCTCGCCACGGACGGGCTCCGCTGCGACCGCGCCTATGCCTATCCGCTGTGCGAACCGACGCGCATCGCGCTGATGAGCGGGATGAACAACGACCGCAACTATCTCCAGTGCAAGTCGCAGCATGCGTCCGACATCACCTTTGGCGACCTGTTCCATCGGGCCGGCTACGAAACGTGCATCGTGGGGAAATGGAAGCAGACGCGCGGCACGCGCGACATCGCCGGGCGCGACTACATCTACGAGTTCGGCTGGGACGAGTTCTGCTGCTTCGACGTGGAAAAGGAGGGGCGGCGCTTCATCGATCCGAACATGGTCGTCAACGGGAAGGTGGAGGACTATCGCGGCATCGACCCCGAGACCGGCCGGCGCTACTACGGGCCGGACATCGTCAACCGCTTTGCGATCGATTTCATCAAGCGCCACAAGGAGAAGCCCTTCTTCCTCTACTATCCGATGCTCCTGGTCCACGACGAGCACACGCCCACGCCCGACACGCGCCCCAAGGCCGTGTTCGACGATTTCGACGTCAACAACACTTGCGACTATGGCCACCTCAAGGGCGACGACCGCCGCTATTTCCCCGACATGCTGGCCTACATGGACAAGATGGTGGGCAACGTGCTCGACCAGCTCGAAAAATCGGGCCTGCGCAAGAATACACTCGTCGTCGTGATGGGCGACAACGGCACCAAGGAGTGTTTCGTGCACACCCTCCCCGACGGTACCGCGTTCGAAGGGGGCAAGGGGGGGAACAAGGAAAACGGCCTGCACGTGCCGCTGCTGCTGCGCGCTCCCGGGGCCATCCCGGCCGGGAGCGTCTACGATGGACTGGTCAACCTGACCGACATCCTGCCGACGCTCTGCGAGGCGACGGGCGTGGAGGTGCCCAACAGGAGCGAGATCGACGGTATCAGCTTCTGGCCGCAGGCCACCGGAAGAGAGAAGGCCGAGCACCGGCGGACGATCTATACCTGGTACAACGGCAACAACCGCTATACGCAGCAGGACACGGTGATCGCCTACGCCTTCGACAAGCACTTCAAGCGCTACGCCCCCGACGCGGACTATCCCGCGGGGCGCTTCTTCGACCTGCGCAGCGATCCGATGGAGGAGGCGGGCGACCGGAAGGTGAAGGTGAAGGACGCCTGGAACAAGTGGCACTCTGCCGGGCTCGACCTGCAACACCTCACGCCGGAACAGCGGCGCGGGTACGAGATGCTGGGCGAGGTGCTCGATGCGCATGCCTACGTTCCCGTCGAGCGGCTGGAGGTGGTCAAGGGCGAGGAGCCGCTGCGCGTGGGCGGCACGAAGCAGCTCGCATGCAAGGTTATTCCCGGCAATGCGACGCGGCGCGGCGTGGTATGGGTTTCCAGCGATCCGGAGATCGCGACGGTCGACAAGTTCGGCACGGTCACGGCGCACCGGAAGGGCCAGGTGCGGATCACCGCCTATTCCTGGGACGATGCCGAACCCATGGCCGACAGCCGGAGTGCGAGCTACCTGACGGGCGGGATCCAAGGCAGCGTGAAGATCGACGTCGGCCGTTAGATCCGGCCCGGCTCCGGGGTGCGGGATGCTCCTCCTGCACATCGGCGTGTTTTCTTTGTGGTATGCGATCATGCAGGATACTGGAATGTTGCATCGCGGTATTCGCCGGGCACTGCCTGCCCCAGTCCTTGCCTGCGTCCTCATCCTGTGGGCCGTGCCCGTGGGCGCCCGGGGGCCGCTCCACTCGATCGGCCAGATCCGGCACTTGGCCCCCGCCGAAGCCGCCGAGGCCCTGCCCGTCGAACTGGAAGCCCAGGTGGTCCGGTGCGATGTCCATATGTTCGGTGTTTTCGTCTACGACGGCACCGACGGCATCTACATCGAGCGGGAGGAGGATGCCTCGCTCTTCCTCAACGTCGCGGCAGGCGATATCGTTCGCGTCAGGGGCGTGACCACCAAGGGCGGCTATTCCCCGACCGTGCTGGCCCGGTCGGTGGAGGTGCTGGCCCGGAAGCCGCTGCCGTCCGCGCCCCGTCTCGGGCCGGAGGAGATCAACAACAGTCTGCTCGATTGCCAGTGGAGATCGGTGGAAGGGCGGCTGGTCGACATGCTGGTTTCGCCCGGGCTGCAGTCGATCACGCTGATGGTCGAGATGTACGGCGGGGTCTACAAGGTGCATCTGGTCCTCCGGCCGGAGGAGTTGGAGAAGCTCGCCGGACTGATGTTCACACGCGTCCGCTTCAATGCCGTCCTCGGCACCGTGTTCAACGAAGACCGGCAGTATACCGGCCGGGTCTTCTTTTGCGACTCCGCCAGCGACTTCGTGCGGGTTGGGCCGAAGCCGGCGGAGACCGGCCTGGCCGAAATCCATGAATTGCTGCGGAGCAACTTCGACAGCGACCAGCTGGTCCATGTGCGCGCCACCATCACGCATGCAGCCCACCGCGACATCTATCTGCGCGGTTCCCGGGCTAGCATGAAAGCCGTGCTTCCGGAGTGGAGCGAGCCGCTCGCTCCGGGCGATGTCGTGGAGCTGGCCGGCATCGCGTGGCGCGAGCCGATCAAGCCCTCCTTCCGCGTCGCAAGGGCGCGGAAGGTCGGGGTCGATGCCGTTCCGGTACCGGTGGCGCTTGATACCCGAACCCCGATCGACACACGTTTCCACCAGGAGTTGGTCCGCATCGATGCGGAGTTGGTCAACGTGGGCGAGTCGTATGCTCCTTCGCAAGCGAGTCCGGAAGAGGTGCGACGTGCCAGCTTGCTCTGCCGGGCCGGCGGGCTGCTGTTCCGCGCGGAGTTGAAGGCCGGGGAGGGGTTCGATGCCACGAGGCTTCGTCCGGGATCCCGCGTGCGCCTGGTGGGCATATGCCACCTCATTCCCAACGACGAGGTGAGTTGGCAGATCAAGGCCGAGGGATTCATGCTGGAGCTCGGCGACCCGTCCGCGATCACGGTCACGAAGATGGCGCCTTGGTGGGATGCCGAGCATCTCCTGTGGTTCAGCGGCACCCTGATGGCGTGCCTCGGCATCGTCGGGGCCTGGGTTGCGCTGCTTCGGCGTACCATCAGGAAGCAGACGGGGATCATCGCGGAAAAGATCGAACGGGAGAGCATCCTCAATGAGCGGCAACGCGTTGCACGCGAGTTGCACGATCATCTGGACCAGGGGCTGACGGGTACCGCCGTGCAGCTCCAGAGTTGCCGGAAGTTCATCGACAAGTATCTCGGGGCCGTCCTGGATTCCATCCGGACATCGGCCAGGCTTGCGGAAAAGCACGATGGGGAGCTGGCTGCGCAGCTCGGGGCATGCCTGCAGACGATCGAAGCGGATGTGGAAAGAAGCAGGCAGGGCCTTGCGGCGGTCCAGGACATGCTGGGCTACTGCGGGGATGAGTCGCGCAGGGCGATCCTCGACCTGCGATCCGGCCTGCTGGAAAGAATGGATCTGCCGGATGCGCTGAAGGCGTCCTTCTCCCCGGCTGCCAGCCGGTTCGACGGGACGATCGACGTTGAAGTGCGCGGTGGGATCGCGCCATGCCGGAAAAGCATCGAGCGCAACCTGCTGCTGGTTGCCCGGGAAGCCGTTGCCAATGCCGTCCGGCATTCCGGAGCACGAACCATACGGGTGGTCCTCGCCGGCAGCCCGGCGCTGTTGCGGCTCGAAATCGTGGATGACGGGTGCGGTTTCGACCCGGAGGGCGCTGCCCCCGCCGGGCGCTTCGGGCTCCAGGGCTTGAGGGAGCGCTGCATGCAGATGGGGGGGAGCCTGGAGATTGCCAGCAGCGGCAAAGGAACCCGTGTGGCCGTCGAAGTGCCGATCGATGGACGGAAGGAGCAGGATTCGTGAAGAACATTTCGGTGTTGATTGTGGACGACAATGCCGTCCTGCGCTTTGGATTGGCGGGGGCCATGGCCCTGGAGGAGGGGCTTGAGGCGGTCGGTTCGGCCGCCACGGCCGGAGAGGCCTTGGAGCTCTTCCGGACGTTGCGGCCCGATGTGGTCACCCTCGACTACCGCCTTCCCGGCGAAGACGGCATTTCGTGCGCCCGGCGGATGCTGGATGAGTTTCCCGGCGCGAAGATCATCCTCTTTTCCGTCTTCGAGGCGCAGGAGGACATTTGGCGGGCGGTCCAGGCCGGTGTGAAAGGATATCTATCCAAGAATGCGCGCGATGTGGAGGATGTGATGGAAGCCATCCGCGAAGTGGCCGCAGGCGGCACGTTCTTTCCCGCGTCCATTGCCCAGCGGCTTGAACAACGCATGCAGCACGGCCAGCTTACCCCCCGCGAAATGGATGTGCTTCGACTGCTTCCCGATGGAAACAGCAACAAGATGATTGCCGACATCCTGGGGATTTCCCTCCCGATGGTGAAATTCCATGTGGGGAACCTCCGCGAAAAGCTGGGGGCCCAGGACCGCACCCAGGTTGTGGCCATCGCCTACAAGCGCGGCATTCTCCATCTGCACGAATAGGCGGAGCCGCCCTCCGGCACCGTCGCGCACCATGCATGGGGGCTACCTATCTTTGGTAGGGGTAGGCCCTTCCCGTCCGCCTGTATATACATGGACAATGTTAACTGTTCCATGAATCTGCGCACAGGCGGAACGAAGGGGCAGGCAGGGAAGCGACATCCAAGGGCAAGGAAAGGAGCATGGAATGAAATCCAAGACGATGGGGCTGTGTCTGCTGCTGTCGGCATGCATGGGCCGGGCGGAAGTGGTGATCGACGAACCTTTCGGTTATGGATCGGGCGTCGATTTGAACGGGTTGGGGAATTGGGTTGCGTCAACCAATGCGTTCATCGTGGAAAGCGGAGAGCTGGAGATCGCGGCCGATGGCGGCTCGATGGTGCTTGCCGGAAGCGGTGCCATCGCGATGATGCCGGGGGACTCCGTGAGGATTACGGTGGACTACCGTGCCCACCAGGAGAACGGCACGGCGAACCAGACCTTCTGGCATGCCGGGCTGCAGGACAGCGGCGTTCCGGGCGCGACCGGCGGATCCCACGCGATGCTGGGGCGCGTCCACTACAGCGAATGGGAGCGCGGATCGATCCGCTCGTCTCCGGACTCGCAGTTCACCGACACCTACGTCCCGGCGGACACGATCGACGACTGCGGCTACGATCCGCGCGGCATCGTGTCGGTAGACGATGATACCGATCCGTTGCGGATGGTCTACACGGTCACGAAATCGGGCATTACGAATGAATTCAGCGCCACCATCGAATTCGTGAACCTGGCCAGCAATGCGCCGTTGAGCCTGGCCAAGGATGTCATTACCCGGGCAGACCTCTGGTCGGGGGCCAACGTATTCTTCTGCCTCAATGCCGGCATCCCCGTACAGAGCGGCACCGGACTCTTTCTCGACCGCATCGCGGTTGAACGGCTTGATCCGGTCATCGTGGCCCCGGAGTGGGTCTCTGCCCTGCCCGGCGATGGCGAGGCCTACATCTCGTGGGCGACCGTTCCGGGTGCTGGCCAATACCTCGTTTACCGGTCGACGGTCAGCGGCTCCTATACGGATGCCCCGGTATTGGTGTATGGAACATCCTACACGGATCCTTCGGCGGCCAACGGCACCACCTATTACTATGTGGTCAAATCGACGTTCCCCGGAGGGGATTCCACCGCCTCCCCGGAAGCGGAGGTTACGCCCAGTCCGCTGTATGTCGGGGCGCCGGTCTTTTCGGGCGACTTTTCGGCATACGCCGAAGGCGACCTGGCCGACACGGCCGACTGGGGTCCGATTACCGGCAGTGGAAGCAACGCATTTGCCGTCATCGCCACCAATTCGGCCAACGTCGCCGACACGGTGGCCACCACGGCCGATTTCGATACCGCGGAAGGAAACGCCGTGTACCTGGATCGCCTGATTCGCAACGGACAGGACGACGCCGTCGAGGGGTATATCGATCTGGTGGTCAGCGCAACGCCATCCGCCGTGCCGGAACGGGAAGGGTGCGCCCATTTCAACCACCAGTTCATCCTGGACTTCGGTCTTGCGGCCAACACGACGGATTCGCTGAAGTTCAACAAGCCGACCATGGCCCTGTTCAGCCTGAAGACCACGTACGAGGGCCACTTGGAGATCTATTTCGAAGACCAGAAGATGCTAAGGTTCTGGCGCTATGAAGCGAACTGGAATCCGAAGCACAAGATCCTCGATGGCCAGTGGGCCTCGGATGCCGCGCTCCCGCTGAAGCTCTACACGGATCCGCTCCGCATCACCTGGAAGCTGCGGCGCACGCGCGAAGCGGGGCAATACCAGGCCTGGGCCATGATTTCCAACCTGGTCAACGGCGTGGTGGCAACGCAGGATCTCGTCGCCTATTCGCTGGGGCATGCGGAGGGGATGTACGATGCCGGATTGGGCCTCTTCGCCATGGGCCACTCGTACAATGCGCAGGCTTCGGGCATCGCTCCGAATACGGATTACGAGCGCGACAGCCTGCTGCATGCCACGGTTTCCGGGGTGGGGCTGGCGCATACGACGAACAACCTTCCCACGGTTGTTCCGCCGGTGTTCACCGATGTGACCGCCGAAGACCGTGCGATCCTGCTGGGTTGGAGCGACGTGCTGGATGCCCGGAGCTATACCCTCTCCATGGAAACCGAGGGCGGGGAGCAGTATGTGGTGGCGGAAAACTACATGGGGACGAGCTACCGCGACGCCCCGCGCTGGAATACGGTGACCAACTTCTACACGGTCCGGGCCAATTTCGATCCCGATCTCGTCCCGGACTTCGCGGATTCCGCGGTAACGAGCGGAGTGCCGCGCGCCATGGTCCGCGTGGTGGACCTCAATGGTTCCCGACAGGACCTCTATGCAGGTGGATCCACCTTCTTCCTGGACCAGAGCCGCGTCGTCAGCAATACCGTCTCCTACCTGGACGGGACTTCCATTCCGCTGGTGGCGCATGGCGAAGTGCGAGGTTCGGCGACCTACATGGGGCCGACGCTCTACGGCCTGATCCAGCGTACGCACACCAACGGCATCTGTTCGGGCTCCGACAAGTTCGTCTTCAACCAGAGCGCCGTCGGGCAGAAGTTCATGCTGTACGGCGGGTGGAACGCGGATGCGCCGCGCATCCTGGCCTACGTCCTGGTCCCGGACATGGCCTGGGAGGATGCCGCTCCGGACCGGATCAACCTCAACGAAAGCGCGCTGGGCATCTATATCGAAACGGTGAACTGGACCGACGGGGGCGGCAAGATGCGCGCCGCCATTCTAAACAATGGCCAATGGTACGTATCCACTCCCGGCTTCACCCTTTCCGACGGGGAGGCGACCGACACCAAGGATGTCCGCTACGGCAGCGCAGCGAACGAAACCTGGTATCAGCTCAATATCGTGGCCGACACGTCCATGACGGTCGGCGCCGCGCTGGCGGACAATTCCACGCTGACCGATATCACGGCCGTCGGGTTCTTTTGCGACAAGGCGCCGTACCTGAACCTTCGTACGTTCGAGGTCCAGACCGGTGGCAATCAAACATCGTACGAATATTGGTCCGGCGAGGCTGAACTGGGTTCGGGCAATTCCGCGCCCGGCGACGATCCCGACAAGGACGGCGTGGACAACCTCAGGGAGTATGCCTTTGGCGGCGATCCTCTCGATGGCGCCAGCGTCGGGACGCTTCCAGCCATGAGCCTGGTCCATACGAACGGGGTGGACTACATGAGGTATGTCTATGTGGTCCAGCGCGATCCGGTCGCGGGCATCGCGGTCCAGTGCGAAGGCACCGAAGACCTGGTGTTCGGATCGTATGCGCCCCCTGCCGGCGCGATCGTGGATACCCGGACCCTGGATTACTACTGGGACGAAGTCACGATGCTGGTGCCGCTGGACAAGGGCCAGTACTTCATGCATCTGGATATCCAACAGCAGTAGCTTGCCATCAGCGCCCTGCATGCTCCATGCATGCAGGGCGCAGTCCATGCCCCAAGGAGAGAGGTGGCATTGCGACCGAGGCTGCCGGCAGGCAACCGGGTGGCCGGATCCAACCGCAGGGTCGTCGGGTTGCATCCGCAGAAACCGGGGCAGATGGAGAACGGAAAAGGAAGAATGGAGACGGAGAGCAGTTGCATCGGACGAGGTGTGCGTGCCCGCGCGTTCGCATTGGGCCTTCGGCGCATTGCCCTTGCGGCCTTTGCGTGTGCGGGGGTGCATGGCGGCGGTGCCGCGACATTGGTCGAGGGGTTCACTACCCCGGGCAACGCGGGCATCACGCTTTGCAACTATCGTACGGAATATGCATCACGGATGGCGGCTCCGCCGCTGGGTTCGGGATTGACCTGGGGGGGGTATACGCATGCGTCCGGGACCTCGTGGCAGGGTAGCGTGCTGGTCTCCGGAAGCGGCAACCGGCTGGAGCTCTATGCGGTGGGGTCGGGCAAGAACGATGCAATCGAGTCGGCAAACTACCAGGGCACCTATGCCTATGCGATTTTCAGCGCATCGGGAGGGACGGTGCCGGATACGGCCTTGGACTTGGCGCGCATCCATGCGAGCGTGCAAAGCGCGGCTTCCGGCCAGTCCCTCCGCTGGCTGGCCAGGGACCTTGCGGGCCGTTGGTATGTTTCCGGGCCGGTGGCCGTTGCGGCGGGGTCGTACTCCTTTGAAGTCGCCGGCATGGATTGGTACCGGGTGGACGCCGCGGCCGAAGCCTACATGAACACGCCGGTAGCCGGAGGTGCGCGCACCAAGAAGGCCATCGCCGATCCCTCGTCGCTGGCGGCCGCCACGCCCGACCTTTCCGCCACCACCGGCGGAGGATTCTACATCGAGTCGGGCGATGCCAATCCGTCGGCAGCCGAGTACTTCATCCTCAACGACCTCTCGTGGGTCAGCGACCAGGTGGAATTGATCTCGCCCCTCGACGGGGTCGACGTGACCGATATTGCACTGTCGTTCCGGTGGTGGCGCCAGGCTTGGGCGGGTACCTATCAACTGCAGGTCGGCAGCGATCCATCCTTTTCGACCCTGCTGATGGACGAGCTCGTTCTGGCGCTTCCCGGCAACGATCCCCAGGCAAACGGCGATGATCGATGGGCCGATTTCCAGCAGGTGGGTTGCCTGCCTGAAGACGTGCTGCCCGCCGGCGAATACTATTGGCGCGTTCGGGCGCATGACACGAACAACCTGGCCCATGGCCCCTGGTCGGCGGTCCGGAGCGTCTCGGTGAACGACGACCATGGCACGCAAGCGCCTGCCCGGCCCATCTCGGCGGCGAATCCCCTCTTTGCGCTGGAGGCGTGGGCGTCCAATCCGGAAATTACCGAGACCCATTGGGCCGATTTCTGGGGCAACATCCCGGAGGATATACGGCCCTATACCTGCATCACGTTCGAACGGGCGAAGCACTTCGACCACGAGACCTGGCTGGATGCCTATGCGCTGGTCGAGCAGTCGGGCATGAACTGCATGGTCATGGCGGCAGGCCCGATTCCGTTCCAGTGCTGGGAGCCGCTGGCGGAGCTGGAGTGGGTGTTCCAGCATGTGCCGAATGTCCACGGGGTCCTGTCGGGTGAAACCTTCTGGGTATACAGCAATGTGCAGTGGAAGCCGGAGGCCAGGGAAGTGATCCGGTACATGGAACGCATCATCCAGCTGTGCGCAAAATACGGCAAATACTATCTGATGGCCGATGGCAACTGGATGGAATCCTGGAAGTGGGACCGCTATTTCGCCAAGGAGGAGAGCTTCGGCAGCGGAAGCCACGACCAGTATTGGATGGATCCGGATTTCCTCAGGAAGCATCGGCAATGGCTGGTCTATGCCCCGAAAAGCAATATCTGCTGGGACTTCCACCAGATGAACGGGGCCACGCAGGGGGCCTGGCTGGCGGGGCTTTGCGACAACCTCGGCTGCTGGGTCGAGTCGTGGTTCTGGCAGGACGTCGGCTTCAGGCAACCGTTCGAACCGCCGCTGAAGTTCGGCGAAGGGGACTATGCCATGATGCCTGCCAGCTTCTGGAACACCATGATGACGCTGGGGGCTGCGCAGGGGGCCTCCGTCTATGTCGTCAGCGGGCAGGGCAATACGACGATGTGGGAGTACGACCCGGCTTCCAGCGCGCCCTACACGGCCCTATGGGACCGGAAGGGCAGGAAGACACCGGTGCTGGACAACGTGATCGTTCCGTTCATCCGGGCCGTGGTGGAGCAGCGGCTGGTTCCATCGAAGAATGAGGTGCTCGGGGCCCTGAAGATCGCCGTCCGGCCCGGTCCGAACGACGATCCATTGGGCATGGTCCCCAAACCCGTGACCTATCGGAAGTACGATGCGCTCTACAAGGGGACGTTCGGCGTCGAGGACTCCGCGCCAACCAACCACATCGGCGGGGAGCTGTGGGACATCGTACCCCGCACCGGGCGCTATCCCTTCATCCCGATCCTTCCCGATCCGGTGCAGACGCTGTCCAATGCCCCGGGAGTGGCCGTCTACGACGTGGCCGCATTGACGAATGCTTCCCAGGTTGCCGACCTCTTCAACGCCCACTATGCGCTCCACTACGCCGGCGATGCGTGGGTGGACCTGGTGGGCGACAGGTTCTTCATCCTGAGCAGCGAGGAGAACCAGGACGTCGTGCAGGATTTTTCGATCGGGTTGCCGGGCGGCGCCATCACCAACCTTTCCGGATCGATCGGTCCCTTCAAGCAGATCATTGGGCGCCGCAGCCGACTGGGCCACTCGCTGCTGCTCTACGCCAACACCTCCATGACGGATGAACCAACCACGATCACGGTCGCCTGCGACTCGCCTTCGGCTCCCGGGCTGGCGGTTGAACCCCCGGCCGCCCTCGTGGCAACGAACTGGAACGGAGGGGTGTTTTCCCTGACCCTTTCGCATGGGAATTTCGCGGTCAATGCGCGGATCGATTTCCCGTTGTCGATCGCCATCGGGAATGCGCATGTAACGCAGGAGGGTTTCTTCGCGTTCGACGTGCCCTCCTCTCCCGAGCTCGTGAGCGAGGTCCAGACGGCAGACGCTCTGGCAACGAACGGCTGGACCACTTTGGCCACGATGGTGGATACCAGCGGATTTACCTTTGTCGACACCAACGCCCCGGTCCATCATACTCGCTTCTACCGCGTTGAATTCCGGGATGCCGCGGATCGACCGTGATCGATCGAGGATTGGCGGAAAGCTCCCCGGGATGTGCGGGATGAAGGTTTTGCCCCGAGGCAGGGGGTTGGAGTGGGGTTTCGGTCCAGCGTGGAATAGCGACTAACAAGGAGTAGAAGGTGAACGGGAAAAGGATCATGGCGGCAGCGGGATTGCTCTTGTCTTGCTGCGGGGCGATGGGCAAGCCACCGGTGCAGCAGGACGTGGATGGCAGTGCGGCGGCCTATGCGCAAGGGGGGGGCGATGCAGTTGTGCCGCGCATCGAAAAGAAGGATGGCCACACCTACTACTAT
This sequence comes from Kiritimatiellales bacterium, assembly GCA_003246265.1. Classification (GTDB taxonomy): domain Bacteria; phylum Verrucomicrobiota; class Kiritimatiellia; order Kiritimatiellales; family Pontiellaceae; genus Pontiella. The sequence goes on along the minus strand of QKAU01000014.1, from coordinate 33,518 downwards.
TGGCCCGGATGGGACGAATCGAAGAACCAGAAACTGCAGGTCCGCCGGGAGCGGACACGGCACCCCGACGCGCAGTGGTGGCCGCATGCGGGGCTGGGCCTCTTTATGCACTGGGGTATCGTGAGCGAGTTCGGGCCGACCGGAGAGGCGTGGGCAAGCCGGTGGACCCCGGAGCGCGAAAGGAAGGGCGAGTTTCATTCCCAGCAGGAAATCTGGAACGCTGCGGAAACCTTCAATCCCACCAAGTACGACCCTTCGACCTGGATGGCGGCGGCCAGCAAGGCCGGGTTCAAGTACGCGGTGCTGACGACCAAGCATCACGACGGGTATGCCCTGTGGGATTCGGACTGGGCATTGATGGGCGTACGGCAGTATCTCGACGGACGCGACCTGGTCGCTCCCTTCGTTGCGGCCTGCCGCAGCAACGGATTGAAGGTCGGCTTCTACTATTCCGGCATGGACTGGTACTTCATCCGCGACTACATGAACTTCAGCTTCGATCCGCAACGGAAGATGAACTTCAAGGGGGAATGGGTGAAGACGCTGCCGAAAGAGCCGCAGCACATGTGGGCGGCCTATTGCGAATACAACGAGGGCCAGGTCAAGGAACTCATCACGCGGTTCAGTCCCGACATCTGGTGGGGCGACGCCGGCCACGGCATGCCCGTTGAGAAGATCCGCGAAATGCGCCCCGGCATCGTCTGCAACAACCGCGATCCGGCCAGCGGCGACCATGCAACCGCCGAGGGCTTCGGCATGGCGGAACCGCGGTTCATAAAGCCGGTCCTCGAGAACGGCTGGTGGTGGGAGGTCAATTCGATCATCACCAAGGGGTCTTGGCACTACGACAAGCAATGCAGCGAAACGGTCTATCCATCGGACGACGTGCTGATGGAACTGGCCAAGGCGCGGTGCATGGGCGGCAACTTCCTGGCCAACATCGGCCCGCGCCCCAACGGCGAGTTCCAGGACGAAGCCTACCGCCTGTTCAGCGACATGGCCGAATGGATGTCCACCTGCAGCAACTCCGTCTTCGGCATCGACGGCGGTGGCCCCTGGCCGGAAAAATGCAATGTTCCGATCACCTGCAAGGACCGCGTATGGTACTTCCATGCAAAAAGAGACCAGGCCACCACCGACAATCCTGTCGTGCTGTCGGATTGTCCGGTCCGTCCCACATCGGCGCGCCTAATGCGTACCGGCCAGGCCATCGCGTTCGAATATAGGAACAAGACATTGAGCTTCTCCATCCCCGGCGCGCTCAAGGCCGGAAAGGTGACCGATGTCGTCGTGGTGGAGTTTGGCAAAGGTTTTGACCCGAAGCCATACACCTTCACCCACTGGTGATAGCCTGGGTGTTTGATCGTTGTCCTTGGAACTCCGCTCCATCAGAAGCCAGCAACGTGGGCCCAGGTCGGTCCTTCCTTGCGGGGAGTGCAATTTCCGACCGCCGCACCCATAGGTGCTGGCCGGTGCCGAAGGGGAGGACCTCCAAGCGGCTGCCGCTACATGCCCATGGTGGGTGAACGCCCGGAGAGGGCAGTTCCGGCTAGGGGTTTTACCGTTTTGCCGGTGGCGCCGACATCCGTTCCATGGCTTAATTGACATAGATGCGGCATAGCGTATAAATCGGTCTGGCATGGAGTGGGTGCAGGACTCGGGGGGGGGCACGGTTGCAGTATGCCCTTCGAGGTTGTCCGCGTTGCTGGTTCGACCATTTGTCTAGGTGGACATGCATCTTGCCGGGGAACTATGTTATTGGCTTCTGAGAAAAAGGAAAGGGTGGGTACCTGAATGTCATACGGATACAAGGATAACATATTGCGGATTAATCTGACGACCCGTGAAGTCACCGTCGAACATCCCGGTGATGCGTTCTATCGCCAGTATCTCGGCGGAACGGCGGTTGGCGCCTATTATTTGAATAAAGAGGTGGATGGCGAATGCGATGCGCTCAGTCCGGAAAACAAGATTATCATTTCGACAAGCGTGGTCACCGGCGCGCCGGTCCCGGGGACGTCGCGGTTCAGCGTGTGTGCCAAATCGCCGATGACAAATGGGTTCGGCAAGTCGGAATCCGGCGGATTCTTTGGTCCGGAGCTGAAGTTTGCCGGATTTGATGCCGTAATCGTCGAAGGCAAGGCCGACGCCCCGTGCTATATCTGGATCAAGGATGGGGTGGTCGAGCTTCGCGACGCGTCCGCACTGTGGGGTCGCGAAACCGGCGACGTCCAGGAGGCCATTCGCGAAGAGCTGGGCGACAACCGCATTCGCGTGCTGCAAACCGGCCCCGGCGGGGAAAAACTGGTGCGTTTCGCCGCGCTCTGCAACGATTTGAAACATTGGAACGGTCGCGGCGGCATGGGTGCGGTCTTTGGCTCCAAGAATCTTCGGGCGATTGCGGTGCGGGGTACGCAGAAGCCCGAAATGAAAAACAAGGACGAGGTCATGGCCTTTACCAAATGGTTCTCCCAGGTCGGCATGACGCATCCGGACGGCATCAAGGGCTTTGGCGAAGGTGGAACCAGCCAGTTTCTTACCGCCTTGGACGGGTTGGGAATCCTGCCCACGCGCAACTTCCAGAGCGGTACGTTTGAACATGCCAAGGAGATTTGCGGCACCACCATGAACGTCGACGTGCTGATCAAGCGCGAAAGCTGCTACGCCTGTCCCGTCCGTTGCAAGCGCGTGGTGGAGAACAAGTCGGACGACGCGGATCGCAACGTGGATCCGACCTACGGCGGACCCGAGTACGAAACGCTTGGCGCCATGGGCTCGAATTGCGGCATGGGCGACCTGATCGCGGTATGCAAGGGGAACGAGCTGGTCGGGCGCTTTGGGCTCGACTGCATCAGTACCGGCATGACGATCGCCTTTGCCATGGAGTGTTTCGAAAAAGGCCTGATCACGCTGGAGGATACCGGCGGCATCGACTACAGCTTTGGATCGAAGGACTACCTGAGGATCATTGAATCGATCGCCAAGCGCGAAGGTTTCGGCGACGTGCTTGCGGAAGGCTCCTACCGGGCCGCCCGGAAGATCGGCAAGGGCGCCGAAAAATTCGTCATGCATTCCAAGGGGTTGGAAATGGCTGCGCACGAACCGCGCGGGAAATGGAACGTGGCGCTGGCGTATGCCGTGGCCCCGCAGGGGGCCGACCATGTGGTCGTTGAGCACGACCATGTCCTGATGGGCGAGCCGGTCGAGGACCCGGATCACATCGGCGGGGGGGATGTCTTCCCGCTATACAAGTGGGGCGTCCGAAAGGCGATCGATCCGCTCGATCTTTCCCACCAGAAGATCCATTCGTTCGTCGTGCTCCAGAAGCTGTGGTCGATCTACGATACGCTGGACCTCTGCATCTTCCTTGGCGAGCCGGGCCGCCGCCTGGTCACGATGGAGCACATCCTGAAATACATGAACGACATCACGGGCTGGGACATGTACATGGACGAGCTGATGGACCGGGGCGAAAAGGCCATCCTTCTTGGTCGCCTGTTCAATGCCAAGTGCGGCTTCTCCGCCAAGGACGATACGCTGCCGGAGCGCATGTTCGAGCCGATCGGGGGGGGGGCCATCGCGGAGGAAAAGGTTCCGCGCGACCTGTTCGAGGAGGGCAAGAAGATCTACTACGACATGATCGGCCTGGACCGCGACGGCAAGCCGCTGTATGGAAGGATTTGCGAACTGGGCCTCGAAGAACTCTGGTTCGATTAACCAGGGCACACGCAAAAAGCCGGGGCGGTAGCCCCGGCTTTTTAATGGAGCTTGGATATGAAAGTAAAGGTATCGGCCGTTGGGAATATCAAGGCATTCGTTCCCGAGGAGCAGGAGATCAATCTCACCGCACCGGTTTCCCTGCATGAACTGAAGGTACTCGCCGGCATCCCGAAAGAGCGGGGGGTCATGTATTCGGTCAACGGCAGGGCGCGGAAAGGCGACAATCTGGTCGCCGACAACGACGAGGTGAAGTTCCTCATGGTCGTGGGCGCAGGCTGATCATGGAGCGGTATTCCCGTCATCTCGATTTGGTGGGTCCGGAAGGCCAACGGGCGCTGTCCGAGGCCAGGGTGCTGGTGATCGGAACCGGCGGCCTTGGCTCTCCAACGCTCCTTGCCTTGGCGGCGGCAGGGGTTGGAACAATCGGTCTCGTCGATGACGATGTGGTGGAAATCTCCAACCTCAACCGCCAGCTGCTGCATTCGGACGAGTTCCTGGGGCGGCCCAAAACCGATTCGGCGAAGTCTACGCTCTCCCGCTTCAATCCCGACATTGAGCTCATCCCCTTTGCGCACCGGTTCGATGCCGGGCTGGCGGAAGAAATCGTCCCCAGGTTCGATATTCTGGTCGACTGCGTCGACAACTATGCCACGCGCATCGTGGCGAACCAGTTCTGCACCCAATACGGCAAGACCTTGATCGAGGCAGGCATCGAGGGCATGTCCGGCTTTGTGCAGATTGTCATCCCCGGCAAGACCGCTTGCTTCAACTGCTTCGGCGTCGAGGACAAGGAGATCTACCGCCAAGTGCTTGGTGCGTCCACCGGCGTGATCGGGAACCTCCAAGCGCTGGAATGCATCAAGCAGCTTACCGGCCAGTGGGACGGTACCTACAGCTACATTGCCGTCGATTTCAAGACCCTCTCCATCGAGCGCCTCCTGCTCGAAGCCAGTGCCGAGTGCGGGTGCATGGCGCCCCCGAACCATTCCTGAATCATCTGCCGGAGCCCTTGATCTCCTTGTAGCCCCGTCCGGAGAGGATCTTGGCTAGCTGGATATCCGAGAGCTCGTAGTCGAAAAAGCGGTGGTAGAATGCCCTCGTTTCCTGTTCGATGTCGACGTCCTGGAACCGTTCAGGATAGACGGTCTTCGCGGTCCAGAGCATGGCCAGCGGCGTTTCGATGGAGTAGGGATGCCCCCAGCGGGTGATGCCGAGCGGGAGCAGGCGGATGTTGCCGTTGCGCCAGGCCTTCAGGTTGTGGAGTTGCGGGCTGCGCTCCATGTAGTCGTATACGTCGCCACCGTTGATGAGGATGAAGTCGGGGTTCCGTTCAAGCAGTTCCTCCAGCGCCAGATAGTTCTTGCTGATTGTGAACGCCCCTTGCGCCTCCCCGGCCAAGGCGACGTTCACCACGCCGACCTGCGCCAGCCAGTCGGCGGAGAGGGTGTTGGCCTGGTCGGTGCGCAGCAGCTCGTTGATGGCGTGGTAGACGGTTTTCCGCTCCCCGTCCGGCATGCCTGACACCCGGGCGGAAATCCGGGCGATCACCTCCCGGTAATAGGCGGAATAGTCGAGCGCCTCCTTTTCATGGCCGAGCACCCGGCCGACCAGATCCACCATGGCCATCTGCTCCTCCACGTTGCGGTAGGCGAGGGTGATCACCGGCGTCCTGAACCGCTCCAGCTGCCGCATCTGCCCTTCGTCGCAGGCGATTTCGGGATTGATGAAGAAGACCTCGGCCCGCGGTTTCTTCGCGAGCTCCTCGATGTTGATCGCGTTGTTGCCCTTGACGATCCGGGCGTTGCGGATTTCGGGATAGATTTCGCAGAAGAGGAAGTCGCGGACGTTGCCCTGCGGTATGGCGACGAGCCGGTCGGCCTCGCCGAACATGGCGACCAGATGGCTGGCGACGGCAAAAAGGCTGCCGATATGCCGTACCTCCTGCCTCACCTTGACCGGTTTGCCGAGAAAATCCGTGACAACGAGATAGCCCGGTTCAGGCGCAACCTCGGCCCGCTCCTCCTGCCGGGAGCAGGCCTGGAGCAGCACGCCCAGCGCCGCCAGGATCTTAAGGCTGTGGAGGGTTCGGGTCTTCATGGGGTTCGCAAAAGTCGACGGGCATCAGGAACTGGTGAAGCATGTCGCCTTCTTCGTTGTTGAAACGCTTGGTGACGACCTTGAAGACCTTGGCCATGTTGGTGGGCGTCAGCACCTCGGATGGCGTGCCGATGGCGCCGAACCGGCCGTCCTGCATCAGTGCCACGCGGGTCGGCATCCCGTGGCTTTCGAAGAAGAAGGCATGGTTCGGCGCGTGGGTGGCCATGACGACGGAAACGCCCTTTTCCCGGACGACCTTCATGATGTGCTGGATGATGTTCAGTTCGTGCCGGAAGTCGAGGTGGGTGGTCGGTTCATCGAAGAGAATCAGCGGCGTCTCCTGGGCAAGGGCCCGCGCAATCTTGACGAGCTGGGTTTCGCCTCCGCTCAGCCGGGTGAATATCCGGCGGCTGAAGTCCTGCATGCCGACGCTTTCGAGCGCGGCTTCGGCCATCTCCACATCCGCCTTGCCGGGGGAGGAAAACAGGCCCGTGTAGGCGGTGCGCCCCATCAGCACGATTTCGAGAACGGTGTAGGGGAAGGTCCGGTCGCTTTTCTGCGACACATAGGCGACCTGCCGGGCCGTCATGGCCGGGGAGAGTGCCTTAGCCGGATTTCGGTTGATGGCGATACGGCCGCAGTCCGGCGTGTTGAGGCCGAGAATGCAGTCGAGCAGGGTGGTTTTGCCGCAGCCGTTGGTGCCGAAGATGCAGAAGATTTCGCCCGGGCCCACCTGGAAGTCGATTCCCCGGAGCACCTGGTTTTCGCCGTAGGCGAAGGTTAGTTTTTCCACCTGCAGCACGGACATTACCAGCTCCCTCCGCCCTTGGTGCGCTTGAGGATCACGATGAAGAAGGGGCCGCCCACGAGGGCGGTCAGCACGCCGATCGGTATCTCCGTGTCGGCGATGCTGCGCGCAATCAGGTCGATCAGGATCAGAAAGCAACCGCCGAACGAAAGACTGAGCGGCAGCAGGACGCGGTTGTCGTTGCCGACCAGCAGGCGGACCATGTGCGGGATGATCAGGCCGATCCATCCGATCGTGCCGCTGACGCAGACGGCCCCGGCCGTCGCAACCGAGGTGCAGGCAATCAGCAGGATGCGGCAGAGTCGCGTATCCACGCCCAGCGCGCGCGCCTCCCTTTCGCCGAGGGAAAGCACGTTGATCCGCCAGCGGACCAGCATGATGCCCGCAACGCCGAGCAGGATCGGGATGAGCGCCACGAACATCTCCTGGAAATTGGCGCGGCTCAAGCTGCCCATCAGCCAGAAGGTGATGGTCGGCAGCTTTTCCATCGGGTCGGCCACGAATTTCATGAACGAGATCAGCGCACTGAAGATGGAGGAGATCACCACGCCGCCGAGGACCAGGGTCACCGTCGGGGCGGTGTCGTAGATCCTGCCGGCGAGGTAGCTGAGGACCACCGCCAGCAGGCCGAAGCAAAAGGCCAGCGCATAGACCATGAAGGCGTTTTGGAACAGGACGATTCCGAGGCAGGCGCCGAAGCCCGCGCCCGTGCTGACGCCAAGCATGCCGGAATCGACCAGCGGATTGCGGAACAGACCCTGCAGGGCCCCGCCGCTGACCGAAAGCGCACCGCCCACCATGAAGGCCAGCAGCGCGCGCGGCAGCCGGATTTCATGGACCAGCGAATACTCGATGGCCCGGTCGGGATCGCTCATCCAGTGGCCGGGTTGGAACAGGATGGACAGAATGTCGCCCGGCGCGAGGTCGTACCGTCCGATGAAAAGGGACAGGCCGATGAGCAGTATCGGCATGAGGATGCCCAGCGCGGCGGTCGGTACGGACTGTTTCCTAGTCGGCATGGCGCCTCTTTGTCAGAATCCACGCCGCAATGATGGCCATGGCGGCCGGGGCGATCAACAGAAGCGCGGAGCTCCGCTTGTCTTCATATCCTGGTGTTGAAAAAACGACCACCAGTTCTTCCGGAAGGTTTGCGCCGTTTTTCGCCGTCAGGTTGGTGCTGACGGTCAGTCTGTAGCATTCGGCCTCCTTCATCGCCGCGGGTTTGATCACCACGTCGTTGCGCCGCTCCCGCTCGAGCTGGTCGTCGAACAGGACGATTTCGGCCGGGACGGCGGCTCCGGCGGAATCCGTGAGGGTGAAACAGCCGAGGTTGTTGTCCCGGACCGCGATGTTGGAAATATTCTTGCTGAAGACCAGCTTGATCTCCCGGCCGGTCTCCACTTCGGTTTCGCCGTGGACCACGGTCGAGGATTCCAGGGCGAGGGGCATGTCCTGGCCGCTTCCGGCCCCTGCGGAAATGGAGAGGAGCGCAAGGGCCGCGATGTGGGAAAGAAGCCTCATGGTGCCATTCCTGGTTTCATGCAGGTTGCGGCGGTCGGAGTCCAGCGGCGGCTCCGGCAGTTGAAGCAGGAGCACGGTTCGTCGGCCGCCCATTCGTCTTCATCGTCGGGGATGAAGGCGCCGCACGACCGGGCGCGGGCCGCGGCGGCGGGGTAGTCGTCGTGGTCGAGGCTACGTTCCATCAGTAGGTCCTCAGCTGCTGCCGTTCACACGTCTTCCAGCGTCCATCGGTCCCTCGGTAGACCAGCAGCACGGCCTGGTGGTCGAGCCAGACGGTCTTGACCTTGTCGCCAAGCAGTATGTGCTGTCCGGGGGGGAGCGGGTCGCCGCCAAGATCCTGGACCGCGTCGATCTGCGGATGCGCCAGCAGCTCGGCGACGGCGAGTACGGCGCCGGGGGCGCCCAGGTTCAGGCGGCCTTTGACGCGTCCGTCGCTTCCGCTCATGCGCAGGCCTATGCCGGCCAACGCCCCGATGACGCCCTGGCCGGTGCCACCGTGCTCCGAAAGGTGCACGTTCTGTTCGACCGCCAGCGCATAGGCCGCTTCCTTCGTCAGCACTTCCTGCTTCGCCCGGTGTCCGAATTCGACCAGTCTCTCCGATCGGGCAGAGGGTGCGAGCACGGCAATGGCGAGCCCGGGGTCCGAGCCTTCCGCGCTTTCCGTTTCCAGGATGTGCCGCGCCTGTCGCATCAGCGCATCCAGGCAGGCCGGATCGCTCAATTCCACGTGAAAGCACATGGAACTGTTGTGCGAGGTGTAGGGGATGTCGTCATGGACCAGCAGTTGGTGCCGGGTAATGGCGCTGCATCTTCCCCAGCCAGCCGTTTCGATCTGGCCGATCATCAGCTCGGCCAGCTCGCCGGTGCCGCGGCTTTCCAGATTGTCGGTGTCGTCGATGCAGATCAGGAGTTTCATGCCGATCTCTTCCCATGTTGAATGCCGCTTCCCCGCACTGCGGATGCGGGGAAGGGCGGTGTATGGCTAGAAGGTGGCCTTCATCCCGGCATAGAAGGTGCGCCCTTCTCTTGGGAAACCGTAGGACTCTTCATAGTTTTCGTCAAACACGTTGTCCACGCCGACATGGAGGTGCAGGGGATCCCAGAGGGCGAGCGTGGCCCGCAGGTTGACCACCGTGAAGTCGTTGAGCTTCGCCTTTTGCAGCGGGGCGGTCCGCGAGTAGTAGTACTGGTCGGCCACATACTCGATGTTTCCGAACAGGATCAGGTGCTTCAGGACGGTCCACTCCGCGCCAAGCTGCGCCACATGTTCCGGACGGTACTGGAGTTCATCGCGTCCACTGCCGGGCGACCGGTCCTCGGTCTGCATCCAGGTGTAGCCGGCATAGGCGTTCAGGGAGTCGGCCAGCTGGCTGTCGACCGTTGTTTCAACGCCGTAGAAGAGGTATTCCTCGTAGTTCTGGTTCGGTGTCGTGTTGTTCGGCCGTTCAATGAAGTCGTCCACATCGCGCACGAAACCGGTCACATCGAGCTTGGTTTGCCCGCCCAGCATCTGGGTGATCCCGGCTTCGTAGTTCTCGGACGTCTCCTTCGCCAGGCTCGGGTTTCCTGCGGCTGCATCATAGAGCTGCCGGATGGAGGGAAAGCGGATCTGGTGGGCGTACGAGGCGTGCAGCAGGGTAGGTTCGAACAGGTCGTAGGTGGTGCCGATCATGTAGCTGGGGGCCGCGTCCACATCGCCGTCGTCGTTCACCTGCCAGTTTCCGCTTATGCCTCCGACCAGGACCCACTCCTCGAACAGCTGCTGCTCGAGTTCGGCTCCCAGCATGGCGCTTTCGATCTGGCGATCGATGCGGGTTTGCGTCACCGAACCGCCGCTGCCGTAGTCGGTGCGGTCTTCGTCGTACTGCTCTTCCTTGAGCATGCCGGCCACGGTAAGATGGGCATCGGTCCAGACCCGGCGGCCGAGCTGCAGGTTGGCGCCATAGGAGCGGTTTTCCGCCTGGCTGGTGTAGCTCCTGTTCGCGGAAATGGTCGAATAGCTGTTGTTGTCGTAGCCGTTTTCGTTTTCGCTCAGCTCGTTGTAGAACAGGGCCGAACGGACGCTCAACTCGTCCTTCTTGCTGCGGTTCAGGGTGAGCTGCCCGCCGAAGCCCTCGTAGTCGTCCATGCGGGCAAACCGCGGGTTGCTGGCAAACGTGTTCTGGGGATAGATGCTGGGCGGCTTGCCGTATTCGCCAACCATGTAGTTGCCCACGAACCCCAGCGCCCAGTCATCCTCGAGATGGATCGTGGCGGACCCCAGCACGTTGTTGCGTTCATAGTCGCTGTTGTCGCGCTCCTTGCCGTCCTGCAGGGCCGTCGGCACGAAGTCGTCCGAAAGCAGGTAATGATCCTGCTGCGCATGGCTGGCACCGACGAACACATCCACCTTTTCGGTGCTCTGCGACAGCGTGGCCCGGCCGATGTAGCGTCCGCCTTCGCCCACTTCCACCTCTCCGGATCCGTGGAGGCCCGGTTCGCCGGTCTTGGTGATGACGTTGATCACGCCGCCGAGCCCGCCGCTGCCGTAAAGGATCGACTGGTTTCCATAGCCGACCTTGATCCGGGCGATATTTTCCACCGGGAGCAGCGACGCATCGAATTGCGCGTCGTAGGTGGAATTCAGCGGCACGCCATTCAGCAGCAGGATGACGTGGCGAGTGCGGAATCCGCGGATGTCGATGCGCTCCACGCCGTCGTTGCCGATCCGGGTGTAGATGCCGGACATGGTACCCAGCGCATCGGACAGGTTCCGGGCGCCGCGCCTTTCCAGATCCTCGGCGTCCAGCGTGCGCGTGGTGCCCGCCTGCTCGACCGGGCGCGTGCGCTCGGCCGTCACTACGATTTCCCCGCCGATGTACTCGCGCGACGGACTTGTGGTTTGCTCCTGTTCTACCGCAGTGCCCTCTTCGGCAGCGGCAACGACCGCCGCCAGGCAAAGCGCTCCGGCATATCCCCTGTATCGCTTCACTCTTCCCCCTATATGTGTCATTTGACTACGCCTATTGCCGGCATTGACATGCATCTCCGCGCATGTCGATACCGGGCTGGTTCATGTTCAATGTGGTTGAAATCAGTGCGTATCGATGCCGTGGAGCATGAACACGGCGTGTTCGAGCGTGCGGAGGATCTCGGCCGTGTATTCCTTTGCCGCCTTCACGCTGCCGGGCAGGGTGTAGACCTGCGTTCTTCCAATGGTTCCGGCCAGCGAGCGGCTGAGCAGTGCGGACGGAATCGTTTCTCCATATTTCACGCGGATATATTCCATGACGCCCGGCATCTCGCGCTCGAGCATCGGCCCGACGACATCCGGCGTGATATCCCGCGGCCCGAGGCCGGTTCCCCCCGTGGTGAAAACAGCGCAGGCCTTCTCGGCCACCGCATTCCCCAAGACTGCCTTCAGCTGCCTTGCATCGTCGGGAATCAGGGCGAGCGTGCACTGCAGGTTCCAGGGCCGTGCAGCAAAATGCGCTTCGAGGTCGGCCTTGATCTGCGGGCCGCTGCGGTCTTCATATTCGCCATTGAAGGCGCGATCGCTCAAGGTGACCACGCGAATGTCGAGCGCATGGGGGATGTATTCCATCGCATCGCCGGCCCGGGCCGTTCCGCCCTGGAGCACCCGGCAGAAGATGCCTTCCTTGGGCATGACGCATTTCCCGACTTCCTTGAAGATGGCACAGCCATCGCCGTGGCACTTCTTGCCGATCTGGGTAACCTCCAGCTCCGCTTCGCCGATCCGGAAGCGGTCGAGCAGGTTGATCTTCGTCAGGTCGACGCCCCGGGTAGTGATGTTTTCCGCAAATTCACCCGGCAGGAATCCGCGGTCGGACGTGGCGGAAAACCTGTCGATGCTCTCCTGCGCGAGCAGGCTCACCTGGCGGTGCCCGCTTCCCGCGTGGGCGTCTTCGGCAATGCCGGCGGCGGTAAAGGTGACTTCGGGAACGGGCTGCTTTACCGTCCCCTTTTCCTTTGAAAGGTTGACCGATACGATCCCGATGCTCATAGGACTTCCTCTTTGGTCTTTTCGAGCAGGACGACGCTCCCGATCTCCATGGTTTTGTCGACGGCCTTGCACATGTCGTAGATCGTGAGCAGGGCCACGCTGACTGCGGTGAGGGCCTCCATTTCAACGCCGGTCTGTCCGGTGCATTTTACTTCGCCGACGACCTCGACCCCGTCCTGCCGCAGCGTGGCCTTCACCTGCACCTTGGAAAGAAGCAGCGGGTGGCAGAGCGGTATCAGGTCGAAGGTTTTCTTGGCGGCCTGGGTCCCGGCCAGCTCGGCGGTGATCAGCACATTCCCCTTCTTGATCCCGTTGCTGCCGATGAGTTCGACGGTGGCGGGCTGCAGCTTGATAAAACCCGTTGCCTTGGCCACGCGGTGGGCGAGGGGCTTGCCGCCGACGTCCACCATCGAAGGGCGGTTGTCGTTTCCAATATGCGATAGCTCGTTCATGGCGGATTATCCTCCGATGCTGTAGAACTGGTTTTTGCTCCGGTGTCCGGACAGGGGTTTGTTGCCCACCGCTGCGCGCAGTGCGGGTTCGATGCCGAGTTCCCTGACGGAAAAATGGATGTCGTTGAAGAGGCAGGGATAGATGTTGCCGTTGCTGGTGAGGCGCAGCCGGTTGCAGGAAGCGCAGTGGCCTCCGTCGCCGCCTTCCACGGTCCAGAAGGAGCCGCTTCCGGTATCCATGCGGCGGATGTAGCGCACCGCGTAGCCGTGCTCCCGCCCAAAGGCGGCTACGGCCCGGGCGTCCGGCTCGCTGGTGCTGTTGGCAATGACGCAGTTCAGCTTGGTTCCTTCAAAGCCGGCGGCCTTCGCGGCTTCGAGTCCGCGCAATACCTCCCGCAGCTCGCCGCACCGGGTGGTTGCGCGGAACCGGTCTTCGTCGAGCGTATCGAGGCTCACGTTGAGCCGATGCAGCCCGGCTTTCTTCAGCGATTCGGCAAACCGTCCGAGCAGGATGCCGTTGGTGGTCATCGCCAGATCCTTGATGCCGCCAATGGCGGCCAGCATTTCAACCAGTCCGACAATGTTGCGCCGCACCAGCGGTTCGCCGCCGGTCAGCCGTACCTTTTCGATGCCCAGCCCGACGGCCGCCGCGGTGATGTCGCGGATCTCTTCCAGCGTGAGGATGTCGGCGTGGGGAATCTGCGCGATGCCCTCTTCCGGCATGCAGTAGGTGCAGCGCAGATTGCAGAGATCCGTCACCGAAATCCTCAGGTAGTTGATCTGTCTGTTATAGCAGTCGTACATCCACTTCCTCGTTTTCGGCGAACGTGGCGCCCCGGCAGGGGCAGAGCAGGAACCCCTCCGTCCGGCACATGGCGTCGATGTGGGCCGAGCCGTGGTATTCGATCGGCTCGACGCGGTCAGCGGCCGCAAAGCGCACCGGAACAACCGCAATGCGGTCGGCGGGATTGAGCCGCAGGGCGCGGGCCAGCCTTGCCCGGACCACGCGGGGCGTTTCGCGATGACCCATCATGTTGAACAGGAAGGGCCGTACCATCAGCTTGAACTGCATGAAGGTGGAGACCGGATTCCCCGGCAGGGCAAATACGCGCACGCGGTCGCCGATGCCAAACGTCGATGGGCGGCCGGGCTTGATCGCCACTTCCGTGAACAGCAGTTCGATCCCATTGCTTTCCAGTACGCCGGGAACCAGGTCGAAGTCGCCCTTGGAAACGCCGCCGGAAAGGATCAACACGTCATTTTCCGACAAGGCCCTTTTGATCACCGCATCCAGTGCGTCCTCGGCGTCTTCGGCGATGCCGTAGTTCGTCGCGATGCATCCCATCGCTTCCGCCTGCGCCGCCAGCTGCCATCCGTTGCTGTTGCGGATGTTGGGTCCGGTCGCCTTTTCCGAGGGTTCCACCAGCTCGGTGCCGGTGGAGATGACGCCGACCCTCGGGCGCATGGCAACCAGCGGATGGGTGCACCCCACCGTGGCCAGCAGGGCGATGTGCTGCGGCTGGATCCGCTCGCCCTTGGCGAGCACCCGGTCGCCGGCCTTGATGTCCTCGCCCTTCCGGCAGATGTTGCTTTTGGTGCTTTCCTTGAGGTAGCGGATGGTCGTGCCAGAAACGGCGTCCGTGTGCTCCACCATGATGACGCAGTCGGCACCTTCCGGGACCATGGAGCCGGTCATGACCTTGGCGCATTCGTTTTCGCCAAGGGTTTTCCGCGGCACGGTCCCGGCGGGAATGTTTTCAACCACCGCAAGCACGTTCTGCAAATCCCGCCGCCGGCAGGCATAGCCGTCCATCGCCGATTTGTTGAACGGAGGCATGTCCATGTCGGAAAGCACATCCTGCGCGAGGATCCGGCCCAGGCTGCGTTCAAGCGGCACCGTTTCCGTGCCGCAGGCAACGGTTTTGCCCATTACGATTTCGTATGCCTCATCAAAGGTAATCATGCTTCACCCTCTTTTGTTGCCGCAGCGGCAGGTTCGAAGTGCCAATGGCCATCGGTATAGCGGACCTGGCCGGGGTGGAAATCCCATCCCGCTCCGTCGAAGGTGATGATCCTGTCGGCCCTGTGGCTCAACAGCGCGAACGAAGGTTTGACCTCTTCGGCACCCTTCGCGCGGATGATCAGGAAGATCCCGGGTTGGATGAACGCGCCTGCGCTGGTGGACTCGCAGACCATGACGGTTTTTTCGGGAATCCGCTGCAGGAGGTGCGGCAAGGCATCCGCGAGATGTTCGCGGGAGGTGCGGAGCCAGAAGACCTTGTCCGCGCCCGCCCGCACCATGCGGCTGGTATCCTTGTCCGATGACGAAGCGCTCTCTTCCGTGACGAGATAGGGGGGCGTGCCCAAGGGTTCGTCGACCGGCGTGATCTTGATGCCCACCACGGAATGGTCCGCCGCGAGGCGGCGGATCAGGGTGCAGCAGAATTCGGTCTTCCCGACATGGCGTCCGGCCGCGCCGATGATGATCATTTCAGGGCACGCGATCATGTTCCTGTCCCCCGCCTATTTCCTTCGCCAGGGTGTTGAAGGTCTCCATGGCGAACCGCTCGACCTTCCCGGCAAATTGTTCATACAGCCCGATGAGCCGGATCCCATCGGCCGTGAGTTCCGTTTTTCCACCGCCCCCGCTGCCGCCCCGGCTTTTGCTTATCAGCCTGCAGCCAATGCTCTTCTCCGCCTTCTTGAGATCGTCCCATGCCTTGCGGTAGCTGATGCCCAGCTGTTCGGCGGCGGCCGATAGCGACCCGAGTTCCCCGATGGTCCGCAACAGGCGGTAGCGACCCGTGCCGATCACATCCTGGGCGAAATCGGTTGAAAGCCAGATGCGGATATGAGGAAGAAGTTTCATGACGGGTCAAAAGCACTTGAGCTGGCAGGTGCAGATGCGGATGTTCTCCTGCTGGCAGAGGGTTCCCACCTCGGACACCCTGACATCCAGTTTTTCAGCGATGGAGAAGGCATCGGCGCACCGCAGCCGGGTCTTTCCGTCCGACACGAAGCTCTTTTCCAATACGGCCTCTTTCAGATGACTCATCGATACCCCCTTGCAATCCGACATGCATCTGCGAACATATCGACGTCCGAAAAAAAAAGACCGCCACCGCTACCATCGACATGGTTCGAGCAAAATCACCATGTTTTTAGCACATGGGGGCGGATGTTCTAGTAAATTGATGTGGATTAGTGATTTTTATGCTGGAGCCAGATTCAGGGGGACGGGCCATGGGCGGGGACGAGCCGGATGTTCGGAAAGTCTATATTGAACCGACGAACCGCTGCAACCTGCATTGCGGTACCTGCATTCGCAATAGCTGGTCGTCCGGGTCTTCCGAGCTGCCTATTGCGTCCATCACCAGGTTGGCTGGCGAAATGGCTTCCCTGCCGTCGCTGAAAAGCGTTGTGCTGGGTGGTTTCGGGGAACCGCTCTGCCACCCGGATATCGTTCGAATCGTTTCGGTGCTGGCCATGGCCGGCATCCGGGTAGAGCTGATCAGCAACGCCTCGCTGCTGGATGGGGAAATGGGCCGGCGTTTGATGGACGCCGGTTTGGCCCGGCTGTGGGTCTCCGTGGATGGCGCGTCCATGGAGCAGTATGAAAAGATCCGCAAGGGGGCCCGGCACGACGAGGTGATTGCAAACCTGCTTCGGTTAAGCGAGCTACGCGCCGGTTCCCGGTGTGCCATGGAACTTGGGCTTTCATTCGTGATGATGAAGAGCAATGTGCATGAGCTCCCGGCCGTGGTTGGGCTGGCAAGGCAATTGGGTGCCGTGGAACTCAAGGTCACGAACGTGCTGCCGTACACGCCCGAAATGGTTGGAGAGGTGCTCTATTATGATCTGAATAGCCTCCTGCCGAAGTTTGCCGAAGAGCGCGGCTTGGCAATCGATTGGCCCGAGCGGCTGCTTGACGGGGGACTGGAGGATCAGCCCTCCGAGGGGAAAAAGGGCTGCTGCACGTTTGTGCGTGAAGGTGCGGTGGTCGTCGGAGCGGATGGGCGTCTGGCGCCATGCCTGGCATTGTTGTATGCGAACAGGACCTATCTCCATGGCTATGAACGGGCGATTCAGCCCAAGGCGTATGGCAATATCCACAGCGAATCTCTGGCGGCCATCTGGAACAAGCCGGCATACCGGGAGTTCCGGGAGCGGGTTCGGCGGTTCGCGTTCTCTCCGTGCACGGTTTGCGGCGGGTGCGAAAAGCTGGAGCGCAACGAAGAGGATTGCTTCGGCAACCCGTTTCCCGTGTGCGGCGGGTGTTATTGGGCGCAGGGCGTAATCCAATGCCCTTGATTCCTTTTTCCAGCCGTACGGCCGATGTTATGTATCGACGACCCGCCGCCGAAAGCGTTAACGTTAACAATCTGGAGTGGCTAGGGCGGAACGCGAGGCCACGGTAGATTGCACGAATAGAAGGAATACGCAATGGATAGGATCATCGGGCTGCTGGGGACGGGGAGTATGGGAATCATGGTGTGTCTGGCGTCGGCCATGGCCGACGGGCAGAGTCCGAACGCCAGGCAGGATTTGGGCATAACTGCGGAAAGGGAGGCGCAGATCCAGCAGCGCGTGGAGGAGATGGTTTCAACCATGACGCTGGAGCAGAAGATCGCGCAACTGATGGGCACGGCCGGGGAGCCGAAGCTGGAGCGCGGCGAAGCGATCTCCGGCATCAATGTCGATGGGGCGACCACCCTTCCGCAGCAGATCGGCATTTCGTGCACCTGGAATCCGGAACTCCTGCGGATCAATACCACATATACCTCGAAGTTGATGCGCGATCTGGGGATCACGCTGGCGCTTTCGCCCATGCTCGACGTGAGTCGGAATGCCCATTGGGGCCGCATGGAGGAAAGCTTTGGCGAGTCGGCCTATCTGACGTCCCGCATGGGCCTGGCCTTTGTGAGAGGCATGCAGACCGACGACCTGACCAGGGGCGTGGCCACGTCCACCAAGCATTTTGCCGGCTATGGCGGACAGAACAAGGACCTGCGCGAATTCATGGAAGAGATCCTGATGCCGCATGAAGTAGTGGTTCGGTTGGGCAACACGCAGAGCCTCATGCCGGGCTATCACGCCTACAACGGCGTGCCGGCCCATGCCAACGAATTCCTGCTGAAGGAGATCCTGCGCGGGAAGTGGAAGTACGACGGGGTGGTGGTCTCCGACTATTTCGCCGTCAAGCAGATCCACGGCTCCCACAAGTATGCCGAGGACAAGCTGCACGCCGGCGCCGTGGCCCTGAAGACCGGCGTGGATCTGGAACTGCCGAACGGGGATGCCTACGAGTTGCTGCCGCAGGCGCTGGAAGAGGGATTGATCTCGATGGAGGATATCGACCGCTCCGTGAAGCGCATCCTCACGCTGAAAGGCCGGCTCGGCCTGCTGGATCATCCGGCCGAGCGGAAAAAAGACATCGTGATGGATCCACCGGAATATCGCGAACGCGCCTATGTGTCCGCCTGCCAGTCGCTGGTGCTGCTCAAGAACGACGGCGTACTGCCCATCGGGAAAGGCGTGAAGAAGATCGCGCTGGTCGGTCCCAATGCCGACGCGGTGGAGTCCCTGCTCGGGGACTACACGCAGCAGACCCTCTCCCTCTACTGGGGCAAGAAGCCGCTCAGCGGCGAAAACCCGAAGCTGGTCACCCTGCGGGAAGGCTTGGAAAGCAAGCTGGGGAATTCGGTGACGCTTCTCTATGAGCGGGGCTGCGAGTGGACCGGGTCCTACAAGAGTGCCGTTGAAAAGGTGGGGGATATCGGCGACGAGCGGGAAAAGAAGGTCGTTGAAATCGCCTCGAAGGACTTCGGCATTCCGAATCCGGAACTGGCGCTTGAAAAGGCGAAGGAGAGCGATGTGATCATTGCCGCGATGGGGGAAAACCGCTACCTATGCGGCGAAGGGCGCGATCGGAAGGATATTCGGCTGGCTGGCGAGCAGGAGGAGTTTGTCAAGAAGCTGATCGCGACCGGGAAGCCGGTGGTGCTCATCGTATTCGGGGGGCGCCCCCATGTGCTCACCGCCGTCAACGACGGTTGCGCGGCCATCGTCCAGGCGTGGTATCCGGGCGAGGAGGGCGGCAACGCCGTGGCGGATGTGCTGCTGGGCAACGTCAATCCTACGGGGAAGATGACGGTGACCGTGCCGCGGAGCAACGAACAATGCCCTGTCTGGCACAGCGGCGGCTACGATTCCCAGGACATGCCACTCTATCCCTTCGGCCACGGCCTGTCCTACACGACGTACAAGTATGGCAACCTGAAGGTGGCGCGACGGGCCAGGACCACGGACCCGTGGATCGAGGTGTCGTTCGATGTCGCCAACACCGGGAAAATGGACGGCGCGGAGGTCGTGCAATTGTATGTCTCCGCCAAGGGGCTCTCCATGCCGCGTCCCCCGATCGCGCTGCAGGGCTTCGCCCGCGTGGAGTTGAAGAAGGGCGATGTGCGGCGCGTGACGTTCCGGGTTTCGCCCCAGCAGTTCGCCTTCTACGACAAGGAAATGGGGCTGGTCATCGAGCCGGGCGAGTATGTTTTCAAGGTCGGGGCTTCGTCGACGGATATCCGTCTTGAAGGGGCCGTGGAACTGGCCGGGCCGGTGCGGCAGCTTGGGCAGAAGGAGATCTTCTTCAGCGAAACCGAGGTGGCCCCGGGACGGTAGGGTTGGCGCGGCCGGTCCCCGCACCAGGCGCATGCCGCCAGGGGGGCGCCGTGCCGAGCGGCCTGCGGTCGGATTAAAGCGTTTCCGATATAGACTTTAGGATAGGTGATTCTTTATCCAAAAAATGGGAGCAGTTGCGTCGCCTCGATGTACTTTCAGCCGGTGGGGTTGGGGGGGCGGGGTACGTTGCGACCCGCCAGCGTGCCGGACCGAAGAAAATCTCGTGCACGAAAGGGAATGGAATGAAAAAAGCACTGTTGGCATTATCGATCGTCGTGGCTTCCCAATTGGTGGAGGCGACGCAGCCCAATGTCCTCTGGATCCTGACGGATGACCACCGCTATGACTCCATTCGCGCATTCAACCGGGTCCTGCACGGGCAGGAGATGAGTCCGCTCGGTTATGTGGAGTCGCCGCAAACGGACCGGTTGGCGGAGATGGGCACCACCTTCATCAACACCTATTGCCAGGCCCAGGGTTGCGCGCCGTCGCGCGCATCGATGCACTTCGGGCGCTATCCGTTCCGTTCGGGGGTCTACGAGTTCGAATATTTCAACAACAAGGCGGAGCACTGGCGGCCCTCGCTGCCCGAAAGCATGCTGGAACTCGGCTACCAAACCTTCCATGTGGGCAAGCTGGGGGTACGCGTCAAAACGCTCAAGAACGGCAAGGCCGCTCCATTCCAGCTATACGAACAGGATGTCGACTTCAAGCAGATGCACAAGGATGGCCTGACCGGCTGGGGCAAGGACTGGTTCTACGAGCTGGATGGGGTCAAGCTCGATCCGCCGCTCAAGGATGTCCGCTATTTCGTGACGCCGGACGGCAAGTTTGAATACGCCTCGCTGGAGCTAGAAAAGCGGTTCCCGCAATATGCCGGTTCCGCGGCGGCCACCATGCAGAAGTATGATCTGCTGAGAAATTACGACAAGGGCAAGCCGATGCCGGTCGATGAAGGCGTGATCCTTGCAGGGGTCAGCTCCCAGCCGGCGGGGAAAACCCGCGACGGCTGGTATGCGCGGGTGCTCTGCGACTATCTGGACAACGAGAACAAGCCGTTCAACGTGGGATCCCAAGCGGTCAAGGGTGTCGATCCGGAGAAGCCGCTCTTCTGCCATCTGGGCTTCGATTTCCCGCACACGCCGGTGCTCCCGCCGGCCGATTATCGCGCCCGTTTCCATGAGCACACCTACACGGTGCCGGCCTTCGACGAGAAGGAGCTCGAAACGATGCCCAGGCAGATGCGCAAGCAGGTCGAGAACGCCTATACCGACCACTTTACGGATGAAGAAAAGCAGAAGATGATCCAGGACTACTATGCTTTCTGCGCCTATGGCGACGCGCTCGTCGGCCAGGCGGTCGACGCCTTCATCGGGTACAGCGAGAAACATGGCCAGCCCTGGCTGGTCGTGTATGTCTGCGGGGACCATGGCTGGAAACTCAACGACCACGGGGCCGAGGGAAAGTTCACGCCTTGGGACATCGACAGCCACAACCCCATCATCGTGGTGTCGTCCGACAAGTCCGCCTTTCCGGCCGGCAAGGTGGTGACCGATTTCACCGAGTTCGTGGATATCGCCCCGACCTGCCTGGCGGCCGCCGGTGCCGACCTGAAGGAGGGGAGGTTCGGCTATCTGGACGGCTACGATCTGGCCAAGGTCGTCTCCGGCGAAATCCCGGCGCGCGAGTACGTCATCGGCGAAAGCCATGCCGTGACGGGACCGCGGGCCTTCATCCGCACGAAGGCCTTTGTCTTCTCCATGCAGACCCGTCCGAATACCCGGCGGGGTGAAAACCTGGAGTGGGCCCGCAATGCATCCTACAAGGAACTCGATCCCGGTCTCTATCACATGCCGACCGATCCGCATGAGGTCAACAACCTGGCCTTCAATCCCGAATACCGCGAGGTGGCGGAACGCATGCAGCAAAAGCTCCTGGACATCGTACTCGGCGACAACCGCGTAGAAGTGGGCTGGGGGCCCAAGGCCGACGGAACCGAGCTCTACCGGAGCAATTTTGCGCCCGGCTCGGACGACAAGAAACTGAAACTGTAGACGTGGTGGGAATAGAATGAAAACAACCATTCGGATCTGGCTGGCGCTCCTTGGCGGTGCGATGACATCCTTGGCGGCACCTCAACGGCAACCGAACATCCTGTGGATCCTGACAGACGACCAGCGGCCCGATTCGATCGCCGCCTTCAACCGGATCCGCAGCGATGCCCCCGGTAGCCCCTTGGGCAGCGTACTCTCGCCGAACGTGGACCGCCTGGCGCTGATGGGCACCACGTTCATCAACACCTTCAACCACAACCCGAGCTGCGCGCCGTCGCGGACCATCATGCACACGGGCCGCTATTCGCACAGTACCGGCGTCTACGGCTTCGAGTACTACAATCCTGCGGGCATGGCGCACTGGAAGCCGATGGTCCCGGAGATCCTGCGCGACCAGGCGGGCTACCAGACCATCACCGTGGGCAAGCTGGGCATCCGCGCCCAGCATTTCGCCGGCAAGAAAGGGAACCCCGGCGACCCGGTGCTCTACCAGACCGACCTCGGCTATCGGAATGAATTTGCAGCCGCGGGACGGGTGGAATGGTACCCGGAAACGAAATGGTCCGGCGGCAGGCAGGGTCCTAAGACGGAATACTTCTATTTTCCCGACGGGACCAGGCTCGCATGGCCTGAGGATGCGCAGGCAACGCCAAACGACAGCCGGCAGATCCAGCAGCGACTGGAACTCTTCCGCGACTATCGTCCCGGCACCGGAGGCGGGGGCGCGGGCGACGAGGAAGAGGGGCAGGGCGAGATTCTAGGCGGGGTCAACCCCCTGCCGGGCGATCAAACACGTGACGCCAACTTCGGGAACGCCCTGCTAGACCATTTGGCCCATGCCGGACAGAACTATACGGATATGCTGGGCAGGAAGCAAAAGGGTCCCGATCCGGCGAAACCCGTGTTCATCCATTGCGGCTTCGAGTTCCCCCACACGCCCGTGCTGCCGCCGGCGGAGTTCCGGGAAAAGTTTGCCAAACTGCGCTACGAAATTCCGACCTTCACCCCGGAGGAGCTGGCCAGCTTCCCGCCCCAGATCGCAAAGGCCTTCACGGCCATGGGGAGCGACCACTTCACCGACGCCGAGAAGCAGCAGATGGTTGCCGACTACTACGCCTATTGCGCCTACGGCGACTCGCTCGTGGGCAAGCTGGCCGATGGATTCATCCGCTATTCCGAGCAGCAGGGCCGGCCTTGGCTGATCCTCTATGTCTGCGGCGACAACGGCTGGAAGCTCAACGAGCACGGCATGATCAAGAAATTCCTCCAGTACGACTTCGACCTCAACAATCCCGTCATCGTCGTATCGTCCGACCGGAAGCGGTTCCCCGCGGGCAAGGTGGTGGCCGATTTCACCGGCTTCGTGGACCTGGCGCCGACCTTCCTCGCTGCGGCCGGCATCGATATCTCGAAGCCCGACTACGCCTACCTCGACGGGCGCGACCTGGCGAAAACCGCGGCCGGCACGCTGCGCCCCCGCGACTACATCATTGCCGAGCCCACCTGGGTGATCGGACCGCGGGCGGTGATCCGCACGAGGGACTACAAGTTCGCCATGCGGATTCGGCCCCACAAGGGGAACGCCGTGACACCCGGCACGGCCGGCAAGGAGATCGAGTGGGCCGTCAAGGCGGACCTGCAGGAGATCGAGCCGGCCCTGTTCGACTTGCGCGTGGATCCCGGTGAAATCCATAACGTCGCCTACGATCCGTACTACCGGCCGGTGCTGGATGCATTGCGCGCCAAGTTGCAGAATATCGTGCTCGGTGACGGTCGGGTGGAGATCGCGTGGGCAAAAACGGGCGAAAGCAAGGTCGAGACCAGCAACTTTGCCGCAGGGGCGGATGACGGGAAGCTGGAGGTGCCCGTCCTGGCTCCTTCCCGCGGCGACGGCAACACAACAAGACCCTAGTCCAGGGTGGTCGACGGGTTCAGGTCAATATGGGTGAAGAGGAAAGTCAATGAATAGACGAATCATCGGCATGGTTTCCATCGCAACGGCCATTGCTTCCGCCGCATGCGGAGCCAAGCCCAATCTGCTGATCATCCAGACGGACGAACACAACTTCCGCACCTTGGGCTGCTATCGGGCGCTGATGAGCGAGGAGCAGGCGTTCGTTTGGGGCAAGGGAGTGAAGGTCGATACCCCGAACCTGGATCGGCTTGCGCGGGAGGGCGCCATCTGCACCAGCTTCTACGCGGCCTCGCCCGTATGCACCCCCTCGCGCGCCTCGTTCGTGACCGGCCTCTATCCGGTCGCCACGGGGGCGCCGCGCAACGACATGCCGATGCGCGACGGCATGGCCACCTTCGCCACCGTCCTTCAGGACGCAGGCTACGCGACGGCCTATGTCGGGAAATGGCACCTGGACGGAGAAGCCAAGCCGGGCTTCGGGCCGCCGCGCAAATTCGGCTTTGCCGACAACCGCTACATGATGAACCGCGGCCATTGGAAGGGGTTGGAACGGGTTGACGGAAAGCCGGCGGTCATTGGTCTCGTCCCCGAAAAGGAGATTCAAAAGTTCAACGTATCAAAGGCGACTCCAGAGGATTTCACCACCGATTTCCTTGCTAGCCGAACCGTGGAAATCCTCGAACGGGACAAGGGCGGGCCGTTCTGCGTCATGCTCTCCATTCCTGATCCGCACGGACCCAACGGCGTGCGCCCGCCGTACGACACCATGTTCGACGACCTCCATTTCAGCGAGCCGCGGACCATGGAGGTGTCGATGGAAACCATGCCGAAATGGGCGGTGAACAAGGAGCTCGTCGACCGGCTGGACCAAGCCGATATGCAGGACTACTTCGGCATGGTCAAATGCATCGACGACAACGTCGGGCGTCTCTTGGAGTTTCTCGACGACAACGGACTGGCGGAAAACACCATCGTGGTCTTCACCTCCGACCACGGCGACCTGATGGGGGAACACCGGCGCCACAACAAGGGGATGCCCTACGAGGCGTCGGCCAAGATTCCGTTCGTCGTGCGCTGGCCCGCCAGGATTCCCGCGGGCAAGGTGGTCAACACCGCCTATACCACGGCCGACTTCACGCCCACCCTCCTCGGACTCATGGGAGCGCCGCAGATTCCGGGTGTCCACGGACTTAACGATTCCAAGGCCTTTCTTTCGACGGACAAGGTGGTCGAGAGCGACCGTATAACCTATATGACCATTGGCGGTTGGGTGGCAGCGGTCAACGATCGCTATAAATACGTCCTCTCTTCCAAGGAGCAGCCTTGGCTTTTCGATCTGGAGCGCGATCCGGACGAATTGACCAACTGCGCCACCAATCCGGAATATGCTTCCGTAGTCGATGCCATGGAGACGGAACTGGTGCGCCAGATGAAACAGTTCAAGGAACCTCTCCTCGAAGCCGGCATCATCTACAGCCAAAAAAGAAACCCTTGAAGGACGGGTGAACGCAATCCAGGGAGATCCCAGTCATGAATAGATGGATGATCATGCTTTCGATGCTGGCCGCCGGTTTCACGGCCTGTGCCGGCGAAAACGCATCCAAGCCGAACATCGTATTCATCCTGGCCGACGACCTTGGCCTGGGCGATGTCAGCTTCTACGCGAAGAACATCCGGCAGACAAAGCCGTTCGTGGATACGCCGAACATCGACGCGCTGGCGGAACAGGGGCTGTGGTTCACGGACGGCCATTCGGCCACCGCCTTGTGCGCGCCCACGCGCTACGCCGTGATGAGCGGCAACAACAACTACCGCTCCTACTCGCCTCCCGGCGTCTGGAGCACCTTCGCCCCGACCGCTTTCAAGCCCGGCGAAGCCACGCTCGGCACGGTGGTGCGCGACGCCGGCTACAGCACCGGCTTCTTTGGCAAATGGCACATGGGCGGCGACTTCCACGTTCCCGGCACCACGCAGGTCTACCGCGGGGCGAAGGACGGGGACATCGTCGACAAGGTGGATCTCACGCAGTGGATCGACGGTGGTCCGAAGTATTGCGGATTCGACTACGACTTCACCACGCCGTGCGGCATCCAGGGAGCACTCTACCTCTTCTATGAAAACCAGCGCTGGTATCCGCTGGCCAAGGATTCCAAGATCGTATTCCTCAACAAGGCAAATGCCATATCCCCTGAAGACCTGGAGAGCAAGGGGGAAGGGCCGGGCGATTCGAACTGGGATACCCGGGAGGTGGGCAAGCTGCTCTCGGGCAAGGCGGTGGAGTTCATCAAGTCGAATGCGGCAGCCGGCAAGCCGTTCTTCCTCTACTACTGCAGTCCCATGATCCACGATCCCCAACGTCCCAGCGAGGAGTTCGATGGACGGAAGGTGAAGGGAAGCAATGTTTCCGACCATCTGGACATGACGGTGGATCTCGATATGCAGGTCAAGCGCATCGTCGACGCCCTGAAGGAATCGGGACAGTTTGACAACACGATGATTGTATTCTCATCCGATAATGGCGGGCTGCCGGACGGTAAGGCGAACAAGGCGATCGGCTACCTGCCCGGCGGGGAGTGGAACGGTGCAAAAGGCCGTCCGTACGAAGGCGGGCACCGCGTCCCCACCTTTGCCCTCTGGCCGGGGCGCATCAAGCCGGGCGTGTGCAACGAGCTGGTGGTCAACCAGGATTTTGTCGCCACCTTTGCGGCGCTGGTTGGAACTAAAATTCCGGCCGGGCAGGCGCAGGATTCCAACAACCTGCTGCCGCTGCTGACTGGGCAGGGCACCTTCAACCCCCGTTCCTATTGGCTTCATCAGGCGGGCTCCAGCCACGAACTGATGTTCAGGAAAATGCCGTGGAAGCTGGTCATCCAAAGCGATTCCAAGCGATCCGAATTCGACCCGATCGCCCTATACAACCTGCAGGACGATCCGCACGAGGACAAGAACCTGGCGAAGAATCCGGAGTACAAGCATCTGTTGGACGGGATGTTCAAGGAATATATGGAGATCATGCAGTCAGGTCGTCCGACGGCGCCCGGGCGGGAATGGGAGGGAAAAAAATGAAAATGGCTGTCGCACTATGGATGGGGCTTGCGGCAACCGTGATTGCCGGTGCGCCGAAGCCGCAACCCAACATCCTGTGGATCATTACCGACGACCAGCGGCCCGATTCGATCAGCGCCTACAACCGCCTCGTCTACGGCAAGGCCGAAAGCCCGCTCGGCTACGTGGAATCGCCGAACACCGACCGGCTGGCCGCCGAAGGGGTGGTTTTCACCCGCGCAATGTGCAACTCGCCGGCATGCGGTCCGTCGCGCGGCTCGATGCATTCGGGCCGGTATCCGTTTCGCAACGGCCACTACGCCTTTGAACTGACGCACCAGGCGCCGGACTTCATCCGCCCGACCGTGCCGCAGCTCCTCCGCAACCAAGGCTACGCCACCGCCTCGTTCGGCAAGGACGATCCCTACATCTACCGCTGGGGGCCGGGACAGGGCTACTATGATCCCGGATTCTACGACACGAAGGTTCACGACAAGAACAGCCTTCAGGTGAACGGGGTGGGCGATGTCGCCACCCTGGAAGCATGGGGGGGGGATGGAATCACAAGCAAATCCAAGGGTAGCACCGAGGTGGTGTTCTATCCCGACGGGCACAAGCGCACCTATTTTCTCAAGCGGGAAGGCGGGGAAATCACTGCGGAGGACCGCGCCGGGATCGCCCAGACCGACAGGGAGTTCGACATCCTGCGTTCCTACACGTGCAACATGAAGAACCTGATCTACGGCGGGGTCAACCCGAAGCCCGCAAACGATACCGCCGATGCGCACATCGCCACGGAAATGATCAACTACCTGGCCAACGCCGGGCGTAAGTACAAGACGCTTTGGGGGAAGGAGCAGCAGGGGGCCGACACGGGCAAGCCGCAGTTCATCCACCTCGGTTTCCATTTCCCCCACACGCCCGTGCTGCCGCCGGCATCGGTCCGCGAGCGGTTCCGGACGAAGACCTACCGGGTACCGGAATTCGACCGGGACCGGGATCTCGCCAAGCTCCCGCCGCAGCTCGTGAACCTCTACGAAACCTGCAAGGTCGACGCCATGACCGCCGCCGAGAAGCAGCAGGCCATCCAGGACTACTATGCCTTCTGCGCCCACGGCGACGAGCAGCTCGGCAAGGCCGTCGAGGCGTTCAAGGCCTACTGCGAGGTGCACAACCAGGAGTATCTGATCCTCTTCACTATCGGCGACCACAGTTGGCATCTGGGCGAGCAGGGCATCGAAGCCAAGTTCGGTCCGTGGAACCATTCCGTGGAAAACGCGGCGATCATGGTTTCCAGCGACCAGAGGCTGGTCCCGGCCGGCGGACGGTATGACAAGATGGTTGAATTCGTCGATTTCGCACCGACGCTGCTCGCGGCGGGCGGTATAGACCTCAACGATCCGAGGCTCGACTTCCTCGACGGCGAAAGCCTGTTCGACGTACTGGACGGCACCGCACGCGAACGCGAATACATTCTCGGCGAGATCCACCTCGTGGCCGGTCCCCGCGCATACCTGCATACCGACCGGTTCCGCTTCTCCATGCGCAGCCGTCCGTTCCCCGGACAAGTCAATGCGGAAAACATGGGCAAGGACATCAAATGGGCCTTGGAAGCACCCGTTGAGATGGTCGATCTTGCCCTCTACGACCTCGCGCGCGATCCGCTGGAACGCAACAATGTAGCCGCCGATCCAGAATACCGCGAGCTCGCTGCGTGGTTCCGCAACAAGCTCGGCAGTATTATCCTCGGCGACGGTCGAGTGGAATGCGACTGGTCTAGGGAAAACAGCTATGCGATCAGTAGTTTTGCCAAGGGTTCCGACGACAAGAAACTGGATATTCCTGCGGAACTCATCCCGCAATAGCCGTGTTGTGGCGGGGGCATTCAAGGATGGCAATGGTGAAACGGTTGGGAAGAATTTTGTTTTGTGGCCTGTTGCCGGCTGTTGCGGTTTTGGCGGGGTCGAAACCAAACGTGGTTTTTCTGTTTGCGGACGATATCAGTCCGCGTGAAATTCCGGCGTATGGCTGCACGGTCTGGAGCGGACGTGATGGTGTCGATACCTCCGATCCGGAATACCGGGCTTGTACCCCTGTACTTGATCGACTTGCCACTGAAGGCTGTCTGTTTGAATCCGTTTGGGGAGCCACGGTTTGCATGCCGAGCCGGGGCATGTTGATGACGGGGCGTTATGCCACGCGCACGAAATGGTGGGACAACCGGGATTTCGGAAAGGTGGATACGCCGGACGGGCCGCGCACATGGCTGCTCTATGAGAGCTCGCCGATCACCATTGGCCAGGTTGCCATGCTGGGTGGGTACGGCAGCGTATGGGCCGGAAAGACCCAGATGCAGTGCAATACCGAACAGATCCAGCGGTTTGGCTTTGACGAGGGCATACTGACCGCCGGAGACGAGTCCGACATCCGCAAGATCGACAACAGCTTCCGGACCCGTGTTGAAACGGTCAATGGAATGCCGACCGTGCGCAACCTTGACTCGGGGAAGCTCGCCCCGGGCTATCCGCTTCCCCGCCAGTCCAATGCATGGAAACCCCACATCACCATCATGAACGACCACTGCAAGGAGGTGGGGGTCAAGTGGCAGACCGTGAATCCGGAAACCGGCCGAGCCTACGGACTGAACGATTATGGCCCCGACGTGGAGCAGGATTACTGCCTCGATTTCATGGAGCGAAAGCAGAAAGAGGGGGAGCCCTTTTTTGTCTACCATGCCACCCACCTTGGCCACGGCACCTTCGACTGGTTTTTTCCGGATTCCGGCAACAAGTGGCCCGGTACGCCGATCATTTCCTGGGACGGAAACGAGTATTCCCGGATCGAGCCGAACATCACCGGTAGCAACGGGGTGTACGAAACGCACGGAACCGTGACCGAACCCGGCCTCCATTCGCATGTCAACTATTGCGACTACCTCATGTGGCGCTACATCGAAAAGACCAAGCAACTTGGCGTTTACGACAATACCATCTTTATCTTTGCGGCCGACAACGGCTCGCACAAGTTTGGCAAGGGCCGGGTGGACCAGCAACGCGGTGTGCATGTGCCGCTGATCATCTATGCGCCGGGCATGACCAAGCAGGGGCGACAGGACATACTCGTTTCATTCACGGATTTTCTTCCAACGCTGGCCGACATCATGGACGTGAAGCTACCCGGCAACTATCCGCTTGATGGCCAGAGTCTCTGGCCCTATCTGACGACCGCAAAGAATGATCACCATGACTGGATCTATTCCTATAAGAAAGGGAAGCAACTGATCCGCGGACGCAAGGTGCTTCGCGACGGAAACGGCAAATGGTGGGATGTGGAACACCTTCCTCCCGACCATGCGGATTACAGGGAAATCACGGACTGGGGAGCCGTCCCGGAACAGTACCGCGAAGAACGAGAGAAGCTGCTGCAAATCCTGCCGAAGATGGATCTCTACGAAACCGAATATGACGCACCGAAGTAATGGGCGAGGAGTGGATGCGAGACTTGCCCCTTTGCCGACGCAATCTGCATCAGGACGAAATTCTAGAAACGGATAATCAAGTCGGGTGGAAAATGAAAGTACTGAACAGAGTGGTGGCTTTAATAGCGATGTTTGGCGGAGGGCTGTCGGTTCACGCCGCGGGGTGGCCATCATATCCGATCGGGGAAGCCAATGAACTCCGCTTGATCCAGTGGTCGGTGTGCGATATCCGTTTTCCCGTCCAGCAGGTGATCGATCAACCGTTCGACCTCGGTTTTTCCGCACGATTCACGGGGCCGGACGGGCAGGTATTGAACGTGCCGGGCTTTTATGACGGTGGTGGGGAATGGGTGGTCCGCTTTTCCGCGCCGGTGACGGGGGATTGGAGTTTCGATACCGACTCGACTGTTTTGGAGCTGAAAGGAAAGAAGGGATTGATCCATGTGGTGCCGAACACCGATCCGGACCGCCATGGCGCATTGGTCCGCATGCCCGGGAATCCGCAGCGCCTCTACTATGAGGACGGGACGCCCTGCACCGTGCTGGCCTTCGAGGCGGATTGGCTGTTCGCGCTCGACTACGAGAGCCCGGATGGTATCCCGAAGACCGAACAACTGCTGGGCCTGCTTGAATCCAACGGCATCAACCAGATTGTTACGACGGTCTACTCCTACGACGTGCAGTGGGATAAGGATCCCCTGCTCAAGAAGTATCCGGAATACGAATACGGCGGACGCGACGATATCTATCCGTTTCTCGGTTCCAACAAGAATCCGAACTTCAGCTCGCTCAATGTCGGATTCTTCCAGAAGATGGACCGGATGGTTGCGGCCATGGACGAACTGGGCATTACGGCGCATCTGATGATCTATGTCTGGAACAAGCTGGTCAATTGGCCGGATCCCGAAACGCCTGAAGACAACCGCTACTTCGACTACATCGTCAAACGCTACCAGGCCTTTCCGAACGTGCTGTGGGACGTTTCCAAGGAAGCCCTCAACAATCCGCGCTGCACGGAGGCCTACGGGGTCGAACGCATCCACCGTATCCGCGCGCTGGATGCCTACAAGCGGCTGGTCACCGTGCACGACGGCGGCTTCTGCCAGCGCAACCGCACGGAGGTCGATTTCATCTCCTGGCAGATCTGGGCTGACAACATCTACGACAAAATGCTGGAGGTCGTGCAGAAGTTCCCGGCGCTGCCGGTGTTCAACATCGAACACGGCGGCTACGAGCGCTCCCCGTTCACGACCTTTCCTGGCGACTACGACGACCCGGAAGTCTGCCTGCGCCGCAACTACCTCATCATGTTCGCGGGAAGCTACTCGACCTGCTACTGGCAGGGGGCTGCATGGAACGTCCTCATCCATGATCCGTTCGCGCACGACGAACTGCCCAGTCCACGCTTTGAATACTACCGGCATCTGCAGGAATTTTTTACCCGCTATCCCTATGCGGAATTCAGCCCGGCACCGGAGGACAACCGCTCGGGCTATTGCCTGAAGAGCGAGGACACCTATCTGCTTTATCTGCCGAAGGACCATTACCAGGTGTCGGCCTATGGCAACAACAACGTGGCCCGCGACGGGGCCAAGGCGACCCTCTGGTTCAACACGCTGACCGGCGAATACAAGGCGGGAGATCCCAAGCAGAACCATTTCTTCCAATCGCCCTGGCGCGGCGAGGCCGATTCGATTCTGATCCGCCAATACTAGTTTCCAACGAGAGGCGTTGGCCGTGGATATTGATAAGCATCGACACACGTCGCGGTGGATAAAAAAAACAGGAAGTGGGAGGTCGTTATGGGGAGCAGAGGCGCAGCGAATGTTCGGATCGGCACCCTTCATCTTTTCCTGGGCACCGTGCTGTTGCTGAATTCAGCCTGCGCTGCTTCCTCCACAGGCTGCAGCGGCGATTCCGGCATGCCCGTTTTCCCCGATGTGGTCACGCACGAGGTGACGTCCGATCCGGTCATGATCCTGAACGTCTTCCCCGAACATGGTTTGACGGATCCTCACAACATGATTGTTGGCGACCGGCTCTACCTCTGCTGCGGTCACGACCAGTCGTGGGATGTCGACCGGGATTGGACCATGGACCGCTGGGAAATCTGGTCCACGGACGACCTGAAGACCTGGCGGAAGGAAAGCGTGATCCGGCCGGAGGACACCTATTTCGGTCCCGCTCCCAATTGTTGGGCGGGCGATTTTGCACAGAAGGATGGGAAGTATTACTGGTATTTTTCGAACCGGCACTACAATACCGGCGTCATGGTCGCGGACAACCCCGGCGGTCCCTACCATGATGCCCTGGGCAAACCCCTGCTGCCGGAAGACCTGACTCCGATCCGGGAGTACGATCCGGAGGTGTTCGAGGAAAACGGAACCTACACGATCGTTTTCGGCGCGGGCACCTATTATGTCGCCACCCTCGCGGATGACATGGTTTCGCTCGCCGACAAGCCGGTGCCGATCGTCGTGAAAACGCCCGACGGCAAGCTCAAATATACGGACGACAAGCCTACGCTATTCAAGCGCAACGGCATCTACTACCTCTTCTGGGGCGCACACTATGCGATGTCCGACAACGTGCGGGGGCCCTATGAATACAAGGGCCACTTCACCGGCGGCGGCCACGGCAGCGTATTCAACTGGAAGGGACAGTGGTACACCGTTCAGGAACACCACGACATCGGCATGTTCTACCGCGGAATCATGCTGAAGCCGCTAAACTTCAATTCAGACGGCACCGTGGATCTCTCCAAGGACCGCAACTATCCAGCCGGCGGCGGGCGGCTGTGGAACTTCGACCGATCCCGCATGGGCTGGCGTGCCGTTTACGGCACGGACCTGAAGTGGACGCCGGAAGGGACCATTCGCGGGACGGTCACGTACGATTATCCCATTCTCGACAGCGCGCCCTGGTGCCTCACCTGGCTCCAGAAGGGGCAGAAGCTGGAAATCCGGATGCGCAACGGGACGGATGCAACCCAGGCCAGGGTCTACTTCGCCGCATATGTAACCGACCGCCCCCGTCCATGGTTCTACCCCGAGATCGACTGGACCCGCGAGGCCTCCGCAACCATCGACATCAAACCCAACGATAAGGATTTCACGGTCTATGAACTGGATCTCTCCACGGTTCCCGAACTGCCCCAGACCCTCAAGCGCATGCGGCTCGCGCCGGCGGTTGGAGCCCGTTCGGGGGATTGGGAAATCGACTACATGTGGATCCAGTAGCAAGCGATGAATCACAAGGATGAGTGTATATGAAGATCACACGAAGAAACAGTTTGGCTGCAGGTGGAGCGGCGGCAGCCTCGGCCATGATTCCCGGCCGGGTGCTGGGGGCCAACGAAAAGGTCGATATCGCATGGATCGGTGTCGGGGGGCGCGGCAACCGGCTGCTGAGCAACTTTGAACGCTCGGGGCTGATGAACGTGGTCGCCATGTGCGACGTCGACCTCGAATCGAAGTTTGTTGCCGAGGCAAAGGCCCGCTTCCCGACCGCATGCCTGTACAACGACTGGCGCAAGCTGTTTGATGAAAGGGCCAACGAGTTCGATGCGGTCATGGTCATGGTTCCGGACCATTCCCATTTCCCGGTCACGATGGCGGCGATGGCGCTGGGCAAGCATGTCTACACCGAGAAGCCGCTGGCGCGCACCTTCCAGGAAATCGACCTGATGATGAAGGCGGCAGAGCGGCATGGCGTGGTCAACCAGATGGGCAACCAGGGCTTTTCCGG
>QKAU01000065.1 GCA_003246265.1 Kiritimatiellales bacterium | reverse complement strand
GACGCACCGGAGCGGGAGTGGACGTCGCTCAGGTCCGATGAGATCCACAGCTTCCACACGCAGCTCGTCCGCCTCCATGGATGGGACCTCTTCAAGCAGTGGTACCGCGCCTATCCGGCACTGGAGGCCCGCGGGTGCAGGCCTCCGTCCAGCCCCGAGGAGAAGATCCTGCTTGAATGCGCCCTGCTTTCCGAAATCGGCGGAACGGACTTGCTCCCCGTGTTCCAGCAATGGCGGCTTCCGGTATCCGCTGAGGGCATGGAGCGGATACGCGAAAAATATCCCGTCGCCGCCG
Source organism: Kiritimatiellales bacterium (assembly GCA_003246265.1). Lineage (GTDB taxonomy): Bacteria > Verrucomicrobiota > Kiritimatiellia > Kiritimatiellales > Pontiellaceae > Pontiella. Next base: position 91,723 of record QKAU01000065.1, on the reverse strand, counting down.
TCGCCGCGGAACGGGATGGCGATCAATCCCCAGACGCCCCAAGGCGGCCGCGGTAGGCCGACGGACTTGCTCCCATCAACTCCTTGAACCTGCGCGAAAAGTGGAACTCGTCGCAGAAGCCCAGTTCGGCGGCCAGTTCCTTTACGGAGATCGATTCGGTATGGAGCCGGCGGCGACATCGTGCTTGAGGGCCAGCTCGTCGACCGACATGCCCGCCTCATTCTCCTTCAAAATCCCGATGATCTGCTCTTCGGAATAACGTTTTTTCTTCATGGTCATAGTTTATGGGGATGGGCCCAACCGCCGGCGCCCCCATTCTCAAACTCTTCTTCCCTGCGAGGCGAGCGGGGTTAAGGTATAAGCGGCACATTGAAAATCGAAATGAGCGAGGGATCACCATGACTACCAACACGGGAAGCACGCCGCAAGGTTCCCGGTTTTTCCGCCGGACGGACGGGAACGGCATCCGCAGGCTGCTGATCGTACTTTTCTTCTCGGCCGGAAGCGCCTTCGGAGAGGGAGCCGTCAAGCCGAAGGTGATCCTTCCGGACTTCCACGCGGATCCGTCGGCCCATGCCTGGGCCGGACGCTACTGGATCTATCCCTCCACCGACGAGCCGGGAAGCACGAGCTGGCGGCAGATGAAAAGCTGGAACTGCTACTCGTCGACGGATCTGGTCAACTGGGAGCGCCACGGCGAAATCTTCAGCCTGGACAAGATATCGTGGGCGAAGAACGCCGCATGGGCACCCGACTGCATGGAGCGAAACGGCAAATACTACTTCTATTTTCCGGCCGCCCTTCAAATCGGCGTTGCGGTTTCGGACAATCCCGATGGCCCGTTCGAGGATGCGCTTGGAAAACCGCTGATCACGGCCGAAGAAGCCGCAGGTTGCCAGACCCGGGCCATCGATCCGAACATCTTCATCGATGATGATGGGCGGGCCTACCTGTTCTTTTCCGGAGGGGAGCATGTCGGCGTGGTCGAACTCAACGAAGACATGGTCTCCAAAAGGGGCCCCGTTCAAAAACTCGCGCTTGAACACTGCGCGGAAGGCATCTGGGTGCATAAGCGGAATGGCATCTACTATTTCAGCTATCCCCGGCAAGTCCGCGCGGCCGGCAAGCTCATCCAGGATCTGGTCTACAGCACCAGCACGAACATCCTTGGCCCGTACGACTACCGCGGAACCATTCTTGCCACCGGAGGTCGCAACGTGCACCACAGCACCATGCAGGTCGGGGAGCAGTGGTACCTCTTCTACCATGTCGAAGGCCCGAGCCCCTACGAAAGGAGGGTCTGCGCCGAATACCTCTACCACGACGATGATGGCTCGATCAGGCCGATCGCGATGACCGGAGAGGGCATCGCCCCCTTACACAGGGAAATGAATCCGGGAAATTGACCGCCGGCACGCGCGCCGGTCGCGCAAGAATGTGGCCGCGCGATGATGTTCCACCGGCCACCAGCGCCATGGCTTTTTCGGATCCGGCGCTCTAGCCGACCTTGCGCATGGGCTGGATATGGCGGGCATTGAGGAAGTGCAGTGCCAGCAGGCAGTTGCTGCGCGAGGGACAAACCAGGCCGCAGTATTCGACGCGCCACTGTTCGCCCATCCCTTTCAGGCCCATGCTGGAGAATTCCTTCTCCGCCTCCTGCCAGGATACGCAACGATGCTGCTCCTTGGAGAGCTCGCGTCGATATTCATCAACCGCCTGCCGATATTGGATGATCTGCCAGTCCAGTAGTTCATGGAATCCGACACACTCCGCATCGATGTCCACCACGCCCTTTTCCAGTGCCTTTTCACGTGTCATCATGGTTCATCTCCCTGTTGATACACGTCTTTAAGCACGGAAGATGCCAAGAGTTACACCTTTTCCATAGCGCGGGTGATTTCACCGACGAACATGCGGTGGAAATCGCGTTGCGGATAGTGTTTCAGAATAGAGGGATCAAGGATGTTCGCGGGGTCGATGTCGTGGAAGTAGATCGTGCGGCATTCGATGACGAGGCTAGCTTCGTCGAAATAGACGGATCCGTTGGCGGCCTTGCAGGGCGTGAAGCCGCATTCCATCGCCTTATCGGTTTCGCGCCCCGACCGCGATCCGCAGAAGTTGAGCTGGGGCCTGTACCGCTCGTCGAAGAACGACAGGGTGAACGCCTCGTTCCGCTGCATGAATTCGTAGGTATAGCGCTGCGGTCGCACGAAACAGAAACATACCGGATTGAACCAGAGTTCGCCCATGGCGCCCCAGCTGGCCGTCATGGTGTTGAAGTGCTCCGGCGTTCCAGCGGTGACCAGCATCCATTCCTGCCCGATCCGGTGAACCGGGTTGCCGGGGATGTCGACGGGCTTGATCTCCCTGAACGCCTTCATTGCCGCCCCTCCTCCAGCTCCAGGTGGAGAACGGGCCCCCCTCCCGATTCCTTCGAACCGATGGCGTAGAGTCCGTTGCCCGAGGTACCCCACAGCCCAAACGTGATGGACGGGCCGGACGAAGTGCGGATCGCTTCCAGCAACCGTACATCGGAAATTTCCAGGTCGACGCTCTCCCCCTCCTTCCATTCGATCCCGTCGATTCGGGCAACCGGTGCCAGCCACAGCCGCCCGTCGCCCAGGTCGTCCAGCACGGTGCCGTCCGAGGCCTGCCATTGCGTGCCGGGATAGGCGCTACGCGCATAGGTGGCTTCGCCTACCAGCGCATTGCGACCCTGCATGCCGAGGTTGCCGGATCCCTCGCCCCAGACGTCGTTGGCCGATGTCCGCACCATGGGCGCCAGGACCAGCGAAACGGGGCGCTCGACGGCATTCGCCATCCGGATGCGCAGCGAGGCGGAACCGATGCGGTTTGTAACGGTCGAAAGGTCGAAGGCGATCAGCGAGCGGACGCTTGGCGCATGGGCCACGAGCAGGTGCGGTGCCGCGCCGTTGTTGCGGATCCGCTGGTTGCTGCGGCCGAAGGTATCCTTCGCCGCCTTTAGATCGAGTTCCCCCGCCAGCACCCCCGCACATCCCGCCAGCACCGCCACGCACATCGCCGCCGTTTTCATGATCCACCTCGTTTCCATGGGGACCGAACCTACAAGGCCTCCAGCGCGAAAACAAGCTTGCCCCGCTGTTCCGTTTGCATGCCGCGCCGTTCGGCGCTACCCTGCAGGACAATCAGGAGGCACCGATGGAAACGAAGGGCACCTTGTTCGACGACGCGATGCGTCGGCTTGTCGGCGCAATGAAATACACCGGCTTCGGCGACGAGATCGCCCTGCGGATCGGTACTCCGAAGTCCTGCCTGGTCATTTCGGTGCCCGTCCGCCGCGACGACGGCACGCTTGACTTCTATACGGGCTACCGCGTGCGCCACGACGACACCCGCGGACCAACCAAGGGCGGCCTGCGCTACCATCCCAGCGTCAGTCTCGACGAAGTCAAGTCACTCGCCTTCTGGATGACTTTCAAGTGCGCGGTGGTGGGCGTCCCTTTCGGCGGGGCGAAGGGCGGCATCTCGGTCAACCCCAAGGAGCTCAGCCCCATGGAGCTAGAGCGGCTCAGCCGCGGATATATCCGGCTCGTGGCCGACTTCATCGGGCCCGACACCGACATTCCGGCGCCGGACATGTACACCAACGAGCGCATCATGGGCTGGATGATGGACGAATATTCCACCATCCGCCGGCAGCATGTTCCCGCCGTCATCACCGGCAAGCCGGTGAGCATGGGCGGCAGCGTTGGAAGAACCGACGCCACCGGGCGGGGCGCCTACTACTGCATCCGCGAACTCGCGAGGAAGCAGGGTCTCGATCCCGCCACCACCACCGTCGCCATCCAGGGCTTCGGGAACGCCGGGCAGCATGTCGCGCGCCTGCTCCACAAGGATGGCTACCGCATCGTGGCCGTCAGCGACTCGCAAGGGGCCATCTACAGCCCCGGCGGCTTCGACATCCCCAGCCTGGTCCGGATCAAGGAGGAGACGCGGCGCGTCCAGGCCGTCTATTGCGAGGGCGCCCTCTGCCGCGCCGTCGAGGCCACCAACCTGTCCAACCAAGAGTTGCTGGAACTCGACGTCGACATCCTCATCCCCGCTGCGCTCGAAAACCAGATCACGGCCGACAACGCCCCGCGCATCAAGGCCCGCCACGTCGTCGAAGTAGCCAATGGACCGACCACCTCCGAAGCCGACGGCATCCTTGCCGCCAACGGAATCGAGGTGGTGCCGGACATCCTGGCCAATGCGGGCGGGGTGACGGTCAGCTACTTCGAATGGCTTCAGAACCGTTCGGGACAGTACTGGGAGCTGCAGGAGGTCCACCGGAAGCTGCAGGCGACGATGGCCCGCGAATTTGAACAGGTGTACGACCTGTCGCGCGAAATCGGCACCGACCTGCGCACCGCCGCCTATGTCCTCGCCGTGCGGCGCATCGGCGAAACCATGGAGGCCAAGGGCACCAGCTCCTACTTCGCCAACCACAAGGCGCACTGAGTCCCATTTCTCCCGATCAATGTGTTGCCATGGCGGCGCTTAATGCGCATTGCATGGTGATGGATTGCGCAAATATGCACTTCCACGACGACTCCGACCGCGATTATCTGGGGATCAACAATGGAAAGCCCCATAGACAAAGCTTCGCATAGGATCGCAACGGGTGCTCCAAGTGGATTCGTCGTCAGCCTGCTGGTCCACGCCGCAGCGTTTCTGCTTGCCGGTCTTCTGGTGGTGTTCACCGTCGTCCAGAAGCAGGAGCCGAAGTTTGTCCCGCCGAAAGCGGTCGACCGGCCGAAAATGCAGCTCAAGCGGCCGCAGGTCAAGCCATCGAAATCGGCCCGCCCGCGACCATCGAACCGCATTGTGGTCAAATCCCAGATATCAACGCTGCCGGACATCCAGCTGCCCGAACTGGGCGGCATCGGCGATGGATTGACGGATGGCCTCGGTGGACTGGAGCTGATGCCCGACATGGAAGGCGTCAACATCTATGGCTCCAACCGGAGCATTGGCAACGACCTGGAGGGCGTCTACTACGACCTCAAGTTCACCCGCTCCGGCGTCTACAACCCCATGTCGGACGATGAATGGCGGATCCTGTTCAACAAGTTCATCCGCAACGACTGGAACCCAGGCATCTTTTCGAAATTCTATCGTTCTCCCAACAAACTGTACACGACCTGCTTCCTGCTGCCGTCCACGGTGTCGGCCATGGCGCCGGCCGCCTTCGGCATGCCGGAAGAGATGTCGTCGGGCGGACACTGGATCATCCACTACAAGGGCAAGCTCGTCTACAAGGAGAAGATTACCTTCCGCTTCTGGGTGAGCGCCGACGATTCCCTGGCCATCCGCGTGGACAAGAACCTCGTCGTGGCGGCATCGGCGTCGAATCCGGCGAGCAACGGGAATGTGCGGGCCCCGAAAATGTTCGGCTCCATCTGGGAGTCCTCCTCCATGGATTCGGACAAGTATGTGATCGGCCAGTGGTATGGCGTGGTAGGCGACTGGATTACGCTCGAACCCGGCGTCCCCAGGGACATGGAAGTGGTGGCGACCGACAACCTCCACGAGGCCGCCCAATTCATCGTGGCGGTGGAAGTCCAAGGCGAGGAGTATCCCCGCAGCAAGTACGGCGGGCCGATCCTGCCGATCTTCAAGACCGCCGAGATCACCCGGGACCACCTGGACGAGATATACCGATACCTGCCGGACAACGAAATCTGCTGCACCAACGGCCCGGTTTTCCGCGACTACTGAACTGCCACACCCAGCCACCCATGACATCATGAAAGCAATCGGCTACAGGCTCAGCATCATCCTTGCCGCGTATGGCGCCTGCACCTTCGATGCGGCATCGCAGCTCCAAGCATGGACCCTGACCAACGGAGAGGTGGTCGAAGGCGAGCTTGTGAACTTTTTCGGGGACAACGTTTCGCTCAAGACCCGGGAAGGAAGAACCCTGCAAATCCCCTTTCTGCGGTTTACCGAGGAAGACCGAACGCGGCTTGAGCTCGAGAATCCACCCAAGCTGGACATATCGCTGACCTCAGTGAGCGAAAAGAAGAACTTCCCCGCCGGACCGCGTCCGGAAACGCAGCGTCCCCCGGAACAACGCGTACACTACGGGGTAACCGTCAAGCAGACCAGCACAGGCAGCTACCACCATGAACTAACGCTCGACATGTTCATCATCGGACAGGAACGGCTGGGCGACCGGTTCCTGCTGCTGGATCACCAGCAAGCTCCCTTCAGGCTGGATGCCCAAAACAGGCGGATCTTCGATTTCCGGAGCAATCGCGAGGTTGGCCTGAAGAACTTCACCATCTCCGGATTTACCCGCGGCGAGAAATATTTTGGATACCTGGCGATCGTCACGGATGCTCGCGGGAAAATCGTGGCAGCGGGCTATTCCCACGAATGGCTTTGGAACAATGTTGAGGAACTCAAGATGCGGGGCATCGGAAACTTCATGGACGAATCCTGCAAGAGGGTCTTCCCAACCCGTCCAAAGCCGTTCTTCTGATCCTACCGGATCGCCCCGCTGCAAAGGGAGGCATGGCCGGTCCGGATCGGATGCGGAGGCCACTTCCGCCGCCTCCCGTCCGCCCTAGTAGGTGATGGCCTCCGGGCACCTGCGTTCCTTGGCCCAGCCGTCTCCGGCCCATGAGAGACGGAGCCCGAGTTCCCGTTTCAGCATGTCGAGATCGGCCGGCGGAATCGCGGAAGGCGGCAGCTTATCGAGCTGATAAGGATCCTTCAGGTTGTCGACCACCTCGGCACGGCCATCCATGTCTACGACATAGGTATACCGGTCTGTGCGGACCCCTTTGCGGGAGAGGTTCAGGTACAGGGCCGATCTCGGTTTCGGGCAGACCGAATAGTCGCCCGTTGCGATGCCACGGCTGTAGTCGGTCCCTTCGACCGTCTTGGGAATCCGGTCTTCCAATCCCATCAGTCCCAGCATGCTGGGCATGATGTCGACCGACCCCAGCAACAGGTTGTCGGCATGGGGCTTGATCCGATCCGGATAGCGGATCAGGAACGGGACCAGGAAGGATTCGTCCTCATAGCAGTTCTTGCCCATCACCCCATGGCTGCCAAGCATTTCTCCATGGTCGGAGGTGAAGACGACGATCGTGTTGCCGGCTTCGCCGGTTTTTTCGAGGGCGTCGAGTACGCGGCCCAGTTGCCGGTCCACGCCGGTCACCAACGCGTAGTAGATGGGCGCACATTTTTCCGCGTCATACCTTTCCGGCTCGGAAGCCAGGCGGGGACGGATGTTCCTGCGGTAGATCAGCTCTTCGGCCGACATGTCGCGATAGTAGCGCTCATAGATGTCTTGTTCGCAGTCGTCCAGCGAGAAATACGGGTTGTGCGGAGGATTCGGCGCCCAGAAGATGCTGAAGGGCTTGCTGGAATCCCTTTCGCCATTCCTGTTTTCAAGGAACCGGATCACGATGTCCGCTTCGAGGCCGGGACCGAAGCGATCCGTCATGACCGGCTGGCCATCCTGTTTCCCGCCGACAAGTTCGGGGCGGCTCGCGTAGGCAATCGCCTTGAAGTGGTTGTCCTTGAGCAGCTGGTACCAAAAGCGGTTGCCGTGGCGCCCCTCTCCGGGCGGGATGTAGGTGTCGTAGGAATTGACGTAGTTGCCACCGGGAGGCTCCGTCGTGCCGACATAGTTGAACGCCTTGTCGAACAGCGGCTCGGTCCGCTCCCAGTGGGTCTTCCCCACATAGGCGGTTTCGTAGCCGGCCTCCGCCAAGACATCAGTGAAGCATTCGATGTTGTTGTGCAGTCCCTGCTGACGGCCGGCGTGGCAGTTGACGTTCTCAACGCCGTTGCGGCTCGGATACATCCCGGACATCAGCATCGCCCGGTGCGGGCTGCATACCGGGTGGGTGCTGGTGGCCTGGGTAAAGACCAATCCCTCCCGCGCGAGCCGGTCGATGTTCGGGGTCTGCACCGGATCGGTTTCGGTCCGGAGCAGTTGGTCGAACCCCGGCTGCTTCCAGAAGCCCATGGCATGGATGCGCATCTGGTCGGGAAAGACGTAGATCAGGTTCGGTCTCCTAGCGGGAGGAACCGCTTGTACGATTCCTACCAATAACATAGTGGCGGCAACCGTTGCCGTAGATGTTCCTTTGTGCATGGTTTCTCTCCTTGTATTCAACTACCGGTCGATCGCCGGCGCTACGATCCGGCCGCCGTTATAGCCGACATCCTTCCATCCCGCGTTGTCCAGGGTGACCATGAGGGCATTCGGCGTGCGGGCACCCGCCGTGGCCGCGAAAGACAGGGGAGCGCGAAAAATGAGCCGTTTCATCATGCCTCGTCCACCTTTCCGAGACGGTTTACCGCGCGACAGGCGTATGATAACAGCCCCAATTTGCGCAAGAATAGCCAACCATTGACGCAGCACCGGAGAGCGTTCGGCTTCCATCTCCACTGCGATGGAAAAGGGGCTGATCCACTGGGAGGATGCATTCCACGTCGCTTGTCCCCCTCATTTAGGGTCGGAACAATTGCGCATATCGCATCGCTTAGATGCGCAAAACCATGGTTGCTTTATGACCTCCCGCTGTGCAACGTGGATATTCAACGGCCCACCATGAAGGCAGGCATATGGCGTACAATGCGAATCCCCAGCGAACGGTCGCCCAAGACCGGAATCCGACCCGGACGGAAGGAAATCGTCCCCCCTACTGCGTCGTAGCCCCGGAGCACACGAAAAGCCCGTTCACGGGCATGGGCCGGCGCCACTGGATCGATGCGGCGCGGTACCTGACCGACGGGGTGTTCCGGCACATCCAGGACATCGACGATCCGATCGCACTGCCCAAGCAGAACGAGACCAGCTACCCGCAGCCCGACGATCCGCGCCACCGATTCCAGGCGGCGGAGTTCGAGGGGCTGGCCCGAACGATGATGGCCGCCGTGCCCGTGATGATGGACCATCCGGGCACCGTTTGCAACGGTCTCAACCTGCGCGACTACTACGCGAACCAGATCCTGCTGGCAACCGATCCGAAGTCGCCGCGCTACTGGGGGCGTATCACCGACTTCACCCGGGAAACCGGACGCATGCAATACCAGCAGACGGTCGAAGGGGCGGCGCTGGTCATCAACCTGATGAACTCCAAGCCCCTGATCTGGGACACCTATTCGGAACAGGAGCGGCGGCAGGTCGCCGCCCTGCTTTCCGACTACGCCCACAACCTGAGCATCGGCCACAACTGGCGCTTCTTCAATGTCCTGATGCTGACCTTCCTGAAGATCAACGGGTTTGGCATCGACGAAGCCGCGCTCAGGGACCATCTGCAGCACCTGCTCAGCAGCTATGCCGGCGACGGCTGGTATGTCGACGACACCAACTACGACCTCTACAACCCCTGGGGTTTCCACTTCTACGGTCCGCTCTGGTGCAAATGGTACGGCTTCGAGCACGACCCGGAAACCGCGGCGATCATCGCGGAACGCAACCGCGAATTCATCCGGAGCTGGCCCCGCTTCTTCTCGCGCGCCGGCAAGCAGTTGATGTGGGGTCGCAGCATCATCTACCGCTTCGCCGCATCGACGGCATTCGGCGCCCATTTCCTGATGGAGGAGACGGCGATCGACCCCGGCTTCGCCCGCCGCATCGCCTCCGCAAACATGCTGCAGTTCCTGACCCGCGAAGACCTCTATGTGAACGGCCTGCCCTGCCTAGGGTACTATGGGCCTTTCGAGCCGCTCGTCCAATTCTACAGCTGCGCCGCCAGCCCCTTCTGGATTGCCAAGACCTTCGTCGCCCTGTCGCTGCCGGAAACATCCCCCTTCTGGACGACGCTGGAAACCGAAGGGTTCTGGCCGGAGCTGGGCGGCCGCACCGAAACGATCGAGCTTCCCGGCCCCGGCATGCAGGTTGTAAACCACGGGAAGACCGGCACGACGGAACTGCTCACCGGCAAGGTCTTCCTGCACGCCACCTACTACAACCAGCTGCAGTTCAATCCCGACTTCCCGCTGGAAACGGAATCCCCGCTGGGCACCAACGCGGCGAGTTATTCAATTCGTGAAAGGGACATGGGGCACGATTTCCGCATTCCACTCAACATCGCCTTCAACAAGCTCGAGGAGGGCATCCTCTACCGCCAGCAGAATACCCAGCCCGCCGGCCTCGGCAACCCGAACCGGGGCGGCGTGAACCGCGGCCCCGAACGCATCGACCTCGCCGACATCCCGATCCCTGGCGGCGTCGTCCGCGTCGACCGCGTGCGGGTGCCCTACCGCTACGAACTCCAGCTGGGCCACTACGCCCTGCCCCATCTCGACGGCGAACCGGCGCGGGTGGAGAAGGTGGGCGCAGGGCTGGCCGCCTCCATCGGGGATGGGCGCAAGATTGCAATGATGCCTGTGCTTGGATGGGATCGCATCGACCATGCATCCCACAACGGTCTCCATCCGGAAGCGGAGGAGAGCACCGTGCTCTACACCGAACGGATCCGCGAAAAGGACTACTCCGGAATGGAAGTGTTCGTGACCGTGTTGCTGCATCGCATCGACGGGGGAGACTGGACGGAGGACGAGTTGAATCCCGTTGCCGTGTGCGAAGTCCTGCCCTGGGCGCCTTCCGGCACCGCATGCGGCGTACAACTTCGGCTGAAGGATGGGCGCGAATACCTGATCGACTACGGCTTCGCCGACGGCCGCCGCATCATCTAGGAGAAGGGCCATGGCGCGGACGCTCCAGATAGCTGTCGCACCGCAACCGGCAGCGCATATGAGGCCCACCACGCGGAAAAAATTGTGCCGTGCGCAATTTTTGGGTAGTTTTCGAGCATGAATGCACATCCAGCCAAGAAGCGCCGCCGCAATGCAAACCCCTACAAGCGGGTGGCGCTGGCGATCATTGCCCACGAATACTCCCACGGTCGCGGCAAGATCAAGGGCATCATCGACTACTACAAGAAGCACTCCGCATGGGAGATCGACCGCAACGAGCTGTCGCAACCCTTCGTGCTGCCGGAACATCTCAGGGGATGGGATGGCGACGGGGTGATCTGCGAAATCTACACCCCCGGGGATCTCGACAACATCGCCTCCCTTTCGGTCCCCTGCGTCAACACCTCCAGCAGCGAACTGGCTGTCAATGTCCCCTCGGTCCGGACGGACAACCACGAAATCGGCTGCATGGCCGCATCGCACCTGACGGAGTGCAAGCTCGACCATTTTGCCTTCGTCGGCCCCATCGGACTGCGGCATGCCCGGGAGCGGTACGAAGGCTTTTCGCGATCGCTGGAGAAATCCGGCACCCGTTGCACGCTGGTCGACTACGAACCCCGCGACGCCCATGGCCTCCATTTTTCCGAAGAACTGGTCTCCCCGGAAAAGCTGCTCGATGCGCTCACCAGCCTGGAGAAGCCGGTGGGCATCATGGCGGCAAGCGACCGCATAGGCTTCACGGTGCTTGAAGCCTGCCGGAAGCTCGGCCTGCGCTCCCCGGAGGAGGTTGCGCTGATCGGGGTGGACGACGACGAAATCCTCTGCAACCTGGCCTATTCCTCCATGACCAGTATCGATCCGCAGGCGCGCGCAGTGGGCTTCGCCGCGGCAGCCATGCTTGACAAGCTGATGGACGGCGAAGCACCGGAGAAGCCCCACATCCTGATCCCGCCCGCGCGCATCGTCTTTCGCAACTCCACCGACATGACCCGCTCCGAATTTCCGGAGGTGGCCCGGGCCCTGCGCTTTATCCGAAACCACTCGGACCGGTTCATCGACGTGACCAACGTACTGGATGTGGTTCCGGTTTCCCGCCGCTGGCTGGAGATGAAGTTCAAGGAGGAAGTCGGCCACGGCATCTTCCAGGAGATCCGGCGCGTCCATGTTGAACGGGCCAAGGAACTGCTGGCAACGACGGACTGGCCGGTTGCCCGGGTTGCCAAGGAAAGCGGATTCAACAATCCCGAACGCTTTGATTTCGCCTTCCAGAAACTGGCGGCCATGAGCGCATCGGAATATCGGAGAACACGGGGTCGCTAGCTCGCCGCCACGCGGACAGCCTGCCACCGGCAAGGCAGGGTCCGCATCGAATCGTTTTGCGCAATAGATGCAAGCGTTTTGCGCATTCTCCGTATTGAAGAAAAGATGGCGGCCGGAGTACCTTGTCGGGAGATAGGTGATTGGCAGGCTCGGGGAACAACATGATTTCAGCGTACGACTACATTGTAATCGCCTTCTATTTTCTCTTCACGCTTTCCCTTGGCTTCGTATTCAAGGCCCTCAACAAGGGAGGAACCGACTACTTCGCCGGCGGGCTCAAGATGAACTGGTGGCTGCTGGGCGCGAGCTCGTTCGTCTCCAACTTCAGCGCCTGGGTCTTCACCGGGGCGGCGGGCATGGCCTACAGCTTCGGCGTGGTGGTCTTCAACATCACGGTGATCGACGTGGTCGGGTTCCTCGTCAGCTACTTCTGGTTCGCCGGCCGCTTCCGCCGCTTGCGGCTGGTTACCGCGATGGACGCCGTCCGCCTGCGCTTCGGGCCGGCCAACGAGCAGCTCTTCACCTGGCTGCAAGTCGTCACCGCCTTCTTCGGCGGGGCGGTGTGGCTGGTCGGCCTATCCATCCTGCTCTCCAGCGCCTTCGGCTTCCCGCAGCTGCCGGTCGTCGTCTTCTGCACCATCACCATCACGGTCATGACGCTGGTCGGAGGGAAGTGGGCGGTCTCCGGCAGCGACTTCGTCCAGACGGTGCTGCTCTCGGCGCTTTCGGTGGCGGTATGCGCCCTGACGATCCACCACCTGGGCGGTTTGCGCAACCTGCTGGACGCCCTGCCGGAAGAACACGGCCGCTTCTTCCATCCGCTCGGATCGATCAAGTACGACTGGCTCTACGTCGCCACTGCGCTGATCTGGGGCGTCTACCAGAAGAACAGCATCCTGTTCGGCGCCGCGAAGTACATCGCGGCCAAGGACGACCGCCACGCCACGAAGTCGGTGCTCGTCCCGCTCATCGGCTATATCGTCCTTCCGGTCTGCTGGTTCCTGCCCGCCATGGCCGCCACCGCCATCGTGCCCGACCTGGCCGAACGCTTCGCCGCGTTCAGCAACCCGTCGGAGGCCGCCTACATCGCGGTCTGCATGGAGGTGCTCCCGAAAGGGTTGCTGGGATTGACCATCGCGGGGCTCTTCGCCGCCACGATGTCGTCGATGGATACGGCGCTCAACGTCAACGCCGGCTTCCTGGTGAAGAACTTCTACCAGCCCATCTTCCGCAAGAACGCGTCGGAACGCGAACAGCTGGTGGCCGGCCATTTCGCGACCATCCTCTGCGGCATCTCCATGCTCGGCCTGGCCGTCCTGCTGATCACCAAGGGGGAGGTTTCGCTGTTCGACGCCTACCTCTACCTCAACGCCTACATCCAGGCCCCGCTCACCGTCGCCCTCTTCCTCTCCATCATGATCCGCAAGACGCCGGCCTGGTCGGGCTGGACGACCATCCTCCTCGGCGTCCTCTCCACGATCCTCGTCTACGACGTCGCCCCGACGCCCGGGACGCAAGCCTGGCTGGGCGCCACCTTCGGCGAGGGGTTTGCGAACTATGTCGTCACCAACAAGTTCACCTTCACCAACCTCTTCACCGTGCCGCTTTGCAGCCTCTACTTCTGGTCGACCAAATTCTGCTACCGCGCCAAGCCGCGCAACGCGGCCTACTCGCAAAACCTCGACGAGTTCGGAAGGCGCCTTTCAAAGCCGGTCGACTTCGAATCCGAGGTCGGCGACGACAACACGGCGCAGCAGGCGCGCATCATGGGTACGCTGGCCCTCGTCTACGGCGGCTTCGTCGGGCTCGGCATCCTGATTCCCAACCCGCTTTCGGGCCGGTTCGCCATCGCCTTCTGTTCAGGGGTGTTGCTGTCGGTCGGACTGGCCCTGGTCCGCTATTCGAAATCGATAAAGGGGCCAACCCTTGATTAGGCGTATCCTTCCCCTTCTTGCCGCAACGGCGGGCCTCCTCCACGCCGCCGAACGGCCCAACGTGCTGGTGGTCCTGCTCGACGATTTCGGGACCGGGCAGTTTGCGCCGATGTCCAGGCACCTTTCGGTCGACGAACTCGATCCCGCCTTCCTGGCCTACACGGCCGGGCTGGACGAAACCTACGACCCGCAGGTGGCGCTCGATGCCTCGCGCCGCGCCATGCCGTTCATGGACTCCCTCGCGGAAAAGGGCGTGCTGTTCAACCGCGCGTTTTCGGCGAGCAGCCTGTGCGCGCCGGCACGCCAAGGGGTGCTGACGGGAACCAGCCCGACCCGGTGGGGCGCATACCGGAACATCGACGTCAATGTCTGCGGGCTGCCGGAAGGGCGCTGCCTGGCCGGCCGCTTCAGGGACCAGGGCTACAGAACCGGCTTTGTCGGAAAATGGCATGTCGGGGCCAAGGACAACGAGCTGAAAAAGCGGATTGAAGCAGCGGGCGGAACGGAAGCGGACCTGGCCAAGGCGGGCTATGGAGGATCGGTGTGCGAGAAGGATCATCCGCTCAACAACGGCTTCGACTATGCCTGTTTCTACAATCTGTACGAATGTCCGTTCTACGGCTCCGAGCTGATCTGGGAAAACCGCACCTACACCGGCGTCTCGCAGGAATACAACACCGACTTCTTCACCCGCAAGGCGATGGACTTCATGGGCCGGTCGCTGGACGAAGGCAAGCCGTTCTTCGTGGAGCTGGCCCTCCATGCGGTCCACATTCCGGTCGATGTGGATGCGCCCGCGCCGTATGCCGAACATTTCGACACGGGTTCGAAAATGGTCGACCGCTTCTACTCCCACGTCTATGCCGTCGACCGCTCCGTCCAGCGCATGGTCGACATGCTCAAGGCGCGGGGCGCGTGGGACAACACCATCCTTTTCTTCCTGTCGGACAACGGCGCCACCTGCAAGGTGGGCGACGGCGACCTGAGCCTGCTGCCCGGCAACGGCCAGCACAAGGGCCACAAGGGGCAGCTTTTCCTCGGCGGCATGCGCATCCCGATGATGATGGTTTGGCCGGACAGGATCAAATCCGCCCAGGTGGTCGGGCAAAACGTGTCGTCGATGGATATCCTGCCCACCGCGATGGCGGCCGCCGGGGCGCGGCTGCCGGACGACATCGACGGCAGGGATCTGATGCCCCTCGTCGAAGGAACCGTCCAAACGCTGCACCCGCAGCTGTTCTGGGCGGGCATCCATGCCCCCGCCTGGGGGTTCAACGGATCGATGACCCTCGTACCCGCCCAGCAGGAGCGCGACCGCTGGCCCGGCGGATGGGCGATCGCCGAGGGTGAATACCTCCTGCGCTACGAGGGCTCGCTCGCTCCCGGACTCGAACGCGACTGGCCGGAAGGCCGCCCGGCGTTCCTCTCGCTCCACAACATCAAGGACGATCCCTTGGAGCGGCACGATTTGATGAAGGAGCGGCCCGAGGTCGCCGAACGCATGAAGGCCGAATACATGAAAACCGCGGCTTCGCTGCCGGCGCCCTACCGGTTCCGTTACGAGGCCTGGGCGGAACTGGTTCCCAATCCGGAAGACCACCCGCCGCGGAAGAAGTGAGCCGTCAGCCATTTTAAAACTATTGGAAAGGATAAAGAAATGATCTACCCGAAACGCACCCGCACCCGCGACCTGTTCGAGCTCAATGGAATCTGGGATTTTGCCCGCGAGCTGCAACCCGGCGGTTTTGCCGACGGATTCGTCCCCGAAAAGCAGGTGGCCGTTCCAAGCTCCTTCAACGACCTCTTCACGGAGGAGGAGTTCCGCATGTGGCACAAGGGCGTCTGGTACCAGCGCCGCTTCGACATGCCGAAAATGCTGAAGGGCGAACGCATCGTGCTGCGCTTCAACTCGGTCAGCTACCGCGGCGAGGTTTTCCTGAACGGGACGCGGCTGGGCGACCACGAAACGGGCTACACCCCGTTCGAGTTCGACATCACCGACGTTGTCGGTTTCGACAAGGAAAACCTACTCTGCGTCCGTGTGGAAAACCTCCTCTCCACCGACACCGTTCCGATGGGCAACCTGAACAACAAGCCCGAACCCGGACAGTTCGCCGGGCAGTATCCGGATACGCCGTTCGACTTTTTCCCGTACTCCGGCATCCAGCGCCCGGTCATGGTCTACACCACCTCGAAGAAGGGCTGGCTCGAGAGCGTGGTTGTGGCTACGTCCAACGATGGAACCGTCAACGTGTCCGGCAAAATCGGCGGCGGGGCGGAGAAGGCGGTGCTCTCTTGCGACGGCGTGCGCGTCGAGGCCCTGGTCGTCGATGGCGCGTTCGCGACGTCGTTCAAGATCGAAGGGGCCAGGCTTTGGGATGTCTGGGAACCGAACCTGTACCACGTCGCGATCCAGCTCGTGGCCGGCGGCGAACTGCTCGACGAATACACGCAGCGCTTCGGTGTGCGCGAAGTGAAGGTGGAAGGCAACCGCATCCTGCTCAACGGCAAGCCGGTCTACTTCCAGGGTTTCGGCCGCCACGAGGATTTCCCCATCATCGGCAAGGGACTCAACCACAGCGTGAACATCCGCGACCACGAACTGCTGAAGTGGATCAACGCCAACTCCTACCGCACCACACACTATCCCTATTCCGAAGAGTTGATCCAGCTGTGCGACGAGCAGGGCATCCTAATCATCTCCGAGGCGCCCGCCGTTTCGATCAACTTCGAATTCGTGACCGAACGCACGCTCGCGGCCCACCTGAAGGTGCTCGCCGAGCTCGTCGAGCGCGACCGCAACTATCCGTCGGTCGTCATGTGGTCGGTCGCCAACGAAGCCACCACCAACCGGCCGGAATCGATCCCTTACTTCAAGGCGCTCTCCGAGCTGGTCCGCGCCATGGACTCCACCCGTCCGGTGACCATGATCACCTGCAAGGCGGAGCACGACCTGGTAATGGAGTTCTTCGACGTGGTCGGCGTGAACCTCTATCCCGGCTGGTACCACCTGCCGGGCCAGGTCGAGGAGGCGAAGAAGGACCTGCGGCACACGCTGGAAAAGATGTACGCCAAGTTCCAGAAGCCGATCATGGTCACGGAATTCGGCGCGGACACGATCGCGGGACTGCATGCGCTTCCCGCCGAGCAGTGGAGCGAGGAATACCAGACCGAACTGATCCTCGGCATGATCGAGGTGATGCGCGATCTCGACTACGTGGTCGGCGAACACATCTGGAACTTTGCGGATTTCCGCACCGCGCAGAACTTCGTGCGCGTCGGCGGCAACAAGAAGGGCGCGTTCACCCGCGACCGCCAACCCAAGATGGTCTGCCATTTCCTGAAAAAACTCTGGGCGCAACCGCGCTACCCATAGGAGCCTGACATCGGCTACATTGCCCTATGCGCGCCACGAACCAAAGGACAACCAATGCATAGTCTGCTGAAAACAAGTTTGGCCGCCAGCTTCCTGCTTGGCGGGATATCGGCCCGGTGCGAGCGGGTCGCCACGAACGAGGCACCCAGGATCGCCGCCCTATGGGAACAGTACCGGGAGGCCCGCCGTTCCGGTGTTGAGCCGGTTCTGGCCGATTTCTCCTACGCCGGCTACCAATGGGGCGAACAGGCGATTCCCGCCGTGGACTGGAAGGTGTTCGACGTCGTGAAGTTCGGCGCGGTGCCGAACGACGCGAAGTCCGACCGCAAGGCGATCCTGAAGGCGATCGATGCCGCGGAAAGGAATGGATCGGGCGTGGTCTACTTCCCGAAGGGCCGGTACCTGATCAACCAGGAGGACGATCCGCATAACGAGCCGATCGTGATCAAGGGCGGCCGGATCGTACTGCGCGGCGCCGGTTGCGGCATGGGGGGCACCGAGCTCTTCATGGAGCGCCACATGGACCCCTCCGAACCGAACAAGCTCTGGACCTGCCCGTTCATGTTCCAGTTCAAGGGCGGCAAACCCACCGGCGATCCGGTCGACGTGGCAGGCGATGCCCGGCGGGAAACGCGTGCGATCGACCTGGCCGATGCCTCTGCGTTCAAGCCGGGCGACTGGATCGTGCTGCATCTGCAGAACAACGACCCGGCCGTGGTGGCCGCCTCGGTGGCCCCCTACCCGGCCGACCCGGCGTGGAAATCGCTCGTTGAAACCGGAGTGCAGATCGACGAGTTCCACTTCATCGAATCCATCGACGGAAACCGGATCAACCTCAAGGAGCCGATCCATGCCGACGTGAAGGCCTCCGAAGGGTGGACCGTGCAGAAATGCAATCCGCTCCAGCAGGTCGGCGTGGAAGGCATCGCCTTCATCGGTAGCTGGAAGGAGAAGTTCGTGCACCACAAGAATGCCATCCACGATGGGGGCTGGAGCATGCTGGAGCTTTCCCGCTGCGCAAACAGCTGGGTGCGGAAGTGCCGCTTCACCGATGTAAACCGAGTCGTTGCGGTCGTCGGATCGGCGGCGATCACGCTGGAGGACCTCCTCATCGATGGCAACTTCGGACACAATGCGGTGACGTTGAACGGGTCGTCGCACTGCAAGGTGCAGCGGGTCGACGACCGTGCGGGCCAGTGGCATGCCGGCGGCGTGGCCGGAACTTCGTCCGGAAACGTATTCCTCCGCTGCGCCTACACGGAAGACACCTGCTACGAATCGCATGCGTCCCAGCCCCGCTGGACGCTGTTCGACAACATTTCCGGCGGATGGATGTATGGTCGCTGGGGCGGCTCGGACTTCAACCAACCCAACCACATGCATGGACTGGTGTTCTGGAACTACAACAACACCGGAACCGGCGAACCCGGCGAGTTCCATTTCATGCGTCCCGACAGCGTTTATGGCCGGACCATCATGCCCTATGTCATCGGATTCCATGGCAATCCGCAGGCGTGGGACACGAACCAGGTTGCCGTGCTTGAATCGAACGGGGCACCGGTGCAGCCCGAGTCGCTGTATGAAGCGCAGTTCCAGCTGCGGACCGCGGGGCAAACACCATGACCGGCCGGTTGGCCACCCTGATTGCCATTGCCGCTACGACGGCGGCATCCGGCACCGAATGGCGCCTTGCCTTCCAGGACGATGGTTGCGGCGCATGGGAGCAAAACTGGTTCCTGGAAGGGGCCATGGCCTGGGTGACCAATGGCACGGACGGCATGACTTTCTCCGCCGGTCCGGTTCCGAACGAAAACACGAGCCACGCGGTGCTCTGGACCAGGCAGGGTTTCAAGGGCGATGTGAAAGTCGAATACGACTACACGCGGATCGATGACCATCTGGATGTTGGGGCGGTGAACATCCTCTACATCCAGGCGACCGGCCTGGGTTCGGAGGAGTGGCCCACGGATATTTTCCTTTCGACGGAGAAGCGCGGCGAGCCGTGGATGAAATCCTATTTCCTGCACATGAACGCGCTGCACATCTCCTACTCCTGCTCCGGCCCTGACCGGGCCGACTATGTCTCCGCGCGGCGGTATCCCGCGAAGGACACCGCGAGTTTTCAAACCGAAACCCAGATCCTCCCGGTCTATGAAGACATCCATCTGTTCGAGCCGGGAAAAACCTACCACATCGTGGCCGTCAAACAGGGATCCCAGCTCAGCTTCAGCGCGGAATGCGACGGACAGGTGAACCGTTTCGAATGGGATACGTCCGCATTTCCCCCGGTGACCGAAGGCCGGATCGGGTTCCGCCACATGTGGACGCGGTGCAGCCGCTACCGCAACATCAAGGTCTTTGTATTGAACGGGAAATAGAGGGGGAAGGAAGCATGAGATCGCTTTTGGGCCTGCTGCTGGTCGCTGGCACATGTGCGGGATGCGGTACGGCATCCATTCGGAATGACGCGGTACCCAAAACGGTCTGCAACCCGATGGACCTGAGCTACCGGTTCATGCCGGAACTCCCGTCGCGGCGCGAGGCGGCCGATCCAACCGTGATCCTCTTCAAGGACCGCTACTACCTGTTCGCTTCCATGTCGGGTGGCTACTGGTGGTCCGACGATCTGGCGGAATGGCGTTTCATCCAAACCGACGGGATTCCCACCGAAGAGTACGCGCCGACCGCGGTCGTGCTCGACGATACGGTCTATTTCCTCGCGTCGTCGAAAACAAAAAGCACGGTCTACCGCAGCGACGATCCCATGACGGGCCGATGGACCGTCGCCAAGGAGTCGCTCGAAGTCCCCGTGTGGGATCCGGATTTGTTCCTCGACGACGACGGGCGGCTCTACCTCTACTGGGGCTGTTCGAACAAGGATCCGCTCTTCGGCGTCGAACTCGATCCCAAGGATTTCTCCTTCAAGGGCAAACCGGTCGAACTCCTCCGGTCGAACAAGGATAAGCATGGGTGGGAGGTCCGCGGCGACGACAACCGACGGCAGGAAGACGATCCATGGATCGAAGGCGCGTGGGTCAACAAGCGCAACGGAAAATACTATCTGCAGTACGCCGCGCCCGGCACGCTGGAAAAGAGCTACTCCGACGGCGTCTACGTCGGCAACCATCCGCTAGGACCTTACACTCTCGCCCCCAACAATCCCTTTGCCTGCAAGCCCGGCGGATTCGCCTGCGGCGCGGGGCACGGCTGCACGTTCGAGGACCGGCACGGCAATTTCTGGCACGTCGGCACCGTCACGATCTCGGTGAAGCACAAGTTCGAGCGCCGGCTCGCCATGCACCCCACCTTCTTCGACGCCGACGGCATCCTGTTCGCCGACACCCGCTTCGGCGACTATCCCCTGATCGTGCCGGACCGGAAGATCGACGATCCGGACGCACTCTTCCCGGGCTGGATGCTGCTCTCATACCGCAAGCCGGTGCGCGTTTCTTCGCAGTTGGACGGGTTCCCTCCGGAAAACTGCGTGGACGAGGAGATCCGCACCCATTGGTCGGCAAAGAGCGGCATGCCCGCCGAATGGGCCGCAGTCGATCTCGGATCCGTCTGCACCATCCATGCGGTCCAGATTGATTTTGCCGAGCACGACACCCGCATCCTCGGCCGCAAGGAAGGCATCCGGCACCGGTATGTGGTCGAGGTCTCCATGGATGGAAAGGACTGGACGGTGCTGGCCGACCGCTCGTCCAACGACACCGACAACTCCCACGCCTACATCCAATTGAAGACCCCGGCCCGGAGCCGCCACCTGCGCATCCGCAACGTGGAAGTACCCGATGGTTGCTTTGCCCTCTCCGGCCTCCGCGTGTTCGGCCTGGGCGATGGAGACCGGCCCGGGACCGTGCAGGGAATCTGCGCAAGCCGCGATCCAAACGACCGGCGGTCGGTCGCCTTGTCATGGCAGGTTCAGGAGGATGCCGAAGGCTACCTGATCCGGTTCGGAACCGAGAAGGAAAAGCTCTACCGGAGCTGCATGGTGCATGGAACCAGCCAGGCCTCCATCAACAGCCTGCATGCCGACCGGCCCTATTGGTTCACGATTGAAGCCTTCAACGGGAACGGGGTCTCGTCTTCGGGAAGGGCCGTCCAGGCACATTGACCGTTCATCTTTTTCCGAACGATCGCGACCTGCCTCGCCGGACTCCGACGCATCGGACCGTGCCTACCCAGGGCGGCCGAATCGGCAACCGCATGCACTGCATCGCAAATACCCTTCCTTTTCCTGCGCCCGATGCCGTGCGCTTTACGCCGCCCTACTATGCGCAAAACCGGGCTTCATATCTTCCCGGCATTCACCTAAACAGGCTATACCAGAAAAATGGAGAAAGGAGCGACAGGTGAAGAACTACTTGATGATTGCGGGATGTGCGTGGGTTGGGTTTTCCATCTGCAGCCAGGCGGAGATCGTGGGATCCTTCCTCACCCAGAACAGCGTCTTGGATTACACGGATACCATGAGCGTAACGAACCTTGCCGCGCGAACGAACAGCGGCAACGGAGGCGGGGTCGTTGGCGGCACCGTGTCGGCGGTGGCAGGCGATGCCTACGGGGTCGGCGGAGCCACCCCCTACTACGGGATGGATACCGCCTCGTATACCGAGAACAGCCAGTTCAAGGATCTTGCGCGCTACGGCGGACACGCCGCGCTGATCTCGTACGACTTCGACTTCTCCCCCTACCTGACCACCCATGCCGCAGGCACGGACGCGGGAGCGTTCTCCTATTCCCTCTCCTCCCTGCTATCGGGCAGGCGGACCTCGGGCGGCGGCAATGTCGAATTCTACCTGAGCTACACCGACGGGGCCTCGATGACGCTGGACACGACCGACATCTTCGGCCTGATCCCCGGGGACTCCGCAACGTTCAACGCACTCGCCTCCAATTCCGGCAAGTATGTATTGGTCGGCGCGCATCTGGCGAATATCGCCGATGCCACCAACACGTGGGATATCACCAGCTACATTGCGGCGTCGACGGATGGAAAATTCCGCGTCTTGGTTAAGGATAACGGCGAATACCTGGGCGATGTCGTACTGAGCAATGGATCGGGCATCTCCGCCGTCGAGGTAATTCCGGAGCCGGCCACGCTGGGCCTGGTCGGGGCGTTCGGCGCCATGGTCCTGTTCATCAGGCGTCGCTTCATGATTTGAAGCGCCGGTCACATCGAAGGCGTCGGAAGAGCAGGAATCTACCTCCTGCTCTTTTCGTTGCGCACAGTTTTGAAGGCCATTGCGAAAGAGCGAGCTGCAAGGTCCTTTCGGCCGGGATCGAATGCGCCTCATCCTGAAGAATGGTTGGCGGAATGACGGCATCGAAGGTGGGTTGATGAAAAAAACGCTGCTCATAGCTCTATGCACCACGGGATCCTTTTCGACAAGCCATGCGGCCCTGGTGGGATCAACCATCGATACGTTTTCGCCAGCGTCGCAACTGGCCGCCTATGTGCCCATCGACGGGAACGACGCCTCCGTCCAGACATTTCTTCCGGGCACCGCGACCACGGACGGGAACCATCTGGATGCCGCCGACGACGGCTATGCGCGACTGCATCGCACGGGTACGGCAAAGGACACGATCGGCCTCTTTCGCAACATCGGGACCATCATGGCCGCAGACGTTGGCCGAACCATCACGATCGATGCGGCGCTGTCGGTGCCCAACTCCAATTTGACGATCACCTGGGAGATCCTCGTCGACGGCAACAGCGTGGATGGCCAGGGGAAATTGGTCGTCAACACCTTTTCCACCGGCAATGCCCCCGGAGGCAACACTCCGCTCCTGTTGTCGACGGTGGCGCTGGGCGCCGACAATCCCCAGCGCACGATCCCCGGCGCCTTGACCTACGCCATCCAGGCGGCGGACGTCGGCAAAATGGTCAGCCTTCGCTTTTCGCTCTATGATGGTTCCACCGAAGGCATGGAAGGCACCCGGAATGTGCATGTCGATGCCATCCAATACCGCATCCTGCCTGAATCCGACCCGAATCCACCGGTGTTTGCCAGCAATCCAATCATCGGTTCCCCCGCGACAAACAATCTACCCTATGCCGGTTCGCTTGCCGGATTGGCGGTCGATCCCGACGGCACCTCCTTGACCTACTCGATCCTCGACGGACCGGACTGGCTGCGCATGCTGTCCGATGGCACCCTCTACGGCTCGCCGGGTGCCGCCGATGCAGGCACGAATGCCTTTACGGTGATGGCGGACAACGGCCTTGGGGGAACGGGAATGGCCATCCTTGAAATCGATGTGGCATCCGTGGCCACGAACGTTTCCAGATTATGGAGCGAATATGTTGCGGCCCAGCAAGTGGGTGGCCGGGCCACGCTCAAGGACTATTCGTACGCGGGCTACCATTATTGCGCCATACCCATTCCGGATATTACAACCCATTCGCACACCTGGTTCGATGTCGTGGATTTCGGAGCGGTGCCGGACGACGCACATTCGGACCGCAACGCCGTACTTGCGGCCCTGGCGGCGGCGCACGCCCATGCCGGTCCGTCGGTCGTCTATTTTCCGCCGGGGCGGTTTCTCATGAAGGAATCCTCGGACCTCGGAAAGGCACCGCTGGAAGTCAAACGCAGCCATATCGTGATCAAGGGGGCGGGTGTCGGATTAACCGAGCTGGTGTTCAACGAATACTCGCGTTTCGGGGACAGCCTGATCGGGTTCCGCTCGTCGAGCCCGGCGGTCGAGGACTACTGGCGCGGCGACAAGCTGATGTCGGGCAAGGCCGTGGAACAGCTCGACGACTTTTCCGTGCGCGTCGACAACCCGACCGGCCTCGCGGCGGGGCAGAAAATCAATTTCAGCGGCATTTTCCCGTCGCTGCTGCCATCGGCGGCCGAATATTTCGCGCCGCACGCCGTGCCGCAGGGAATCATCGACCGCCACGGCGGATGGATCAACGACATCTTCGAGGTCCATACGATCCAGTCGGTTTCCAACAACGTCGTCCGGTTCGGGGAACCCATCCAACTCGAGCTGGACCATTTCCTGACCAACAAGATCTACCGGCTCGACAACGCCATCGAGGAGTGCGGCATCGAAGACCTGACGCTGACCGGGGGCTACCGCGGCCAATTCAGCCACCATAACGGACCGCGGCAGGGCGAAGCGTATCGGATGCTGGGCTTCAACCACGTCTTCAACGGCTGGGCGCGTCGACTGCGCATCGCCGATTTCAGTGTGGGAATGGAGGCGACGCTGTGTGGGAAATGCACCTTTTCGGACATCCTGTTCGAAGGGAATGCCGGACACAACCTGGCCGGGGCGTACCGCTCCACGGGAAACCTCTTTGCGTACATCCGCGAAAACACCGATGCACACCATGGGCTCGGAGGCAGCGGTAGCGCAGCCGGAACGGTCTTCCTGCGATGCACGCAGTATGGCAACATGGAGGCGCATTGCGGCTTCATCCGCAGCTCCCTCTATGATCTCAACGAAGGCGTTTTCACCCTGCTGCGCCCCGGCGGGGCGGTGGAGTTCCCCCACCACGACAAGGGACTGGCGTTCTGGAACTGGAACAACACCCAATCCGGCGCGTACGATTTCTGGCCCACGGGGGCCTCCTACGGCTACTTCATGCCTCCGGTCATCGCCGGCCTGCACGGGTCACCCGCCACCTTTGCTGATGCGCAAACCGACATTCTTGCCTTGGAATCGCAGGGAACGAAGGTCGAGCCAGAATCGTTGTTCGAAGCGCAGCTGGCCCTCCGGATGGGCGGCCTGCCGCAGTGGTTCGCCGACCAGAGCGCAGCGTTCGAAACCTCTAGCCGCAAAGCGGAGATCGCCTTGACTTCCCCGGTCGACCAGACGGTGTTTCCGGGTCTTTCTTCAGTAGTGCTCGCGGCGACCACTCCGCTGGATCCTTCCCAAATCGCCGCCATCGATTTCCAGGTCTCCGGCTCCAGTCGCTGGGAGGGCTACGAATACTTGCCCAAGGAGGATGCGGTATCCCCAACCGCTTCCTTCATTCCCCCCCATGCCGGAGTCTGGATGCTGAGGGCGCGGCTTGCCAACCGCCGTGGGGAGATCAGCTACAGCACACCGGTCACCATACATTGCGGAGACTCCATGCTGCAGGCAGTCGCGGCATCCAGCGCCTCCTTTGCGAGCGGCACGGACAGGGTGGGCCTCTACGGCGGCTTTGTCTCCCTGGGGGGCGGGGAGGCGGCCGCCGCAACGGGAAGCGCCGTGGTCGCCTCCAAATCCTCAACCCAGCCATGGAATGAGATAGAATCGGCCTTCGAGGCGGAACGGCAGGGGTTCTACAACGGCTATGGCGCAACGACCATGGCCCCGTTCCTCTCGGATGCCGGGCGCATCGCCACCGGAACGAAGTTTTTCGACGGCAATCCATCAACCACAAGCGGGGTATACCACTACCTCGATTCCATGGTGCAGGCGGTGTTCAGCGCGCCGCGGCGGATCCATCGGGTCGATATCGTCTGGAGCGGCAACGCACCCGCCAGCGGCGTGCGCCTGGAGATCCAGACGCCCCTGGCCTACCCAACCTGCCTTAACAGCGTGGTCAACGACGAACCGCTGTGGGAAGCGGGGGTATGCCGCATCGGCGGGACCTTGCGCCAGACGACGCTCCCCTCTTCGAATGGTGTGACTTCACTCTGTTTTCCCGAAAGGACCGCCCATGCCGTACGGTTGATCTTTGCCCATTTCGAGGGAACGATTGCGGAACTGAAGTTCTTTGGTCCGGAAGACAACCGGCCGCTGGACCACTATCTCGCATGGGCGTCGGGGCATGGCCTTGCCGGGTTGGAGGCCGGTTATGGGGCCGACCCCGACAACGACCACCGCAGCAACCTGTTCGAGTATGCGACCGGCGGCTCCCCGGTGCCCGGAAGCAGCAATGTGCCGGAAAACCCGACCGTTGACATCAAGGGAAACCAGCTCGACTTCATCCACCTTCGCCGGAGGGATGCCGCGGTGCTGGGGCTTGCATACGCGGTGGAAGCCTCTTCCGACCTGGTGGCCGGAACATGGGAACCGCTCCAGGTCCTGGAATCCACTTCGGTGGTCGATGCCGATTTCGAGGCGATAACCAACCGCATTTCCATTGCGGACATGACCAACGGCTTCTTCCGGCTGCGCATCGATTTGACCGAATAGGCCATTGCGCCAATCACGAGCAACTATTGCGCAAAACTTCACTTTGCTTATCGGAGCGACGCTCTTATCAATGCACCATACCGTTGGGGGAATTGCACCCTGCCCAGTCGGGGACGGGCGCGGGATACGGAAAAAACACGAGGAGTACACAACATGAGAAAGGCAGTGGAAATAGGAGTTGCGATTGCGCTGACAACCACCATGGCCAGGGCGCAGCTGATGGCTGGCTTCACGAATACCTTCACGGTCGGCGGCGCCGATGACGGCTCCCTGTATTCGTCGATCAGCACCAATGGAACCTTCGTCGTGACGAACCTCGTCGTGGACGGCGTTCTTCTCGACGCCGACGATGACGGCTACGCCTTGATCAAACGCGATGTTCCCGGCAGTGCAACCGTGGGAGCGGAACGGTCCCTCGGGATGGTTGGATCCAACGATGTGGGACGGACCATCGTCGTCGATGCCGGATTCCGTCACCTGGCGGGCCTGACCAGCGCGTGGGAAATCATGCTCGACGGCGCCTCCCCCGGCGGCGACGCAAAGAAACAGTTTTCGTCCTTCAGCAGCGGAACCATCCTGAACAACGTGGACTACCTGCTGTCGGCCGAATCGGGCGTTAGCCGCGGCCCAGGCGCACTTAAGTACAGCATTCTTCCCGGAGACATAGGCAAGGTGGCCACCGTGCGCTTCTCGACGTTCGACAGTTCCGCAGGCGGAACCCGGCAGTTCGCTGTCGATGCCGTGAGTTTCCATCTGGAAGAGGCCACCAACCTGTTCTTCTACATCAATGATGATTTCGAAACCGGTTCGGGAACCCTCGCCTACAACGGATGGACAGGCAGTGGACCGGAACCCAAGGAGTACAATGGAACCAATTTCCCCGGCATGCTGGCCGTGCGCGACCTGGCGGCGGAAGAAAAGGGAACGAACTCCACGCACAACGGCTACTGGGACACCATCAGCTATGAACTCGAGGACGGCATCAGCCTGCCGGATGACAACGATTGGTTCCAGATGGAGATGGATCTGGGTATTTTCCAGGATGCTTCGGGCGCGGCCCTCCCCGAGGGACGCAACCTGCGCGTCAGCTTCATCGACGTCAATGCACCCAGCAACGCCGGATTCGGATTCATGCTGCAGACATCGACGAACTCCGCCTACGAGAACGTCCGGACGTACAACGCCGCAACGGCCTACGGCGACCTGCTCGACGGAGCCAATTTCGTCCATGCCTTCGACGGTTCGATGAACAAGCTGCACATGAAGGTCACCCGGGTGGCCGGTGGCTACAACGTCAATGCCGCTTGGGGGACCACCAGCTTCAACCAAATCATGACCGTAAGCAATTGCCTGGCCGAAACCTTCAACCTGCTGACCCTCACGGTGACTACCAAGGATGTCGCCTTCAAGGTCGACAATGTGGTGCTGGTGGCGAATGTTCCGCCCACCGTGCTCCCGCCCTATGAGAAGTGGATGAAACTCATCAATTGGAACGGTCTCGATGCCAATCCGGGCGCCGATCCCGACTCCGACGGACTCAACAACTGGGGGGAATACGTCTTCGGAGGCAATCCAACCGTGGGCACGGATATCGGCACCCAACCGGCGCTGATGGGCGGCGGGGACTTGATCTACACCCTGCGCAACGACAGCAACTTGACCGCCTGCGTGCTCGCAAAGGACGATCTTGTCTATGGCGAATGGACGACCAACGCGCCCATGGGCGTGTCGGTCCACGATGGAGAACTGGGGATCCACACGAACCACTTGGGTGTTGCGGGGAGCCAACAGTTCTTTAAACTGCTGGTCGAATAGCACAGGCCGGCCCGCCGACCACCCGGCGGGAACGGATCAACCGGCCCGCCTGATTGCATGTTCAGGCGGGCTTTGCCATCACCTGGAGATCCTTGAATGCCTTCGGCCCCGAACCATGTGGCGCTGCTGCTGTGCATCACGACCCTTGCCGGGTTTGCCCAGCAACCGGCCAACACCTTGAATGTGAAAACCGACGGCTCAGCGGCGGGTGACGGCATGACGGACGATGCCGTGGCGATCCGGGCCGTCATCCATTCCGCCAAGATGCAGGGGAAGCACGTCTATTTCCCGCCGGGAACCTATGCCATCGGCTCGGACATCGCCACCACCAACGGCGTCAGCCTGCTGGGCGACCATGCCGGCCTGTCGATCGTTGCCTCCCTGCCGGGCACGGTCCAGCATGTGGGCAACGAGGCGTGGAGCGCACCGAGCGGGAGCATCGATGTGGAGGACCTGGTATTTGCCAACGTCCAACTGGACTGGTACGGAAGCGAATCCGCCCGGCGATACATAGACGTTCGGCGCTGCCTGTTCATTGGCGCGGATCCGGCCTTCTCGAACACCGTCGACGTGTCGTACTTCCAGATCAACCTCGGCCACACGGTGGACGGCGTGGTGGAGGATTGTGTTTTCCTGCGGCAGTCGAGCTCCATGGGAGGGTCGGTGTACGGCTATGAGACCATCCGGCAGACCTACCGCCGCAACGTGTGGGGCGTCCATCTCGACCGCGCCGGCTGGTTGGCGACCGAATGGAGCGGCTATTCGGCATGGAGCAATCTCCTGCCCAAGCTCGTGACCCTGCGGAGCCAGTTCGGTCTTTCCGCCGACCAGGGGCATTTCCGCCGGGGCATCAAGATCAACGGATGTACCGACTCCCTGGTGGAACGCAATATCTTCAACGGCAGCCCCTACACCTCGACGTTTCCGGTCAACCGCGACCACGTCATCTATGCCCATGGCGGGCATACCGGCCTCAAGGTGCTTGCCAACTGGATGCGCGGATGGCCCTCGGCGCCGAACGGCGGCCTGAAGATCCGCAACACCTTCGGACCGACCACCGTCATCGCCAACCACCTCGTCAACACGCCGCTGCTGCAGTATGCCTACGACAACAACATCCCGATCGCCTATGAAAACACGATCGTCCACCGCAACCACTTCGACCTCTACCAGAACTTTTCCGACAGCCGGCTGGGGATCAGCTGGTGGAAGAATTTTTCCGGCTATGCGTCCCAGACCAACAACGAATATTCGGCCAACGTCTTCGAGTGCCCCAAGGCCTATGCCACATGCATCAACCTCACCAACGGCGATGTGCCGGGGCACAAGGCCTATGGCAGCAACGTCTTCCTTTCCGATGGCACGCCCGTCTCCATCGCCGACCCCTTTGTGCTGGTGCCGGGCGCACCGGACTCTGCCCGTACCGCACCTTATGAAGGCTATGCGATTCCAATACTCGACATCCCCACGTTCACCACCGACCCGCTCTTCGCAACCAGCATCATTGATATCGGCGCGGTGGCGGTCGAGCAGCCGGTATCCGGCTCCGTCGCCGGGATGGCCTACGATGCCGACGGAGAGGCGCTCGAATTCATGAAGATGGATGGCCCCGACTGGCTGGCGGTCAATCTCGACGGCTCGTTTTCGGGAACACCCCATGCCGCGGACGCGGGCATCAACGAATTCACCCTGCGCGCGTCCGACAACCACGACGGCTACGGCTCCGCAACGCTCAGGATCATGGTAGGTGCCGAAACGCTGACGCTCTTTCCCGTCCAGGACACCCATGTCGTCCAGGGGGCGCCCGACAGCAACTATGGCTCAAACGCCCTGCTGGCGCTGCGCAGTGGGAAGTACACCAACGCCATGAACGGGTACATCATGTTCGATGTCGACGTCGGAAACCTCGCGATCGTATCGGCAAAGCTGAAGCTCTATTGCACCCGGCAATCGTTCAACATGACGATCAGAGACGTTGCGGACACCTCGTGGACGGAAGCTACCCTGACGTGGAACAACCGGCCGGCCATGGGCACGAACTCCCTTACGCAAGCCGTTGGAACGAATCTCTGGGAAGCATTCGACGTTTCCGGATTCGTTGTCCGGAACGGTTTGGTCGGGTTTGGTCTCACATCGGATCTCGCGAGCTACGCCAACGTCGATGCCAAGGAGGGCTCCCATCCGCCGGTGCTGGAAATCGTCGTGGCCACCGACGCCAACGACTGGGACGACGACGGCCTTCCCAACGCCTGGGAGCTGGCCTACTTCGGCGGCGAAACAAATGCCGCCCCATCGGGCCACGGAGATACCGACGGCTTCGACAACCTGGCCGAATACATTGCAGGAACCGATCCCACCAATTCGGATTCCTTCTTCGCCATCTCCTCCTCAATGTGTCCGGCTGGGTTCGTTGTCTCCTGGCCGGCGGTTCCGGATCGCGCGTACGGAATCCTGCATGCCGATGCGCTGACCAACGGTTTCACCCGGCTCTCGGATGGAATCCCGTCCCCGCAAAGCAGCTTTACCAACGCGGTCGGGGGGGCGGGCTACTATCGCGTGGATGTGCGGCTTCCATGACAGGATGGGTGCGACTCCATCGTCTAATCCGGCCATGGCCAACCACTCGGCACATTGAACCCATCCCTCCCTTGCCATACGGCTCTTCATGGCGAATGATAGGTTCATGGATCCACGGTTGCAGATCATCTCGGAACACCAGGTGCCGCTGGCGCCGCTGCCGACCGACATGCCGTCCCGGATGGACAGGCTCGATGGCATCAAGGCGGTGCTGTTCGACGTCTACGGCACCTTGTTCGTTTCCGGGTCGGGCGATGTAGGCACTGCGGCGGCAACCGACACGGCCGAGGCTTTCGCCGCGGCACTCGGAGCCTCCGGCTTCTCCGGGTCGCTCGGGGAGGCGGGCATCCTTGGCAAGGCGCTCCTCAGGGAGGCCATCCTGGCCAGCCATGCGGAAGCCCGGGGCGCCGGCGTCGACTTCCCCGAAGTCGAAATCCGCGAAGTTTGGCGGCGGGTGCTTGCTGCGCTGCAGGCCTCCGGAGTGCTGGCGCAAGGGCCCGTACCGGATGGGCTGGTCGAGCGTTTCGCCCTGGAATACGAGTGCCGGGTCAATCCGGTCGCTCCCATGCCGGGGGCACTCGAGGTGCTCGCCGCCCTGAAGCGGCGTGGCCTCGTGCTGGGCATCGTCTCCAATGCGCAGTTCTACACCCCCCTGCTCTTCCAGGCCTTCTTCGGACAGAGCATCGGAGACCTCGGATTCGATCCGGAGTGCTGCGTCTGGTCGTTCAAGGAACGTAAGGCCAAGCCCTCGCGCGACCTTTTCCCGAAGGCCGCCAACGGACTGGTGGCAAACCATGGCGTTTCCCTGGAGCAAACAGCCTACGTGGGCAACGACATGCTCAACGACATCCATACGGCAAAGCGCGCCGGGTGCAAAACCGTCCTGTTCGCCGGGGATCGGCGTTCGTTGCGGCTGCGTGAAAACGATGCGCGCTGCAGTCAACTGCGGCCCGATGCCGTGATCACCGGACTGGCCCAGCTGGAGTTGCTGGTTTAACCCCGTGGCGCGGCCTTGAGCTGGACCAGCGCTTCGTCGGGGACCCGGAGCTGGCCGAATCCGCTACCGAGCTTGAGATCCGGCGTATTGTCGCCGTGATAGTCGGTGCCTCCGGTGCAGACCAGTCCGAACTCCTCCGCCCACCCCTTGAAGCGCGCAATGTTTTCCGGGTGGTGTTCGGCGTAGTAGGCCTCGATCCCGCCCAGTCCGCACGCCTTGAGCTCCTTGACCAACGCCTTGAGCTGGTCGTCCGGCAGGTAGATGGTGGCCGGATGGGCCAGCACCGAGATGCCTCCGGATGCGCGGATCAGGGCGATGCAATCGGCGGCGCTGAAGCGGTAGCGCTCCACATAGGCCGGCCGCCCCTTGGCCAGCAGCAGGTCGAAGGCGGCCTTGCGGCTTTTCACATGCCCGCGGGCCACGAGGGCATCGGCAAAATGGGGCCGCCCGACAACGTCGCGCCCCGCCTGCCGGACCACGTCGCTCCACATGAGGATGTAGCCGAGCTTGTTGAGTTTCTTGAGGATCTCCTGGTTGCGGATTTCCCGCCCTGCCCGGACCTTCTCCATCTTCTCCAGCAACACCGGGCATCGGGGATCGATGAAATAGCCCAGGATATGCATAGTCCCGCGCTCGCATTCGGCGCTGATTTCGATGCCGGGCACCGCCTCCACCCCCGAACCCGCCGCAGCTTCCAGAAACGGGCCGATCCCGGCAACCGTGTCGTGGTCGGTCAGCGCAAGCGCGGAAAGGCCCCGCTCCCCGGCCAGGGCCACCAGCTCGGCCGGCGTATTGGTTCCGTCGGAATATACCGAATGTACATGCAGATCGATCACGCTACACCCCAGAGATAAATACCGCACTATAGGGTGAAGACCGCCACGCACCAACCAATCATTCCATGAAAGTGCCGCAATCCTTCCCCAAAATGGCTTGTAAAAATCGGGGTGCCTCCTATCGTTGCCGCTTCATTTTCCAAACAAACTGCCGCCAAGCGGTCCAGAGGAGCTTCCATGAACCTGAATCTTACAGCCAATACGATCCGTGGACTTGCCATGGATGGCGTCCAGGCCGCCAATTCCGGCCACCCCGGCATGCCCATGGGCATGGCCGACGTTGCCGCCGTCCTGTGGACGCGCTACCTCAAGCACAATCCCCAAGACCCCGACTGGGCCGACCGCGACCGTTTCGTCCTCTCTGCCGGCCATGGCTCCATGCTACTCTACAGCCTGCTCCACCTCGCCGGCTACGACCTGCCCATGGAAGAGCTCAAGCAGTTCCGCCAATGGGGTTCCAAGACCGCCGGCCATCCGGAATATGGGCACGCCCCCGGCATCGAAACCACCACCGGACCGCTGGGCCAGGGTTGCGCCAACGCGGTCGGCATGGCGATCGCCGAAAAGATGTTGGCCGAGCGTTTCAATACCGCCAGCCAATCGGTCGTCGACCACTTCACCTATGTCATCGCGTCCGAAGGCGAGTTCGAGGAAGGCGTCTCCCACGAAGTCTTTTCCCTGGCGGGAAACCACGCCCTCGGCAAGCTCGTCGTCTTCTACGACCAGAATTTCATCTCCATCGAAGGCGACACGCACGTCACCTATACCGACGACGTCCGCATGCGCATGGAGGCCTATGGATGGCATGTCCAGGAGATCGATGGCCACAACCACGCCGAAATCGCCGCTGCCATCGAAGCCGCCCAGGCCGAGACCGGCAAGCCATCCGTCGTCATCTGCAATACCACCATCGGTTTTGGTTCTCCAAACAAGGCCGGCGGCCACGACTGCCACGGCGCGCCGCTTGGCGAGGAGGAAGTAGCGCTGACCAAGCGGAACCTCGGACTGCCCTCCGAAAAGTTTTTTGTCGCACAGGAGGTGCGCGAGATTTTCGCCGCCCGCCTGGCCGAACTGCAGGAAGCCAATGCCGCGTGGAACGCCGTGTTCGAAGCGTGGGGCGCCGCCAACCCCGCCCTGGCGAAGGCGTGGCAGGCGGCCCAGGCCGGAGACATTCCCGATCTCTCCGGCAAGCTGCCGGAGTTCGAGGCGGGCTCCTCCCTGGCGACCCGCTCCTCTTCCGGACAGGTTATCCAGGCCTTGGCCAGGGAGATCCCCTTCCTCGTCGGCGGCTCTGCCGACCTCGCCCCATCGAACAACACCTATATGAAAGGCCTGGGCGACATCGGCAGGAACGCCTTTGGCGGCCGGAACTTCCATTTCGGCGTCCGGGAACTCGGCATGGCCGGCATCATGAACGGCGTGCAGCTGCACGGCGGCTTCCGCATCTTCGGCGGCACCTTCCTGGTCTTTGCCGACTATGTCCGCCCCGCCGCGCGGCTGGCCGCGCTCATGGGCCTGCCGGTCATCTATGTCTTCACCCACGACAGCTTCTGCGTGGGCGAGGACGGACCGACCCACCAGCCGATCGAAACCTGCGCCAGCCTGCGCATGATCCACAACCTGACGGTCATCCGCCCGGCCGATGCGACCGAGGTCGCCGAAGCATGGAAGGCCGCGCTGACCAACCAGTCGGGCCCGACGGCGCTGCTGCTCACCCGGCAGAACCTGGCGACGCTCGACCGCACCGTCTACGCCCCGGCCGAGAATTTGGCCAAGGGGGCCTATACGCTCTGGCAGAGCGGCGAAGGCGCCCCGGAGCTACTCATGCTCGCCACCGGTTCCGAAGTGGAAATCACGCTGGCGGCGGCCCAAAAACTGGGTGCGGAGGGAAGGAATGTGCGCGTAGTCAGCATGCCCTCGTGGGAGCTGTTCGAGAAGCAGACCGCGGAATACAAGGCCTCGGTCCTGCCGGACGGCTGCGCCAGGCGCCTGAGCGTCGAGGCCGGAACCAGCTTCGGCTGGGAGCGCTACGTCGGCCGGTGCGGCGTGAAGATTGCCAAGGACGACTTCGGTGCATCCGCCCCCTTCAAGGTGCTGCTCAAGGAGTTCGGCTTCACCGCCGAAAACGTCTACGAAACGGCGAAGGCGCTGCTGGCATAGGCCTTCCGGACACCCTGGACAGCGATTCCAGCGCCCCGGCATCGGCCGGGGCGTTTTGATTTGGGTTGCGCCACTCTTGGATGCCCCGTAGAGTCCACGGCAGTTTCAACCATTCAACACGGAGGATCCATGACCGCAGCCGCCACGAAAATCGAACTTCCCGGCATCCAGAAATTCAAATCCGGCAAGGTGCGCGAGGTGTACGACCTGGGCGACCACTACCTTTTCATCGCCTCCGACCGGATCTCGGCCTTCGACTGCATCATGCCCAACGGGATTCCCGGCAAGGGCAAGGTGCTGAACATGATCTCGAAGTTCTGGTTCGAACGCACCGGCGATGTGGTGAAGAACCACATGGTCACGATCGACGTCGCCCGCTTCCCCGCGCAGCTTCAGGCCCATGCCGAGCTGCTCAAGGGGCGCTCGATGCTGGTGCGCAAGGCCGAACTGCTACCGGTTGAGTGCATCGTGCGCGGCTACCTGATCGGCTCCGGCTGGAAGGAATACAAGCAGTCCGGCACCATCGGCGGCATGCCCCTGCGGCCGGGCTACGAGATGGCCGGCAAGCTCGACGAGCCGATCTTCACCCCTTCCACCAAGGCCGACACCGGCCACGACGAAAACATTTCCACCGGCCAGATGATGGATATCGTCGGCAGCGACCTTGGGCAGAAGCTGGTGGACATCAGCCTGAAGCTCTACAAAACCGCGGCCGACTATGCCCTGACCCGGGGGATCATCATCGCCGACACCAAGTTCGAATTCGGCATGATCGGCGACGACCTGATCCTGATCGACGAGGTGCTGACCCCCGACAGTTCGCGTTTCTGGCCGGCCGACAGCTACAAGCCCGGTTCATCGCCCTTCTCCTTCGACAAGCAGTACGTACGCGACTACCTCGAAACACTCGACTGGGACAAGACCCCGCCCGCCCCGGTGCTCCCCGACGACATCGTTATGAAGACCCGGGAGAAGTATCTCGAAGCCTACCGCCTGCTCACAGGCGAGGAATTGTGCTGCTGACGCGGCAAGTTACCAGTTATTGGTATCGGCGCATGTGCCTGATAACCAGTAGCCATTAACCGACAACCAAAACGTGAATGCGTTGCTGGAGAGCTTCCTGGACCATGTTTCGCTGGAGCGCGGATTGAGCATCAACACGCGCAAGGCGTATGCCGACGATATCGGCCAATTCCTGGCCTTCCTTGACCAGAAAGGCGTGACGTCGCTGAACCAGGCCAGCCGGAAGCAGATCCTCGACCACCTGATGGCCATGAAGGGCCGGGGGATGTCGACCAACTCGATCTCACGCCACCTGGTCGCGATCAAGGTCTTTTTCCGCTATCTCCAGCAGGAGGGGCTGCTCGACAGGAACGTGACCGACACCATGGATTCCCCCACCCTGTGGAAAATCCTCCCTGACACGCTGTCGGAACGCGAAGTCGAACTCCTGCTCAACGCGCCGGACCTGCGCAAGCCGCTGGGGGTGCGCGATCGCGCCATCCTGGAGATCCTCTATGCGTCCGGACTGCGGGTTTCGGAGCTGGCCCACCTGCACCTCTCCGACCTGCATCTGGACGAAGGCTATCTCCGGGTTGTCGGCAAGGGGCGCAAGGAACGGGTCATTCCCGTGGCCCGGGACTCGGCCGACCTGCTGGAACGCTATCTGGACGAAGTCCGACCCATGCTCTGCGAAGACCCCTGCGAGGGTGCCGTTTTCGTTTCGAAGCGCGGAACGCCGCTCTGCCGACAGCGGCTATGGCAGCTCATCAAGCAGTACACGAAGGAGGCCGGCATCATGAAAAACGTGACTCCGCACACGTTGCGCCATTCGTTCGCCAGCCACCTGCTTGCCAACGGCGCCCCCCTGCGCGTGATCCAGGAGATGCTGGGCCACGCCGACATCGCCACCACCCAGATCTACACCCACGTCCATCCCGACCGGCTCAAATCGATCCACCAGAAGTTCCATCCCCGGGCGTAGAGGCCGTTTTCAAGCTTCCCTTCCCGCACACTTCCAGTATTCTCGACCACCGTTGAAATATCCGGGATGACCCGGCGTTTAACACCGACACCATGGCGCACTACAAATACATCGGACGATCCAGGCAGGGTGAAAAGGTCGAAGGCGTGGTCGAGGCCAACGACCGCGCCGGGGCCGTTCGGATCATCGAATCGATGGGCCAAGTGCCGGTCTCCATCACCGAGACCACCAGGACCATCAAGCAGGAGGAAGGCGGCCGGAAGCGTTTGAAGTTCGAGCTGGGCTTCCAGCGCAGGGCGAAGATGAAGCTCCAGGACCTGCTGCTTTTCTCGCGCGAACTCTCCGACCTGGTCGCATCGGGCATGACCATCGGCCGCGCCCTGCATACGCTGTCCGCCCGCAAGGGCCAGGGGGCCACCGGCCAGATCATCGCAACCCTGCGCGACGAGATCGTCCAGGGCACCTCGCTTTCCGACGCGCTCGAGCTTTATCCTGAAACCTTCCCGCCGCTCTACGTCAACCTGGTGCGCGCCGGCGAGGCCGGCGGCAACCTGCCCAATGCGCTGGAAAACATCTGCATCCATTTCGAACGTGTTCGTGATGCGCGGAGCAAGGTGGTCGGTGCACTGGTCTACCCCGCCATCGTCATGGTGATCGGCGGCGGGGCGGTGATCTATCTGATGGCGTTCATCGTCCCGAAGTTCGCCAACACCTTCGATGAAATGGGGGCCACCCTGCCCCGCCCGACGCTGGTCCTGATGGCCATCAGCGGCTTCCTGACACGCTACGGACTGATCGTGGCGGGCCTTGTCGCCGCGGCGGTCGTGGCCTTGCGCAAGTGGATCCGGCACGGCGTAGGACAGCGGTGGTGGCATGCGGCACAACTGCGGATCCCGGTCATGGGCAACATCGTCACAACCAACGCCTATGCCCATTTCGCCCGGACCTTCGGCACCCTTCTGCGCAACGGCGTCTCGGTCCTCCCGGCGCTGGGCATCGTGCAAAAGACTATCAGCAACGTCGTGATATCGGACGAAATCGGCAAGGCCAGGGAGCGGGTGACCGACGGGGCGACCATCTCGAAGCCGCTCGCCCAGGGCAAGGTCTTCCCCCGCCTGCTGATCGACATGCTGGCGGTGGGCGAAGAGACCGGCGACCTGGCCGGCAGCCTCGTGCACATTACGCGGCGATACGACTCGGAACTCGACCGGATGATCCGCACCTGCACGACGGTACTCGAACCCATCCTGCTGGTCATGGTGGCGGCGGTCGTCGGGAGCATCGCCATCTGCCTGCTCCTCCCCATCCTGACCCTGACCGATTCATTGCATGTATAGAACACCGAAGGAGAGAACCATGGAAAAGAACAACCGCAGACCGCGTTCGAACCCGCGTTCGGGCTTCACCCTGATCGAAATCCTGCTCGTGGTCGTCATCATCGGCATTCTAGCAGGCATTGCCATTCCGAAGATGGGCGGCAAATCTGAAAAGGCCATGATTGCGCAGGCCAAGGCCAATATCAACTCGCTGAGCATGGCCATCCAGGAATACGAGATGATCAACGGTGCCTATCCCTCCAGCCTCGACGGGCTGCTCGACGAATCCAAGGGGGGCCCTTTCATGGAGAAGAAGGTCATTCCAATGGATCCGTGGGGAAAACCCTACACCTTTGCCGCCCCCGGTGCGCACAACACCCATACCTTCGACCTTTCCACCACCTCCCCCAAGGGCGAGGTGATCAACAATTGGGAATAGCCCCCTTCGATGGCCCGGACTCCACCATGCAGGGGCGACTCTCCTGGCCGAACTCGGTGTTTGCCCGGAAGGTTTGCTGGCGTTTCCGGATTTACCCTGATCGAGATCATCCTGGTTCTTGTCCTGATCGTGATCGTTTCAGGCATCGCCCTGCCCTATTTCGCCAGCTCCTTCCGGGGCAGCCAGCTACGGACCTCCGCCCGGACGGTCGAACGGCTTTCCCGCTACGCGCGCAGCATGGCCATCCTGCGCGAAGAGCCCCTCACGATGGTGCTTGATCCGAATACCATGGAGATCTACCTCGGCGGAGCCACCCAGACCACCACGAACCGCGCCGACGGCGAGCTGGATCAGGAGGTGCTCAAGCGCCTAGGCTATGTGGAGGGTGCTCCGGAGGGCGGTGGCTCCACCCCGGTCGACAAGGAGATCCACCGCTATCTGCCCGAAGGACTCGGCATCTACCAGTTCGAAAAGGACCAGAACTGGGATGACGAGGAGTATCCCGATTTACACCTGGTACGATTCTACCCCAACGGACGTTGCGAATGGTTCCGCATGGAACTGGAGGACGACCATGGAATGGGCATGGTGGTCGAGATCGATCCTGTAACCGGAAAGGTTCGTTCGAAAACCAGGCAATAGCATGGAATGTCGTGCGTTGTTGGAGGCGTGTCCCGCCCCGCGGCGGGACAGTTGGCATCGGAGATATCGAGGATTCGGCAAGCGCCATGGACGAAACGGACATCGAATGCATCAACGCCTATTTGGCCGGCAATGCCAACGCGCTCGAGCCGCTGGTCGAAAAATACAAGCGGCCGCTCTACTCCTTCATCCTCAAGATGACCGAAGGCCGGGAGGATGCCGAAGAAATCTTCCAGGAAACCTGGTTCAGGGCGCTCAAGAACGTGCCGCGCTTCAAGCACAAGAACTTCCTCAACTGGCTCTTCCGCATCGCCCACAACCTGGTCATCGACCGCGCGCGGCGCGACCGCAAGAACGTCTCCATGCAGAGTCCGCTTCCCGGAGGGGACGCCGACCGGACGCTGGAGGACTGCCTGGCGGCCCCGGGAATCACGCCGGCCGAGGAATACGGCGGCAATGCGCTGGGGCTGGCCATTGAAGCCGCCGTCGAAACCCTTTCCCCGGAACAAAAGGAGGTTTTTCTCCTCAGGACGTACGGGGATGTGCCTTTCAAGGAGATCGCCAAGATCCAGAGCTGCTCGATCAACACATGCCTGGCCCGCATGCAATATGCCCTGGGCAAGCTGCGTTCTCTGCTCAAGGAAGAATACGAAGAGTTGATGGAGGCCATGCCATGAAGTGCCAACATGCGGAAAAACTGATATTGCTCGACGACGCCGGCGGTCTCCGGCCGCATCGCAAAAGGGCGCTTGCGATCCATCTCGGGACGTGCTCTGGATGCCGCGCCTTCAACCGGCTTGTCGGCGGCGTAAAGGAAGCGGCCCGGCTGGCGGCGGAGCCCAGCGCCAAAACCATGCAGAACGTACTGCGACAAGCTCGTCTCAATGCCTCCGAGCGCCGGACGGCGAAAATGCCGGTCTGGAAGCCGGCCATGGCGACGGTACTCCCCTTGCTGCTGGTTGCCGGATTCCTGATGACGGCCCTGCGGCCCGGCAAGGTCGGCATGGAACTGGTCGTGACGGAGACCCAGCTCCTCGACACCGAGGATCAGGTGGTAAGCCTGATGTACAGCGGCCTGTCCGAGGACGACCTGGCCTTCAACTTCCTCATGACCTACGAGGGCAGCTAGCCAGACGCTCGGCAAGTTCATCGGGCGTCGTGACAGGCTGGCTGCAGGCGAAGCGGTGACAGACATAGGCGGTCGGCCTCCCCCCCACCATCGACATGCCTTGCGTATAGGGAGCCAGACTGGCCAATCGCTCTCCGTTTTGCGCGCACTTCAGCAATACCACCTTGCTCGGTACGTGGACCGCATCGACCTGCCCCAGCATGGCCTCGGTCACCGGATCGCCCCTCTCCCCGACCACCACGATCTCCAGCGATTCATCCTCCGCAAACTGCAGCGCGACCAGTGCCTGCGCATGGTGGGCCGGGGCGCGAGCCACCGCAGGGGTGATCGCACGGGCACACTGCTCCGCCCGCTCCGCGAGCTCGGGCCGGCCCGTTAGGCGCGCCAGCCGCACAAGGTTCAGAAGCTGCACCGAATTTCCCGAGGGGATCGCCCCATCATGGAACTCCTTGGGCCGCACGATCAGCGTCTCGGCATCGGCGGCCGTCATGAAATACCCGCCGGCAGTCTGGTCGGCGAACAACTCGGCCAGCATGGCGTCGTATCCCAGTGCGTCTTCCAAGTAGCCGACGTCGTAGGTCGCCGCATGGAGTTCCAACAGGGAATGAATGACGAAGGCGTAGTCCTGAAGCTGCCCGGAAACGAGGGTATGCCCTTCCCGATAGCGATGCCAAAGCCGTCCTGACGGGTCCCGCATGTTGCCAGCAACGAATTCATGCGCCCGTTCAGCGATTTGGACCCATCGCGGCTCGCCGAAGACACGCCCCGCCATGGCAAAGGCCGCGATCATCAGGCCATTCCAATCCGCCAGGATCTTGGTATCCTTCAGGGGGTGGATTCGCCGGCGACGCACCTCGAACAGCTTTTCGCTCACCCTGGCGAGCCGCGACGCATCGTCGGGATCCGGCAACCGGTCCAGATGCGGAATGTTCCTTCCTGTGGGCCGGCGGGTGGACTCGTCGTTGAAGTTGCCTTCCGGAAGGATGTTCCATAGCCGGGCTACGCCTTCGTACTCCGCACCGAGCAAATGCTCCATCTCCGCGGCATCCCACACGTAGAACAGGCCCTCCTCGCCCTCGGAATCGGCATCCTCCGCCGAATAGAATCCTCCCTCGGGCGAGGTCATGTCGCGCGCAACATAGCCGAGGATCTCCTCCGCCACCTGCCGATAGATCGGTTTACCCGTCGAAAGGAAGGCTTCCGCATAGGCAGTGGCCAACATGGCCTGGTCGTAGAGCATCTTTTCGAAATGGGGAAGCAGCCACTCTCGATCGGTGGCGTAGCGGTGGAATCCGAAGCCGATGTGATCGAAAACTCCGCCTCTGCGCATGGCCTCGAGCGTGTGTTCGACGGCGCAAATCCCTTCCGCACAGCCGTGGCGCAGCAGGAAGACCAGCCGGTGCGGCGTTGGAAACTTGGGCGCATTCCCGAACCCCCCGAACCGGGCATCGTATTGGGCCATCAGATCGCGGTGGCCGGCCTCGACAAGATCGTGTTCTGGAGGATGGTCCGTTTTCGTCGATCCCTGTTGCTGAAGCACATGGACGATCTGTCCGGCCGAATCAAGCAGTTCGTTCCGGCGACTCCTCCATGCGGCTTCGATGCGCGGCACCAGTTCCTGCATGCCAATGCGGCCGTAGCGCGTTGCGGGGGGGATGTAGGTCGCTGCATAGAATGGACGGCGGTCCGGCGTCATGACAATGGTTAGCGGCCATCCCCCCTGCCCCGTCATCATCTGGCATACCGCCATGTAGATGGCGTCGATATCGGGCCGCTCCTCGCGATCGACCTTGATGCAGACAAATGCCTCGTTGAGCAAATGTGCGATGGCCTCGTTCTCGAACGATTCGCGTTCCATGACATGGCACCAGTGGCAGGTTGCGTAACCAATCGACAGGAAAATCGGACGATCCTCGGCCTCCGCGCGGGCGAACGCCTCGTCACCCCACGGATACCAGTCGACCGGATTGTGCGCATGCTGCAGCAGGTAGGGGCTGAGTTCGCCGGTCAAACGGTTTCCTGATCGTGGCATCGTGGCGTCCTTCCGTGTTGGCGGGCATAGTATACCGCAGCAGTCCTATTTCCAGATGCAATTGCACTTTTCCCCTGCCGCCGCTTCCCGGTTTGCATTTTGCGCACGTTTCCCTACACTGGCACCACTTGAAGGAAGGGAGCACCATGGCGGAAATAAAGATCGCGGCAGCCCCTCAGGCCATTCAACCCTTTTATGAAAAGGGGCTCGCCGCCATGGAACGCGGCAACCTCGACTATGCGATGGACATGTTCGAGGCCGCCTTGCAAGTGGAACCGCGCCTGCTGGAGGTTCGCAGGTTGCTACGCACCTCAGCAGTAAAAAGGGCCCGGGAGCGGCCCGCCAGCAAGCTGGCCGTGGCCAAGGCGCTGGCTACTCGGGTCAAGGTGGCTTCCCTTTTGAAGAAGAATCCCATGGAGGCCCTGGCGGCGGCGGAGAAGCTGTTGCGCATCGACCCGCTCAATCCGCGGCTGGCCCAGGCGCAATGCGAGGCCGCCGAACGCGCCGGATTGTCCGAGGCCGCCGTCCTGACCCTTGAAATAATCAACGAAAACCGCCCTTCGGATCTGGCCGTGCTGGAACCTCTGGCGAGGTTGTATCGTCTGGTTGAAGAGTACGACCGGGAATTTGAATGTCGGGAACGGATCGCGGCCCTGAAACCGGGAGATCCGGCGGCGGCCAAGGAGCTTAAGGACGCCGCCGCCCGCCTGACCATGGGCAAATCCAGCTGGCAGCATGCGGCCAGTTTCCGCGATGTGGTCCGGAGCGAATCGCGACAACCCACGTTCGAGGAACGTCTGTCGGAAGCCAGAAGCAAGGTTTCGGACGATCCCGGGAATCTGGAGTTGCTGAAAGGACTGGCCGACCTGGAGCTGCAGGGCCTGTTGCTCGAAGAGGCTGTTGAAACACTCGTGAAGTACTGCGCCATCGCCAAGGATGCCGACCCCCATGCGGACCGGAAACTCGCGGAAGCCCGGGAGAGGCTGCTCGGCCGCCAGCTGGCCGAAGCCGAGGATGCCGATGATCGGGAGCGCGTTGCCCGGCTTCGATCCATGCGCGACGAACTGCGCATCGGCAACCTGGCCGGCCAGGTCGCACGCTATCCGACCGATCTACAGCTGAAGTTCGAATTCGGGAAGCAGCTTTTCGAAGCAGGACGCCATGCCGAGGCCATCCAGCAGTTCCAGGCGGCACTTGCCCATCCCCAGCGGCGCATCCGGGCGCTCCTCTACCTGGGGCTCTCGTTCAAGGCCAAGGGCCAGCCGGATCTTGCCATGCGCCAGCTGGAATGTGCCCTGGGCGAAGCACCCGCCATGGATGCGACCCGGAAGGAGATCCTCTATGATCTCGGATGCCTCCATGCCGAGGCCGGCGAGCGCGAACAGGCGCTCCACTGCTTCAAGGAGATTTATGCCGCGGACATCGGCTATCGCGACGTGGCGTCCAGGGTGGAGGAAGCGAGTTCCTAGGCAAACTCACTCGTGCGAGAAGCTCAGGTTGAACCACGGGGCCGGCATCCGGGGATTGCTTCGCACCATGTGTGTAATGGTTTCGCCCTTCCCATGGAAAACGTCCGCACCCGGAAGCGGAACCCACTGGTTCGTCTTGGGATCCATCACCTCGATGCGGTACTTGTAGCCCGGCTCCGATTTCCAGCTTAGCGTGACCCAACCGCTACTGTCGCGCGCCATCATCAGGCGCGGCGTGTGGGCCGGCTCCACCTGCTTGGAAACACACCCCGCCGCCAACAGGAGCACCAGGCCAGCAGTCCAGTACTGGAGGGGCCTACTCGGCCGAATTCGGTTCATTGGATGATGTTCCGCTATCGGCAGACTCCACGGCTGGGGCCGACTCGGCGGCATTCGCCCCCATTACCACCGCTTCGGGTGCGGCATTGGTCAGCGGATTCACTCCGTCCACCACCGGAACCTCATTGGTAGCGGATATTTCCTCCGCAACGGAAGCCGCCCCTTCTCCGACGACTTCGCCACCCATCGCGGCCGGCACGGGATGCCGGACGGCGAACCAGAACTGCAGGTCGTTGGCACCAAACGCCGCGTCGCGCGCAAGCTGTTCGTTCAACCGCCGGTGGTACCACGCGATGTTGAGCCCTTCGGGATTGATCGATTCGATCGG
This sequence comes from Kiritimatiellales bacterium, assembly GCA_003246265.1. GTDB lineage: Bacteria > Verrucomicrobiota > Kiritimatiellia > Kiritimatiellales > Pontiellaceae > Pontiella. Next base: position 47,191 of record QKAU01000065.1, on the reverse strand, counting down.
AAAGCGGTAGTTCTCTGAAAACCACTTCCAATCCTTGTAGTTGAAATCGAAGTACTGCCCCGTCAGATGAAGCAAAGGCCGGACCTCGGTGGTCGTGATTTTGTACACGGGACCGCACCATGCTTCCGGAGGCACCAGCGCCGCGGGCATCGGGGCATCCCCCCGTTCGACCAGCAGGGCGGACTGCGGCCCCGTCCGGAAGAAATTGCCGCTTTGGAAATCCTCCAGCGAGACGTTGACCCACTCGCTCCCGTTCCATCCGTGCAGCGAAACCGCCCCGCCGGCACCCAGCTTGTAGCTGAGCAGCAGGGTTGGATAGTGGTTGGCGACATCCATGCCGACGCGCACCGCGCCGTCTTCGCGCGGCACCACTATCAGCGTCACCTCGTCCATCCGCGAAGCCATGGCCGGCGAAGCGGCCATCAAGAATACGACGATGCAGCGAATCCATTTCATACCGGCCATCCTCCCTACGCGCCGGTCGCCAGCGTGCGTTGTTCCAGCTTCTGGTCGATCATCATCAACCCGCCCTTGTCTTCGCCCACCATGCGCAGCGGCGCCAGGATGTCGTTGACGTTCGACTCCTCCTCGACCTGCTCGGTCACGTACCATTGCAGGAACGTCTGGGTGGCAAAATCGCGCTCCTCGATCGCCAGCTCCATCAGCCGATGGATCGAAGCGGTAACGAACTGCTCGTGCTCAAGGGTTTTCTTGAATATATCGAGCGGCTTTCCATATTCCTTGGGCGGCTCTGTGATCGCCTTGAGGTGTACCTGCCCGCCCTGGCTCAGGATGTAGTCGTACATCTTGGTCACATGCATGTTCTCCTCCTCGTACTGGAGCCGCATCCAGTGCGAAAAACCGGGGAGCCCGATGCTATTGCAATAGGCCGACATCGCGAGGTACATGTAGGCCGAGTAGAATTCCTTGTTGACCTGCTCGTTGAGCGCAGCTTCCATTTTCTTCGAGATCATAACCGCCTCCTTGGCTGTTGGCTTGCTCGAACTATCGTCCCAGCCTCCCCATTAGTCAATGCCATTTGCCCGTTTGGCCGAAACCACGGTGTTGAACAGCAGCATGGTGATGGTCATCGGACCTACGCCGCCGGGTACCGGCGTAATCATCGAGGCCTTCTCCTTTACCGCGTCGAAGTCGACGTCCCCCACCAGACGGTATCCCCGCTCGCGCGTCGGATCCTCGATGCGGTTGACCCCGACATCGATAACCACCGCACCTTCCTTCACCATGTCGGCGGTCACGGTGTTCGGGAATCCCGATGCCGCGATGATGATGTCGGCCTGGCGGGTGAACTGGCCCAGGTCGCGCGTCCGCGTATGGCACAGGGTCACGGTCGCATTGGCCCCTTCCTTCTTCTGCAGCAGCATGTTGGCGACCGGCTTGCCCACGATGTTGCTACGCCCGACCACCACGACATGGGCCCCGCAAGTCTCCACGCCGCTGCGCCGGAGCATCTGTACCACGCCGTGCGGCGTGCATGGCAGGAAGGCATCCTCACCCACGACCATCTTCCCGACATTCACCGGATGGAAGCCGTCCACGTCCTTGTCGGGATCGATCGCCATCAATACGGCCGACTCATCGATATGCCGCGGCAGGGGCAGCTGCACGAGGATGCCGTTGATCCTAGGATCGTTGTTCATGCGCCCGACCAGCGCAAGCAACTCCTCCTGCGTCGTTTCGACCGGCAGGCGGTTGTCGTCCGAATAGATGCCGATCGACTCGCATGCCTTCTCCTTGGCCGACACATACGATTGGGAGGCCGGATCTTCGCCGACAAGGACAACCCCCAGCCCCGGCACGATCCCCTTCTCCTTGAGCGCGGCCACCTCGGCCTTGAGTTCGTCGCGGATATCCGCCGCAATCTGCTTTCCATCGATGATTCTTGCCGTCATAGCGATTCCCTTCTGGCTAGTTGATCAAACGTAGGCACATGGGGTAGCGGTAATGGCGCCCCTCGCTGACCTTTACGGCCGCAACGAGGATGCAGACCAGGTCGAACACCGCCACCACCCCCAGCAACAGCAATCCTAGCCCGAGCAGGGGGATCAGGACAAAACTGATGCAATAGTAGACCAGGATCGAGATCTGGAAGTTGAGCGATTCCTTGCCCTGCTCGTCGATGAACGCCCCATCCTCCCGCTTGATCAGCCAAAGCACCAGGGGGCCGATGATGCTCGCAATCGGCAGCAGATGCCCGGCCAGGGCGATAAGGTGGCATCCCATGGCCCACTGGCGCTCCGATTTCGAGGGTCCGTTTCCGGTCTGTTCCGCACTGCTTTCATAGGCATCGTATTCCATGGTCCTGCCCCCGTTGAGGATGAGCCTCGAAAGATAGCGGCACACAGCCGGGGCCGCAAACCCGATTTCCATATTTCCAAGCGATTCCCACGGGAAACAGGGGGTTGCTCCCTGTCTGGGCAAGATTCCATGAAATAAAAGCAGGTGATGATTGTCTTTGTTCCGTGCGCCTGTTTGGGCATAGTGGCTGAACCGAATCCATGGAAAAACGTCCCGCATCCAAGCACGGTCTGACCCTCATCGAGGTGCTCATCGCCCTGATCATCCTGAGCGTGGGCGTTTCCGCGATGATGATGGCCATGTCGCGCTGCCTCGCCGTGGTCCGCACGGCCCGTAACCGCGAAACGGCCCATGCCCTCATCCAGCGCGTGGAGATCGAGTTCCCCATCACGGCCGAGGAGATCGACGAGACCTCGGAGACCGGCACGTTCGACGACACCCCGGGCTACACGTGGCAGCGCGAAGTGACGATGGTCGATGCGGAGGAACGGCCGGGCCTCTTCATGGTCACCACCCGCATAGAGTGGTCGGAACGCGGCCGCGATGCCTTCGAGGAGGTCACCGTCTACCGATACGAACCCAAGGCCGAAAGCGTGACGAGCAGAACATGAGCCCTTGCGAATACAGAGACCATCGCCTGATGCGCTCGGGCTTCACCCTGCTCGAGATGATCGTGGCCATCGTCATCCTGACGATCGCGATGTCGATCGCCTTCAATGCCTTCACGGGCACCATCCACGGGTGGAAACGGGGCACGGAAGTGCTCGATGCCATTGAGCATGGGGATTTCGCCATGGGCCAGTTGGCTTCGGCACTCAACTCGACCATCTATTTCACCAATCCGCGCAAGGTGTATGCCTTCCGCTTCGAAAAGAGCAACGCGGGCGGGCTGCCCACCGACATGATCAGCTTCGTCACGGCGAGCGGCGCCTTCATGCCGGACGGATCCCCCTACGTTTCGGGCCCCCACCGCATCAGGCTCTTCATCGATGACGACGAATACGGCGACCCCGCCCTCTTCGCCCTGCCCATGCCGGCCATTGCCGACGAGGAGGAATTCGAAGATGCCTTCGAAGCCGAGCCGATTCTCGTTTCCCGTGCGATCCGCGGTCTCGAGATCCTCTTCTGGGACAAGGAGACGGAGGACTGGAGCGAGGAATGGACCCCGGAAAACAGCATCCCCGAACGCATCCACCTTTCCCTCTTCTACGTGGCCGACGAAGCCAGCGGCGACGATCCCGTGGTCTTCTCCCGGGTGATCGAGCCGCCCGTCTACGAGTCGCTTGCCGCACGGCTTTCCGGACCGACCCTCGGGGCCTCCGCGGCGGGCAAGGCCTCCGACGGCGGCCAGGCCCCCACTCCCGCCCCGCAAAAGGCGGCGCCCTGACACATGCATGCCCCCCGTCCAGCCTACCGGAAGAAAGAGGGTGCCGCCCTCCTGGCGGCCCTCTGGGTCATGATCATCCTTTCGCTGATCGTCGGCTCCTTTGCCTTCGAGGTGAAACTCGAATCGATGCTCATCTCTTTCAAGAAGAAGAAGTTCCACGCCGAAATGCTGGCGCGCTCCGGCATCGAGTACGCCCGGGCCATCCTCGACACCCGCCGCACCGCCAAGGAGCTGGAGATCGAGGACATGGCGGAAGACCGCGACGGCTTCATGCAGGCGGCACTCTATGTCCAGCGGGGACTCTCCACCACCTCAAGCATCGAGTTGGAGGAGGGCGGCAAGTTCACCGTCACCATCGAGGCGGCGGAATCCGGACGCAATGCCAACCTGCTGACCCGCGACCAGTGGCTCGAAATCTTCGATATGGCCAACGTGCCCTCGACGGAATGGGACGCCATGATCGACTGTCTCGAAGACTGGATCGACGACAACGACCTCCATGGCCTTAACGGCGCCGAGTCGGACGACCCGTTCTACGAGGAACGGGGCTATCCCGTGAAAAACGGGCCGCTCGACAGCGTCGAGGAGTTGCTCTACATCAAGAGCTGGGGTCCCGACGTGCTGTACGGCAAGCCGGCCGACGAGGAGAGCGAAGCCATTACCGGCGTTGCCGACATCCTGACCGTTTGGGGCGATGGCAAAGTGAATCTCAACACAGCCAGCACCAACCTGCTGCTCAGCTACGCCGAATACGAGGATTGGGAGCTGGCCGGGGTCCTCGAGACCCGCATGGGACTGGACGGAGAGGAGGGCACGCTCGACGACGGCATCAGGAACCTGAACGACGTGGGGGCCGACCCGAACAAATTTAAATTGCAAAGTAATTTCGTAAAGGTAACGTCTATCGGCGAACTATACGGCAACCAGTTTAGAATCGAATGCATCTTCCTCCTGAAGGACGCCGGATCGGCGGTCGTCTACTGGAGCGAGGGGCCGGTCGGGAAAAATGCGAATTAGCGAAAAGATCATAACGGCGGCCTGCCGTACGGCCGACGGTTTCGAGTGGACCAGCCTGAAGCTGCGCCCCGAAGGTCCCGAGCCATGCGGCCAGGGGCGGCTACCCCTGTTCATCGACGCGATCGCCCTGGAAGGAGAGGCACCGGAATCCGATCCTGCGGACACTGCGGTTGCGGAAACGCTCAAGGGCGACCTTTCGGTGGCGATGCCCACCTCCGAGCTGCTGCTGCGGACGGTGCGGTTCCCCACGGCCGATCGGGGGGAGATCGCCTCCATGGTCGGCTTCCAGGTCGACAAGGCCTCCCCCTTCCCCCTAGACCAGCTGGCCGTCGCCCACGAGGTGCTGGAATCCGGCGAAGAAGAGGCCCTTGTCCTCATGGCGGCCGCAAAGCGCGAGAGAATCGACGCCATTGGAGAGGCCTTCGGCCGCAAGGGGGTCCATATCCACAGCATCGATGTCCGCGTGCTCGGATGGTTGCGCCTCATGCGCGACCAGGCGCTCCTCCAGGCGGAAGGCTGCGCGGTCATGGTGATCGACGACGGCATGGAGCTCGAACTGGTCGTTCTCCGCGATGGCCGACCGTTGGCCATCCGCTCCCTGCAGTCGCATCTGGGCGATGCCGATGTTGTCGATGAACTGACCCAGGACATCGCCTATACGCTGACCGTGCTGGATACCGAGTACGACCTGTCCGCCCCCGCCTCGTTCCAGCTCTGGAGCTTCGGGGGCGTTCCCTCCACCCTGCAGGCCAAACTGTCGGCGAAGACCGGCCTGCGTGTCGAAACGCAGGATCTTGCAATCCTGCCGTCGCTCTCTGAAGGGATCGTCCGGCGGGCGCAGGACACCGGCAACCGCATCGAACTCATCCCGCAGGAATGGATCGACCTCCAGAAGTGGCAGCAGCTGCGCCGCAAGTATGCCTTCATCTCTGCCGGCATCGCAGGGACATGGCTCGTTGTCTCGCTGGTCTTCTTCACCATCTTCCAGATCCGCAACCTCCAGCTGGAATCGGTCCGCAAGCAGGCCGCCACCATCGCCCCGAAGGCCCGGCAGGCCCTGGAGAACCGGCAGAAGCTCAAGGCGCTCAAGATCTACACCGACCGATCCGATTCCGCGCTGGAGTGCCTGAGGGAGACCACCCGGCTCCTCCCGTTCGGCGACATCGAGTTCGTCACCTTCAACTACACCAAGGGCAAGGGCGTCTCCCTGCGCGGCACCGCCGAAAGCGACGACCTGGTCTACAACTATTTCGAGGCCTTGACCGGATCCAAGCTGTTCACCCGCCTCAAGGACCAGTCGGTCAACACGAAGGCTACGAAGGAAGGACGCCGCTCCGTCTTCTCGGTCACGCTCGACCTGCCAGCCGTCGAGGAGGAGTCATGAAGATTTCCGAACGCGAGATGATCCTCGGCGTGGCCACGCTGGCCTGCCTGCTGTTCGGCGGCACCTGGTACGTCGTCGACCGCAGGATGGAGGAGTGGCGGGCGCAGAAGTCCGAAATCGAAAAGATCCGGCAGCAGATCGGCTTCCACGAGAACGCCATCAAGATGCAGGAGAACTGGGTGGGCGAGCTCAACGAGCTGCAGCAGGACCTGCGCGTCTTCGAAGACGGGGGGCGCACGGTTTCACCTGAGCTGATGAAGACGATCAAGGCATTCGCCGACCAGTACGGCATGGAGATCACCCGCAGCCAACCCTACGCCGAAAAGCCCACCGGCGACCTGTTCGAGCTGGGCATCAACTGCAGCTGGAACGGGTCGCTCGAGGCGATGGTAGACTTCCTGGCCGACCTGCAGCGGCAGGGCGTGCGGTACGATGTGCGCACGCTTACCGTCCAGCCGGTCGGGCAGAACAGCGGCCAGCTAAAGGGCAGCATGGTCATCCACTGCGCCTATACCCGCAAGCCGGCCCCATGAAGATCGAAGGCATTCCCACCGGCCCTTTCCAGGAGATCTGCTACCTGGCCTGGGGCTCGGCGCAGCAGGCGATCGTCTTCGACCCGGGATGCGATTCCGAGGTGATTGCCCGCCGCCTTGAAGCGAACCGGATCCACGTGGCCGCCTATGTCTGCACCCACGGCCACGCCGACCACATCAACGCCCTCGCCGAGCTCCACACCCGCCATCCCGCCCCCATAGCAATGCATTCGCTCGATCTCGCCTGGGCCTTCGGACCGCTGAACCGGATCGAGCCCTACTATGCCGTCCCAAAACGGCCGGAGTGCGATGGATTCGAACCGCTCGAGAGCCGCAAGGATTGGATGTATGGCGATCTGCACTTCCAATGCATCGAAACCCCGGGCCATACGCCGGGTTCGTGCTGCCTCCTGTTTCCGGAAGGCGGAGTGCTGATTGCGGGCGATACGCTATTCAAGGGATCCTGCGGACGCACCGATCTTCCCGGGGGGAATCCGAGGCAGCTCAAGGAATCACTCAACAAGCTGAAGCAGCTGCCCGACGAGGTCTCCGTCTATCCGGGCCACGGCCCCTCCACCACCATCGGCACCGAGCGGGCCACCAACTACTTCATGCAGTAGCGTCAGCGCGGCAGCTTGATGTCCCGCCGGATGTAGGTGGGCACGTCCAGGTCCTGGTTGTTGTGGATGGTGGGATCGACCTGCGCGAACTCCCCCTTGCCCACCAGCTCCAGTGGAAGTTCACCCTGCCCCCGGTCGTAGCGGAAAAAGGTCTGCCGCCCTGCCGCATCCACCAGCGGCTCCTTCCACTGCTCGGCCACCAGCGCCAACAGCGCCAACCGCCCCTCGAACGCAGGGTCGAGCACCACGCCAAAGTTCATCCACACCTCTTCCGGAAGCGTCGCGTGGATGCGCTCCATGACCGTTTCGATCTCGCTAAGCCGCAGGTCCGGCCCCCCGGTCAGGCCTAGCACCAGACCGGCCGCGCTGCCCAGCAGCTTGCCGCCGTTGAGCAGGGGATGGGCCGTCAGCGCCTGCGCCACCTGCCCCGCCCGATCCGGACCGGATCCATCCGCGGTCGCCAGGTGGCAGAAGCCGTCGCAGTTGCGCAGCATGGTCTGGATGCAGGCGAAATCGAGGTCCACCACGCCCTTGCTGGCCAGCAGGCGCTGAAGGGCGAAGAGCGCGTCGGCCATCAACTGCTGGCTGCGGGAAAAGGCCTTTTCGGCGGGAAGGTCGGCCTCTGAGCGGTCGATCAGTCGTTCATTGGGGATGCGGATGATGGCGTCGGCATGCGTACGGGTACGCTTGAGCGCCTCTTCGGCGATGCGGGCGATCTGCTTCCCTTCGAAGGCGAAAGGCATGCCCACCATGCAGAGCACCAGCGTACCCGCTTCGCGCGCAATGCGGGCGATGACGGGAACGGCCCCCGAGCCCGTTCCGCCGCCGAATCCCGCCACCAGCACAAGCAGGTCGACATGGCGCAACAGCCGTCGGATATTCGAGGAGTCCTTCTCGATCGCCTGGCGTCCCAGTTCGACATCGCCCCCCGCGCTGAACCCACTGGTGGTCGATGCGCCCACGTGGATCTTCTGCTCGACGGAGAGGGCGTCCAGCACCCGGGTGTCGGTGTCGACCACCGCAACGGGCAAGGTGGGGTTGAGCCTCTTCATTCCCGAGACAGTGCGCGCGCCGCTGCTGCCCACCCCCATCACCAGGATGCGCGGCGGCCGGACCAGCGGCAGATCATTCGCGGCGGATTCACTCATGCGCACCTCCCCACAGCACCCGAACCAGCCGCCGTCCCAGCGGAACCTTTTCCTCGACGTGGCGCAGCGAGGCCGCGTAGCGGATCGCGCCGACATGGCTTGCGTAGAGCGGCCCCTCCTTGGCTGACGGCAGTCCCTGCACATCGAACGGCTTGCCGTGCATGCATGGAACGTTGAATACCTTCTGCCCCAGGTCGCGTGCGCCATTGAGGAAGGCACCGCCGCCCGTCAGCAGGACGCCCGCCCCGAGCGGGGCGTTGGGGCATTGCGCGTCGATGCGGTCCTTCACCAGCGTGAAGATCTCCTCCATGCGGGCATTGATGATCGTGTTGAGCGTAACCGCCCGGACCATCTTGCTGCTGAAGCCTTGGACCGCAGGGATGGAAAGGTTGTGGTCGCGCTCCATGAGGTTTGTCAGCGCACTGCCATCCCGGCATTTCACCATCTCCGCCTGGCTGGCCGGAATCTGCAGCCCCACGGCGATGTCGTTCGTAACATGGCCGCCCCCGAGCGCGAACGACCCGGCGGCCTGGATGAAGCCGTCCTGGTAGAAGACGTAGTCCGTCGTGCCGCCGCCGATGTCGATCACGAGCGCTCCGGCCTTCTTCTGCTCCTCGTTGACGACGGCGATGGCCGTGCAGAGGCCGCTGAAGACGGCATCCGTGCATTCGATCGGCGCATCATCGACAATCTTGCGGAAGTTGTCGACCGAGCTCCGCTTGCCGTGGATGGTAAGCATGTCGGCGCGCAGCTCCTCGCCGGTCATGCCGACGGGGTGGATCACCCCGAGCATGTCGTCCACCTGGAAATACTGCTGCAGCGTATGCAGCTTGATGCGATTGTCGGGAAGGGCTACCTTGCGGGCGATCTCCAGCACTTCCGCCACATCCTCCTGCGAGATTTCCGCGAGACGGTTGTCGACCGGATCCACCAGTCGGTGGATCCCCGTGCTGCGCTTGTCCTCGGCCTGCCCCGCCGAAGTCACCAGCACAACGGAGTGGATGCTCTTGCGCCGGTTCTCCTCCGCGGCCTTGATCGCCTTGCGCACGCTGGCGACCACGTCGTCGCGGTTGACGATCTCCCCCTTGCGGATGCCCTTGGAAGGCGCTTCGCCCAGGGCGATCACGGTTACGATGCCGTCGTCGCGCAGTTCGCCCACCAGCACGCGCACATGGCTGGTCCCTATCTCCAAGACGGCGGTTGCTTCGATGGACATGGCGCTCCGGAATCAGTAGTAGGTCACGGGCACCTTGCCCGAGTCGAGGGTGAGGTCGACTTCCTTGACGCGCTGCCCCTGCCCGGCGGCGATCTTGATGACGGTGGCCAGGTTCTGCAGCTTCGGCTTGAGCGAATAGCGCGGCATGCGGACGCGCATGCCGCCCTCGAGCCTCATGTCGATGAAGTCGGAATAGCGTACGTCGAGGCTGAGCAGGCGCACGTAGTTGCGCAGGTAGCTGCTGCTGTCGCAGATGGCGATGATCCTGAGCGCGGTTTCCACGTCGGGATGCTCCAGCCGGGTGTTGAGCGCCGGCTCGTTTTCCAGCCCCATGATCATGGGCAGGGTCTCGGAGTTCTGGCGGGGCGGGAGCACGTAGCCGTAGCGGTCGACCAGGTAGGGGAACTTCCGTTCGGTCCGGCCGGAAATGCGCGCCACCGCAACCCGCTCCTTCACCGTGACCGTCAGGGTGTGGGGCAGCTTCCGCTCCAGCACGACCGATTCGACCAGCGGCACTTGGGCGAGGCTCTTCTCGATTTCCCGGAAGGAGACGGCGAACAGGTTGGTTCCCTCGTGCAGGCCGGTGTACTCGCGGATGCGCTCCTCGGAGAGCTTGCCGTCGGAGGAGATGACCAGGTGCTGGATCTCGAAACGGGGATTCTCCGAGAAGAGCTTGCGATTGATCCAGGCATATCCTTGCCCGATGCCGAAGACGATGCCTGCCACGACCAGCAGGAGGAGCCCCAGGGTCAGGGCGCGACGAGGCAGCAGGGACCCCTCCCCGCCTTTCCTTTTCGCCCGCACATACTGCGGTTTCGCGTAGGTTTTCAACTTCTTGCGCGCTGCCATTCCCGACACCTTGGAATTGATGCGTGGACTATAGGTGAGCCAATTCCACGATGCGACAGCAAAGGTCGGAAAAACCGATTCCTGCCGCCTGCGCCGCCTTGGGGAGCAGGCTTGTGGCGGTGAAGCCGGGGATGGCGTTCAGCTCCAGCACGTAGGGATCGTTTCCGGGGTCGAGGCGGATATCAACCCGGCCAAACCCCTCGGCGCCAAGCGCCAGGAAGGTGGCCATCGCGATCTCCTGCAGCCGGGCCGCAACGGCCGGGTCAAGCTCGGCCGGGACCATGTACTGCGTGTCGCCGGTGACGTACTTGGCCTGGTAGTCGTACCACTGGACCGCCGGCTTGATCTCCACGACCGGCAGCACCTGCCCGTCCACCACGCCGACCGTCAGCTCGCGGCCCGGGATGTAGGCCTCGACCAGCACTTCGGGCGAATAGCGCGCAGCGTCCTCGAATGCGGCGGGCCATGCGGATTCCTCGAACACCAGATTGCAACCCACGCTTGATCCCTCGCGCGGCGGCTTGGCCACCAGCGGGAGCGGCAGGGTACGTTCCGTAGCGGCCCTCACCACCTCGCCTCGCGGCACCGGAATGCCGCAGGCCTCCAGCCGCTCACGGGTGAGGACCTTGTCGAACGAAACACGGCTCGATTCCGCACTCGAACCGGTGAAGGGCATCCCCCGTTCCGCCAGCTTGCTCTGGATCCCTCCATCCTCGCCAAACCGGCCGTGCAGGGCGATGAACACCGCCTCGACCCCCTCCGGCAGATGAAGCTCCTCGGAAACCATGTCGATTTCATCCACCGCATAGCCCCCGTAGCGCAGACCTTGCGCGATGGCCGCCCCGGAACGTAGCGAGACCTCCCGCTCCGACGAAATCCCGCCCTTCAAGACCGCTACTCGTTCAAACCGTCGCGCCATGAACTTCTCCCCTCGATGAAAAAGCGGCATTTAACAGAACGGGAATCCCCTCGAAAAGCCGGAAGATGGGAACTTGACGACAAAAAGGCGCACTTGGTAGATTACACTTCGTTGTTTGGCGAATAATAAAAATGAAAACCTCCCGCTTCATCGACCAGGCCAAGGCCCTTTCCGATCGCAACCGGGTTCGCGCCCTTCTTGCCTTGCGCGACCGCGAGCTCTGCGTCTGCCGCCTGATCGAGCTGCTCCAGCTCGCCCCATCCACCGTTTCCAAGCATCTTTCCATCCTCCGCCAGGCGGGACTCGTCGAGGGCAGGAAGGAGGGCCGCTGGATGCACTACCGCCTGCCCGACGACCGGTCCGGGGATGCGTGGCAGGCGATCGAGTGGACCTTTCGGGCCCTCGCCGACACGGAAGCGGACCGGAACGACCGGATACGGATGGAGTCCATCATGGAAACCGACCTCGAAAAACTGGTTCAGATCTACCGCAAATAGGGAATCTGCATGAAGCGCACATGGATCATCTTGGCCGTAATCGCTGCCGCGGCGGGAACCGTGGTCCTCAAGAAATCCCGATCGGATGAACGCCCGCCGCCCTTGGCGGCCGGCGGCCTGCCGCGCCTGCTCGATCTCGGATCCAAGGGATGTCTCGCCTGCAAAATGCTGGAGCCGGAACTGGAGGCGTTGCGGGACAGCCATGCCGGCCGGTTGCAGATCGACTTCATCGATGTCCACGAACAGGAAGACGCCGCCCGGCAATACGGCATCGAACTCATTCCCGTGCAGATATTCTACGATGCCCAAGGACGCGAACTATTCCGCCACGAAGGCTTCATCACCGCCGAAGATATCCTCGTGAAGTTCAGGGAAGCGGGAATCGACCTCGATGCTGGCTGACCTGTTCCATTCGATGGAGGCCGCCCTGTCCGGCAGCCCCGCCATCGCGCTGGCCGCCGCTTTTGCGTGGGGCGTCTGCAGCGTCGCACTCAGCCCCTGCCACTTGGCATCCATCCCCCTGCTCATCGCCTACATCAATGGCCGGCCGGCATCCTCGCCGCGCCGAGCGGCATGGCTCTCGACCCTGTTTGCGCTCGGCATCCTCGCCACCATGGCGTTCGTCGGCCTGCTCACCACGTGGGCGGGCCGCTTGGCCGGGGATACCGGCCCGGTCGCAGGCTGGATGGTCGCCGCGGTATTCATCGCCATCGGGTTGCATCTCATGGGTATCCTGACGATCCCCTGGATCCATGGCCGCAAGGAACAGGTCGAAACGAGAGGAGCAGCCGGGGCACTGCTGCTCGGGTTGCTCTTCGGCATGGCGTCCGGCCCCTGCACCTTCGCCTTCATGGCACCCGTTCTCGCCCTGGTCTTCCGCACCGCCTCCTGCGGAGTCGCCCTCGGGGGCGCAATGCTGACGGCCTACGCCGCCGGCCATTGCACCGTACTCATCGCCGCCGGGACCTCCACCGAAGGTGCCCGCCGGCTGGCCGACTGGAACCGCGATACCGGTACCGCCCGCCGCGCCAAAACCGCCCTCGGCCTGCTACTGGTCCTCGCCGGACTCTACTTCATCTATAAAACCGCATAAGGACACCCATCCATGTTCATCTGGCTCGACCGCCTCGCCACCTTCGTCGTCGAAAACGCCCTTGGCCTGCCCATCGACTCCAGGTTGGGCGGCAGCCTGCACTTCTTCCTCTATGACACCGTCAAGATCCTCATCCTCCTCTCCGCAATGATCTTCTCCATCTCCTACCTGCGCAGCTGGTTCCAGCCCCAGAAGACGAAGGAGCTGCTGGAGCGGATCAAGGGGCCGAGGGCGCATGTTGCCGCATCGTTGCTCGGGATCGTCACCCCTTTCTGCTCCTGCTCTTCGGTGCCGATTTTCATCGGCTTCGTCGAGGCGGGCATCCCCTTGGGCGTCACCTTCTCCTTCCTGGTCACTTCCCCGATCGTCAACGAAGCGGCCTTCGCCATCCTGCTCGCATCCTTCGGCTGGAAGGTGGCCCTCACCTATGCCGGCATGGGCGTGGTGATCGGCGTGGCGAGCGGCATGCTGATCGGGCACTTCCGGCCCGAACAGCATCTGGAGCCCGGCATCCTCCAGGGCGAGGCCTTCAGCAGGACGCGCCCCTGCATGACACAGCGCGAACGGCTGGCCTATGCGGCGGAACACCTCGCGGACATCCTCGGGCGCATCTGGCTCTACCTGATCATCGGCATCGGCATCGGCGCCGCAATCCATGGATGGGCGCCCGAAGATCTGATGGCGAAGTACGCGGGCTCGGACAATCCATTCAGCGTCGTGGTCGCCGTACTGTGCGGCGTTCCGCTCTATGCCAACGCGCTTGGGACCATCCCCATTGCCGAGGCCCTGATCGGCAAAGGGGTCGGCCTCGGCACCGCCCTGGCCTTCATGATGGCCGTCACCGCCCTATCCGTTCCCGAAATGGTCCTGCTGCGCAAGGTGATGAAGCCGCGCCTGATCGCGCTGTTCGTCGCAACCGCCACCACCGGCATCCTTTTGGTCGGATGGCTCTTCAACGCGCTCTTCTAAGGCAGTTCTCGAATGAGATGCCACTGCCGATTTCACTGGCAGGAACAGCTGTCCCCAGCCGTCCACGGCGGTGTGGGACACGCCACCCTACCCATCAACGGCAAATCAAACGTGGAACGCTCCAACCGATGCCAAACAGCCATCCACGCCATCCTGGAGGCAAGGTGGGGGCCATGGGGCCTGGCACTTTCCTGATCCATCAGCTTGAGGTCCGGATTCGGCCTGAACTTCTCCCCCTCTTGCCTCCACCCCATTCTTTCATTTTATCTATAAGTTGAGTGAGTACGGCAACGTTGAAAAAAGGGCTATCAATTTCTCGTCGTAATTGCCTTGATGTGCAACATGTATCGAACTGAACTGCAACACCCGTGGGCCCACCCACACCAAGCGGCTCATCCGTTCGTTGCTATTCGACGGAGACCACCACGAAACGGGAACTGCGGCCATCGGAGATGAGCATAAGTATGCGTCCGCCTTCACCCGATTCCGACACGCGCCGCCTAAACTCCTGCACGTTGCCAACCTTTTCGCGGTTTACGCTGGTAATCACCTGGCCCGGCTGCAACCCGGAACGCCAAGCGGGCGAACCTTGCTCAACCTCGCTAATCAGCACGCCATCATCTCCTTCGAAACCGAGCCGCTTCGTCGTTTCGGCATCGAGCTCGTCCACGGTGAGCCCTAGCTTATCGTAGATGCCGGCGTCCGCATGATTGTCGGAAGCTTGCGCCTCAGCGTCGCGGGCCTTGGTGACGGCGGCCATGTTCTTGTACTTCCCGTTGCGGAAGACACGCAGCTCGACCTTCGTTCCGGGCGGAGTGGCTGCCACCCGGTTGCGGAAGTCGTCGACCTGTCCAGCCTTGCCCCCGTCCATCTCGACGATGATGTCGCCCGCCTTCAACCCGGCCTCGGCTGCGGCCGATCCCTCGGCGACCTGCGCCACGAGGATTCCGCCCGCGTCGTCCAGGCCGAAGCTCTTCGCGAGGTCCTCGTCCACCTCCTGGATATGGATACCCAGAACGCTGCGGGAGACCTTGCCATGCTGGATGAGCTGTTCCTTGATCTCCAGGGCGAGATTGATGGGTATGGCGAAGCCGATGCCCATGTAGCCGCCCGTGCGGGTGTAGATGGCGGTATTGACGCCCACGACCTTCCCGTTGATATCGAGCAGCGGACCCCCGGAATTGCCTGGATTGATCGCGGCGTCGGTCTGGATGAAGCTACCATATTCGGCAATGTTGGCCGCACTACGGTTCTTGGCGCTAACAATGCCGGCGGTTATGCTCTGGGAGAGGCCGAAAGGATTCCCGGCCGCCAGTACCCACTCCCCGACCTGGAGGGCGTCGGAGTCGCCCGGCTCAAGGTACGGCAGCGGCTCGTTGCCATCCTCGATCTTGATCACCGCCACTTCCGATTCCGGATCGGTCCCGACCAGCCTGGCATCGAACTTCCGGCCGTCACCCAGGGTAACGGTGATACGGTCGGCATCCTGGACTACGTGGTTGTTGGTCAGGATATAGCCTTCGGTCGAGATAATGAAACCCGATCCCTGCCCCATCTGCATGTACCTGCGGGGTTCGACCTCCTCGGGGACCACGTAGCCCCTGCCGCGGCCGAAGAACTGCTCGAACGGGTCGACGAACTGGTGATAGCGGTACTGGGGCACCTCGACCGTGCTTTCCACATCGATGAAGACCACGGCCGGAAGCGCATTCTTTGCGATCTCCGCAAACCGGCTGCCGGTCTGCTCCATCGCTTCCGCCTTGCCGGCTAGTCCCGTCTGACACACCACCGCCGACAAGCCCAACGCGAACACTATCGATCTCTTCATGTCGTCCATCTCTCCTGGGTTCATGGTTGCTGGAAAAGATGGACGTTTAGAACGTCTTTCGGACGGGGCGTTCAAAGTTTCCGGTCCAAGCGCAGCCCGGGGCGGGCCAGCCTAGAGCCAGCTCTTGACGATGTCGTTCGTGGCGGTCGATCCGGTCTTGAGATAGAGCCCGACGGAAGCCACCGCAACCTTGCGGCGGAGCTCCTCCCCGGCAATCGCAATCCGGCCGTCGTAGTCGGCATCGAGCGCAATCCGGTACTGTTCGCCCCATGGATCGAGGAACGTGCCGTCGCGCCCGACAGACTGGGGTTCGAGGAAGGCGATTTCCGATGGGTTGTCCGCCGCATCGGAATCATCCGCCACGGTCAAGATCGAAAGGATCGCCCGGCTCTGGTCGCGGGCGGAAGCCTCGTCCCCGTAGCCGAAGACGATATCCGCGGCGCCCTGCCTGACCAGTCGGCCGGAGGGCATCTTGCCGTATCGGTTCAGGTAGGCCTTCACCGCGGTTTCGATCGCCTGCATCTCCACCTGGGCCTGGGCCTTCCTGGCGGAGAGGCGGGCACTGCGCACGATGCGCGAGCCCAGTGTTACGAGTACGGCGATCACGGCAAGGACCGCCAGCAGTTCGATCAGCGTGAATCCAGAACGTTTCATTACCGGTATCCCTGTCCAGCAACGACGATGTCGTCCCCGGTACCACTGGCTCCATCCTGCCCCGCGGAATGCATTCCGTAAAGGAAACGGTTGGTGCAAACGTAGCGGTAGCCGTTCCCCCATGGATCGAGCAGCGATACCCCCTCGACCGCGTTGGTCAGGTACCCGATGGCCCGGCTGCCGGCCAGCGGAGCCTCGGGCACCTGTTCCGGGTAGCGTCCGTGTTCGGCGCGATAGCCATCGAGCGCGGCCTGCCACTTCCCGAGATCGGCCCGGGCGCGCCCCTCCTTCGCCTGTCTGCGGGCCAACCCGTAGCCCTTCGCCCCGAGCCCGGCCAGGATGGCGACCACCGCAAGGACCGCGAGCAGTTCCAGCAGGGTGAATCCGTTGCGGGTGTATGCCACGGTGAGGCCTCCGGATCGGCGCCGCTAGCGGGTGATCCCCTTCTCCGAACTCTGTATGAATCCGACCAGGCGCTCGATTTCGGGCGTCGGGAGCACCTCGGTGGCGAGCTTCTCCAGCGCCTGCGCCAGCGGCATCTCTTGGCGGTAGAGGATGCGGTAGGCCTCCTTGATGGCCTTGCGCCCCTCTTCGGAAATGCCGCGCCGCTCCATGCCGACCTTGTTGAAGCCGCGCACCTCCAGCGGATCGCCGTTGGCGATCATGTAGGGCGGCATGTCCTTGGTGATCTTCGACATGGCACCCACGAAGGCCAACGTACCCACCCGCAGGAACTGGACGATCCCGACCAGTCCCTCGATGGTGGCCATGTCCTCGATCGTCACATGCCCGGCGATCTGGCAGGCGTTGGCGATGATGACATGGCTTCCGATATGGCAGCAGTGCGCAATGTGGGAATAGGCCATGAGCAGGCAGTGGTTGCCCACGGTCGTGAAATCGCCGTCGTTCGTGGCGGCGTTGATGGTAACATACTCCCGGATCGTGTTGTTGTTGCCGATGCGGACACCGGGAGAGCCCCCCTTGAACTTCAGGTCCTGGGTGCGGCCGCCGATAACCGCGAACGGCGAGACCCGGTTGCCGGATCCCAGGATCGCCTTCCCTTCGACCACGACATGGGAGACCAGCTCGGTCCCGCTGCCGATTTCGGCCTGGGCGCCGATGGTGCAATAGGGGCCGATCACGGCATCGTCCGCGATCCGGGCGCCTTCGGCCACGAGGGCGGTTGGGTGGATATGGGCCATGGCCTACGCTCCGTAGCCGAACATCAGCTCCGCCTGGCTGGCCAGATCGTCGCCGACATACGCCTTGCCTTCGACCACCGCCATGCGGGAGCGCATGCGGGTGACCTGGATCTCCATGCGCAGGACGTCGCCGGGAACCACCTTGCGGCGGAACTTGGCCTTGTCGATGGACATGAAGTAGGCGATCTGCCCCTCCTTGCTGCTCATCTTGTTGAGCAGGATGCCGGACACCTGCGCCATCGCCTCCAGCTGCATGACGCCGGGCATGATCGGCTCTCCGGGGAAATGCCCCTGGAAGAAGGGCTCGTTGAAGGTGAGGTTCTTGTAGCCCACGATCCGCTGCTGCTCCGGATCCATCTCAACGATGCGGTCGACCAGCATGAAGGGGTAGCGATGCGGTAGAATCCCCAGAATCTCGTTCACGTCCATTACGCTCATTGCTCTCTCCTGTTCACTTTCCTGAAAGGCACACGCTAGGGTTTCCCCGCGCCTTGTTCAAATCTTTTTGGCCGCCGACCGAAGCCGGTCGAGTTCCGGACATCCTTCCGCCACGCTCCAGGCATGGGGGAAACTCCGGCACTGCCAGGGCCGGTCCTCGTAGACCGAGCACCGGTCCCCTTCCAGGAAGGCGCAACTGCCGTCCTCCGCGTCCAGCAGGGCCAGTTGCCGCCGGTTCGGTGCCAGGCGGGTATGCCGCTGGATGAACGCGTCGACCTCCAGTCCCATGCACCCGGCGAGCCGTTCGATATCGGCCTCCTCCAGCAGGACCGCGCCTCCCCACCGGCAGCACGCACCGCAGCCGTTGCACTTGAACCGAGGGAGAAGTTCCCGATCGTCCCGCATCATCAGACCATCCTTTCAAAGCCGTGCGATTGCGTTGACATTTGGCCATGCAGGCAACACTATGCGCGCCTTACACCTTGCGCACCCGAAGTGCGGGGTAGTTAGAGCAACCCGTAGAAAGGATCAAGACCCATGTTCGACAATTTGTCCAAGACCAGACTGCTTGCGGCTTCCGGGCTCGCTGCCGCCGCCCTCCTCTTCACCGCCTGCAAGGAGGAGACGGCCCCCGTGCCCGCGCCGGAATCCGTGGACCTGTCCCAGACCGAAGATCTCTTCGCCGCCCCCGTCCAGCCCAATCCGCTGACCACCGATCCGGCCGCCGTGGTGGTGCGCGTCAATGGAGAGGAGATCACCCGAGGCGAAATCCTCCAGATCCTCGAGCGGGCGATGGAGCAGGTCGGCGGGCGGGTACCCCCGCAGCAACTGCAGCAGGTCCAGGCCCAGATGTATGGCCAGATCAAGAACGACCTGATCACCAAGAAGCTGATCGACGCGGCGGTCACCGCAGCCAACGTCAAGGTCGACGAGGCCGAAGTGGACGAAGCCATCGAGCAGATCCGCAGCCGCATGCCCGAAGGGCAGACGCTCGAGGAGGCGCTGCTCTCCGAAAGCACCACGCTCGACGAACTCAAGAAAAACATCCGCGACGACCTAGCCACCCGCCAGTTCATGGAAAGCAAGACGGAAAACATCGCCGAGGCGACCGAGGAGGAGGCCAAGGAGTTCTACGATGCCAATCCCGACCGCTTCGCCCAGCCAGAAAGCGTTTCCGCCAGCCATATCCTGATCAAATTCGCCGAAGAAGACACCGATGAGAGCAAGGCCGGAAAGAAGGCCAAGCTCGAAGAGATCCGCGCCAACATCCTGGCCGGCACCGTCACCTTCGAAGACGCGGCCAAGGAAAACTCCGACTGTCCGAGCAGTGCGCAGGGCGGTTCGCTGGGTTCCTTCGGCAAAGGCCGCATGGTTCCCGAGTTCGAGGCGGCCGCCTTCTCGCAGGAGGTGGGCGAAGTGGGCGGCATTGTCGAAAGCCCGTTCGGCTACCACATCATCAAGGTGACCGAAGCCAACGAAGCCGGCACGGTGGCCTTCGACGAGGCCAAGGAGCAGATCGAACGCTTCCTTACCAACCAGAAGCGGCAGCAGGCGGTAGGCGACTTCATCAAGAGCCTGCGCGACAGCGCCACGATCGAAGAGCTGGCCCCCTAGGCCCGTCCACGGCAATGCGTTTTCCAAGGCACCCGGCAACGGGTGCCTTTTTTCATGCCATGTACGGCGCAAGGAGGACGAGCAGCCCCCATGCAATCAGGCAGGCCGCCAGCGCCGAAAGCGCTCCGATCTTCAGCCACTGGATGAACCCGATCCCCGTGTGCGACTGCTTCTCCAGCATCCCGAGGGCGACGATGTTGGCGGTGCTGCCGATCAAGGTGATGTTGCCTCCGAAGCAGGCGCCGAACAGCAGCGCCCACCAGAGTGGCATGGCCGCCACGTCTCGCCCCAGCTCCGTGATTACCGGCGAAAAGGCCGCCACGAAAATAACGTTGTCCACGAACGCCGATCCGATCGCCGTCGTGGCCATGATGGCGGGGACGAGCATTGCCGGCCGGTCGCCGCACAGCTGCACGAACCCGTGGGCTACGATCTCGGTGACGCCGGTATACTCCAGCGTCCCGGCAATGGCAAACAGCAGCATGAAGAAGAGCAGGGTCCACCAGTCGACCTCGTGTTCCACATAGTGGCGGGCCCGGTCGCGCTTGAAGAGCATGATGCATCCGGCGCATGCCAGCGGGGCGACGAGCAGGATGCTGTTCTTGTCCAGGTGCAGTCCTTCCTCGAGGGCGTGGTGCGAGGCGATGAACGCCAGCGTCAGCAGCAGCACGGCCAGTCCCCGCTTGTAGGGCACGACCACCTTGGGCACCAGGCTCAGCTGCCGCCCCATCCGCTCCGCCAGCCGCTCGTCGAACACGTCGAGATCGCGGCGGAACCAGAACATCGTTATGGCGACGCAGGAGGCCAGCGCCACCAGCATGATCGGGAAGGCCCACCGGAAGAAGTCGCCGAAGGTGAGCCCTGCCTGCGTACCGATGTAGATGCCGACCGGGTTGCCCATCATGGTCCCCGCGCTGCCGATGTTGGTGCAAAGGACGCAGATGATGATGTAGGGCGTCGGCGAAAGCTTGAGCCGGTTGCATACCTGGAAGACCAGCGTCGCGATGAAGATGATCGATGTCACCTCGTCCACCGCGCAGGCAAGGAGCGCCGAGGCCACGGCCGTCGCAACCATGAATTTCCGGCCGGTCATCCGGGGGATGGAGATCAGCGCCTGCACCACCCAGGTGAAGAAGCCCAGGTCGCGCAGGGCGCCGACGACGATCATCATCCCCACGAGGAAAAGGATGACCGGCAGGGCCGCCGCCTCGACGAAATGGGCAATGTTGAGCGACCGGGTGAAGATGAGGACGCCGAGTCCCAGGAAGGCGATCGCCAACCGGAAGGTCCAGAAGAAGAGCGTTCCGAGGATGATGGCCAGGAAGACGCCGCTGGCCACGGCCTGGTGGACCTCCAGCCCGCCCAGCGCCATGCCCGCTGCGCCGATTCCGGCACTGGCCGCCAGCAGCAGCAGGAGCCGCTGGAGCAGCTGCCGGGTCGAAAGGACCGCACCGTTCGCTTCGCCGTGCATATCGTCCCATCTCCTTTCGCGGCAGGGCGCGAGGATGGATGCGCCTGCCTCCTATGCCCAGAAAATCTGCGAGATGAAGCTCTCGAGATTGACCACCCCCAGGAAGCGCCTGCCCTCCAGCACCTGGATCTGGCGAATGTGCTGCATGAGGAAGATCTTGGAAAGCTGCATGGCCGGCATGTCGGGCGGAACGGCAACGAAGGTGTCGTGCATGAAATCCGCCACCTTGGTCTCCGCATCCTTGCGGAGCAGTTCGGCAAAGGGCTCGAAATTTTCAATTGGGGCCAGGTCCTCCATCCACAGCAGGTGCTGCGGCAGGCTCAGACCGAGGAGGTCCTCGATGGCCACGACGCCGCGCAGATCCCCGTCGACATCGACGACGGGAATGTCCATGGCCCGGTTGGCGCAGAAGGCATGGATGGCATGCGCCAGCGTGTCGCCTTCGTCCAGCGTGACCGGATTGCGGTTCATGACACTCTCGGCGTTCAGCCTCACCTCGACGCCATTGCGATCTTCCGTGAGGATGCCGTAGGCTTCGCGCGCATCGGCCGCGACCGACAGGCGCTTGATCAGGTGGGGCCGTCCCAGGGTCTTGGAGAGGGTCGCGACGAGGCGAAGGTAGGCCCCGGGATCATCCTTCGGCGTCAGGATCAGCACCATGACATGCACCGGGCTTTCACCGACCGCCTCGAAATCGATGCCGACCCGCGAAGTGGCCAGCGCGAGTACCGGACGTGCGAGCCCATCGATCCGCGCATGGGGAAGCGCAAGACCTTCGGACAGCACCGTGGCCGCCTGGCGTTCACGGGCCATGACGGCTTGGTACGCCTTGTCGGAATCGAACCCGTCCAGATGGCGGTGGAGGAGACCCACGAGCTGTTCAATGGCCCGGTCGCGCGAATCCGCCTCCATGTCGCAAAGGATGCACTCCTCGCGCAGATAGTCCGCCAGTCGGATTTCCCTGCTGGTCATCATGGTCCCACCCTCCACCGGGGGGAGCCGCCAGGCGGCCGGCGCCCATGCCCCACCCCGTCAAATGGCAAATCCGTCGAACAGCAGCACCACGAAAGCAAGAATGCAGGCGGTGCCGACAAGGATCGAAAACCACGGCAGGGGTCCGCCGGCGCTCTTGCGCAGTTCCAGCTTGGATGCCACGGCCATGGCGGCCAGCACCAGCGTGGAGAGCAGGATCCCGAGAAAGGCGGCCTTGTTCTGCGCCGCATGATCGACGCGGCTGCCGGCCGGACCGACGAGGGGGAGCATCATGGCGGCAAGGAAGAAGCAGAGGCCGGCCGCGACGGATAGCGCATTGCCGGTTGCGGGTTTCGCCAACTGGTTCCTGTCCAATTTCATGCCTGCTTCCCCGGGTTCTTGAGCGGTGGATTGAATTGGATCCACTATATGGATATTCGCATCCGGTGAAAGGAAAAACGGTCCGGAGGCAGTTTTTGGCCGAACGCACTCCGGGGGCGTTGACAGCGCAGAGGGGGTCCGATAGAAATGCGGGCTCATCCCAACCCTGGCTTAGCAAGGAGACACCACATGGCCGCAAAGAAGGATACCGCCTCAGACCCCGCATCCGCCCTCAGCGCAGTGATCGCGCAGATCCAGAAGCAGTACGGCGAAGGGGCGATCGTCAAGCTGGGCGAGGCCAGCGCCACCAAGCAGATCGAAGCCATCTCCACCG
This sequence comes from Kiritimatiellales bacterium, assembly GCA_003246265.1. Classification (GTDB taxonomy): domain Bacteria; phylum Verrucomicrobiota; class Kiritimatiellia; order Kiritimatiellales; family Pontiellaceae; genus Pontiella. The sequence goes on along the minus strand of QKAU01000065.1, from coordinate 24,346 downwards.
GATCGCTCACCGTCGACCTCGCCCTGGGCATCGGCGGCGTGCCGCGCGGGCGCATCATCGAAATCTACGGCCCCGAATCATCGGGCAAGACCACGCTGGTTTCCCACGTGATCGCCAACGCCCAGAAGGCCGGCGGCAACGCCGCCTTCATCGACACGGAACATGCCTTGGATCCTTCCTACGCCAAGAAGATCGGCGTCGACATCGACAACCTGCTCGTCGCCCAGCCCGATTCCGGCGAAGAGGCGCTCAATATCTGCGAAGCGCTCGTGAAGAGCAATTCGATCGACGTGGTCGTAGTCGACTCCGTCGCCGCACTGGCACCGCGGGCGGAACTCGACGGCGAAATGGGCGCCTCGCACGTGGGCCTGCAGGCCCGCCTGATGTCGCAGGCGCTCCGCAAGCTGACCGCCGCCATCAACCGCTCCAAGTGCTGCTGCATCTTCACCAACCAGATCCGCGAGAAGGTCGGCGTGATGTTCGGCAGCCCCGAAACGACCCCCGGCGGCCGCGCGCTCAAGTTCTACTCTTCGGTCCGCATGGACATCCGCCGCATTGGCCAGCTCAAGGATTCCTCGGGTACCGTCTACGGCAACCGCACCCGCATCAAGGTCGTGAAGAACAAGGTGGCCCCGCCCTTCACCGAAGCCGAATTCGACATCCTCTATGCCGAAGGCATCTCCTGGACCGGCTCCGTCATCGACGCGGCCACCGATGCGGGCATCGTCGAGAAGAAGGGTTCTTGGCTCTCGATGGACGGCACCCAGCTCGGCCAAGGCCGCGATGCCGCCGCCCGCGCCTTGAAGGACGATCCCCTCCTGTGCGAATCGGTCATCAAGCGGATCTACGAAGCCCGCGCCACGGCTGCGGCGAAGTAGCGCCATGAACCCGCCCGTCCCGTTCGCGCGCCGGTCCTCCCGGGGCCGAAGCCTTCCTGGTGCGCTCTTCCTTGCGGCGCTGCTCGCCGCCGGGTGCGGAGCCCGCAAGCAGATCGGCGGATTCGACGGAGAACGGGCCTATTCCGAAGTCGCCGCCCTGGTGCAATACACGCCGCGCGACGCCGGAACCCCCAACGGATGGAAGGCGGCCAGGCACATCGCCGAGCGGCTGGAGGGTTTCGGAATCGAAACGGAAATCGATACCTTCGCCGACCAGACCCCCTCCGGGGAGAAGACGATGCGAAATGTGCTCGGCCGCATACCCGGCAGGCGTGGCGACTGGGTCATCCTGGGCTCCCACTTCGACACCATGCCGGGCATCGAGAATTTCCAAGGGGCCAACGATGGCGGATCGAGTACCGGCATCCTGCTGGAACTGGCCCGCATGCTTGCCGGCACGAAGCCCGAGACCGGCATCATCTTCGCTTTCTTCGATGGCGAGGAAGGGATCGCGGGCTACATTCCCGGCGACGGCCTGCACGGAAGCCGCCACATGGCGGCGAAGTTGGCCCGCGATGGCGAGCTGCCCACGATCAAGGCGATGATCCTGCTGGACATGGTCGGCGATGCCGACCTCCAGCTCACGGTGCCCGCCAACAGCTCCAACGAGCTGGTCAGGCATCTCCTCGACGCGGCCCGCGCCACCGGACAGCGCGATCGCGTGGCGCTTTCGCGCAGCTCGATCATCACCGACGACCATGTTCCGTTCCTCCGGCTCGGCATTCCGGCCATCGATCTCATCGATTTCCGTTTCGGCTCCAAACCCGGCCTGAACGACTATTGGCACACCTCGTCGGACCATCTGCAAAACATTAGCGCACAGAGCCTTGAAATCGTGGGCGGGATCACACTACAAATGCTGGTGCAATTGGGTGCGGTGCCAATACGGGACTAATCCAATTATAATTTAAATATTTTACCCGATCGGGCTTGAAAGCAGGGATCAATCTAATTATATCGATACCCTTTTACGGAAAAAACCGGAGAACAACATGGCCGAAGAACTGAAACACCTGATTGAACAGATTCAGCGCGAAGGGGTTGAAAAAGCCAACCTAGAGGCGGAAACCATCCTCTCCAATGCCAAGGAAAAGGCGGCCAAGCTGGTTGCCGAAGCGGAAGCCAAGGCCCACGCCACCCTCAAGAAGGCCCAGACCGAGGCCGATGCCTTCGCCGAACGGTCGGTCAAGACGCTCGAACAGGCTGCACGCGACCTGCTGATCACCGTCGGACAGGGTTGCGAGAAGGTCGTGACCTCCGCCCTCGGCACCGCCGTCCAGGCGGCCCTTTCCGGCGATCTTCTCCAAAAGATGATCCTGGCCGTGGCCGAACAGGGCAAGGGCGGCGCGAAGATCTCGGTGGCCGAACAGGACAAGGCGGCGCTTGCCGCGTTCTGCGCCGAGCTCGCCAAGAAGTCGGGCCGCCCCATCGATCTTTCCGCCGATGCCGAAATCCTGGCCGGGTTCAAGGTGGCCTTCGAAGGCAAGAGCGTATACCTCGACTATACGGCCGAAGCCGTGGCCGAAGCCCTCGCCGCCTTCCTCCGTCCCGAACTGGCCAGGACCGTCGGCGCCGTTGCCCGCGAGCAACTCGCCAAAGCCTAACGGAATCCACGATGTCCTACTACGCACTTGTAGCCAGCCTTCCGCATCTGGAGATCGGGGACGAACCCCCGTTTTCCACTGCGGAATACATCGCTACCTGCTCGCAATGGATCACCGAACGCGAGACCCGCATCCTCATGAACATCCTTGAAGGAGTTGCGGACGGGACGTTCTGCCCGCTCTGCATCGCCTGGCACAACATCGAGACGCAGCTGCGCAACGCGGCGGTCCGCCATCGCGGCCAGAGGCTGGGCATCGATTTCAAGGAATCCCTCCGGCCCCACGACGGATTCAGCGGACAGATCGAGGTGGCCGTTACCGACGCCTTCACGCGCACCGATCCGCTGGAGATCGAGGAGGAACTCGACCGCGCGCGCTGGCAACTGGCGGACGGCCTGGTCGGGCAGGATCCCTTCGCGTTCGAAAAGGTGCTCGCCTACGGCATCCAGCTGCGGATCGTCGAGCGGTGGCACCGCATGGATGTGCACGCGGGCAAGGAGAAACTCGAAGCGGTCATTACGGCCAACACGGAAAAAGAGCAAGCGGGCGAGAAGGACGCGGACGCCTGACCGGCCTGGTTTCATGGAGAACAGATTATGAGCGAGAACATTGGGAACATCATCGGGGTGAACAGCAACCTGCTGAGGGTGCGGTTCGAGAAGCCCGTCATCCAGAACGAAGTGGCCTATGCCTGCAGCGGCGGTTTGAAGCTGAAGGCGGAAGTAATCCGCGTGCGCGGCAACACGGCCGAACTCCAGGTGTTCGAGGATACGGTCGGCCTCAAGGTCGGCGACCCCGTCGAATTCACCGGCGACCTGCTGGCGGTCGAACTCGGGCCGGGCCTGCTGAGCCAGGTCTTCGACGGCCTGCAGAACCCCCTGCCCGCCCTGGCCGAAGAGTGCGGCTTCTTCCTCCAGCGCGGCACCTACCTGCATGCGCTTCCGCGCGATGCCAAATGGGCCTACACCCCCAAGGTCAAAATCGGCGACACGGTTGCGGCGGGCGACACGCTCGGCACCGTGCCCGAGGGGATTTTCGAGCACCGCATCATGGTACCGTTCGGCCTGCGCGGCAAGTGGACCGTGGAGGCGGCCACGCCCGCCGGCGAATACACCGTGGAGAAGGTCGTGGCCGTGCTCAAGGACGACAAGGGCTACACGGTCGACGCCAAGATGATGCAGATCTGGCCGGTCAAGATGCCGATCAAGTGCTACACCGAGCGGTTGCGCCCGACGGAATCGATGGCCACCAAGCTGCGGACGATCGACACCTTCTTCCCCGTCGCGAAGGGCGGCACCTACTGCATTCCCGGGCCGTTCGGCGCCGGGAAGACCGTGCTCCAGCAGATCACCTCCCGCAACGCGGAAGTGGATGTCGTTATTGTTGCGGCCTGCGGCGAGCGCGCGGGCGAGGTGGTGGAAACCCTTCGCGAATTCCCGGAACTCACCGACCCGCGGACCGGAAAGAGCCTCATGGAGCGCACGCTCATCATCTGCAACACCAGCTCGATGCCGGTGGCCGCCCGCGAAGCCTCTGTATATACCGGCGTGACGCTCGCCGAATACTACCGCCAGATGGGCCTCGACGTACTGCTGCTGGCCGACTCGACCTCGCGCTGGGCGCAGGCGCTGCGCGAAATGTCCGGCCGCCTCGAGGAGATCCCCGGCGAGGAAGCCTTCCCGGCCTACCTTGAATCGGTGATCGCCTCCTTCTACGAGCGCGGCGGCGTGGTCCGCCTCAACGACGGGACGCTCGGTTCCGTCACCATTGGAGGCACCGTCTCCCCGGCCGGCGGCAACTTCGAGGAACCGGTGACACAGGCGACCCTCAAGGTGGTCGGCGCGTTCCACGGCCTGTCGCGTTCGCGCTCCGATGCCCGCCGCTACCCGGCGATCGATCCGCTCGACTCCTGGAGCAAGTATCCCAGCGTGGTGGACGAAGCCGACGTGGCCATCGCCCGCAAGGTGCTGCGCGGGGGCAACGAGGTAAACCAGATGATGAAGGTGGTCGGCGAAGAAGGCACCTCGATCGAGGACTTCGTGTTCTACCTGAAATCCGAATACATCGATGCCACCTATCTCCAGCAGAACGCATTCAACGAGACCGATGCCGCCAACTCGGTCGATCGGCAGAAATACGTCTTCTCCAAGCTGCTGAAGATCATGCAGACCAAGATGACATTCGCCGACAAGAACCAGGCGCGCAGCTTCTTCCAGAGGCTGACCCAGACCTGCAAGGACTGGAACTCGAGCGAGTTTGGTTCCGATGAATTCAAGAAAATCGAAGAGCAGATGGACAAGATGCTCGCGGAGGTTTCCGACTATGCAGAATAAAATCTACCACCGGATCGAACAGATCGCCGGCAACGTCATCGTTGTGAAGGCGGACGACGTCATCAACGGCGAGCTGGCCCAGGTCGACTCGGCCCAGGGAACCTCCCTCGCCCAGGTGATCCGGCTGGAAGGCGAGAACGTCTTCCTCCAGGTCTTCGCGGGCAGCCGCGGCATCGGGACCGATGCGAAGGTACGCTTCCTTGGCCGCACGATGCAGGTGCCTTTCTCGGACAACCTGCTGGGCCGCGTCTTCACCGGATCGGGCACGCCGCGCGACAAGGGGCCGGTCATCGAAGAGAACATGATCCCGATCGGCGGGCCGTCGGTCAACCCGGCCAAGCGCATCATCCCGCGCAACATGGTGCGTACCGGCATCCCGATGATCGACGTCTTCAACACGCTGGTGGAATCGCAGAAGCTCCCGATCTTCTCGGTGGCGGGCGAGCCCTACAACGACCTGCTTGCGCAGATCGCCCTCCAGGCCGAAGTCGACGTCATCATCCTCGGCGGCATGGGCCTGAAGCATGACGACTACCTCTTCTTCCGCGACAAGCTCGACGAGAGCGGCGCCCTGTCGCGTACCGTGATGTTCGTCCATACCGCCTCCGACCCGACGGTGGAGTGCCTGCTGGTGCCGGACATCGCCCTGGCGGTAGCCGAAAAGTTCGCCCTGGAGGACAAGCGCGTCCTCGTGCTGCTGACCGACATGACCAACTTCGCCGATTCGATGAAGGAAGTGGCCATCACCATGGAGCAGATCCCCTCCAACCGCGGCTATCCCGGCGACCTCTACTCGCAGCTGGCCGCCCGCTACGAAAAGGCGGTCGACTTCGAAGGCAGCGGTTCGATCACCATCCTGGCGGTGACCACGATGCCGGGCGACGACGTCACCCACCCCGTGCCCGACAACACCGGCTACATCACGGAGGGCCAGTTCTACCTCAAGAACAGGCGCATCGAGCCGTTCGGCTCGCTGAGCCGCCTGAAGCAGCAGGTGAACAACCGGACCCGCGAAGACCACCGGACCATCATGGACACCATGATCCAGCTCTACGCCAACTACAAGGAGACCCTGGAAAAGCAATCCATGGGTTTCCGCATGAGCGACTGGGACAGCAAGCTGCTCAAGTATGGCGAGCGCTTCGAGGCCGAGATGATGAACATCAGCGTCAACGTCCCGCTGGAGCAGGCGCTCGACAACGGATGGAGGATCATGGCCGACTGCTTCGAACCCTCCGAAACCGGCATTGCCTCGAAGTTCACGGAAAAGTTCTGGCCGAAGGGGTAGTGGAATGAATCCACGGATTTCACTGGTTGGCTTCGATTCCAGCATCAGGTTGATCCGGGAAATCTGCGCAATCTGTGGATAGATGCCATGGCTAAAATCAAGTTAACCAAAAACGAGCTCAAGGCGCAGCGCGACGCGCTGGCGCGCTTCAACCGCTACCTTCCCACGCTGCAGCTGAAGAAGCAGCAGCTCCAGATGGAGATGCGCCGGCTAGACCAGGCGATCATGGAGAAGCGCGACGAGGAGCAGGAGGCGCGCGCCAAGCTCAGTTCGTGGATCCAGCTCTATTCCGAACCGGTTGATCTCGCCCCCTTTGCGGAGGTCTCCACGCTGGACACCTCGCTGGGCAACATCGCCGGCGTCAACATCCCCGTCCTGGAAAAGCTTGATTTCAAGCCCGCCTTGCCCGACCTGTTCGACACCGATCCATGGGTCGACGAGGGCATCCGCGTGCTCAAGCAGCTGACCCGCCTGCGGGTGGAGCGGAAGATCCTTGAGGAACAGCACCGGCTGCTCGGCGAGGAACTGCGCACCACGACCCAGCGCGTCAACCTGTTCGAAAAGGTGAAGATTCCCGAGGCCAGGGAGAACATCCGCGTCATCCGGATCTTCATGGGCGACCAACAGACCGCCGCCGTCGCCCGCTCAAAGATCGCCAAAGGGAAAAGCGCATGATCGTTAAGATGAAAAAACTGACGCTCCTCTGCACCCCCGCCCGGCAGGAGGAGACGCTGAGGAAGCTGCGCGACCTCCAGGTGCTCCATGTGGCGCACGTCAAGGCGCCGGAGGGCCACGAGCTGGAGCAGGCGCGCAACCACCTGCTCTATGTCCAGCGCGCCAAGGAGGTGCTGCAGGCCCAGCCCGATGCCGACCCCACCGGCAAGGATCCCGACCATCTCGTCGATACGGTCTGGAAGCTGATCCACCGCGAGAAGGAGCTTAAGGAGACCCTCCAGGGGCTTGAGCACGAACACACCCGCATCCTGCCTTTTGGCGAGTTCGAACCGCGGGCGATCGCCGCCCTCAACGAGAAGGGGCTCTGCCTCAAGCTCTACGAGTTCCAGATCAAAACCCCGCCGGAGATACCCGAAGGCATAAGCGTGGTCGAGATCGGCCGCGACAAGAATACCCGATACGTGCTGGCCGCCTCCCGCTCCGATTTTGCGCTGGCGGCCCACGAAGTCCGCCTGCCCGACCGCTCCCTTTCCCAGATCGAGCACCACATCGCCAAGACCCGCCAGGCTCTTGCGGAGACCGAGTCCGAGTTCAAGACCTACGCCGGCGACCGCAAGCTGGCCGAGCAGATTGCCGGCGACGCCTCCGACGGCGTCACCTTCCTCGAGGTGCGCGACGGCATGGGGCGCGAGGAGTCGTTCACCTATCTGCGCGGCTTTTATCCCGCCGACCGCGAGGAGGAGCTCGCCGCCGCCGCGGCCGAACACGGATGGGGCTACCTTCTGGAAGCGGTTTCCGACGCCGACCAGCCCCCCACCCTGCTGCGCAATCCGAAGTGGGTCTCCCCCATCAAGGCGGTGCTCGGCATGATCGGCGTGGTTCCCGGCTACCGCGAACTCGACGTCAGTGCGCTGTTCCTCATCTTCCTGAGCATCTTCTTCGCCTTCATCATTGGCGACGCCGGCTACGGCCTGCTGTTCATCGCCCTGACCCTGTTCGGAAAACTCAAGACCAAGGGCAGCAAGCCGGCCCAGCCCGCCTTGAACCTGCTCATGCTCATGAGTGCCACCTGCGTGCTGTTCGGCGTCCTTACCGGAAACTATTTCGGCATTCCGATCGAGAACCTGCCCGCCCCTCTGCGCAGCCTCTCCAGCGACTTCATGACCGGAAAGAGCGCGGAGGGATGGAACGCCGACCTTTCCGCGAAGAACATCATGTTCATCTGCTTCTCGATCGGGACGCTTCACCTGACCCTGGCCCATGGATGGAACCTGATCCGCAAGATCAACTCATGGGCGGCCCTTGCCGACCTGGGCTGGCTGTTCTCGACGTGGACCCTGTTCTCCGTCGTGCTCAACATGGTGCTCTACATCGAGCTGCCCCAATGGGTGACAGCAACCCAGCTCCCCCTGTTGGGCACCGGCGTGGGACTGATCGTGCTGAGCCTCGTCATGTCCAGGTCCTACTTCGGCCTTGTCACCCTCGTGCTGAACGTCATCAACAACTTCGTCGACATCATTTCCTACGTCCGCCTTTATGCCGTAGGGGCGGCCTCGCTCGCCATTGCCCAGGCCTTCAACGGCATGGCGCTGGACATGGGATTCCATGGCATCGGCGCGCTGGGCGCCGCCTTGATCCTGTTCCTCGGCCATGCCCTGAACATCATCCTCGGCGCCATGGGCGTGATGGTTCACGGCATCCGGTTGAATACGCTCGAGTTCTCCGGACATGCTGGCGTGGAATGGGCCGGCATCCATTTCAATCCATTCAGGAAGACGGAAAAAAACCTTTAACCCAGAATCGACCAACAGGAGGCAATAAAATGGAAGTATCGTTAGCACCGGCATTGATCAAACTCGGCGGGGCCGCCGCACTGGCCTTTGCCGCAATCGGTTCGGCACTCGGCACCGGAACGGCCGGCATGGCCGGCATCGGCGCGTGGAAGAAATGCTACCTGCAGGGCAAGGCGGCGCCGTTCATCCTGCTGGTCTTCATCGGCGCACCGCTCTCCCAGACCATCTACGGGTTGCTGCTGCTCCTGGCCTTCAACAAGATGGCGCTGGATCCGGCCATCGCCGCGGCCATGTGGCCGGCCGTGCTGGGTGCGGGCATCCTGGGCGGCATCGCCATGGGGGTTTCCGCATGGTACCAGGGCAAGGCCGGAGCCTCCGGATCCGATGCGCTGGCCGAAACCGGACAGGGCTTCGGCAACTACCTGACCACGCTCGGCATCGTTGAAACCGTCGCCCTCTTCGTGATGATCTTCATCCAGATGGCGCTCAAGTAGCCGTTTCGTCCCGCAAAAGAAAACGCCCATCCGCGCAGGCGGACGGGCGTTTTTATTTACGACGACCCGGCTGCGATTCCGGCCATCAGCCCCACTTGCCCTTGGCCATGTGGCCCTGCATTTCCGTCATGGAGAGCTTCATCTGGATGTAGGACGCCTGGAGGCTCTTCTTGAAGACGTCGACGCACCCCGGGTCGAGGTTGTCGCGGATCCCATCCTCGCACACCCGCTCGATCTGCCTGGCGAGGTCGATCAATTGCGCATGGAGCGCGTTCGTATGGCGCGAACGCTCCACCAGTTCCGCCGCCTTTTCATCCAGCCGGGCGAACTTCTCCGCCGCTGCCGAACACTTGGGACAGGCGGCGCAGGCGGCGTCGCCATCATGGATATAGCCGCACACCGAGCATTTCCACTTGGTCATGGTTTCCTCCTAGGTTAGGTATTTCGAAGTGTAGGGCCGGACACCGGCAAATCAAGTTCCCGTTGTCCACATTTCCCTTTCCGCCCCCGGCGCGATGTGCATAATGCGCACGCATGAAGCTTCCACAGGTGATCCAATCCCTAGAGGCGATCGCTCCGCCATCGCTGGCCGCCCCCTGGGACAATGTCGGCCTGCTGATCACCCCGCTTGGGTCGCGCGGCATCAAAAGGATCCTGCTGACGATCGACCCCACGGAGGCGGTGGCCGACGAGGCCGTCTTGAAGAAAATTGACCTGGTGATCGCCTACCACCCCATTCTTTTCCGGCCGGCCCGGCGGCTGGACGCCGGCAACGGCCATGACCGGGCGGTCATGAAGCTCGTGCGCAAGGATATCGCCCTCTATTCCCCCCACACCGCCCTCGACGCCGTGGTCGGCGGCGTGAACGACTGGCTGGCCGGATGCATCGGCGAAGGGGAAATCGAAGTGCTGCACCCCTGCGGCGAAATGGATGCCGGCCAGGGACGGATCGTCCACCTCGCCAACCCTGTTGCGCTCCAGACGCTCGCCCAGCGCATCCGCAGGAATCTAGGGCTCCGGCATGTCCGCACGGCCAAGTCCACGGACGGCCGCTCCGTGCGCACGGTGGCTCTCTGCGCCGGATCCGGCGGCGACGTGCTGGAAAATGTCCCGGCCGACTGCTACCTGACCGGGGAGATGAGCCACCACCGCGTCCTGGCCGCCACGCAGGCGGGCACCCATGTGATCCTTTGCGAGCACAGCAGCACGGAGCGCGGCTATCTTCCCGTTTTCGCCCAGATTTTGCGAAGGGTGCTGGGCGTCGGGATTGACATCCTGATCGCCGAAAGGGATGCTGAACCCATTCAAACCAACCGATAAAGGCAGTAGAATCATGGCTGAAAAAAAGAAATCCGCCTACGCCGCCGCCGGCGTGGATATCGATGTAATGATGGATTCGCTCCAGCGGATCAAGAAGAGGGTCAAGGCCACCAATACCGCCGGCGTGGTCAGCGAAATCGGCTCGTTCGGAGGCCTGTTCAAATCGCCCGGCAGGGAAAGCCTGCTGGTCAGCAGCGTCGACGGCGTGGGCACCAAGCTCAAGGTCGCGCACATGGCCAACAAGCACGGCACAGTCGGCCAGGACCTGGTCAACCACTGCGTCAACGACATTCTCGTGCAGGGTGCCCGGCCCCTCTTTTTCATGGACTATCTGGGAACGGCGGCACTCGATGGCAAGGTGTTCGAGGATGTCCTGACGGGCTTCTGCAAGGCATGCATGGAAAATGGCGCCGCGTTGCTGGGCGGAGAGACTGCCGAAATGCCGGGCCTCTATCCACAAGGCGAGTACGACATCGTCGGTTGCATCGTCGGCGTGGTTGAAAAGAAGAAGCTGATTACCGGGAAGAAGATCCGGAAGGGCGATGTGCTGATCGGCCTGCCCTCCTCCGGCCTGCACACGAACGGATACTCCCTGGCCCGCAAGGTGATCTTCGAAACCGCCGGGAAGAAGCTCTCCGACCTGGTACCCGGCACGAAAACCACGTTCGAAAAGGCGCTTCTCGCCATCCACAAGAGCTACCTGAACCCCATGCTCAAGCTGATGGCCAAGATCGATGTCCACGGCATGGCGCACATTACCGGCGGAGGGCTGTACGACAACGTGCCGCGCGTGCTCCCCGCAAATGTCGACGCCGTGTTCGACCGTTCGACCTGGACCGTTCCCCCGGTATTCCAATTCATCCAGGATGCGGGTCAGGTCGACCGGGAAGAGATGTACCGTGTCTTCAACATGGGCATCGGGATGGTCGTCGTCGTAGGGAGGAAGGATGCCGATGCCGCCATGAAGCTGTTAAAGGCGGAGAAGCAGAAACCCGTCGTCATCGGCGAAATCGTTGCCGGCAGCGGAAAGTCGGTCCTGGTCAACTAGCTGCGCCCCCTCGCACCGGACAAGGCGGAACCGAACCGGTTCCGCTTTTTTTCATTCGTCCTGCCGCACGACTTCGATGTGCAGCGTCCGTGGCTGGGAGGCCTCGTAGACGGCCCTGGTCATGGACTCCAGTTCGGCCAGCAACGCTTCGTACCGCGGGGCGTGTTCCGAATAGGAGCGCAGGTTCCCCTTGACGTATTCCGTCGTTTCCCACAGCCCGTCAAACGTTTCCCCCGCAAGGATCCGGCCAATCATTTCCCTGTTGGAATCCAGATCGTTGAATCCTTCGTACCCCTTGACCTTTCTGAGGTAGCCCACGCTCCATACGACATCCCGAATGCTCTTGGCCAGCTGCGCGCGCTCCCGGCACATGTCCATGACCTTCCGGGCCTGCACCATCTGGGGCGCATCGTCCAGCAGGACCAGATTGATCCCCTGTGCCAACTCTTCGTGGCCGTACGTCGCCAGCTCCCGGCCATCGATCCGGAGTCCGTACCTGCCGGGTCCCAGCCCCTCCACGCGCAGCAATTCCTGGTTGAATTCGCTTTCGAATGGTACGAGGGCGGCCACGCCGGAGTATTCTCCGCGGGGAAAGGGAAGCGATTTCGACAGGTACTCGAACGACGCCCCCATACCGGCAAGATCAAGATTGGAAACGGTGCAGTTGGCGAGTTCCATTTTGGCCGGACCATCGGTGCCCGGAGATATCCCGACGGACGCGACGGGACCCGACAGCCCCTGGAACTTCAGGAACGCATAGGCCATGACCATGTGGCCGTCGTGTCCCGGATGGACGCGGTCCCGGCCGATGATGGAAAAGGAGGAATCGGCGGCTTGTTCGGCCGCATTGATCGCGAGCATGGGAGCGCTGAAATCGCAGACCGGATACCCCCGACGCCTTCCTTCGACCAACACCACCTTTTCAGCGATTGCATCGAGCGCATCATTCTTGCCCACGCCGAAGCGGAAAAGGTTGTCCGCGGCCTTAGGGTCGACCATGGTCTGGTCGTAGGGAGAGGATTTGACGAGGATGATTCGAGCCAAGCCCCGTGCCTCAAGGCGGTCAAGCAGGTTGGTGTAGTTGTGCCGGTAGGACGCAAGCAACTGCGCATTCTGGGCGTCCATTTCTTCGCGGCTGGCCACATGGAGGAAATGCCAGCCGCCGACATCGTTCATTCCCAGCATGACGACCGCGGAAGTTGCCCTGTACTGGTCCAGGTCCGTTTCCCAAACGCCCTTGCCATGCTGCGCCGAACGCTCCCAGCCTCCCCGTGCCGTATCGCCGCTGATCCCCACGTTGAGGCAGGCGACCCGCCGCTCTGGAAAACGCGTGGCATAGAACGCCTGGACCAGCGTGTGGTATTCGCCTCCGTGCGTGATGCTGTCGCCGATGAAGGCGACACGCTCCCCCGGGCCAAACGGTTCCCCTCCCCACGCAGCCGCGACGGCAAGAAAAAGAATTCCCAGCAACCTTTTCATGATGGACTCCACGATGATTCGGCACATTGGACCAAAGCCCATTGCGATGCCACAACAAAAAAAAAGCGCCCCGCGAACGGGACGCTTTTCGATGATCGATCCGATGGACCGTACTAGGCTTCCAGGCGCTTTTCGAGGGCGGCCATCTGCTCCTTCATCTTGGCCGGAAGCTTGGCGCCAAACTTGGCCAGGTAATCCTTGGCATCGGCCAAGGTGGCCTTGAAGGCTTCGGCGTCGACCTTCATCAGCTCGGCCCAATCGCTGGCCGGAATATCCAGGCCGTCGAGGGTGAGTTCGCCATCGATCGGCATCAGTCCGATCGGGGTTTCACGGGCGCCGACCTTGCCTTCGACGCGGTCGCACATCCACTTCAGCACGCGGGAGTTTTCGCCAAAGCCGGGCCACAGCCACTTGCCGTCGTCCGTCTTGCGGAACCAGTTGACATAGAAGCAGCGCGGGGCCTTGTCGCCCAGCGTTTCACCCATGTCGAACCAATGCTGCATGTAGTCGCCGGCGTGGTAGCCGATGAAGGGCGTCATGGCGAAGGGATCGAAGCGGAGCTTGGCACCGACATCGAGGGCCGCCGCGGTGGGCTCGGACGACGCGGTTGCACCCATGTAGATCCCCTGCTCGAAGCTGAACGCCTCGTGGACGAGGGGCATCACGGAAGTGCGCTTTCCGCCGAACACGAAGATATCGATCGGCACACCGGCCGGATCTTCCCAATCGGGACAGATGACCGGGCAGAGCTCGGCGCGCGCGGTGAAGCGGCTGTTCGGATGGGCACCCTTGATCTTGTTGCCGTCCTTGTCCTTCATGCCGGGCTTCCACGGATTGTTCTTCCAGTCGGTGCCGCCCTCGCATTCCACGCCCATGTCTTCCCACCACACGTCGAGGTCGGGAGTCACGACCACGTTGGTGAAGATGGCGTCCCGGGCGCAGCTGGCCAGCGCCATCGGGTTGGAGGCTTCGGAGGTTCCGGGCGCAACGCCGAAGAAACCGGCTTCGGGATTGATCGCGTAGAGACGTCCATCGGGACCGGGCTTCATCCAGGCGATGTCGTCGCCGATGGTTTCAACCTTCCATCCCGGCACGGTGGACTGGAGCATGGCCAGGTTGGTCTTGCCGCAGGCGGACGGGAAGGCGGCGGCGATATGGTACTTCTTGCCTTCCGGGCTGGTGAAGCGGAGGATAAGCATGTGCTCGGCCATCCAGCCTTCGTGGCGGGCCATGTTGGAGGCGATGCGCAGCGCGAGGCACTTCTTGCCCAGCAGGGCATTGCCGCCGTAGCCGGAGCCGTAGGACCAGATGAGGTTTTCTTCCGGGAAGTGCGCGATGTACTTCTTCTCGATCGGCGCGCAGGGCCAGCGGCTGTCCTCCTGGCCGGGCTCGAGTGGGGCGCCAACGGAATGCAGGCAGGGAATGAAGTCGTCGTTCTTTTCAATCAGGCGGAGGACCTCGGTCGATACGCGCGCCATGATGTGCATGTTGACCACGACGTAGGGCGAATCGGAGATTTCGATCGCGTTCTTCGCGATCGGCGACCCGATCGGACCCATGGAGAAGGGAATGACGTACATCGTGCGGCCCTTCATGCAGCCCTTGTAGAGCTCGCTCATGGTGGCCTTGAGCTCCACCGGATCGATCCAGTTGTTGGTCGGGCCGGCATCCTCTTCCTTGACGGAGGCGATGTAGGTGCGGTTTTCAACGCGGGCCACGTCGGAGGGATCGGAATTGAAGGCATAGCTGTTCGGGCGCTTTTCCTCGTTCAGCTTGATCGCCATGCCGCTGGCAACCATTTCGCCCATCAGGCGGTCGTATTCCTCCTTGGAACCGTCGCACCAAACCACCTGGTCCGGCGTGCACATGGCTGTGATTTCCGCCACCCAGTCGAGCAGCTTCTTGTTCGTTGTGGGAGCACTCATTTCGTTAACCTCCGTTATGTTTTGAGACCCAATTCCTTCGAAATTTCGCGAAAGGATAGGGATTCACGGGGGGATGTCAAACCTTGGCGGGAAAAAAAACGGCCAGGGAACCCCTGCGTGCAAAACCTTCGCCAAATACGACTTGCACCGGCCGCGGTCTTCTTCTTTCCTTTCGTGCCATGCGACACCTGAAAGCCATCGATTGGGAACTGCGCCTGAAGCGGATCTTCGACGGGATCGACCGCGAGCTGGAACGTCTCTACGGCGATGGTTTCCGCCTCCATCCCTCCCGCCCCGCGGCAGGCGCAACGTCGAACCCGGAAATGGATGGCCTCTTCAATGTCGGGGCCTCGTTTTCCGCCGGCTTCGGATCCCGCTTCGGCCCGGGCTATGTGGTCGACATCCGCCTCTCCACGCTCGAGCACATTCCCGGGGAATTGCGGGAGGAGCTGCGCGACGCGGTGCAGGCCATGCTCGAGCAGCAGCTTCCCAAGGCCTTTCCCGGACGCCAACTGCAGGTCGACAAGGAAGACCAGCACCTTCGGATCCATGGCGATCTGGGCCTCGATTGACGACGACGCAGCCGGTCTCCCGATCCCGGACCTCTTGCCGCATCAATAAGAGTACGCGCTGCCGCCAATGAATTCGCGGAAGAGCGAATTCCCGGGGATGCACGCTTCGTCCACCCCGTCCTGCAGGGGCGCGAGGAACTGCATGATCCGCTGCGCCCGCAGATAGGCGTCCTGCCGCTTGAAATCAACACGGTAGCGCTCCACCGCTTCGGGGAAGTAGCGGTAGAGCTTTTGCTTGAGCAACGGGAACTCGTAGGGCATGGCGCTGTTGACCACGAAATCGACGTTGCCGATGAAGGGGATGATGTACTGGAGTTCGCTCTTGCGCACATAGTGCCAGTGCGTCAGGGTTTCCATGATTCCATGGTTCCGGCTCCAGCTGTCGCGGATCATGCGGCGCATGAGGCGGTGGTCGGCCCAGCGCATGAAATCACCCCGTTCGTTGCGCAATTGCCCGAGGGTTTCGATGTACAGGCGGAACTTGCTGGTACCGGGCACGCTCCGCGTCATGTCGGAGTGCAGGCCGTGCAAGCAGTCCATCAGCAGGATTTCGTCCTTTGCCAGCCGCATTTCGTGGACCTCCAGCGTCCTCTTCCCGGTGTGGAAGTCATAATGCGGGGTCCTGACGGACTCCCCGGCCAGCAGGAGTTCAAGATGCCGGTTGATCAGCCCGATGTCCAACGCCTGGGGCGTTTCGTAGTCGTAGTCGCCAAACTCGTCCCGGGGGTGGAGTTCCAGATCGAAGAAGTAGTGGTCGACGTTGATCGCCTTGAGCTTCAGTCCCTGGGCGGCCAGGTGCTCGCCCAGCTTGATGGTGGTGGTCGTCTTTCCCGATGAGGAGGGACCCGCCACGATCACCAGGCGCACCTCGCCGCCCCGCTCCAATATGCGCCTTGCGGCGGCGCGGCACTCATTGGCGTAGCGCGCCTCGCAGGCCTCGACCAGCTCGCCGAAGCCGCCTTCCGCGATGATGCGGTTGAGCCCGGAGAGGGATTCGCAGCCATGCTCCATGTTCCAGCGCAGGACCTCGTAGATCAACTTGTACGGGATGTTGTCGGTCGCCTCGACCGCGCCGCGCTTCGCTTCGCGGATCTCCGTGCGTTTCTGCCGATAGATGATGTAGGCGCGGGCGGTCTTGACGTGGCCGTTCGCCATCAGCACCGACTCGACGATGTCCTGCAGGTCCTCGACGGTCGGGACCTGGCTGGCGTAGCTTTCGCAGGTGCGTTGCTCCACCAGCTGCGCAAGGCGCTCGGCCTCATCAAAGCCAAAGCCGCCGGTGGAGGCGGCGGCCCTGAAGATCGCGTTGGTAATCCGGCTGCGGTCGTAGGGTACGACCTGGCCATCGCGCTTGATGATGGTCCTGATGTTCCCGGATGGGGCCATGGCTATTCCCCGCCGTCGAGGAAGCCCTCCAACTTGCGGATGCGGGTCGGATGGCGCATCTTGCGCAGTGCCTTGGCCTCGATCTGGCGGATGCGTTCGCGAGTGACGTTGAACTTGCGGCCCACCTCCTCCAGCGTGCGCGGATAGCCATCGACCAGGCCGAAGCGCAGCGTCAGAACCTCCTGCTCCCGGTCGGTCAATGTCGTGAGCACGTCGCCGATCTTCTCCTTGAGCAGGCTGAAGGCCGTCATCTCGTCCGGCTTCTCCGCCGACTTGTCCTCGATGAAGTCGCCAAAGTGGGTGTCGTCGCTGTCGCCGATCGGGCTCTGCAGGGAGATCGGCTGCTGGGCAATCTTCAGGATCGCACGCACCCGCTCGACCGGCAGTTCCATTTCGTCGGCCAGTTCCTCCGGTGTCGCTTCGCGGCCGAACTCCTGGAGCAACTGCTTCTGGATGCGCATGAGCTTGTTGATGGTTTCGATCATGTGCACCGGGATGCGGATCGTGCGCGCCTGGTCGGCGATCGAACGGGTGATCGCCTGGCGGATCCACCATGTTGCATAGGTGGAGAACTTGTAGCCCCGGCGGTATTCGAACTTTTCGACCGCCTTCATCAGGCCCATGTTGCCCTCCTGGATCAGGTCCAGGAAGGAGAGTCCGCGGTTGGTGTACTTCTTGGCGATGCTGATCACGAGGCGCAGGTTGGCTTCGATCATCTCGGTTTTCGCCTTGAGCCCCTTGCGCAGCCAGATGCGCAGTTCCGCATAGTGCTCTGAAAATTCGCGCTGGTCCATCTGGAGGTAGGTTTCCAGATCCTTGATCTCCTTGCGGATGGCGCGCTGGTCGGCTTCGGCCGTCTTGGAACGACTCTTTTTCAGACGTTCGATCTCGGCGTGGAGGTGCTTGAGCTGGTGGTGGTACTTGTCCACCTCGGGAACGATGTCTTCGATCGCCTTCTGCTTGAAGTGGAGCTGCTTGAAGTATTCGGACATGCGGTCCTGCGCCTTGTCGAAGAGCTGCATCGCCTTCTTTTCGTCCGTGCCGCCCTTCTTGCCCTTGGTGGCCTCAAGATAGTACTTCTGCTTCAGTTCCCGGTTGCGTTCAATGCCCTTGAGCACTTTGGGCAGCTCGTTGAAATAGTCTTCGCGACACTCCACGTGCTTGTCGGAAATGATGCGGTCGAACCGCTCCTTGCCCTCCTCCAGCCGCTGGATGACGCCGAGGTAGGCGTCGGTCGCGCAGCCGAGGCGGTTGAACATGCGCGTGGTGGCGATTTCCGCCTCTTCGATGCGCATCGAAATTTCGACCTCCTGCTCGCGGGTGAGTAGCGGGACCTGACCCATCTGCTTCAGGTACATGCGGACCGGATCGTCGAGCACGTCGCTGCGGGCGCTCTGCTTGTCGGCCTGCTCCTTCTCGAGGCGTGCCTGGTACTCCTCGACATCGTCCTGCCGGATGATGTCGATCTCCATGCTCTGGAGGAGGCCGATGACCTTGTCGATATCCTCGACCACCACCATGTCTTCGGGGAAAGCCTCGTTGATGTCCTCGTAGGTCAGGAAGCCGTGCTCGGAGGCCAGCGCCATCAGTTCCTTGATGCGGTCGTTGCGCTCCTCGCGATCCATCAGCGAAACACCGCCGGCGGAGGGTTCGTCGCCCATGGAGAGCGACTTTTCATCGGCATCGGGCGCCTCGTCGGGCTTCACGGACTTGGGTGCCTTGACCGGTGCCTTGGCCTTGGGGGCCTTGGGGGCCGCCGGCTTGCGAGGTGCCGTCTTCGTTTCGGGGGTCTGGGCCACGCCCAAGCCGGGCGTCGCGGCCTTCTTGGCCACCTTGATCACCTTGGGAGCGGCGGCTCGGACGGCCTTCTTCCGGGCGGGTGCGGCCGGGGTTTTCTTGGCGGGATTTTTCTTGGAGGAAGCCTTGGTCTTAGAGTTCTTTGGGGTCGATGCCTGCTTGCTGGAAGCCTTCTTTTTCGAGACAGCCATGGGACTCCTTGGTTGTAAAAAAGTACAGTTCACCCATTATGGGCGAAAGCGGGCAATTAATATCAGGATATTTCGGAAGGTCAACGCTTACTTGGAAATAATGTGGAATCCTAAACCCCGGTTTTCGCTTGAAGAAACACGGGGTGGACAAGATGATCCAGCGATGAATTTCATCTTCCGATCCTACCCCGCGCATCCGTGGATCGACGCATGGAGCCTGGAACCCCGGGATTGCCGCGCCTCCTTGCGCGTGGACCATCCGGATTGGTTCTTCCGCACGCAAGCCACCGTGGGCCGCATCGTGCCCCACACCCCGCTGCCGGAATGGGCCCTGCAGGTTCCCGTGCCGCAGAACAGCCGCACCCACCTGCTCTTCAACGGGTTCTGCGCCTACTACGACCGGCGTGGCCACCACCACGGAGCCGAAGTCCTCATTCCCGAGCCCGGCGTGCTGTGGGGCCGACACATCGGCATCCCCTCCCCCGCGCTGGCTGCCAGCCAGCCCCTCGCATGGGACGGGGAATACGGCTGGCTGGAAGGCGACGCTTCCCATGTGCTCATCGCCCTGCGTGGCGACTGCTTCTGCGTGGTCAGCAGGTTGCCCCTCCGTACCGAGGCCGCGCGCCTGGCCGACCACTACCTCGGCCAGGAGATCGAGCCGGTGCTCCAGGCTGAGTTCGACCGCCGCGACGCGGCCGTGCGCCTGTGCGTGGAGATGGCCCACCACGATTCGCTGGCGATCCTTTGCGCCGAAACCATGATGAAATCGTTGCGGCCGCCCGAAGGCGGAATCCCGATGACGTGGATCCAGGCGTCCCACTCGGAAACCCCGCTGTTCGACATCAACGAATGCTTCGCCGCTGCCTTGGCGTGGAGGCTCCTCGATCCATCCGTGGCCGAAAGCCTGGTCTCCTGCGCACTGCGCCTCCAGACCAACGCCGGTGCCATCGCGGTCCGCCATGCCCCCCATGCCACCACCTCCGTGATCGAGGCCCCCAAGCCTTTGATGGCCAAGACAGCCAGGACTGTCTGGGAAGTACGGCGCGACCCCGGGTTTCTCGACTCCATCCTTCCCCTGCTCCGCCGCCACCTGCAGTGGATGCTCCACCATTTCGATCCCAAGCGGCGCGGGTGGTACTGCTGGAAGGGCGCCGGGGAGATGCTCGTTCCCGACGTCCACGAAACGGATATGGCCACCGTCGACCTCGCTATCCTCCTCCTGACCGAAATCGACGCGTTCCAGCACCTGGCCCGCGAGGCTAACGAGCGGGCGGACGGAGTCATGGTGCCCTTTGCGCCAGAGCGCGAAACCCTGCGCCGCAACATTGTCGAACAGTTCTGGAACGAAGCGCAATCCGCCTTTTCCATTGCGTTCGTCCGGGGGAATCCCATCCAGTTGAGGGGGCTGTCCGAGATGGTGCCGCTGCTATGGGACGATCTGCCTACCGCGCACAAGGTGGCCATACTCGAGCGCATCCGGGAGTCGAGCACGCTCCCCGGAGGACTGGATGTGCTGAGCTGGCGCATCTCTTCCATGGACGAGGGTTCCTTTCCGCTACTCCGGCAGTTGCTGATCTTCCAGTCGCTCCAGGCCGCCGACCCTCACGGTTCGGTGTTGCGCGACTTCGTGCGCGTTACCCTGCAGGGCTTCGTGGAATGGCACACGCTCTCGCTGGAATCCAGCCAACAGCTTCGGCTCGACCCGGCCACGGCGGCCTACATCGTCAACGTCCAATCCATCCACCAATACCGCTACCACGCCACGGGCACGGTTACCGGCGGCCTCTCCCGCATGTTGCGCCGGGTACGGGCGGACCGCTTCGACCTGTTCGTGCTGGCCGCAACCCTCTTTACGCTGTTCTGCGTCCACGTCGTCTACGATGCCCTCCATGCCCCGCCCCCGTTCGAAGTGCTGGAGGCGCAGATGAACAGTGCCTATGCCAACCGCGACGTCGACGCAACGATCGAAAGCGTCAAGGCGCTCATCCACTACTACCCCGGGCGGGCCGCCATGGCGCGCTACATGGCCGGCAATCTTTCCCTGCTCAACGACAACCCTGAAACCGCCGTCCGGTTCCTGCAGGAGGTTCGCGAGGAGATGCCCGACAGTCCCGGGCCGATGATCGCGCTCGGCCTGGCCCTGCAACTGCAGGGCCGCTTCAAGGAGGCGGAGGGCAACTACTACGAATTCTGCTACATCTTCGAGGAGATCTTCCCGGAGCTGGTCGGCGAAATCAACCATTGGCGCTACCTGGCCCAGGAAGGCTTCCGTTCCCCGCCCAGGTGGAAGGAAATTTATCGATATCAGCTCATGCATGAACTATAGTGCGCCCCATTCAATCCAGACCCGCAAGGAGAGATCCATGATGAAATCCATTGTAGCTCCACTAACGCTCCTTTTCGTCCTTGCCGTGTCCGGCTGCGACGACCGGGATGCGGCCGCACAGGAGGAAAAGACCAAACCCACCTTCATGTTCTGGTGCTTCCGCAAGGAGATCGTATCGGCCGAATTCCATGTCCCCGACATGTCGACTCCCGCCGCCGCCAGCTATATTGCCAACCATCTCCGGGCCCTGCCGGGCTATGTCGACTGCACGAGCAACCTCGACGAACGCACGCTGACGGTGAGCTACCAGGGCTCCACCATCCGCACAATGAACATCGAGGAGGCGATCGCCCTCTCCGGCTTTGCCGTCAACCTCCGTCCCGCCAATCCCAACGCCAAAGTGCCGGAAGGAATCCTGTAGCATGAAGATTTCCGTCTCGGCTGTTCCGCTGGCGCAGCTTCGCAAGGATGCGATCATCCTCCTGTGCCGGGGCAGGACTCCCCTGCTCCCGCCGGGTTCCGAAGGGCTGTCCGCGCAGGCTGCGGCACTTGCCAAGGCCTCGGCCTTCAAGGGCGAAGCCGGCCAGGTCGCGCTCTTCCCGCTCCATGGCGAAGCACGGGCCAGGCAACTGGTGCTCGCAGGCATCGGCGAGGCCAGGCACTTCCATAACGGCCTGGTGGAACAGGCGGTTGCCGCAGCGGTTCGGGCCGGGCGCGCGGCCGGAATCGGTTCGTTCGCCATGGCCGCCGCCAGCGGGCTGGAAGAGCTCCCCGACGAGGACTACCTCCTCCTCGCCGGACGTGGAGCGGCCTGGGGAACGTACGAGTTTTCCACCTTCAAGGGGGACGGGGAGAAGAAGCCCGCGGCATCGCTGGTCTTCTCCGGAACGGTAAAGGACCGCAGCTGCCTGCGGATGGCGGAGGCCCACGGCGCGTCCCTGTTGTCGACCGCCGACCTGGCAAACCTGCCCGGCAACGCGGCCCCGCCCGCGAAGATCGCCGAGTGGGCCCGGGCCATGGCAAAAGCCAACGGCCTCGCATGCAAGGTGCTCGGGAAGGCCGAGCTCGAGCGCAAGGGATGCAACGGTATTCTCTGCGTCGCCCGGGGCAGCGCCCAGGACCCGCGCATGATCATCCTCACGCACGCGGGGTCGGACAAGAACGCCCGCCCCGTCGTGCTCGTTGGGAAAACCGTCACGTTCGATACCGGGGGTATTTCGCTCAAGCCGGGCAAGGGCATGGGCTGGATGCGCTACGACAAGTGTGGCGGCATGGCGGTGCTGGCCGCGATGCAGATGGTGGCCTGCATGAAGACGAAAACCCCTGTAATTGGCATCCTCGGCGCGGCAGAGAACATGCCCGGAGCGAATGCGACGCGCCCGGGTGACATCATCGCCGCCTACAAGGGGAAGACGATCGAGGTGCTCAACACCGATGCGGAAGGTCGGCTCGTGCTGGCCGATGCCCTGGGACTTGCCGCCGATCTCAAGCCTCGCGCGATTGTGGACCTCGCCACCCTCACTGGTGCGTGCATCATCGCCCTGGGCAATGCGGCCGCGGCCATCCTCGGCAACGACCAGCCGCTTGTGGAGGCCCTGCTCGCCGCCGGCAAGGCCTCCGGGGAACGGCTCTGGCAGCTACCGCTCTACAAGGAGTACACCGACGACATGAAATCCGACTTCGCGGACCTCTCGAACCTGAGCAAATCGGGCGGTGCGGGCACGGCCACGGCCGCGGCGTTCCTGCAGGAGTTTGTTCCTGCGTCGATCCCGTGGGCGCATCTCGACATTGCCGGCACGGCCTGGCTGGAAAGCGCCAAGCCCCACCAGGGGGCGGGTGCCACCCTATTCGGCGCGCGCCTGCTGGCCCGCTGGGTTGCAGAACTGGAATAGGGCATGGAGGTCGACTGGCAGGCCTTGGGCGCGTTCGGCATCTACTCGATGGCCGCTATCCTCTGCCTGCTGGGCTTCGCCCTCTCCTGCCTGTCGCTCTCGGGCACATGGCTCGTGCTGGGCGCCGCCGGACTCGTGGCATGGAGCCGGTGGCCAGCCTTCCCGGGGCCTCTCACTTTGCTCTGCTTCCTGTGCATCTGCATTGGCGTCGAACTGGCGGAGGCCTTTGCGGCCAACTGGGGCGTCCAGCGCCGCGGCGGCTCCAGGGCCGCCGGGTGGGCCGCCTTCGGCGGCGGGCTGGTGGGCATGGTGGCCGGGGGATTCCTCCTGCCGCTACCTATCGTGGGCAATCTGGCCGGCATGCTGGCCGGCAGTTTCGCCTGCGCCTATCTTGTGGAGCGTTCCCGGATGCGCAAATCCGCCCATGCGGCGCATATTGCCCGCGGCGCCGTGCTGGGCCGCGTGGCCGTCGTATTCATGAAGATAGCGGCAACACTCCTGATGGCGGCCCTGCTGGGAGTCGGCATCGCGCTCACCTGAGCATGCGAGAGATGGTGCGGAACACGATGGCAGCCAAACGTCGTACCCGCATCGCCTCGGCCCCATTCCTGCATGAACCCGCCAAGGTTGTCTTTCAATTCCCACACTTCATGAAGTGCAGGAATCATCCCATATGCGGCATCAGGATCGGGTTTGTTTGGGGTGACTGCCACCGAACGCCACTGCGGGCGTTGACCTTTGCCCTAGAGGGACACTTCCATGCCGGCCCGCCACGAACCGATGCCGTTAGAGCACGGCTCCCGAAGGGATTACGGTGTTCTTCGGAATCACGATGATCCCATCGCGGATGCAGTAGAGATCGGTCTGGGACTCCGGTGCTTTGCCCTCCGGCGATATGACCACGCCATCGCCGATGCGGGCATCCTTGTCGATGATCGCCTTCTTGATGATGCAATTCTTCCCGATTCCCAAGGGGATGCCCGAGGGATGCAGCACCTTTCCGTGCTCGTAGTAGTCGGCCCCCATGATGATGGACTCCTCGACCTCCGACCCCTCGCCCACCTTGGCCCGCACCCCGATCACGGAACGCACGATCCGCTTGGCCGAGATGATGCATCCATCGGAGAGCAGGCTTCGGCTCACATCGCACTGGTTGATCTTCGAGGGCGGCAGGTAGCGCATGTTGGTATAGATGGGCGCCTGCATTTCGTAGAAGGAGAAGCTGGGCAGCGGATCGGCCAGCGCGATGTTGGCCTCCCAAAAGGAACGGATTGTTCCGATGTCC
>QKAU01000080.1 GCA_003246265.1 Kiritimatiellales bacterium | reverse complement strand
GTGGGTGGAAAGGCCGAAGATCCTGCCCGGCACGTTCCATTTCCTCCGCGCCTCTGCCAGCGGAAGGTCGTGCTGGCCGAGATGGAGGCCGTCCGCCCCGCACGCCATCGCCGTTTCGAGATCGTCGTTGACGATAAAGCGGGTATCGCTGTTCCGCGTGATTTCCCGGTACATCCGGGCTGTTTTCAGCACCCGTTCCCTCGGTAAGCCCTTCATCCGCAGTTGTAGATAACGGACCTTGCACTCCACCGCCGCGCGGGCAAGCGCTTCGTAGCCCGCCGTCGGATCCGACGCGATCAAATAGAGTCCAAAAGGTTCCTTCATGCCGGCATCCTAGTACAGGTAGGCTTCAGCAGGGGAGAGCGTTTTCCATGAAAAGTTATCTTTACGAAATCAAACATGAATTGTAAAGTACTTGCCATCTAGGCGATTTGCGAGGAATCTTCTACGGCTCGAGAAAAACCATGGGGAAGAATATGAAAAAAATACTGGCTATCGCGATTCTCGGAATGTGCTGTGCGTTCGCTTGGGCGGAGGAGAGCTACCATATATTCACGGATACCGAGGGGCGGGTGATCACGGCGCGCATCCTGACCTTCGATGCCCGCAAGCAGGTCATCATGGTGCAGATGGAAAACGGACGGCAGGGCAAGATTCCGCTTTCGACGCTGTCTGACGCGGACAAGGAGTATGTGGATAGCTGGAGCAGGGCCCAGGACTTCATGAATAAAAGCCGGTTCAAGATTTCGGTCGAACGCAATCGTGACGAGGACGACTCCTTGAGTGGCCACAGGTTCAACAAGGATCTGGCCGTCAGGGAAGTCCACTACGAAATAACGTTGGACAATCGCTCAGATACGGAGTTTTCAAAGGTCAAGGTTTCCTATTGCATATTCTATGAACAGGAGGACTTTGATTCACCGGCGGGTAAAGTGGTCTGCAAACAAGGGGTCTACTGCGGGACGCTCGATGCCGGATCGCTCACGCCACGTTCCGTCAAGATGTTGGCAACGCAAGTGGTTAAGGTTTTCCGGGAGGAACTGGATGCGGGGTGGTCCTACACCTCCGGATCGGACAACGTTAAGCACGGCGAGGTGCACGGCGTCTGGGTGCGCGCCTACCTCGAGTTGCCGGGAGGCGAAAAGCTCATGCGCGAATTATCGCTTCCGGAATCGCTTCCCAACTGCTTCAAGTGGACTGGGGAGAGCGTTTACGTCGGGATAAATAAGTAGAAGGGGATTTCCCTGTGCGCTGGCGGACGCCCTTCAGGGTGTCGATGGATTCTCCCCGCTGATGATTTTCCCTGGAAGGAATCGCTACGTGGTCGCGAGGATGTTCTTCACGTCGTTAATGCTTTCGGTCCGCATGAGTGCGCACGCCGCACTGGACCGCCGCGCGGGCGCATGTTTCATAGCCCGCCCGGGGCTCCGTGAGAATCAGGTAGAGGCCGAACCGTTCTTTCATGGGGGCAGGATAGTCCGATGCGGCGGGCGAGGGGAATGCGGAAATTTCAAAACCCATTTTCCTTCACGACGGCCGGTCGATCTGGAAAACTGGACCAGACTCGATCGTACGATCAGGCGGAGAGATTGGAGGGGTGGGGATGAAAGCGATGGTTGCGGTTTGCGCCGGGATGGTGTTCGTGCTGAACGGGCATGCCCAGGAGATCCGGAATTTTACCGACCTGCAGGGACGCGTCGTGAGCGGGAGCATCGTCCGCTATGACGGGCGCAAGAACCTGGTCACGATCCGCCGCGAGGGCGGGCAGGAGGCCACGGTGCCCGTCGGGGCCTTTAGCGAAGCGGACCGCCAATACATTCTCGCCTGGGGGGGGCTGGATGCCGTGCGCTCCACCAGCAAGTTCCTCATCACGATCGACCGCCGCCGCCTGGAGAGCTGGTCGGAAGAGCAGCTGGGAACGATCAATTATCGAGGTGGCGGGACGGCGGAGAACCAGGTGGTGGGCAAAATCTCGTATGACAAGGTCGGCTTCAGGCTGGAGCTGAGGAACAACAACGATGTCGACCTGTCGGGGCTGGAGGTCGAGTACTGCATCTACTACGAGCAGGAATTGGAGGATGAAGGCCTCCAGCAGGGCGTGCTGCACGGCGTGCTCCCGGTCCCCCTGCTGGCGACCCGCGGCAAGCTCGAGCTGATGACCGATCCGGTCGTCGTCTTCAAGGACGAGAAGAACTCGGAATTCACCAATGCGCGGGTACTCAAGGGCGAAGTGCACGGGATGGCCTTGCGGGTCTACGGCAAGAATGGCGAGGAGCGGGTCCTGCTGCGCCAGGAAGCCTTGCCCGACAGCGTTATGAAGTCCTATCCCTGGGCGAAGAGCAGCGCGCCTGTGGCAGCCAGGAAAAAGAAGTCGAAGGACTAGCCCGACTTCTCCAGCAGCGATCCCACGTCGGCGATGGATTCGGTCTGCATGAGTTGCGCACGCAGGTCGGCCGCGCCGGGGAAGCCCTTGGCGTAGATCGAATAGTAGCGCCGCAGGAGATGGAAATTCTTTGTGCCGCCCCAGACCCGGTCGAACAGTTCGGTATGTTGCCACAGCAGGGCGAGCCGCTCCTCGATGGAGCGTTCGCGCTGCTCCTTCGCGAACAGCCACGGATTTTCGAAGATCCCCCGTCCGATCATCGCACCGTCGAGGCCGTACTCGGCGCATTTTCCGCGCGCCTCCTCCACTGATTGGACGTCGCCGTTGCCCAGCACCGGCAGATCGATACCCAGCGCATCGCGCAGGCGCGCGGCTTTGGCGATCTCGTTCCAGTCCGCCCGGCCGTCCGACATCTGCCTCTGCGTCCGGCCGTGGATCGTCAGCGCCGCCGGCCTGGCCTCCATCAGGTGGCCGATCCACTCTTCGGTGGCGATGGATTTCAGTCCGATGCGCGTCTTCACCGATACCGGGAGGGGTGAAGCCTCCTTCGCGGCCTGGATGATCTCCTTGGCCAGCGAAGGATTGCCGATCAGGCCCGAACAGCAGCCGCGCCGCACCACCTTGGGAACCGGGCAGCCCATGTTGATGTCGACACCGTCGAATTCCATGCTATCCGCGATTTCCCGGATCACCTTCACGTAGTTCTCCGGTACATTGCCCCAGATCTGGGCGACGATGCGGACCTGCTTCTCCCTCAATAGCCGCTGTTCCTCTGTAGTGACGTGGAGGCGATGAATGACGCGTCTGCGGCCCTTCTTGTGGAGCAGCCCGTCGGTGGAGACGAACTCGGTCATGACGACGTGCAGGCTCTCCGGATCGGCCAGGCCCAGCAGCAGGGTGCGCAGCACGGTATCGGTCACATCCTCCATCGGCGCCAGGGCGATGATGGGACGGTCAATGGTTTTCCAGAAGTCCATGGGAAAATCGGCGATTGAAACGAGATGCTTGGAAATCGAGGATCACGCCGGTATTTCGATTTGGAAACCTGCATCCTCGATCATGCGCTTGTCGGTTTCGTAGTCCTGTCCGCCGGTGGTCAGGTAGCCTGCGGTAAACATGGAATTGGCCGGGTAGAGGGCTAGCGGCTGGATGGCGCGCAAGGTGGTTTCCCGTCCGCCGGCGATGCGGACTTCGGTCCTGGGAATCACGAAGCGGATCATCGCCAGCGCCCGAAGGCAGTCGTTGGGCGTGAGCGGATTGGACTTGCCGTGGAACGGCGTGCCGGGACGCGGGTCGAGGAAGTTTACTGGCACGGAATCGACGTCCAGCTCGGCCAGCGCAAAGGCGAGGTCGACGCGGTCCTGCAGCGACTCGCCCATGCCGAACAATCCGCCGCAGCAGAGGTCGAGGCCGACCTTCTTGACGATCTTCGCCGTGTTCACCCGGTCTTCGAAGTCGTGGGTCGTCACCACTGCGGGAAAGTAGTTCTCCGAGGTCTCGAGGTTGTGGTTGAAGCGGTTGACGCCCGCCGCCTTGAGCTTCAGGGCCTTCTCCTCCGTCAGCAGGCCGAGCGACGAGCAGATTTCGAGCTGCGGGTGCTTCCGCTTGATCTGGACGGCTGCTTCGCAAATGGTCTCCAGCTCGTTCGGGCTCGGGGCGCGGGTGCTCGATACGACGCAGTAGCGCTTGGCGTTGCGGTCGACCGCCGCCTGCGCCCCTTCGACGATGCTTTCCACCGTCTGCATGTCGTAGCGCTTCACGTCGTTGATGGCCGAGGTCGACTGCGAGCAGAAGGCGCAGTCTTCCGGGCATTTGCCGCTCTTCACGTTGCGCAGCAGATGGAGCGATACGGAGTTGCCGAAATATTTCCGGCGGATGCGGTAGGCCCCCTGCAGCACCTCCAGCAGCTGGGCGTCGGGCGACTCCAGGATGGCCAGCGCCTGTTCCGGCATGACCCTGCCGCCCTCCAGCACGAGGTCGCTCAACTTTTTCCAATCCATGGCTTCTCTCCTGGCAAATCAAAGGACCCGGAGCGTAGCGGCTGGGCGGCAGGGGATCAAACCGTAAAACATGATAAACATAGTCGTTATTGGAATTTGACTCCCCGGGCGCCGCAAGTAGGTTGGACTCCAGCGCAAGGGAGAATTCCATGATCCAGCCAAAGCACACCTATGCCGACTACGGCACCGATTTCCCCAATTCCCGCAAGCTCCATGTCGTTGGAAGCCGCCCCGACATCCGCGTACCCATGCGCGAAATCCGCCTGGGCGATACCCGCAAGGCCAGCGGGGAGGAGGCGGAGAATCCACCAGTGGTGGTCTACGACACCAGCGGCCCCGTCACCGATCCCGGCCATGTGCCGGATCTTGAAAAAGGGCTGCCCCGGTTGCGCGAGGGGTGGATCGAGGAGCGCGGCGATACCGAGCTTCTCGCCGCCCGGGGTTTCCGGTCTGGCGACGACGGCCGTGGCCAGGATGCCGGGCGCATCCCGTTCAGGGGGTCCGGCATGGTTCGCCGCGCAAGACCGGGCCGGAACGTGACGCAGATGCATTATGCCCGGCAGGGGATCGTTACGCCCGAGATGGAGTTCATCGCCCTCCGCGAGAACCTCGGGCGGCAGGAGGCATTCGAAAAGATCTACTGCCGCTCGGAACACGAAACCGGCCTGCTCCGGGAGGCCCAGACCGCCGGGATGCGCCATCCGAACCACCAGCACCCGGGCCAGGCCTGGGGCGCGAGGATCCCCGGTCTCATCACGCCCGAGTTCGTGCGCGACGAGGTCGCCGCCGGCCGCGCGATCATTCCGGCCAACATCAACCATCCCGAAGCCGAACCGATGGTCATCGGCCGCAGCTTCCTCGTGAAGATCAATGCCAACATCGGCAACTCCGCCGTTTCGTCGAGCATTGGCGAAGAGGTGGAGAAGGTGCAGTGGGCCACGCTGTGGGGCGCCGACACCATCATGGACCTCTCCACCGGCCAGAACATCCACGATACGCGCGAGTGGAACCTGCGCAACTGCCCCGTACCGGTCGGGACCGTGCCGATCTACCAGGCCCTCCAGAAGGTCGGCGACCGCCCCGAAGACCTGACGTGGGAACTGTTCCGCGACACGCTTGTCGAGCAGGCGGAGCAGGGCGTCGACTATTTCACCATCCATGCCGGTGTCCGCCTGCGCTACGTGCCCATGACCGCCCAGCGCGTTTGCGGCATCGTCAGCCGCGGCGGGTCGATCATGGCCAAGTGGTGCGTTGCCCACCACAAGGAGAGCTTCCTCTATGCGCACTTCGAGGAGATCTGCGAAATCTGCAGGCAGTACGACGTGGCGCTTTCGCTGGGCGATGGCATGCGCCCGGGCGCCATCGCCGACGCCAACGACGAAGCGCAACTTGGCGAACTCGAAACGCTCGGCGAATTGACCCAGATCGCTTGGAAGCACGATGTGCAGGTGATGATCGAAGGGCCCGGCCACGTGCCGCTGCAGGCGGTGAAGGAGAACATGGACTGGGAACTCGCTGCCTGCCATGAGGCGCCGTTCTACACCCTGGGGCCGCTGACCACCGACATCGCCCCCGGCTACGACCACATCACCAGCGGTATCGGTGCCGCGAACATCGGCTGGTACGGCTGCGCCATGCTCTGCTACGTCACCCCCAAGGAGCACCTCGGCCTCCCGGACAAGGAGGATGTGAAGCGCGGCGTCATCACCTACAAGATCGCCGCGCACGCCGCCGACCTCGCCAAGGGCTTCCCCGGCGCGCAAATACGCGACAACGCGCTCAGCAAGGCCCGTTTCGAGTTCCGCTGGGAGGACCAGTTCAACCTCGCGCTCGATCCCGTCACCGCCCGGGCGTACCACGATGCCACGCTGCCGGCCGAAGAGGCCAAGACCGCCCATTTCTGCTCCATGTGCGGCCCGAAGTTCTGTTCCATGCGCATCTCGGAGGACGTCCGCCAGTACGCCGCCGAGCAGGGGATTCCGGACGCCGAGGCGATCGGGTACGGCATGCGGGAAAAGTCGCGCGAATTTGCGGAGCAGGGGGGCGGGTTGTACACGTAGTCCCGCCTCCACCGGGGCCGGGCCGTCCGGCAGGTCGTTTGGCGGGCCGGAAAAACCCGAATAAAGTTGAATCTTTCGCTTGCGGAAGCGGGAGTCGGTGGCTACATTCCTGCGCTTGTCTTTTTTACGGAAGGGATATTTATGCCTACAATCAACCAATTGGTGCGGAAACCGCGTTCGGTGGCGAAGAAGAAAAGCAAGTCGCCCGCGCTGTCGACCTGCCCCCAGCGCCGCGGGGTCTGCCTGCTCGTGAAGACGCAGACGCCCAAGAAGCCGAACTCGGCGCTCCGGAAGGTGGCGCGCGTTCGCCTGACGAACGGCCGCGAAGTCAATGCCTACATACCGGGCGAAGGCCACAACCTGCAGGAGCACAGCATGGTGCTGGTGCGCGGCGGTCGTGTGCCGGACCTTCCGGGTGTGCGCTACCACATCGTGCGCGGGGCGCTCGACTGCCTCGGCGTGGACAAGCGCAAGCGTAGTCGTTCGAAGTATGGCGCGAAGCGCCCGAAAAGCTAAGGAACGTTAAACTATGGCAAGAAGACATAGGGCAGATAAGCGCGAACTGACGCCCGATCCGCGCTACAACAACGAGCTCGTGGCGTACATGATCAACTGCGTCATGCAGCGCGGCAAGAAGTCTGTGGCCGCGAAGATCGTCTACGGCGCGCTCGAGGATATCCAGAAGCAGGTGAAGGACGAGGATCCGGTTGAGGTGTTCACCACCGCGATCGAGAACGTCTCCCCGCGGCTCGAAGTGAAGTCCCGCCGCGTCGGCGGCGCCACCTACCAGGTTCCGCTGGAAGTGAAGCCTGCGCGCCAGATCGCGCTGGCCACGCGCTGGCTGATCCAGTTCGCCGGAAACCGCAAGGGCGTTCCAATGCGCCGTGCGCTGGCGATCGAGGTGGTCGACGCCTTCAAGGGACAGGGCAACGCCATCAAGAAGCGTGACGATACGCACAAGATGGCCCAGGCCAACAAGGCCTTCGCCCACTACCGCTGGTAGGGCGGCCACGCGGCCGGAATATAGGAAATCCCCATAGGATGGGGGTCGCCATGGATCGGAAGGTTCCAATGTTTGGAACCTTCCGCTTGTCGGAAAGAAGAATGTCAAGCGTTGTGAAACAGCCGAAGAACAAAGCAGCCGGGAATTCGGATTCCAAACTGGAAGCCGAAGGCCGCGGCCACGCCTTGTCCACGGTGCGCAACATCGGCATCGTCGC
Source organism: Kiritimatiellales bacterium (assembly GCA_003246265.1). GTDB lineage: Bacteria > Verrucomicrobiota > Kiritimatiellia > Kiritimatiellales > Pontiellaceae > Pontiella. The sequence continues at coordinate 24,994 of QKAU01000080.1, read as the reverse complement.
CCACATCGATGCGGGCAAGACGACGACGTCCGAGCGGATCCTCTTCTATAGCGGCAAGGTCCACAGGATCGGCGAGGTCCACGACGGCACCGCCACCATGGACTGGATGATCCAGGAGCAGGAGCGCGGCATCACGATCACCAGCGCCGCCACCACCTGTTTCTGGAAAAACCACCAGATCAATATCATCGACACCCCCGGCCACGTCGATTTCACCGTGGAAGTCGAACGCTCGCTGCGCGTACTGGATGGCGCGGTGGGTGTTTTCTGCGCGGTGGGCGGCGTGCAGCCCCAGTCCGAGACCGTCTGGCGGCAGGCCCGGAAGTACAGCGTGCCGCGCGTGGCGTTCGTCAACAAGATGGACCGCATCGGGGCCGATTTCGAACGGGTGCTCGACCAGATGCGCACCAAGCTTGGTGCCCCGGCCGTCGCGATCCAGCTGCCGTGGGGCGCTTCCGACACCTTCAAGGGCGTGGTCGACCTGCTCTCCATGCGCGCCGTGGTCTTCTCGGAAGAGGAGTACGGCTCCAAGATGCAGCAGGTGGACATTCCGGCCGAGCTGGCCGCCAAGGCCGAGAAGGCGCGGGCCGAACTGGTGGAAAAGGTCGCCGAGGTCGACGAGGCGCTGCTGGAAGCCTACATGGAGAGCACCGACGTCTCCGCCAAGGTGCTCGCCGAAGCCATTCGCCGCGCCACGATCGCCAACCGGATCGTGCCGGTCCTGTGCGGCTCCTCCCTCAAGAACAAGGGGGTCCAGCCGCTGCTCGACGCCGTTGTGGCTTTCCTCCCGTCCCCGGTCGACGTGCCGCCGGTGCACGGGGTGTCGCCGAAGAGCGAAACGAAGATTTCCCGCGAAACCTCCGATTTCGAACCGCTGACCGGCCTGGTCTTCAAGATGGCCACCGACCGCTTCGTCGGCAAGATGGCTTTCGTCCGCATCTATGCCGGGCAGCTGAAGAAGGGCCAGAACGTCTATAATCCGCGCACCCGCAAGCGCGAACGGATCGGGCGCCTGCTGCGCCTCCACGCCAACCACCGCGAAGACATCGACGTGCTCTATGCCGGGGAGATCGGCGGGATGGTCGGCCAGAAGTTCTTCACGACGGGCGACACCGTCTGCTCCGAGAACGAACCGATCCTGCTCGAATCCATCGAGTTTCCCGAGCCGGTCATCTCCATGGCCATCGAGCCGAAGACCACCGCCGACAAGGATGCGCTGGTCTCCGCCTTGCAGGACATGGCCGACGAAGACCCCACCTTCCACACCTCCATCCACGAGGAGACGGGCCAGACCCTCATCCAGGGGATGGGCGAGCTGCACCTCGAGATCATCCGCGACCGCATCCTGCGCGAATACAAGGTGCAGGCCAATGCCGGCAAGCCGATGGTCGCCTACCGCGAGGGCGTTTCGGGGAAGGGCGAAGGCTCCTTCTCCTTCGATCGCGACATCGGGAACGAACACCACTTTGCGAACCTGGTCCTGCAGGTGTCGCCCAACGCCGCGGCCGCCGGCAACAGGATCGAGTTCGAGGTTTCCACGAATGTTGTTCCCGCCCCGTTCCGCAAGGCGATCGAAGAGGGGATCGGCGATGCGCTGCTGACGGGTGTGCTGGGCAACTACGCCATCATCGACACCATCGTGAAGGTGGTCGGCGGCCAGGCCCACGCCACCGACTCCTCCGAAATGGCGTTCCGCTCCGCCGCCGTCATGGCGCTGCGGGCCGCCGTCTCCAATGCCGGCCCGATGCTGCTCGAGCCGATCATGCTGCTGGAGATTGAAACCCCCGAGGAACACCTGGGCGACGTGCTCGGGGACCTCAACAGCCGCCGCGGACGCGTCCGCGAAATCAAGGCGGCCACCGATCTGCAAGTCGTGCGCGCGGATGTGCCGCTCGCCGAAGTATTCGGGTACGCGACCGCGTTGCGTTCCTTAACCAAGGGTAGGGCCAGCTATACGATGGAACCGCAAGCGTTTGAACCGGTTCCGCCGCATATGACCGACTCGATCCTCAACCGATGAGAGAAAAAATGACGAATCAACGCATCAGAATCCGGCTGAAGTCGTTCGACCATCGCGTCCTCGACGTTTCGGCGACGGAGATTGTCGAGACGGCGCGCCGCACCGGCGCCCGCGTGGCGGGGCCCATCCCGCTTCCGACGCGCATCGAGCGTTTCACGGTGAACCGCAGTCCGCACGTGAACAAGAAATCGATGGAGCAGTTCGAAATCCGCACGCACAAGCGCCTGCTGGACATCATCGACCCGACCATCAAGACGGTCGACGAACTGAAGAAGCTCAACCTGCCCGCGGGCGTGGACATCACCATCAAGATCTAGGAGGGAGGTCGTCGTGAAAGGTTTGATTGGAAAGAAACTGGGCATGACCTCCGTCTACGGGGAAGACGGTGCCGCGATCCCGGTAACGGTGATCGAAGCGGGACCGTGCGTGGTGGTCCAGCGCAAGAACAACGGCAAGGAGGGCTACTCCGCCGTGCAGCTCGGCTACGAGGACCAGAAGGAACAGCGGCTGAACAAGCCGGACCTCGGCCAGTACAAGAAGGCCGGCGTGGCACCCAAGCGCGTCCTGCAGGAATTCCGCGTCGAAGAGTCCGAAGAGGTTGCCGTGGGCGATGTGCTCACCGCCAGCGCCTTCGAGGGCGTCGGCTATGTCGATGTCGTCTCCAAGGGCAAGGGTCGCGGCTTCCAGGGCGTGGTCAAGCGCTACGATTTCGGCGGCGGCCGCGCATCGCACGGCGGCGGCTGGGTCCGCCGTACCGGCTCGATCGGCATGAAGGAGCACCCGGGCCGTACGTTCAAGGGCAAGAAGATGCCCGGCCACATGGGCGGCAACCGGGTTACCACCCAGAACCTGAAGGTGATCCAGGTCCGCGCCGACGAGAACCTGATCCTGGTCAAGGGATCGATCCCGGGCGCGAACGGCGACATCGTAACCATCAAGGAAGCGCTCAAGAAGCGGTAGGCGAGGAGACCATGAGCAAAGTACCTTTGAAAAACAGCAAGGGAGACAGCGTCGGCGACTACGAAGTTGCGGACAGCCTCCTCGTACTCGACAAGGGCGGACCCGCCGTGCACCAGGCGGTCGTGACCTATGGCGCGAACCAGCGTGCCGGCACCGCCTCCACCCTGAGCAAGTCGTTCGTCAACGGCAGCGGCAAGAAGCCCTGGAAGCAGAAGGGCCTCGGCCGCGCCCGCGCCGGCTACAAGCAGTCGCCCGTATGGCGCGGCGGCGCAGTGGCCCATGGGCCGCATCCGCGCAGCTATGCGAAGAAGATGCCGAAGAAGGTGGCCAAGCTCGCCTTCCAGCGCGCCTTCAGCGCCAAGGTCGACCAGGGCGAGCTGACGGTCATCGACGAGTTGGCCCTCGCCGTCCCCAAGACCCGGGAGTTCGCGGCCATCCTGAAGAACCTCGGTCTCGACCGGGGCGGCCTCTTCATCGTGGACGAGGCCAGCGAAAACCTGCTGCTCGCATCGCGGAACCTTCCGCGCGTCGAGCTGGCGACGGCGAAACTGGTCAATACCTACCAGATCCTGCGCCACAAGAACGTGGTAGCGACCAAGGCGGGCATGCAGGCGCTTGAAGCGCGCCTGGCCTAAAAGGAGCCGATGCAATGAAAAATTCAGCCGATGTAGTCAAACGCGTTTTGTTGACCGAAAAGGGCACGCGCCTCGCCGAGGACCAGAACAAGTACTTGTTCCGCGTATCCAAGAACGCCAACAAGATGGAGATCAAGCGAGCCGTGGAAGAGCTCTTCAGTGTCCGTGTTATGGCCGTCAATACGATGTGCCGAAAAGGCAAGAAGAAGCGTCAGCGCACGGCTCATTTCGGGACCACCTCCGATTGGAAGCGTGCGGTGGTCACCTTGCAAGAGGGCGAGAGCATCAACCTGATCTAAGGAGCAACCGCAATGCCTTTGAAAAGCCACAAACCCACCACACCCAGCCGCCGGCACATGGTGCTGTCCGACTTCGCGGAGATCACCAAGGGCAAGCCCGAGCGTTCGCTGGTCAAGGCGAAGAAGAGCAAGGCCGGGCGCAACAGCGCCGGGCGCATCTCGATCCGCCATCGCGGCGGCGGCCACAAGCGCCGCTACCGCGTGATCGACTTCAAGCGCGACAAGTTCGGCATTCCCGCCAAGGTCGCCGCGATCGAGTACGATCCCAACCGTTCGGCGCGCATCGCGCTGCTGCACTACGCCGACGGCGAAAAACGCTACATCCTCGCCCCCGCGGGCCTGGAAGTGGGCACCACCGTCGAATCCGGGCCGAATGCCGAGCCCGCGCTGGGCAATGCGCTGCCGCTCGGCCGGATCCCGGTCGGCATGGCGGTCCACAACATCGAGCTGATTGCCGGCCAGGGCGGGCAGATGGTCCGCTCCGCGGGCACCTCGGCCCAGCTGATGTCGCGCGAGGACGACTTCGCCCACATCAAGATGCCGTCCGGCGAAATCCGCCTGGTGCGGACCAACTGCCTGGCGACGATCGGCCGCGTGGGCAACGTCGAGCACAACAACATCCAGATGGGCAAGGCCGGGCGCAAGCGCTGGCTGGGCATCCGCCCGACCGTGCGCGGCGTGGCGATGAACCCGGTGGACCACCCGATGGGCGGCGGCGAGGGCCGCACCTCCGGCGGCGGCCATCCGCAGTCCCCCTGGGGCCTGCTGGCCAAGGGCAAGCGGACGCGCAACAAGAAGAAGGCGTCCAACAAGTACATCGTTGAACGGAGGAAGAAATAGCCATGGCACGCTCACTCAGAAAAGGACCCTATGTAGACGGCAAGCTGATCAAGAAGGTCCGCAAGCTGGAAGAGGCCGGCCGCAAGGCGCCGATCAAGACCTGGGCGCGCGGCACGGTGATCGTGCCCGAGTTCGTGGGCCACACCTTCAACGTGCACAACGGCAAGGTGTTCGTCCCCGTCTTCGTGACGGAAAACATGGTCGGCCACAAGCTCGGCGAGTTTTCACCGACGCGCGCCTTCAAAACCCACGGCATGGCGACGGACAAGGGCTAGTGCTTTTTTTGAGAGGAAGTACTGGATTTTGAAAAGCAATTGCATAGACTGTCCGCCCTTTGTTCCCGTGGACTAACTGCGAGAGAAAAACACCATGGAAGTGTCAGCAACAACCAAGTATGTGAGGATGTCGCCCACCAAGGCGCGCGACCTGGCCAACGCCATCAAGGGGTTGCCCGTCGCCGAGGCGTTGCGCATCACCGAGTTCAACGCCCGCAAGGCGGCGCTGCACATCGGCAAGACGCTCAAGTCGGCGATTGCCAATGCCGAAAACAACGAAGGGCTGTCGGCCGACAGCCTTTTCGTGAAGAACGCCATCGTGGATGGCGGGCCGATGATGAGGCGGTTCCGCCCGCGCGCCCGGGGCATGGCCAGTCCGATCCAGAAGAAGACCAGCCACGTAACCATCGTATTGTCGGACAACGCCTAGTTGGCGAAAGGAGACCGCTTTGGGACAGAAAGTAAATCCTATTGGACTCAGGCTCGCCCTGAATAAGGACTGGCGTTCGCGCTGGTATGCGGAGAAACGCGACTTCGGCTCCCTGCTGAAGGAGGACGTCGACGTGCGCGGCATCGTGGCCGAACGGCTGAAGGACGCCGCGGTATCGGACATCTACATCGAGCGCTATGCGAACCGCATCCGCGTCACGATCAAGACCGCGCGCCCCGGCCTGGTCATCGGCCGCAAGGGCGAGGACATCGACAAGCTGCGCGAAGTGCTGGCGAAGCTCACCAAGAAGGAGATCTACATCGAGATCGCCGAGGTGAAGAAGCCGGACCTCGACGCCACCCTGGTGGCGGCGAACATCGCCATGCAGCTCGAACGCCGCGTCTCCCACCGCCGCGCCATGAAGCGCGCGATGCAGCTCGCGATGGACAACGGCGGCCTGGGGATCAAGATCCAGGTCGGCGGCCGCCTGGGCGGGGCGGAAATCGCCCGGACCGAGAGCTACAAGGAAGGCAAGATCCCGCTGCACACGCTGCGCGCCGACATCGACTACGGAACGGCGGAAGCCCACACCGTGGCCGGCCTCATCGGCATCAAGGTGTGGATCTGCCGCGAGCCCGAATCAAAAGCCTAGGAGTTTGAGCCATGCCATTGATGCCGAAACGAGTGAAGTACAGGAAGGTCCAGCGCGGATCGCGCCGCGGCCTCGCCCAGGCGGGCAACAAGCTTGCCTACGGCGAATACGGCCTCCAGGCGCTGGAACGCGGCTGGGTGACCAATATCCAGATCGAGGCGTGCCGCGTGGCCGCCAACCGCGCGATGAAGCGCAAAGGGAAGCTCTGGATCCGCATCTTCCCCTGCAAGCCGATCACCAAGAAGCCGCTGGAAGTGCGCATGGGCAAGGGCAAGGGCGCCGTGGACACCTGGGTGTCCGTCGTGAAGCCCGGAACCATGCTCTTCGAAATGGACGGTGTAACCGAGGCGCTGGCCAAGGAGTGCATGCGCCTGGCGGCCACCAAGCTGCCGGTCCGCGCGCGTTTCGTGCAGCGGCACGCCCACGACTAAAGGACAAGGTGCAAGATGAAGGTCAAGGACTTGAAAGAAATGACGATGGAAGAGCTCGGCCAGCAGCTCGTTGACATCAAGAAGGAGCAGTTCAACCTGAAGCTCCAGCAGGTGTCCGGGCAGCTGGAGAACCCGGCGCGCATCAAGGAGCTGCGCCGGACCGTTGCGCGCATCAGGACCATCCAGAACAGCAAGAAAGTTGAAGGGTAGGGCGCATGGAAGAGAAAAGGCATTTGAGGAAGGTGCGCGAAGGGCGCGTGATCAGCGACCGTGCCGACAAGACCATCGTGGTCCTCGTCGAGCGCCGCGTTCGCCACCCGCTCTACGGCAAGGAAATCCGCGTATCGAAGAAGGTCCATGCGCACGACGAGGAGAACCGCGCGAAGGTTGGCGACGTCGTCCGCGTGATGGAGACCCGCCCGCTGAGCAAGCTGAAGCGCTGGCGCCTGGTCGATGTCGTTTCGGAAGCAGTGAAATAAGGTGCAACGATGATTCGGGAACAGACACGTTTAAAGGTGGCGGACAATTCGGGCGCACGCAGCGTCATGTGCATCCGCGTGCTCGGCACCAAGAGCAAGGTGGCGCGCGTCGGGGATATCATCCGCGTCAGCGTCAAGGAAGCGCAGCCCAACGGGGTTGTGAAGAAGGGCGAGGTGGTCAAGGCCGTGGTGGTGCGCACCAAGAGCACCATCCGCCGGGCCGACGGCTCCTGCCTGCGTTTCGATGGGAACGCGGCCGTGATAATCGACGACAACAAGAACCCGCGCGGCACGCGCATCTTCGGGCCGGTGGCCCGCGAGCTGCGCGACAACGACTTCATGAAGGTCGTGTCGCTCGCCCCGGAAGTGCTCTAGGGCGGGAAGGAGTTTGAAGGAATGAGCAAGCTGAAATGCCGCATCAAGAAGGGCGATACCGTAGAGGTGATCGCCGGCGACGACAAGGGCAAGTCCGGCAAGGTCCTCCAGGTGGACCCGGCGTCGGGGCGCGTCCTGGTCGAAGGCGTTAATTTGGTCAAGAAGCACATGCGGAAGTCGCAGGACAATCCGCAGGGCGGGATCGTGGAGCGGGAAGCAACCGTCGCGATTTCCAACGTGAAGGTTTCCCGTTAAACGTTCCAGCCCATTGGAACCGTAATTTTTGGAGGAGGGTGCATATGGCCCCAACACTGAAGAAGAAGTACAAGGACGTCGTGGTCCCCCAGCTCATGAAGAGCCAGGGCTACGCCAATAAAATGCAGGTTCCCGCACTCAAGAAGATCGTGCTCAACATCTGCGTGTCGCTCAACCATGACCGCGACACCCTGACGGCGCTGGCCGACGACCTCGGCAAGATCACCGGCCAGAAGGCCGTGATCACCAAGGCGAAGAAGAGCGTATCGAACTTCAAGTTGCGTGAAGGAATGCCGATCGGCGCGCGCATTACGCTGCGCAATGACCGGATGTACGAATTCATGGACCGCCTGGTCAACGTGGCGCTGCCGCGCATCCGCGACTTCCGCGGCATCCCCGGCCAGTCGTTCGACGGGCAGGGCAACTACACGATGGGCCTGCGCGAACAGACCGTCTTCCCGGAAATCGATCCGGACAAGGTGAAGAAGACGCACGGGATGGACATCACCTTCGTGACCTCCGCCAAGAACGACGGCGAGGCCAAGGAGCTGCTCTCCATGATGGGCATGCCGTTCGCAACCGCTAAATAGGAAGTAGGGTACAATGGTTTTATCAGATCCGATCGCCGACATGTTGACCCGCATTCGCAATGCGAACCAGGCGGAGAAGAAGGTCGTCCGGATGCCGCACTCGAAGATGAAGAACGAGATCGCCCGCATCCTGAAGGCCGAAGGTTTCATCAAGGATTACACCGTGGAGAACGACGGGGGCAAGAGCGTGCTCAATGTCTTCCTGAAGTACACGGTCGAGCGCGAACCGGTCATCCAGGGGCTGCGCCGCATCAGCAAGCCAAGCTGCCGCAAGTATGTGAACGCCGGCGAACTGCCGCGCGTGCTCGGCGGGATCGGCCTGGCCATCGTGAGCACGTCGTCAGGCATCATGACCGACAACGAAGCCAGGCAAAAAAAGGTGGGGGGCGAAGTCCTCTGCTACATCTGGTAGGAAGGCTGGAGTTTAGGTATGTCAAGAATAGGCAAGCAACCCATCGCAGTTCCCGCCGGCGTCACCGTTGAGGTGAAGGGCCAGACCGTCGCCGTCAAGGGCGCCAAGGGCGAGAGCAAGTACACCGCGCCCGCGTGCATCGGCGTGGCCGTCGAGGACGGTGCCGTCGTCGTGTCCCGCAAGGACGCGTCGAAGTTCGGCAAGGCCATGTTCGGCACGGTCCGCAGCCTGGTCAACAACATGATCCTCGGCGTGACGCAGGGCTACCGCAAGGACCTGGTGATCGAAGGCGTCGGCTACAAGGCGCAGATGAAGGGCAACGCGATCGTCCTTACCCTGGGCTATTCGCACGACATCAACTATGCGATCCCCGAGGGGATCAAGGTCGATGTCCAGGGCGGCACCAACGTCTCCGTCGAAGGGATCGACAAGCAGCTGGTCGGCGAAGTGGCGGCACGCATCCGCGACTACGCGCCGGCGGAACCGTACAAGGGCAAGGGCGTCCGCTACTCCAACGAGCGTGTGCGCCGCAAGGAAGGCAAGGCGGTGGCATAACCATGAGCATGCAGAGCAAGAAGGATCTAAGGACGCGTCGCCATTACCGCGTACGCAACAAGGTCAGCGGAACGGCCGCGCGCCCGCGCATGGCGGTGTTCCGCTCCAACAAGCGCCTCGAGGTGCAGTTCATCGACGACGAAGCCCGCGTGACGCTTTGCGGGGTCGCCTCGGAGGGCAAGAACGCCGAGGCCGCGAAGGCGCTCGGCACCAAGGCCGCCGAACTCGCCAAGGGCAAGGGGATCGAGACCGTGGTCTTCGACCGCGGCGGCTTCACCTTCGGCAGCAACCTCAAGTCGCTCGCGGACAGCGCCCGCGCAGCGGGACTCAAATTCTAGGCAAGGAGCTTCCCACATGGCAGAAGAACGTACAGAACGCAGGGGCCGCCGCGATGGGGGCCGTGGGCGCAGGCAGCGCGACGACCAGCAGTCGGAGGTCCGCGAAAAGCCGGAGTTCGAGGAACGCGTGGTCCACATCAGCCGCAACTCGAAGGTGGTCAAGGGTGGCCGTCGCTTCAGCTTCGGCGCGCTCGTCGTGGTTGGCGACCGCAAGGGCCGCGTCGGCTACGGCCTCGGCAAGGCGGCCGAAGTCTCGGAAGCGATCCGCAAGGCCGGCGACGTTGCCAAGCGCAACCTGGAAACCGTCACCATGCGCGGAACGACGCTTCCGCATGACGCCCTCGGCAAGTTCAGCGGTGCGCAGGTCCTGATCCGCCCCGCGTCGGAAGGTACCGGCATCATTGCGGGCGGCCCGTGCCGCGCCGTGCTCGAGCTGGCCGGGGTCCGCGACGTGCTGGCGAAATCGCTCGGTTCCAACAACCATCTCAACGTAACCAAGGCAACGCTCAAGGCGTTGGGGCAGCTCCGCTCCAAGGAGTCGGCCCTGGCCCTCCGCAAGGGCTAGCCGCAGAAGGGGATTCCAACCATGGATTTGCATTCACTAAAGGGAGCGGAGGGTTCCAGCCACCGCAAGATCCGCGTCGGGCGCGGCCGCGCGTCGGGCAAGGGCAAGACCGCCGGCCGGGGCCACAAGGGCCAGTATGCGCGCACAGGCCACAAGCACAAGCCGCTGTTCGAAGGCGGACAGATGCCGCTGGTCCGCAAGCTGCCCAAGCGCGGATTCAAGAACTACAACGCCAAGGAGATCCTGCCGATCAACCTCGCGGCGCTGAACACCTTCGAAGACGGGACCGAAGTGACGATTGCGCTGCTGCGGGAGAAGGGCCTGGCCAACGGGCGGTTCGACGGCGTCAAGATCCTCGGTAACGGCGCCGTGGAGAAGAAGCTGACCGTCAAGGCCAACGCCTTCTCCGCCACGGCCAAGCAGAAGATCGAGGCCGCCGGCGGCACCTGCGAAATCGTCTAACCCACGAAAGGGGCGCCCCGCCATGCTTTCCGCGTTCGTCAATACCTTCAAGATTACGGAACTCCGGCAGCGGATCCTGTTCACCTTCGGCCTGATCTTCGTCTGCCGCCTGATCGCCACGGTTCCGCTTCCCGGAGTCGATGCATTGCGGATCCGGGAGTTCGTCGCGAGCATGGGCGGCGGGGGCGGGCTGACCGGCATGATGGATCTGTTCAGTGGGGGCGCGCTGCTGCAGTGCACCATCGGTACGCTGGGCATCATGCCCTACATCAGCGCGTCGATCATCCTGCAGCTGATGACCGCCGTCATTCCCCACCTCGAAAAGCTGGCCCGCGAAGGCGATGTCGGGCGGCAGAAGATTACGCAGTACACCCGCTACCTGACGGTGCTCATCTGCGCGGTGCAGGGCATCTTCATGGCCGTGGCCCTGAAGACGGGAGGCTATTTCGGCCTACCCGCCGACGTGGTGAGGATCGACAGCATCATCGGCTTCTCCCTGATTACCATGCTCAGCCTGGTGACGGGATCGCTCCTGCTGATGTGGATCGGCGAGCAGATCACCGACCGCGGCATCGGCAACGGGATTTCACTGATCATTACCGTGAACATCATCAGTCGCCTGCCCTTCGCGGTGAAGACGCTGGTGGACAAGTTGACGCCGGTCGACGGCATCGCCGAAATCGGGGTGTTCCACGTTGCGCTGCTGCTGGCCCTGATGTTCTTCGTCATCCTGGGCGTCGTCGCCATCACGCAGGCGCAGCAGAAGATCCCGGTGCAGTTCGCGAAGCGCATGGTGGGCCGCAAGATGATGCAGGGCGGCACCTCGCACCTGCCGCTGCGCGTCAACTATTCGGGCGTCATGCCGATCATCTTCGCCTCGGCGATCCTCGCCATCTTCCCGATGGTGGGGGGCAAGCTGCCTTGGCAGGCCGCCAAGGAGTGGGCGATGTCGTTCGGCACCTCCGGGTGGTACATGTTCTGGTTCGGCATCATGATCCTCTTCTTCTCCTATTTCTGGGTGGCCACGCAGTTCAACCCCATCCAGATCGCCGACGACCTGAAGCGCCGCGGCGGCTACATTCCCGGTATCCGGCCGGGCCGTCCCACCGCCGAGTTCCTTGACCGGACCATGACCCGGTTGACCCTGGCCGGCGCGGTGTTCCTTACGGCCATTGCCGTGATGCCGAACATCATGAACAAGCAGTTCAACGTGGACTGGATCGTGGCGTCGTTCTTCGGCGGGACCAGCCTGCTGATCATCGTGGGTGTCATGCTCGATACGATGCGCCAGATCGAGTCGCACCTGCTGATGCGCCACTACGACGGCTTCCTCAAGAAAGGCAAGATGCGGGGCCGTCGATGAACGCAATCATCCTGCTGGGCCCGCCCGGTGCCGGTAAAGGCACGCTCGCCGAGTCCCTGAAGGATAAGACCGACTACCTCCACGTTTCCACCGGCGACATGCTGCGGGCTGCGATCCATGCCCGGACCCCCGTCGGCCTCCGGGCCAAGGGGTTCATGGACAAGGGCGAGCTGGTTCCCGATGGCGTGATCCTGGAAATCATCCGCGAACGGATCGACGGGGAGGCTCCTGCCGCCCGGTTCCTGTTCGACGGGTTTCCCCGCACCCTGGAGCAGGCCGAAGGGCTCGACCGCCTGTTGGCGGAGATCGGTGGTTCCCTTTCGCACGTCATCAACATGGCCGTTCCCGTCTCCACCCTGGTCGAGCGGCTTTCGGGCCGCCGCACCTGCAAGACCTGCGGCGCGGTCTACCATGTGGTCAACGTCCCGCCGAAAGCCGCGGGTATCTGCGACCATGACGGCGCCGCCCTCTACCAGCGTCCCGACGACAGCGAGGAGACCGTCCTGAACCGGCTGGCCGTCTACGAACGGCAAACGGCCCCGCTGATCGAGTACTACCGGAAGCATGGCCTGCTGCGCGATGTCGATGCCTCGGTCGATCCCGCTACGACCTGCGCCTCCGCCCTGGAAATTCTCAACGCCTAGCCGGACCGCTTCCGCGTTCCGCGCCGAAACAGGATCCCTTCCCCGTGATCATCGTCAAGAAGCCAGCCGAACTGGAAGCCATGCGCGTCAGCGCGCGCAAGACGGCGACCATCCTGAAGAAGGTGGCCGCGATGGTCGCGCCGGGGGTCACCACCCGGGAACTCGACGACTATGCCGCCGAGCTGGCGCTCAAGGAGGGTGGACGCTGCGCCTTCTACGGCTACCACGGGTTCTCGGGCCACATCTGCGCGTCGATCAACGAGGAAGTGGTCCACGGCATACCGGGCCGCCGCGTCATCCGGAATGGCGATGTGGTGAGCATCGACTTTGGCCTGGTCTACAACGGCTTCGTGGGCGACACGGCCACGACGGTGGCGGTGGGCGAGGTCGATCCTGCGTGGCGACGCCTGCTCGACGTGACGCAGGAGTGCCTGGATGCCGCCATCGCCAAGGCGGTGGAGGGAAACCGGCTCTCCGACATCTCCAACGCGGTCCAGGTGGTGGCCGAAGGGGCGGGCTTTTCGGTGGTACGCGAGTTCGTCGGCCACGGGATCGGGCGCGAGCTGCACGAGGATCCGCAGATTCCGAACTTCGGCCCGCCCGGCCGGGGGCCCGTGCTCAAGGCCGGAATGACCTTCGCGATCGAGCCGATGATCAATCTCGGGGTCCACCGGACCGAAACCCTTCAGGACGGGTGGACGGTGGTCACCCAGGACCGCCAGCCCTCGGCCCACTTCGAGCACACCGTCGCCGTCGGCCAGGGCCGGGCCGAGATCCTGACCGTTCCGGAAGAGGGGCCGTGAGCGAGAAAAATGAAACTATTTTACTAGACGCCTGTTTGATATCCGTGATAGACAAACACGCTTTTGACGCGGAACTCCCGAACGGGCACCGTTTCACGGCGTTTGCGGGGCGCGGCGACTTGGGTCGCCGGATGCCGCAACCCGGTGCGCGCGTGAGGGTTGAAATGTCGCCCTACGACATGTCGAAGGGGCGTCTGGTGATCGACCAGGAGCAGGACGATGAAAGTACGGACTTCAGTAAAGAGAATATGTGAACAATGCAAGGTGATCCGGCGCAAGGGCGTGATCCGGGTGGTCTGCACGAACCCGCGCCACAAGCAGCGCCAAGGGTAACCAAGGAGTTTAACTATGCCACGCGTACTCGGAATTGACATTCCCGGAAGGAAGAAGCTGGAGTATTCGCTCCGCTACATCTACGGCATCGGCCCCACCACCGCCAAGGAGGTGTGCGCCAAGGCCAACCTCGACCCGGCCAAGAAGGCCGACGCCCTCACCGACGAGGACATCCAGCATCTGGTCGCGGTGCTCCAGAGCGACTACCGGATCGAAGGCGACCTGCGCCGCGAGGTGGCCTCCAACATCCGCCGCCTGATTTCGATCGGCTCCTATCGCGGGATGCGGCATCGCCGCGGCCTGCCGGTGCGCGGACAGCGGACCAAGACCAATGCGCGTACCCGCAAGGGCGCCAAGCGCACCGTCGGCGTCATCCGCGGCAAGGAAGCGCGTTCCGCCGCCAAGGCCGCAACGAAGTAACCCGCTGAATCATCGAGGATCTTTCCCATGGCAGAAGAAACCAAAGAAGTAGAAGTCAAGGCCCCCGTGGCCGCCGCCCCCGCGGAAGCCCCCGCAGATGAGAAGAAGTCGCGCCTGCCTACCGCAGCCGACCTGCTGGCGGACGAGGTGGTCGAGCCCATCAAGCGCAAGAAGGGGTCGAAGAACGTCCCGTTCGGGATCGCGTTCGTCAAGACCACCTTCAACAACACCATCGTATCGATTACCGACATGCGTGGCAACGTGGTCTCCTGGAGCAGCGCCGGCCGCTGCAACTTCAAGGGCTCGCGCAAGAGCACGGCCTTTGCGGCAACGACGGTCGCGCAGGATGCCGCCCGTACGGCGATCGGCCACGGCATGACCGAGGTCGAAGTCCGCGTACAGGGCCCGGGCGCCGGCCGCGAATCCGCCGTCCGCGCCATCCAGTCCGCCGGCCTTTCGGTCACGGCGATCAAGGATACCACGCCGATCCCGCACAACGGATGCCGCCCGCCCAAGCGCCGCCGCGTCTAGCACCAGTTTCACCGACAGCAAGTATTCAAACCATACGAGCCGGTTAACGCCCGGTTCTGGGAGGTACATACCATGGCCACACGACTCGGTCGTTTCGAAATGCCGAAGCAGGTCGTCAAGGACGACGCCGCTTCAACCGAAAACTACGGAAAGTTCTACGCAGAGCCCTTCGAAGCCGGCTACGGCCGCACCATGGGCAACTCGCTGCGCCGCGTTCTGCTCTCCTCGCTGGAAGGGGCGGCGGTGTCGTCGATCAAGATCAAGGGGGCGCCGCACGAATTCTGCAGCCTGAAGGGCGTGACGGAGGACGTGACGGACATCATCCTCAACATCAAGCAGTTGCTTTTCAAGAGCTATACCCGCGATGCGCAGACGGTGCGGATCAAGGTGGAAGGCCCGGGCGAAGTGACCGCCGCCGACATCGTGGCCCCCGACACCATCGAGGTGCTCAATCCCGATTTCGTCATTTGCACCCTTTCCGAAGGCGCCATCTTCGACGCCGAGCTCGAAGTGCGCATCGGCCGCGGCTACTGCCCCGCCGAGCAGAACAAGGAGGAAGACCAGGCGATCGGCGTCATTCCGGTCGACTGCCTCTTCTCGCCGGTCCGCCGCGTAAAGTACGAGGTGGAGAACACCCGCGTCGGCCGCCGCACGGACTACGACAAGCTGATCATTGAAATCTGGACCGACGGCCGCGTCAATCCCGACGATGCGCTGACGATGTCCGCGGCGATCCTGCGCCACCATCTCGACGTGTTCGTCTCCTACGACAAGGATCTGATCGAGTTCGAGGAGAGCGAAAAGCAGATCGATATGGAGAAGGAAGAGCTGCGCAAGAAGCTCAACATCAGCGTGAACGAGATCGAGCTGAGCGTGCGCGCCGCCAATTGCCTCAACAACGCCAACATCACCACCGTTGGCGAGCTGGCGCAGAAGACCGAGGCCGAAATGCTCAAGTATCGCAATTTCGGCAAGAAGTCGCTCAACGAAATCAAGGCGAAGATCCAGGAGATGGGCCTTTCGCTGGGCATGACCTTCGATCCGGACCTGCTGAAGGGCTCCATCATCGACGACTAACCTTGAAACCATCCAGAGGTCGGAACCATGAGACATCGTAAGAAAACCGTAAAACTGGGTCGCACCAGCGCGCATCGCAATGAACTGCTTGCCAACCTGGTCTGCGCCTTGATCGACAACAAGCGCATCCAGACCACGCTTCCCAAGGCGAAGGCGGCCCGCAGCCTGGCCGACAAGATGGTCACGCTGGGCAAGAAGGGGACTTTGGCGGCCCGCCGCCAGGCGGTCGCCACCCTCAAGAACGAGAAGTCCGTGAAGACGCTTTTCGATGCCGTTGCCCCCGCTTTTGCGGCACGGGCCGGCGGCTATACCCGCATCCTGAAGCTCGGGCGCCGCATTTCCGACGGTTCGGAAATGGTGCTGCTCGAGTGGGTGGACGCCATCACCGCCCCCAAAGTGGAAGTCGAAGTGGTCGAGGCTGCCGCCGAGTAGCGCACGATCAGGCACCTGTCGAAAACCCGCGGCCAGCGAT
The DNA here is from genome assembly GCA_003246265.1 of Kiritimatiellales bacterium. Taxonomy (GTDB): domain Bacteria; phylum Verrucomicrobiota; class Kiritimatiellia; order Kiritimatiellales; family Pontiellaceae; genus Pontiella. The sequence continues at coordinate 8,778 of QKAU01000080.1, read as the reverse complement.
GGCGGCGGGTTTTTTTTGGTTCGTCCGGCGCGTTTTTCCGGTCGGGAGGGCGATTCGGGGTTTTCGTGCAGGACCGCGTGGCTTGAAAGGTGGAAACACCGGATAATTGGCGAGGAATTGGGTTGCGGAAAATTCCCGAGGTGTTAGCTTTGCGTGGATTTTTGCAAAAACGGGGCCGGCTGCAACAGCCAAAACGGGGAAACAAGCCAATGGAACGTAGTTCGTTTATTCAGCAAATCATTGATGCGGCAAAGGTTAAGCGGCGCAGCATCGTGTTGCCCGAAGGAGGCGACGAACGGGTGCTGGAAGCGGCGCACATTCTGAATAGCGAGCAGATCGCCAAGATCACCCTGCTGGGATGCGCAGAGGATATTGCCGCATATTTCGCGGGCAAGGGATGGAGCCTGGACGGGATCAGGGTAATCGATCCCAACACCTCCGACAAGCTGGAGGAATATGCCGCCGCCTTCTATGAACTGCGCAAATCCAAGGGTGTGACGGCCGATCAGGCGCGGGAGACCGTCAGGCAGGTCAACTATTTCGGCATGATGATCATGCATGCCGGGGAGGCCGATGGCCTGGTCTCCGGGGCGGCCCATTCGACCGCCGATACGGTCCGGCCCGCGCTGCAAATCATCAAGGCGGCGAAGAAGGGGGCCACGGTTTCGAGCTTCTTCATCATGGATGTTGCCGGCAAGACCTACGTTTTCTCCGATTGCGCACTGGTGGAGAACCCGACGGCCGAGCAGCTGGCCGATATCGCGGTAGACAGCGCCGTTTCGGCCATGAACTACGATATTCCGCCCAAAGTGGCGCTGCTGTCCTATTCAACCTACGGCTCCGGCAAGAGCGAGATGGTCGACAAGGTGGTCAAGGCCGTCGAACTGGCCCGCCGGAAGGTGGAGTCGGAGCATGCAGGGAAGGGCATCGTGATCGATGGAGAACTGCAGGCCGATGCGGCGATCGTACCGGGTGTCGCCAGGAAGAAGGCGCCCGGCAGTCCGGTGGGCGGCGAAGCGCGCGTCCTGGTTTTCCCCGACCTCAATGCGGCCAACATCGGCTACAAGCTGGTCCAGCGGCTAGCCGGTGCCGGAGCCTATGGCCCGGTGCTGCAGGGGCTGAACAAGCCGGTCAACGACCTCTCCCGTGGCTGCTACGTCGAGGACATCGTCGGAACCGTTGCGCTGACTGCCCTGCAAGCCAACAACTAGCCCCGGAGCCCGCGCCATGAAGATCCTTGTACTCAATTCCGGTTCCTCCTCGATCAAGTTCAAGCTCTACAAGGTGGACGACCAGACCCGTTATTTTTCGGCCATGTGCGAGGGACAGGCCGACCGCATCGGCATTGCCGGGTCGACCATCACCCGCCAATGCGCCGGGTGCGAGGAGAAGGACAAGCAGTATATCGAGCTGCCGACCCACAAGACGGCGATCGACGAAATCCTTAAATTGCTGGTGGCCAGCGATCGCGGCGTATTATCCAGCCTCGATGAGCTCAGTGGGGTGGGGCATCGCGTGGTGCATGGTGGCGAGGATTTCACGGGCTCGGTCCTGATCGACCGCGAGGTGGTGAAGGCGATCGAGCGCAACTCGATGCTTGCACCGCTGCACAATCCGCCGAACCTCATGGGCATCAAGGCGATGCAGTCCCTGCTGCCGACGACGCCGCAGGTGGCGGTTTTCGATACGGCCATCCACCAGTCGATGCCCAAGAAGGCCTATCTCTACGCGCTTCCACGCATCCAGTACACGAACTACAAGATCCGCAAATACGGCTTCCACGGCACATCCCACGGCTATGTGGCGAAGAAGGCCGCCGAAGCGCTTGGCAGGCCGCTGGAGGCGCTGAAGCTGATCACCTGCCACCTCGGGAACGGAGGATCGCTGGCTGCGTTCATGGACGGGAAGTCGGTGGACACCTCCATGGGATTCACGCCGCTCGACGGCATCATCATGGGCACGCGGTCCGGTGCGCTCGATCCCTACATCCCGCTCCATATCATGGAGTCGCAGGAGCTCACGCCGGCCCAGGTCAGCACCATGATGAACAAGCAGGGCGGACTGCTGGCGATCTCCGGCAAGTCCGACATGCGCGACATCGTCAAGTCGGCGGGGGAAGGTGACCAGGCGTGCATCGACGCCATCGAGATGTTCTGCTACAGCATCCAGAAGTACATCGGTTCCTACGTGGCCGCCATGAACGGCGTGGACGGCATCGTCTTCACTGCGGGGGTCGGGGAAAACAACCCGATGCTGCGGGCGAAGATCCTGGAAAACTTCTCCTTCCTGGGGCTCAAGGTCGACGAGGCGCGGAACAACGCCAATGAAACGATTCTCTCGACGGGAGATTCTAAGGTTGCCGCGCTCAAGATCCACACCAACGAGGAACTGGTCATTGCCCTCGATACCTACAACCTGATCAACGCCTAGTTCGGTGAGGATGGATAACGGATGAATGCGGAATAAAACCGTGTCCATCCGTTTTCGTTTCTGGTTCAATCCGTCCATGTCCGAAGCCGCAAAAAGAAGCGCCGCCTACGTCTGGTTCGATGCCGAGTTTACCTCGCTGGACCTGGACAGCGCCCGACTCCTGCAGGTAGCCGTCATCGTAACCGATTCCGCGCTGAACCGCATGCATCCGGCTTCCGCCGATCTCGAGCTCTGCATCAGGCTGGGGGAGGGGGATGGCATTAGCCCCTGGGTCGAGGAAAACCTCGCCGGGCTTGTGGCGCGGTGCCGTTCGGACGAAGCCGTGGTGGTGGAGGAAGCGGACCGGCGCATTGTCGCTATGCTCGACCAGTATTGTGGAACGCCCTGCAAGGAGATGTCCGGACGGCCCATTCTTGCAGGCAACAGCGTGCACAACGATTGGTTCCTCATGCGCAGATTCCTTCCCATGATGTCCAGCCGATTGCATTATCGCCTGATGGACGTATCGTCCTTGAAGATCCAGTGGGTGGATGCATGTGGCGGAGAGCCGTTCGACAAGACGGATGCTGCCTTGCTCGACGCACATTGTCCATGCGGCGCGGTGGGCGGGGTCAGTGCCCATGACGCACTGTTCGATATCAAGGCCTCCATGGCCGAGCTGTCTTTCTACCGGACCCGGTTGGGCTGCGCCAGGGCGGGGTAGCTTCCCCTGTCTGGTGGGGGATTGCCGCCATGCTTCCTCGGGGGGGCAGTCGTAGCGAAGGGCTTGTCGGAATCATTCCAAATACGGCCAGTCCGATCCCAAACCTTGGAATTCACTTTGATTTGCCGGAAGGGATTCGCCTATATTCCCGCAATGGCGAAAACACAGGCAGAGGAGCCGGTCCGCTCGGGCTGGCGCGAGATCGAAGGCATCCTTACCTGCACCGTTGGACTGATGCTCCTGCTGGGCATTCTTTCCTACCGACCGGAGCAGATTGCGACCTTTTCCAACCAGCCGGACTGGGAAAGCAACTGGATCGGCCTGTTCGGGGCGCGCATGGCCTATGTGGCGTACATGTATTTCGGCGTTGCGGGCTTCGTGGTTCCATTCTGCGTCCTGTGGATCGGCGTCATGACCGTCATGCGTTCCGGGCAGAAGCTCTATCCCCGCTTCCTCTGGTTCCTGCTGGGGCTGCCCTGCCTGGCGGGTCTAGTAGACATGAACGAGCAGGTCTGGTTGGGGCTGGTCGACAGGCTCAATGTCGGGAGCGCGGGCGGCTTGCTGGGCGAAGTGCTCGCGCAGCGCACCCTTGGCCACTGGATCGGGATGGCCGGTGCAGGCATCGTACTGACGGTATTGCTGGTTGTATCCGTGGTCCGCATGCTTGACCTGCATCTGGTGGACCTCGCCAAGCAGCTATGGGGCTGGATCAAGCGCCTGAAGGTGGAGGAGCCGACCGCCGAGGCGCCCAGCGGGGAGACCAAGCCGAAGAGGCCGCGGCGCGAGCGCAAAATGGCCCCTGCGGCCGAAATGGCCGAAATTGCGGCGGCACCGGAGGTGGATATCCGGCAGATGGTCGAAGACCAGCGGCGGGAAGAGGAGAAGAAGAAGTCCGAGCCGGAGCCCGCAGTTGCCGAAAAGCCAAAGCCCAAGAAGGAGGCCAAGGCCAAGGCCGAGGTCGACGAGGGCGATTTCGCAGCCTTCACGGAGCGCGAACCGCACGCCGTCTACAACCTGCCGCCGCTGACGCTGCTCGATCCGCCCGTGCCCCAGGGCAAGGGCATGAGTTCGGACGAAATCGCCGAGACGGCGGAGATCCTCCAGAGCACGCTCGAAGAGTTTGGCGTCGAGGCCAAGGTGACCGGGGTCCAGCAGGGACCGGTGGTCACCTGCTACGAAATCCTGCCCGCCGCCGGGGTGCGCGTCGAAAAGATCAAGGCGCTCCAGGACAACATCGCGCTGAAGATGCACGCCGAAAGCATCCGCATCCAGGCGCCGATCCCCGGCAAGGGGGTGTGCGGTGTCGAGGTGCCGAACTCGGCCCGTGCAGCCGTCTTCTTCCGCGACCTGGTCGAGAGCGGCGATTTCCAGCGGGGGCGCCACGCCCTTCCGCTGGTGCTGGGCAAGGATGTGAGCGGCAAGAGCATGATCTACGATCTCACCAAGATGCCGCACCTGCTGATTGCGGGCGCAACCGGCGCAGGCAAGTCGGTCTGCATGAATGCGATCCTGGCCGGCCTGCTGATGAAGCACACGCCCGACGAAATGCGCCTGATCCTGGTCGACCCGAAGACGGTCGAATTCCACCAGTACAACAACCTGCCGCACCTCGTAGTGCCGGTGATCACCAATGCCAAGAAGGTGGCGCTGGGCCTGCGCTGGGCAATCGACGAGATGGAGCGCCGCTTCAAGTGGTTCCGCCAATCCGGGGTGAGGGATCTGCCCGGATTCAATGCGCGCGTGATCCAGAAGCAGGCGGAGCTCTTCGGCGATGAGGAGGTGGAGGATCCGGACCGGAAACGGGAGCAGATTCCCGACAAGTTGCCCTACATCGTGATCGTGATCGACGAGCTGGCCGACCTGATGGCGGTCGCCCAGGCCGAGATCGAGGCGGGCATTGCCCGGCTCGCCGCCAAGTCGCGCGCGGCCGGCATCCATATGATCCTCGCCACGCAGCGGCCCGACGTGAAGGTGATCACCGGGACCATCAAGGCCAACTTCCCGGTGCGCATTGCGTTCAAGGTGGCGCAGAAGGTGGACAGCCGTACCATCCTCGACCGCATGGGGGCCGACACGCTTCTGGGGCGCGGGGACATGCTGGTGCTTCCTCCAGGTTCGGACAAGCTGATCCGCGCGCAGGGCGCCTTTACCAGCGATGCGGAGATCGACCGCATCACCCAGTTCTGGAAGGGTCAGAGCCAGCCGGAATTCATCAGCGAAATCCACGACAAGATCGAAAAACCGTCGGCCGACCTGCCCGACATGGACAGTGGCGAGGACGACGAAGTCGTCGAGCAGGCGATCGAAGTGATCCGCCAGACGAAGCGGGCATCCACCTCGTCGCTGCAGCGGCGGTTGCGCATCGGCTACACCCGCGCGGCGAGGGTGATGGACCTGCTAGAGGAGCGCGGCATCGTGGGCCCGCCGGACGGCGCAGGGCCGCGCGAGATCCTGATCGACCTGGATGGTGAGATTCCCAAGAACACGGGAGGCGAAGATGATGGAACAGACTAGATTGAATATCGGCACGATCGGGCAGCGGCTCGAGGCGGCGCGCCAGGCCAAGGGGGTGACCGTCTCCGAGGCGGGGCGGGCAACCAAGATCCTGGCCAAGTTCATCGAGGCCATGGAGGCCGACGATTTCGGCGTCCTGTCGGCCCCGGTCTACGCCAAGAGCTTCATCAAGATGTATGCGCAGTATCTGGGGCTGGATGCGCGGCAGCTGGTCGAGGAATACGACGCCCAGCATGCACCCAAGGGCAAGAACCATCTTTCCGACGAAGTGCGCCAGAACCTGGCCAAGACGGATGGCACGGCGGCGGAGCCGGTGATCAAGCCTACGCCAAAGCCTGTAGGCAAGGTGGCGGGCCATATCTTCGGCGATGTCAACAAGGCGATCGCGAAGATTTCGGTGGCCAGTCTTTCGCCCAAACTGGTGGCGGCCGTTGCCGGCGGCATCCTCTTGATCGGTATCGTGGTGCTCAGCGCCACGCAGTGTTCGGAGGACAAGGAGGGCTCTCCCGCCCCTGCTGGAGGTGCCGCTTCCGTATCGCAGGGGGTTATTGCCGAGGGCGTGCCGGATGCCTACCTCGCCCGGCCCGGCGAGGTAGCGGTGGAGAAGAGGGGCACTCCGTGAAAAGCCTTCCCAACCATCTAACCGTCAGCCGGTTCTGGATGACCGCGGTCATGATGGTCTGCATGTCGATCGATTTTCCCTACGCCCGCATCATTGCCTTGGCGATCTTCGCCCTTGCGAGCGTTACCGATGCGCTGGACGGGTATCTTGCCCGCAACTTCTTTGGCGTAACGTCGTTCGGCAAGCTGATGGATCCGCTGGCCGACAAGGTCCTGGTCTGCGCGGCGTTCATCGGGTTTGTGGAGCTCGGCAGCCTGTCGGCATGGATGGTGGTGATGATCATCGCGCGCGAATTCATGGTGACGGGAATGCGGCTGCTGATGATCGAAAAAGGGATCGTGATGCCGGCCGGCATGTGGGGCAAGGTGAAGACGACGGTCCAGATGGCAACGATCTGCCTCTACTTCATGGGTCTGGTCCTGGAGTCGGACTGGCTACCCGTGCCCGGCAGCGCATTCGCATGGTGGCTGGGGTTGGGGTCGGCATTGTTGACGGCCTGGAGCGGTGTCGTCTATTTCTGGCAGCAGCGCCATCTTATTTGGGACAAGCAGTCGGCTACATAGCCTCGGGGCGTGGCCGCGATTCAAAGGATTCGCATGGGCAGGGAGAATGTTGAGAACTGGAGCGTGCGGAAGTGTTCCGACGCCTGTTGCGCCTGCGGCAAGGCGTTTGCCGACCAGGAGGGCCTCTATTCGAAGCTGTCGTTCAACGAAGGGGAGTACATGCGCCAGGATTTCTGCCTGTCCTGCTGGGATAAGGCGGGTCCGGGATTGAGCTCGTGGAAGACGATTTTCATTGTGCCGCCACCTCCTGCCGAGGAGGCCGTGAAGAAGGAAAACGCCGAGTCGCTCCTGCGCAGGCTGATTGCGAAGGAGGACGAAGCGGACCTCAATGCAGTGTTCATCCTCGCCGTGATGCTCGAGCGCAAGAAGATCCTGGTGGAGCGTGATGTGCAGACCGCCGAGGATGGGCGAAAGCTGCGCGTCTACGAACATCGGAAGACGAACGAAAGCCTTGTGGTCGTCGATCCCGAGCTCAAGCTAACCGAGTTGGAGCAGGTCCAGGAAGCAGTAGTGGTTTTGCTGGGTGGAAAGCCCCGCAATGACGGGGCGGCGCAAGACGTTCCTGTCGGCGATCAGCCATAGCTTCGGAACACCGTTCAGAGCGGACATTTCTTCCCTTCCGCTCATTCGGCGGCGCTTGCCATGATGGAACAATATTTTTTTTGCTCAGGTGGTGCGCGGGCGCATGGGCAAGCATGGGTGGTGGATTGCAGGGCATGGGCCGTTTCCCTGCTTTTTCCGGCCGATTGCCTGGATTGAAACCCCTATTTTTCCTTTCGCAATAGGCATCCTGCTAGCGAGTTGTGGAAGGCCGTGAAAATAAGTGGAAAAAACGGTTGCGGCTAAGCCGAATCTGGCTACTATCCGTCCCCCTGTTCACGAAACATCTGCCGCATTCGAGGCGATTGCGATGAACGGCGGGTTGCCGAAAGGGCAACAATGAATTTGTTCTTTTTTACGAAAGTAAAAATAAATTGATTTTCGGGTTGATCGACGGAAGCCGATCGCTACTATGACCCGCCTTGTCCAGCAAGGAGCCGGCCGCTGCAACATGCGGATCCGGCCTCGGCAAGGGGCCGCCCCCGGGCGGTGAACATGATCTTTGACCAGTTGAAAAATTGTTGAACTTTCGGGTTGATCGGCGAGTGCCGATCGCTACTATAGCCCGCCTTGCCCGAACCATGGGAGGCCCTCCGGGGTTGACCAGAGCGGGCAGGTGTTCTTCAAAAATTTTTCGTCAAAAAAGCGGTTGACTCAACCAACATGTTTGGTAGTTTATCCGCCGCTTCAACGGGAAAGCCGCTGAACGTGGCTGTGAATGTTGAAGCCTTTTTGTTCTTTGAAATCAGAATGACTCATAGGAAATGACAGCAAGCATCGCTTCGAATCAGAAGTGGTGCGGTTTGTTAAAGCCAATGCTTTGAAACCGTCGATCCAACCGGCGCGAGCCGGTTGCGATTAGGTTTTAAACAGCGAACGAAATATCAGGATTTAAACACCATTTTAATTAATTTTTGATGGAGAGTTTGATCCTGGCTCAGAACGAACGTTGGCGGCGTGGATTAGGCATGCAAGTCGAGCGGGATTGCCTTGGTTCAATCTTTCGGGAGAGAACCACGGCATGAGAGCGGCGAACGGGTTAGTAATATATGGGTAATTTGCCCCTAAGTTCGGAATAGCCACCGGAAACGGTGATTAATGCCGGATGTGATCAGCCTCCGCATGGAGGCCTCTTTAAAGGCGGGGAATCTTCGGATCCTGTCGCTTAGGGATAAGCCCATATCCTATCAGCTAGTTGGTGGGGTAACGGCTCACCAAGGCTTACGGGTAGTTGGTCTGAGAGGACGATCAGCAACACTGGGACTGAGACACTGCCCAGACTCCTACGGGAGGCTGCAGTCGAGAATCATTGTCAATGCACGAAAGTGTGAACATGCGACGCCGCG
>QKAU01000037.1 GCA_003246265.1 Kiritimatiellales bacterium | reverse complement strand
GGCTACCGCTACCGGTTGAAGGCACTGCCGTCCCAGCTCGGCCGCGGCATCTATACGCTGACGCGGTTCGATACCGGCAATGTATGGGAGGACAATATCGATTCCGATCTCCGCTATGGCGCCACGGTCGGCATCGGAGCCGATCTGGGTGTCGGGCCGCTCTTCCTGACCTACGGCTTCGCCGACGGGGGCTACCAGGCCGTCTATTTCTCCTTCGGCAGCGAATTTTAATCCGCCGGGGAACGTGTGCCCTCTCCGGAATTCAATGAAGTAGACGACGCGGCGGAAAGAAGATACGCTATCCGCACGTCGATAACCTGAGGAAGCCACCATGAAGAGCTGTTGGGTTGTGTCCGCCTGCGTACCCCTGCTGGCCCTCCTGGCCGGATGTGCCCACTATCCGGTCAATGCGCCGAAAACGGCCAATAGCAGTGCGGGCTACTACCTTCGCAACCACTCGCGCGAAAACAATTCCGACGAGATCATCTTCCTCATGGCCTTCTCCGGCGGCGGGACACGCGCCGCGTCGTTTTCCTACGGCCTGCTCGAGGCGTTGCGGGATACGACCTATCCGGTCGATGGGCAAGCCCGGCGCCTGCTCGACGAAGTCGATGTGATATCGTCGGTCTCCGGCGGAAGCTTCACCTCGGCGGCCTATGCGCTCTATGGCGACAGGATCTTCGAGGTTTTCGAGCCGGCCTTCCTCCACCGCAATGTCCAGGGCATACTGGTATGGAAGGCGCTTAATCCGCTGAACTGGCCTGCCCTGGCGTCGTCCACCTACAGCGTCTCCGACCTGGCGGCGGAATACTACGACGGCATCCTGTTCAAGGGCGCCCGCTTCAACGACCTTTTGACCAACAACACCCCGCTCGTCATCATCAACACCACCGATCTTTCTACCGGGAACCGGCTGTCGTTCAACCAGGAGGTCTTCGATATCATGTCCTCCGACGTCGGCTCCTACCCCATCGCCCGCGCAGTCGCGGCATCGTCGGCCGTTCCCGGGGTCCTGTCGCCCATCACGATCTGCAATTACGCGGGGCGGTATCCCGTCGATCTCCCCAAGTGGCTTCAACGCACCTACAACAATGCGGAGGAGGATGCTGTCCGGGTCCAGGACAGGCGCATGTCCCTCTACACCACCTCAACCAATTCCCCCTATATCCATCTGGTTGATGGGAGTGCCTCCGACAACCTGGGGTTGCGCTCCTATCTGGACATCAGCGACATTCTCCAGGCCAATCCCGAGCTGCTCTCCCAGGTCGGCGAAAAGGGCGTCGTGAAGAAAGTGGTGCTGATCTCGGTAAACTCCTTTGTGCATCCCGAAACCAACTGGGACAAGGAGCCGGGGCCACCCGGCAACAGGACGGTTGCGAAGGCCGCCGGCTACCGCACCATGGAACGCTATTCCGAGGACACGCTGGTCGACACGCGCCGTCTGATCCGCAGTCTCAAGCCCCGCCTGGAAGGTCAGGAAAAGATCCTCCTTTACCAGATCGAACTCGACTTCATGAAGGTCAAGGATCCGAACATGATGAAACAGCTGCTCAGCCTCCCGACCTCCTTTGTGCTGCACAAGGATGTGGTGCGGGAGCTGGAGCAAACCGCGCGTACGCTGCTCTACGACAGCCCGGACTTCCAGCGGCTGGTCGAAGATCTGGGCGCAACCTATCCCGAACAAGCCCCGCTTGACCGGAAGAGACCTTGGTGGAAACCCAATCCGCGCAAGCAGGGATGATGGAGCGCCTCGTTAAAAAATAAGGAGCCAGTATGGGAAGGAAGCATGGCGGCAAGTTGGTCCTCATCGTGTGCGGTGCAGCCAGCATGGTGGGCTGGACGCATGCGGAGGAATATGCGTTCACCGGGGCGCGGGCGAACGGGATGGGCGGGGCGAACGCGGCATCGGTGAACGATGCCTCCGCCCAATGGCACAATCCCGCGGCGTTCGGCTTCTTCGGCCGTGCCGAGTGGGCGGGCGACGATGCCGACAACGGGGAGCTGGCGCAGCAGACGTTCGGTTGGGAACTACTGGGGATCGGGGCCGGCTATGCCATGACCGAAGACATGGGGCGCTACCTCGACATCCTCGCCGGGATCGATTTCGACGCCTTCGGCAGCGGGGAGCTTTCCAGCGCGCCGCAGAACGTGGAGTCGCTCATGGCCATGGCCGGCATCCTCGGAAGCCTCAAGCCGGGCGATGCGCTCCATGCCGACGCCAGCGGGGGGACGACCCTGCAGATCGGCCATTTCGGGATCGGGATCCGGGTGTTCGGCGAGGCCGCGGCATGGTCGCTGCCGGATCTCGGGAACCTGTCGCTGGATTATGCGGCCCTCGGGAGCCTGGTCGATGAATTGCGCACGGCGGCCGACAACGCGGGCATCGTGCCGGGCGGCGGGCCCTATGTACTCACCGACAGCCAGCGCACCGCCCTGGCGGAAGCGCTGGGCGGCATTTCCCCCGGCGACAAAGCCGTCGATATTCTCGACGCCTCGCTGCAGAAGCTCGCGGCGAAAGGCGAGCTGGATGGATCGGAAATCGCAAAGGCCGTCGACCTGTTCAAGGAGCTGGTCCCCGGTGCGGGCGGGCTCCTCGCCAGCAACGAGACGGCGGTCGTCGGGCGGGGGTTCGCCATGGTCGAGATTCCGGTGAGCTATGGCTGGGCCCTGAACAGGAACTTTTCCGTGGGGGCCACGGCCAAGGCGATGTACGGCTCGGTCATCGGCACGCAGATCTGGATTTTCAACGAGGACAACGACCAGGTCCTTGAAGAGCTGTCGGGCAGTGCGGAGAGCTCGCTCGCCTTCGGCCTCGACCTGGCGGCGCTCTACCGGATCCCCATGTTCCAGTTCGCGCTGGTGGGCCACAACCTGAACCGGCCCACCTTCGACGGATACACCGATACGATCTCCCTCAACGGGAATCCCGTCCAGGTCCAGGTTCCGGAGGTGAAGGTCGATCCGCAGGTCACGCTTGGGCTGGCGTTCGTGCCGTCGCGGCGCTTCACGCTGGAGGCCAACTACGAACTGTTGGAGGCGGGGACGCTGCTGCCGGGCTACGACATCCGGCGGGTGTCGTTCGGCGGCGAGCTGGACCTCTGGATGCTGGCGCTGCGGCTGGGGGCCTACCGCAACCTGGCCGAGTCGTGGCAGGACTGGGTCGCCACCGCCGGGGTCGGCTTCAACCTGTTCGGGGTGCGCGTCGATGTGGGCGGTGCGCTTTCGCTCGACAACAACGTCGAGTACGACGGCCACGAGATCCCGTCCGAGGCCCGGCTCTATGCCGGCATCGGGCTCGACTTCTAGCCCGCACTCCCCCAAGCGCCGCAGGATGTCCGCGACCCGCCTACAGGCCCGGCGCCGAAAGGGCGAGGCCGGTGCCCTTCAGCGCGGCGGCGTAGACGGGACACTGCTCCTTGAATACGCCGAGTCGGCCGGTGCAGTGGGCGAGCTCGTTCTTGAGCGCCTGGCCCTTGGCGCCCATCTTCTCCATGACCTTTAGCTCCTTGAGCTGCTGCGCACCATCCACCTGCTTTTTGAGCTGCGAGACATCGACCCTGGTCGATCCATCGGCTGTTCTGGTTGAGGAATCCACTGCCGCAGAGGAATGCGGCCGTCGCAGTGAACAGGACGATTTTTTTCATCGGGGGCTCCTTTCGCCGTTCGTTCAATGGTTGCCGATGCGGAACTGGCTAGCCCATTTCCTGCGCGAGTACAGTGCTAAACAGGGGTTGGGGCATCATTGCCGCTGGGGATTGCGGGCGAAGAGCGAGGCGGCGAGGAGCGCCAGCGTGATCGCGATGCAGGCGGCGAAGCTCGCGGCATAGCTGTGGAAATACAGCAGGATGCGGCTGAAGAATGCCGGGCCCAGGGAGCTGGCCACCACCATCAGGGTCATGGCAAGTCCGCTGATGGCGCCCAGGTGTTCGCGGCCGAAATAGCGCGGCCAGACGAGGCTCATCAGCACACCGAAGAGGCCGTTCCCGATGCCGCCGAAAAGAATGGCGAGGTGGATCGGCCATCCGGGCGCCAGTGCCATCAGGCCGCCCAGCTGGATCGCCATGGCTCCCAGCATGGCCGCCAGCAGCCAGCGCAGTTCCGTGCGGTCGGCCAGCCATCCACCCAGCAGGTTGACGCCGATGGCGATCAGGGCCATGGGCGGAAACAGGGCGAATCCCTGCACCCCTTCCATTCCCGCTTCCGTGAAGATCGATTCGATGTTGAACGTAACGGCCGTGATGACCAGCGCCTGGAGCGACAGGGCGAGCGCAAAGGGCCAGAACGCGAAGGTGCATCGCGCCTCCGCCAGGGTGAATTGACGATGCGCAACCGGGGCGGTCCTTGCCGGGTCGGGATGCGGCCCGCCATCCGGCAGCAGCCCGCTGTCTTCGGGGTTGTCGCGGAAGAAGAGCAGCAGCAGGGGCGAGCATACGCCGAGCAGCAACACGCCGAGCAGTAGCCAGGTCTGCGCCCACCCGCGACAGGCGATCTGCCCGGCGAACACGGTCGGTGCATAGGAGAAGGCATACGAGACGGCCGCCCCGCTGATCCCGCTGGCAAGCCCGCGATGGCGGTCGAACCATTTCATCATCATGTTGCGCGAGGTCATGGCCAGCACACCTTGTCCGCTGAACCGCAGGAGGAAGAAGAGCAGGGCCAGCAGGGCGATCAGCGATTCGCGCGGCGGCAGGCAGGACGCCAGCCAACCCTGCAGCTGCGCCGTCCGGCTCAGCAGCAGGAGCACCATCCCAAGCAGCAGGCAGGAGCCGAATCCCATCCAGCGCGCCCCGACGCGGTCGAACAGCTTGCCGGCCGGCGTCAGCAGCAGCGAGCTGGCCAGGGTGCCCATCATGTAGGCGTCGGCCAGGTCGACGCGCCCGATCGACAGGGAGTGGAGCAGCGGTTCGATGAAGGCCGATACGCCGGTCGTCTGGCCGGGCGCGCTGAGGACGACGCCGACCACGCCCCAGGCCAGGACCATCCAGCCGTAGAAGAACGGCCAGCGCGCCGGGTCGAACGGAATCTGCTCGAATCGTTTCATAGGGTAGGGCTCTCTGTCCCCAGAGCGCCGCGGACGGCTGGGACAACCGTCCCTACCTTCAGGTTTACCTACTTCTTGGCGACAGGGATGCGCTTGAATTTCCCGATCTTCGGCAGCTTGCCCACGATCGGGGCGGCATAATCGAGGAACGCCTGGGTGACGTGGTTCCCCGCCTTGTTGATGAAGCTGTCGGGCATGTGGCGGGTCTCCTTCGCGACGCTCCTGAGCGGCACGCGCACGAACTCGACGGCATACTTCGGTCCCTTCCTGCGCTTGATGGCGATCGAACCGTCCTTGTTGCCCGAGACGGCCTCCTTGACGGCGGCGGCACCGACGCCGAAGGCCTCCTTCGCGTCGACCGCCGACACGCATCCGGCGAAGGAACGCTGGAGGTAGCCGAAGGTGTCGGCGCGCACGCGGGTGATGCCGGTTCCGGCCTTGATCGCCTGCGCGAGGATGTCGCCCAGGGCGCCGGTGCCGCTGAGCTGCACGTTGCCGTGCGAGTCGACCTCCTTCGCGGTGGCGGCGAGGGTGACGACCGGCGTGCCCTTTTCGTCGGCGATGCCTTCGGAGACCGCGACCACGCAGCGGCCGATCCGGTCGTGGACGGCCTTGACGTCGGCGACGAACTTCTCCAGCGAGAAGGGGCGCTCGGGGAGGTAGACCAGGTGGGGGCCATCCTCTTCATCCTGGCGGGCCAGTGCGGCGGCGGCGGTGAGGAAGCCGGCGTGCCGGCCCATGACGACGTTGATTTTCACGCCCCCCAGCGCGGCGTTGTCGAGGTTGTCGCCCATGAAGGCCTGGGCGACGAACCGGGCGGCCGAGCCGAAGCCGGGGGTATGGTCGTTCTGCCGCAGGTCGTTGTCGATCGTTTTGCAGATGTGGAAGCAGCGTAGCTGGTACTTGGCCTTCTTGGCCTCCTCGTTGATGATGTGGGTGGTTTCGGCGGAGTCGTTGCCGCCGATGTAGAAGAAGTAGCGGACATCGTATTTCGCCAGCACCTTGAAGATGGCGGCGCAGTCTGCGGGCGTCGGTTTGCGCCGAACGGAGCCGAGGGCGGATGAGGGGGTGCCGGCGACCGCCTGGAGGGTGGCCCGGGACTCCCGCTTCAGGTCGATGAGATTCTCGCCGAGGATGCCCTTGATGCCGTGGAGCGCACCATAGATGTTCCTGATCGACTTGTGCTTCATCGCCTCCAGCACGGCTCCGACCAGGCTCTGGTTGATGACCGCGGTCGGTCCGCCGCTCTGTGCGATGAGCATGTTGCCTTCGATCCCCTTCGTCCTTGCCGCCATGGAATTCCCCCTTGTTCTCCCGCGTGGTTGAAGGGACTAAACATAGGGGCCCGTCCGGCGAATGCAAGCCGCACTTCCGGCCGGATCGCGTTGCAAACATTTGCAGGCAAAGGAGGTTGACTCGAAAATGCGATTCCTTATAAATGCCCGCCTGTTTTCCCGTGAAACGGAATCCCGACCGAAGGATCATCGCCTAAGAAAATACCGCATGGTGCGGGGCGGGCGCCCGGATTCGAACGATACGGCAGGGCGGCCGGTAGGACCGGCTTAATTTGCAGGGATGCAAGCGGGAGCATGAAAGGACAGCCATGAAGTACACTGGACCGAAGATCAAGAAGGCCCGCCGCCTTGGCGTCGCCCTCTCCCCCAAATCCGAAAAGTTCCTCGAGCGCCGGCCCAATCCGCCGGGGCAGCACGGCCCGAGCCGCCGCCGCGGCAAGCAGTCCGACTACGGCCGCCAGCTGACGGAAAAGCAGCGCCTGCGCCACCAGTACAACCTCAGCGAAAAGCAGCTGCGCAACGTCTATGCGAAGGCCGTCCGCAAGCCGGGCAACACCGGCGAGGTGATGCTCCAGATGCTCGAAAGCCGCCTCGACGTCGTCGTCCTGCGCGCCGGCATGGCCCGTTCGATCTACCAGGCCCGCCAGATGGTCAGCCACGCGCACTTCCGCGTGAACGGCAAGAAGGTGAACATCCCCTCCTACCAGCTCGGCATCGGCGACAAGGTGACCGTCCGCGAAAAGTCGAAGGACCTCGATTCGTTCGTTCTCGCGCAGCAGGTCGCCAAGACCCCGGACTACATCACCGCCAACGACAAGCAGCTCACCGCGGAAATCAACCGTCTCCCCAAGATGGACGAGGTCCCCGTGATCTGCGAAATCTCCAGCGTCGTGGAATTCTACGCCCGCTAATCGATCCGGGTTCGCTTCAAAAACCGCTCTCGTTTCGAGGGCGGTTTTTTTTGTGCCACGATATTGGCGGCCAGCTCTCGCTTCACTCAACCGTTCCCGCCCCACACTCCGCCGGGGTTGGCGGGGAGACCTATTCCAGCCAGCCACCGGCGGCTTGGATCGGGACAAGCGAGCGGGCGGATGAGATCCAGACGGCGACGGCCGTGGCTTCGGGGTTCTCAGGGAAGGGGAGGGTCGCGAAGCAGGTGCCGTCCTGGGCTTCCATCATTTCGCTGGCAAGATCGAGCACCACGAAATGGTGGTCGAGGGTCCTGCCGCGGTTTTCGCCCGCCTCGACGCGACTGGAAACGGGGCCGCCAAGCGGGGCAAGCCACGCCAGCAAGGGGTCGTTGGATGGTGGAATGGGCGAAAATGATATGGTGGCGGTATTTCCCGAAATGGCGACCCCAAGGGTGCCGACCGGGTGGCCGGGCGGCCTCTTCCACGGCCCGGCGTCGATCTTGCCGTTGACCACGAAGCAGGGCGTATAGACCGATCCGGCCTTCCACGTCTTGGCGTATTGGCGCTGCCGGGCGGAGAATGCCGGGGCTGAAAAGCGGTCCTTCCAGCCCAGATGGTTCCAGTAGTCGACGTGGAAGGCGGCGGGCACGAAGCTTTTCCAGAGTTCAGGGTCGTCGGCCATGCCGTTCATGCGGCGGTCGGCCGGCGGGCAGCTGCTGCAGCCTTCCGAGGTGTAGAGCTCAACCAGCGCAGCCTGCCGCGGGCCGCTGGTGAAGGTCTGCGCCCCGGTCAGGGAACAAGCCAGCAGCAAGACCGGACCCAGGGGTTGTACTTTCATGGCGTAGGCCTCCCTTTACGGCTCTTGGAGCGGCGGTATCCGCAGGTGTTCAAATTTCCCCCGGGCCGCTCGAAACACCACGGCAATGGACTTGAGCCGGTTTGGGGCAAAGGGTATACAGAACGTCCGTTTTTTTGCATCGGAGAGGGTTATGAAAGTACCGGTCGGCTGGCTGAAGGACTATGTGGATTTCGAGGACACGATTGCGGGGTTGGCGGACAAGCTGACCTTCGCGGGGCTGGAGGTGGAGGGGATCGAGACGATCGGTTCCGATTTCCCCGGCGTGGTGGTCGGCGAGGTGCTCGCCATCGAACCCCATCCGGATGCCGACAAGCTCCGCCTCTGCACCGTCGATTTCGGCAGCGAGGAGACGATGCGCGTAGTCTGCGGCGCACCCAATGTCGAGGTGGGGGGAAAGTACCCCTTCGCGCCGGTCGGCACCACGCTGCCCTGTGGCATCACGCTCAAGCGCGCCAAGATCCGCGGCATCGAATCCATGGGCATGCTCTGCGCCAAGGATGAGCTCGGGCTGGGCGAAGACCATTCCGGCCTGCTGGTGCTGGACGCCGCGCTCAAGCCGGGTACGCCGTTCGTGGAGGTCTGGGGCGCGCCCGAAACCGTCATTGAGCTCGAGATCACGCCGAACCGCCCCGACTGCCTTTCGATGATCGGCGTGGCGCGCGAAATGGCGGTGCTCTATGGTACCTCCCTCAAACTGCCCGGCATCGACCTCGCCGAAAGCGGGAATGCGGTGGCCGAAGAGATTGCCGTAACCGTCGAGGAGCCGGCCAAGTGCCCGCGCTATACGGCGCGCGTGCTGAAGGGGGCCCGGATCGGCCCCTCCCCGGAATGGATGCAGAAGCGGCTCGAGGCCGCCGGGCTGCGCCCGATCAACAACGTGGTCGACATCACCAACTACGTGTTGCTCGAAACCGGCCACCCGCTGCACGCCTTCGACAAAACGCGTGTAGCCGGTGGCCGCATC
>QKAU01000076.1 GCA_003246265.1 Kiritimatiellales bacterium | reverse complement strand
GCCTCGACGCCATAAAGGTCGACCACGGTGAGCCCCTTCTTGCGGAGCGACTCCAGGGCCTCGAGCCGCGTCGCGGCCTCGAGCGAGGAACGGACCTCCTGCCCCTCCTTGTTCTTTGCGATGTAGCTGAACAGTGCCATGTGCAAAATCCTCCCTAGTCCACGAGGCAAACGTTGATAGCTTCACTGATGGTGGTTTCGCCGCTGCGCACGCGACCCAGCCCGTTCTCGGCCAGCGTTTCCATTCCGCCGGCAATCGCCGCCTTGCGCAGGGCGATGTCGTCCACTTCGTTGTGGACCAGCTCCCGGATGTCCGGCGAGACTTCCAGGAATTCGAAAATGGCGCGCCGCCCCTTCATGCCGCGCTGGCGGCAATGGTTGCATCCGGTGCCGTGGTAGTAGGTCCAGTTCGCCGCATCGGGGAACACGGGGCGAACCCATTCGAGCTCGCCTTCGTCGGGCTTGTATTCGGCCTTGCAGTTGGGGCAGATGGTCCGGACCAGGCGCTGCGCGATGATGAGCCGCATGGTGGCGGCCGTCAGGTAGGAGGGAATGCCGATGTCGCGCAGGCGGCTGAACGACGACGTGGCGTCGTTCGTATGCAGGGTGCTCAGCACGATGTGGCCGGTCAACGAGGCGCGCATGGCGATCTCGGCCGTTTCGGAATCGCGGATTTCGCCGATCATGATGGCGTCGGGGTCCTGGCGCAGGATGTGCCGCAGGCACTCCGCGAAGGTCAGCCCGATCTTGGGCCGGATCGGCATTTGGTTGACGCCTTCGATCAGGTATTCGACCGGATCCTCGACCGTCTGTACATTGCGCGTCGGCGTGCGCAGGATGTTCAGGGCGCTGTAGAGCGTCGTCGTCTTGCCGCTGCCGGTCGGCCCGGTGAGCAGGATGATCCCGTTGGGCATGCCCAGGATCTCCTTGAAGCGCTTCAGGCTGCGTCCTTCGAAGCCGATGTCCTCCAGGTCGAGCAGCAGGCTCTGCTTGTCGAGGATACGCATCACGACCTTCTCGCCGAAGACCAGGGGCATGGAAGAGACGCGCACGTCGATGACGCGTCCGGAGAACTTGAACTTGAAGCGCCCGTCGAGCGGCAGGCGCCGCTCGGCGATATCCATCTCCGACAGGATCTTGATGCGGGTGATGATGGCGGGATAGAGGCTCTTGGGCGGCGGCGTGACCGGATGGAGTACGCCATCCACGCGCAGGCGTACCGAGCAGGCGTTTTCGCCCGGCTCGAAGTGGATGTCCGAGGCCCCGTCGCGCACCGCCTCCATCAGCAGGAGATTGACATAGCGGACGACCGGCGCATCGTTGGCGTGGACCAGCAACTGGTCCACGTCGCCCATGTCGCCATCGAAGGTCTCGAGGGCTTCGGCCGCCTCAACATCCACGATATCCTTGAGGCCGGCCTCGACATAGGCCTCCTCCCGGTAGCACTTCTCGATCACCTGCTGGATGCGCTCCTCGGTGCTGACCGCCTTGTGGATCTCCAGCGAGGTCAGCGAGCGCACCGTGTCGACCGCGTCCATGTCGAGGGGGTTCTTCATCACGAGCGTGATGGACACCCCCTCCTCCTTCATCAGCGGAATCAGGCAGAAGCGCCGGGCCACCGATTCGGGAATCATGTCGTATTCGGCACGGTTGAGGTGGAACTCCTCGCCCAGTTCAAGGAACGGGATGTTGAGCAGTTCCGAGAAGGTGTGCGCGATGTCCTCGGGCGAGGCGAGCGCTTCCTCGATCAGGATCTCCGTGAGCACGCGTCCGCTCTTTTCCTGGATGGTCAACGCCTTTTCCAGTTCCGTCGAGCCGACGCGCCCGCTGCGGATCATCATTTCGCTGAGTTGATCGGTAATCATCGCCTATGCCTTGTTCGCCCGAGGGTCTCGCCCCGATCCTATTCTTCCGATCCCTTCACGGTGCGGACCATTTCCATGATTTCCGCATCTTCGGCCGCGGTCATCGGCTCGGCCGTGACCACGACCACGTCCGGTTCGTCTTCCTCGACGGCCGCTGCCCCGGCCTTCGCGGCGGGGGCCTCATCCTTCTTGAGCAGGTCGAGGCGCATGGCGGCTTCGCGCTCCTGCTGCGCACCGAGCGACTCGTCCGCATAACTGCTGGAGTCGATGATGGTCGCCTTGATGAAGATCAGCAGGTCGATCTTCTCCTTGGTGTTCTTTTCGCGGCGGAAGAGGCGGCCGAGGAAGGGGATGTCGCCCAGGAAGGGGATCTTCTCGACGTACTGCGAGTCGCGCTCGGTCTGCAGGCCGCCGATCACCGCGGTATTGCCGCTCTGGATCATGACCTGGGTTTCGGCTTCGCGGATGTTCAGCACGGGGTACTGGGTCCCGGAAGCACTGTCGTTGCCCGAGAAGACGACCCCCGACTCGAATCCCTTGATTTCGCTGACGGCCGGATGGACGATCATGTTCACGTGGCCTTCGGCGCACACCTGCGGAATGACGTTGAGCTGGATGCCGATGTTTTCGTAGTAGTCCAGGCTGGTGGAGGTGGTCGTTCCGCCGCCGCCCGTGTTGCTCTGCGACTCGATGATCGGATACTTCTGTCCGACCAGGATGGCCGCTTCCTGGTTGTCGAGGGTCAGGATGCGGGGCGCGGAGAGGATGTTCACATCGTCATCCTTGGCCAGCAATGCAAAGAGCAGATCGAAGCCCTGTCCGCCGATTTCGGCGTGGGAGAGCCGCAGCCCGTCCGCCTGGGAGAGCGAGCCGGCCGCGCCGGTGTTGAGCGGATTCGGGAAGCCGGTCGTCATGTTGAGCACCTTGTTCAGGTCCGAGATGGCGGTGGGCTGGAGGGTATTCGCGGAGCTGCCGGAGGAGAGGGTCAGCTCTTCCACGTTCTCGATGGCGCTGATGTAGTCGAGACCGATATCGGTCAGTCCGCCGGAGCTGACTTCCAGGAAGCGCGCTTCGATCAGCACCTGCCCGGGAAGCTGGTCCATCTCCTCGATGATGTCCGCAATGGCGGTCAGCGAGGCCGGCACGTCGGTAATGACAAAGGTCTTGCTCTTCTGGACCTGCTCCTTCTTGGCGCGCTGGCGGATGCCCGCTTCGGTCGCGGCGCCGCTGGAGCCCGCCTTGTCGCCGCCGAATTCCCAACCGGGCAGCCCCTTGGTGGAAAGGATGGTGAACTTGCCGCGGGTGGTCAGCTGCGCCTCGCACACTTCCTTGATGTCGTAGGCATCGAGATATTTCAGCGTGAAGACCTTCGAGGCCAGCGGTTCGATCCCTTCGACCGAAACGATGTTCTCGAGCTTGCTGATCACGATGGTGTCGCCCACCACGCGGTAGCCGAAGCCGTAGGGCTTGAGGATGACGTCCAGCGCATTCTGCCACTGCACGTTGTTCAGGCGTACGTTCACGTTGTCGGACACGACGTCCGGACCCACCACGATGCTCTGGCCGGTCTGCAAGGAATAGGCCTTCAGCACTTCGGCGATGTTGGCATCCTTGACGTTGATCGTCACATACTCGGAAGACGGGGCATCGACTTCCGGGGTGATGAGCTGCCCCTCGGCCGGCACTTGGGCCAGCGCCGTGCGGGAGGCTACGCAACACGCAACCAGCCCCATGGCCAGGGCGACTACATTGGTCTTCCATCCGTACTTGGTCATTGCATTCTCCTTGTTGTTGATGCACCCACCGCCTAAGCAACCCCTATGCCAAACCCGATGCGGCTTCGTTATTACTTCTTCTTCATTTCCCGCAGGCCGCGCCGCCTATTCGCCTTCCGTCATGGATGGCTCCTTTCGACGGGTTACACGATCGCGCCAAACCCGGAATCCGGCAAGACGGGCTCCGGCTGAAAGCTCCATCCATGAAACCCCCAACAAGCCATTGGGGAAACCCGAAGCCGGCCATCGGGGATTCCCCGATGAGGAAGGGAGGCGGCGCGGGATTGCTGGGAGGGCTAAAGGCCGTTGCGGGACGTGCGGTGGGATTCGTTTTCTACCCAGTGAATGGCCCGCTGCATCAGCTCGGTGCCGCTGCGCAGCTGCAGCTTATCCTTGATGTGGGCGCGGTAGGTCTCGATCGTCTTGACGCTCAGGTGCAGGTGCTCCGCGATCTCGCGCGTCGAGTTGCCGCGGCCGATCAATTCGAATACCTCCAGCTCGCGCAGACTGAGGGTTTCGGTCCCCATGCGGGTGTCCTCCCCGCTGCTGCGGAACGCCATCTTGAGCATCTGCGAGGAGATCGTCTTGCTGACATAGATCTCCCCCTCCAGCACCTTGCCGATCGCCTGGATCAGCGTGTTCGAGGCGGCCTGCTTCATCACGTAGCCGCTTGCCCCGGCCCGCAGGGCATGTTCGGCATAGAGCGATTCGTCATGCATCGACAAGACCAGCATGGGGATCTGCAGCCCGAGGTCGTCGATCATCTTGATCAGTTCCAGGCCGTTGGAGTTCTCGAGGGAGATGTCGACCAGGATGACGTCGGGATCGAGCTCGCGGATGGCGGCAAGCGCATCGGGGACGTTGCCGGCCTCGCCGCACACCTCGAGATCCTCCTCCTGTTCGATGAGCTTGATCAGGCCCTGGCGCACGATCGGGTGGTCGTCGACCAGATAGACCCGTCGCTTGACTGTTTCCTTTGCCGGTTGCTTCTTCTTCTCGGTCGCCATGGGTCTATATCCTCGTTGCAAAAAGATCTTCGGCCTCGAGCTGGCACACCACGCGGGTACCGCCCTGGTCGCCGGCACCAACCTTCAGCCGGGCGCCGATCGCCGCCGCCCGGTACTCCATGGTCTTCATCCCGATGCCACCGGCACCGGAAGCGCTTTCCTTCCAGGTTCCGTTGTCATCCACCTCCATGCGGGGCATGCCGTTGGCCAGGGCCAGGCGGATGCCGATGCGCGATGCGCCGGCGTGGCGGATGCTGTTGGTCACCGCCTCCTGGGCGATCCGGAAGAGATGCGTCTCCACCGCGCTGTCCGCAAAGGCCACGGATTCATCGATCCGCGCCTCGCAATGGATCCCGCTGGTCTCGGAGGTGGTGCGTGCCAGTTCCCGCAACGACTCGAAAAGCCCCTTCTGCACCACTTCGGTGGGCATCAGGCCGCGGGAAATCTGCCGTATCTGGTTGCTTGCGGTGTCGGCCAGTTCGGAGATCTGCCCGGCATCGGCCTCGCCGGCATGGCCGTCGCGCAGGAGCCGGTTCGCCAGGGAGCGGCTCAGCAGGCTGATGCCCGTAAGCAGCTGCCCGATCGAGTCGTGCAGGTCCTGGCCGATCCGCCGCCGTTCCCGGATCCCCACCTGGGAGGCCTCCTCCAGCAGGTCGGGCTGGGCCACGTCGCAGATGGCGAACAGTATGCAGTGGTCGGGTGCCGAGTATTTCTTGATCTCGACTTCGCGCTTGGAGCCGTCGAGGCATTGGAAGACGCAACTGAGGATCGATTGGTTGGTATCGGGGGAGCAGGCGGCGATCACACCCAGGTCGGTGGCGCTGAAGAGGCTGTCCAGCTCCATGCCCACGAGGGTCGAATAAGTGTAGCCGAAGGCGTCCGGCACGCGGGAGCAGGCGGAGATGATCGTGTTCTGGGCGTTGGCCAGCAGCAGGCAGATGCGCCCTTCGGCCAGCGCCGATACGCATGGGGGCTCGGAACTGTCCGGATCGGGCCGGGCGGTTGCGATCTGGATGCAGGCGTAGCGCCACGTATCCCGGCGCCGCTCGAACGGGAGGACATGGAGGAACTTCCGCTGCCCCTCGCCAAAGGTGAAGGCGACGGCGACCGGACGCCGGGTGCGGATCGATTCCTCCAGCGCCAAGCCGCTCAGCGACGGGGCAACGTCGTCTGGCCCATGCCGGCTTCCCTCGTCCTCGGACCGCGACGAGCTGAAGCGATGCTGTTCCCGCCGCTTCTCGTCGAAGACGCAGAAAAGAAGCTCGTCCACCCCCTCGGGGGGCATGGCTTCGCTTCCCTTCTTCCCTTCTGCTTTCCTGAATCCAAACATGCGGTTCCTCGACCGGATACCCCTCCCGCCGACATGCAGCCTGCATGTTGCGCGCCAATCTACCTCCGGGACTGCGCCGCGTCAACGTTCCAGCCTCCGTTCCAGCGCATTTGATCCCACCGGAAATTGCGACGGCTCCAGACTTCCCTTTTGGCCCTGCCGACCCCATCCTCACCCCGATCGACCCCACGGAGGAGACCATGAACCGTTCGACGACCCCCTACAAGTGCCATCTCCTGGTTTGCACGACCACCCGCGACGGCCACCGCAAATCCTGCGGCGATGGCGACAACGCGGTCTTGAAGGGTGCCTTGAAGGACGAAATCGGCCGCCGGGGGTGGAAGGGGCTCGTCCGGGTCTCCTCTTCGGGCTGCCTCGGCCAATGCGATTCCGGCCCCAACGTCATGATCTACCCCCAGGGCATCTGGTTCTCTTCCGTTGCGCTGGCCGATCTCCCGGAAATCCTCGCCGCCGTGGAACCCTTCGTCCAAGGGTAGATGCGCAACCGGCATGCCGGTCATCCAGGGTGCTCGAAGTATCAAATACCCGTCCGACTACCTTATATCCTTGCATAGTTTAGCACGCCGCCTATCCTGAAGTAGGAAGGCGGTGATGCGCGATGAAGGTGTTTACGTCACTCGACCGCAGGATCTGGGTCAAAGGCCTGACGCTGGAATGCCCGTTGGGCGAACCGGTGGCGGAGTGCCCGCTCAATCCCCTGCGCCACCTCCCGGTGGCGCAGATGAACCACACCATAAACGGCCTCTCGGATAAGCAGGTGGATGCGATCGTCAAGATCCACACCCAGTGCTACCAAAGCCGAAAGAAACAACGCGCCAGCAAGCCCCACTAGGCCGCCTCGGCGCCTCCAGGTCGCGGAATGGCGTCATTGAACGCGCTTCCCGTGTGCCTACCCTTTGGGATCGTAGTAGATGTACTCCAGCGTATAGCCGTTGGGGTCGAGAAAATAGAGGCTCGCGCCGTCCCACCGCTCATAGGCCTCCTTGACGATCGATACCCCCGCCGCCTTCAGGTGGTCTTGGAATCGGAACACATCGTCCACCGACTCCGCCGCCAACCCGAAATGGGTGAACGCCTTGCCCCGCTTCGCGGGCCGCATCTCCGCATCGAAGCGCCCCGCCCCGCCCGGATACTGGATCAATGCGAGCACGTCCACCTCCCCCACCCGGAAGAAGGCATCCTTTTCCCGCCGTTCGCTCATCGCCAGCCCGAGCACCTCCGCGTAGAACCGGATCGACTCGTCGAGGTCCGCTACCGAGAGTCCGAAGTGGCAGATCCCCTTCACGAAACCGGCCATGGCTAGCCCACCTCCCGGCCCAGATAGACCGTGTAGTCCTTGAGCTTGCGTTCGTAGGCCTGCCCCATCAGGGGTGACGAAATGATGAAGTCGGCCGTCGCCCGGTTGTTCGCCACCGGAATGTTGTAGACCGCGGCGATGCGCAGCAGCGCCTTCACATCCACATCGTGCGGCTGCGGCTCCATCGGATCCCAGAAGAAGATCAGCATATCGATCTGGTCCTCGGCAATCATGGCCCCGAGCTGCTGGTCGCCGCCCAGCGGACCCGACTTGAGCTTCGTGACCTTGTTCACCACCTTGATGTCGTCGTCGGCCTCCGTCGCCTTGTCGAGCAGCACCTCCTCCATCAACTTGCCGGTGGTGCCGGTCGCGACCAGCCGATGCCGGAGCAAGGTCTGGTAGTTGAACGCCACCCATTCGGCCAAATCCCTTTTCCGGTTGTCGTGCGCCACCAGCGCGATGGTCTTGGTCTCCTTCATGGTCCCGCCTTCCCTTATCCGTGCCATGCAACCTCATGAGCCTGTCTGTCCATAACGGCCGAAGTTTCTCAAAACAGGGCTGCCGGCGGCGAGCCAAAACACGATCCGACCGCTCCGCAGGTGTCCGTAGCCGGCGCCTAGTAGAATGTACTAAAATACGCCGCCCCAAAACCTGTACAACTTCTATGCAAAAGCTAGAGTACAGGCTTCCGACGAGGCGGAAAGAGGATATGGCGGTGAATACGATTGATCGATTGTGCAAGGAAATCTTCCATTCGGCCAAGGGGCCTGGCGAAAGCGCCCCGAAGCTGGGCGAGGAGGAGCGGGAGCTTCTGCTCCACAGCCTGCCATCCGGCCAGTTTGTCCTGTTTGAATCGGACCATTTCGGCGACCACGTCGCGACGGAGGACAGGCATTGGTATTCCGACCACGACAAGACGCGCCAGCAGCTCATGGTCGATGCCTTCCGGCAGCTGTGCGGCCGGGGGTACGTCCGCCATCTTCGCCTCTGCATTTTCGGACTGTCGCAGCGGGGGTTCAATGCCGCCCACGAGTTGGCCAGGACATCGGACACGGCCCATGTTGCCTAACGGGGCAGGAAGTGTCCAAGCGCGATGGCCAGCGTCGCCGAAAAGATGAAGACGGCAAGTATAAGCACAACCAGCTTCATCTCAGGCGATGCCCCGGTAGTTGTTTCCCGGGCAGCGAACCGTGAAGCAGCTGTCGTGATGGCGCAGGACCTCGGCCAGCCGATCTTTTCCGAACTCCCTGAAGGCCTGCTGGTGCGCATTGCGCGGATCGCCATCCCGCAGTTCGAACAGCGGACACGACGGCTTTGGCTCGATGAATGGGCATGAGATTAGCAGGCCAAACAGCCTCTCCCTGGACTGGCGATATTCCGGCATAGGTCCCCCCAAAAAATTTGCCAAGAACAAACAGTATTTGTGCCACATTCCAAGCCGCCCGCAGTTTTTCGCTGCCATAGTCGTCCAGATGACGATCTGGCAGGAAGATGGAGAAGTCGCATGGAATTGAAATATAAACCAGACAGGCAACCTTCCCCCCTCACCTTCCCATCAACGAGAAACCGGAGCCTGCCGGGAAGAAGAATCGAACATCCCTGATGGAGGCTCCCCGGAGCCCGCGTACGCATGCCACCGGCGGCCGGGCTACAGGGGCTCTCCATCCAAGACGGGGGCCAGAGCGCCGCACCGCTGCGGTTGGCCAAAATCCAGACCGCAGGTGGAAAATGGTGGAGGCGGGGGGAATCGAACCCCCGTCCGAATAGGAGTCACAGCAGTATCTACGTGCGTAGTCCGGCTTTAAGGGATTCGCCGCCGCCGCTGCCGCCGAACCGGGCCACTTTGGTCGCTAGGATCCTGTTGAATCT
>QKAU01000029.1 GCA_003246265.1 Kiritimatiellales bacterium | reverse complement strand
ACCGACCTGGTATACGGTGCGGGGAATGCCTGCTTCTACAAGGTTGAGATACAGCCCTGATGCTGGTTAATGACAGGGTGAGATACAGCCAGCTGGTGCGCAAGGTACTTTGGGGGGTACGGATTCCAGTCGGCGCCTTTTTCAGAACGATGCACTATGAAGCATGGAGGAGAACCTCGTCGGCGGTAGCCTTTTGATCCAATGCGTCGCAGACCCGGTTCCATCTGTCATGATCCATATCTCATCCTTTCCGCCCACTCCGCAAGGAGAGTGGGGGCGGTTGCACCCAAATTCAGGCGCCTGCCTGCTTGTCATCCCCTGGGCCAGTCGGTACATTCTGCGCTTTCCGTTACGGGGGAAGGATTTCACCACAGAGAGCCGAGGTGCGCGGAGGATGTTCTTTGTGGGCCTCCGAGTCTTCTGTGGTTTTACTTTAACGCCCAGCAGCAAGTAGGTCGGAGACAAGAGCCATGTTCAAAGAAGTTTCCAGCAAGGTGGATTTCCCGGGGATGGAGGAGGCGGTCATCCGGCTCTGGCAGGAGCAGGACACCTTCAGGAAGTCGCTGGAAATCCGACAGGGAGGGAAGGAGTTCGTCTTCTACGACGGCCCTCCCTTTGCGACCGGCCTGCCGCACTACGGCCATCTGTTGGCGGGAACCATCAAGGACATCATTCCCCGCTACCAGGCGATGCGCGGCCACCATGTTTCGCGCCGGTTCGGCTGGGACTGCCACGGTCTGCCGATCGAGGCGCTGGCGCAGGAGGCGCTCGGCCTGGCCGGCGCGCCGGCCATCAAGGAGGCGGGCGTCGGCGTCTTCAACGAGCAGTGCCGGTCGATGGTGACCAGGTATGTCGAGGAGTGGGAGAAGACCGTCACGCGCATGGGCCGCTGGGTCGACTTCCGCAACGACTACAAAACCATGGACACCCCGTTCATGGAGACGATCTGGTGGGTCTTTTCCGAATTGTGGAAGCAGGGGCGCATCTACAAGGCGCACCGCATCATGCCCTACAGCTGGAAGCTCAACACGCCGCTCTCCAACTTCGAGGCGGGCCGCAACTACCAGGATGTGCAGGATCCGGCCATCACCGTCCGCGTCCGCCTCAAGGGGTTCGAGTTCGAGCATGCCAGCGCGCTGGTCTGGACGACCACGCCATGGACGCTGCCCTCCAACCTGGCCATCTGCGCCGGCGCGGAAATCGACTATGTGGTAGTCAAGGACCGGGAGACTCACGAGCTGTTCGTTCTGGCCCAGGCACGCCTGGCGGCCTACTACAAGTCGGAGGAGGAGTACGAAATCCTCAAGTGCTGCAAGGGCGCGGAGCTGGCCGGCATCGAATACGAGCCGATCTTCGACTTCTTCAAGGAGAATCCCAATTCGTTCCGCATCCTGGTCGACGGTTTCGTCTCGACCGAGGACGGCACCGGCATCGTCCACCTGGCCCCGGCCTACGGCGAGGACGACTACCGCGTCTGCCGCGATGCCGGCATCCCGCTGGTCGATCCGCTCGACGACGACTGCCGCTTCACCGCGCAGGTGCCGGACTACGCCGGCGAGTTCTGCAAGGATGCCGACAAGGCGATCATCAAGGCGCTCAAGCACGCCGGCAAGCTGATCCACCAGTCGACCATCCAGCACAGCTACCCCTTCTGCGAACGGACCGATACGCCGCTCATCTACCGCGCCATCGACGCCTGGTACGTGCGGGTCGAGGACCTGCGCGACCAGATGCTCGCCAACAATGCCGAGGTCCATTGGACGCCCGACTACGTCGGCGACAAGCGCTTCGCCAACTGGCTGGCCGAGGCGAAGGACTGGAACATCAGCCGCAACCGTTTCTGGGGATCGTGCATCCCGGTGTGGGTCAACGTCGACGACAAGGACGACATGATCTGCGTCTCGTCCATTGCCCAGTTGGAGGAGCTGTCGGGCCGCAAGGTCGTGGACCTCCACAAGCATTTCGTCGACGACATCGTCATCGAGCGGGGCGGCAAGACCTACCGGCGCACGCCCGAGGTGCTCGACTGCTGGTTCGAATCCGGCTCCATGCCCTATGCCCAGAACCACTACCCCTTCGAGAACAAGGACTATTTCGAGGCCAACTTCCCCGCCGACTTCATCGCCGAGGGGCTCGACCAGACCCGCGGCTGGTTCTACACGCTGATGGTCCTCTCCACGGCCCTCTTCGGCAAGCCTGCCTTCCGCAACGTGGTGGTCAACGGCCTCGTGCTGGCCGAGGACGGGCGCAAGATGTCCAAGCGCCTGCAGAACTATCCCGACCCGGTGCATGTGATCAACGAATACGGCGCCGATGCGTTGCGCCTCTACATGATCAACTCCCCGGTGGTGCGCGCCGAATCGCTGCGCTTCTCGGAAGAGGGCGTCAAGCACGCGCTCCGCCACCTGCTGCTGCCGTGGTGGAACGCCTACAGCTTCTTCGTCACCTACGCCAACGTCGATGGATGGACGCCGGAAAAGGCGGTGGCCGAGCGCGGCAACCTGATGGATCGCTGGATCCAGAGTTCACTGGCGCGGCTGGAGCAGCAGGTGGCCGGGGCGATGGACCGCTACGACCTTCAGGCTTCCGTCCGCCCGTTCGTCCAGTTCATCGAGGACCTGACCAACTGGTATATCCGCCGCTCCCGCCGCCGCTTCTGGAAGAGCGAGGACGATGCAGACAAGGCGCAGGCCTATTCCACGCTCTACGAGGTGCTGCTCGGCCTCTGCAAGATCGCCGCGCCCTTCACCCCCTTCATCTCCGAGGCGATCCATCAGAACCTCCGCACCGGTGGCATGCCCGAATCGGTCCACCTCTGCGACTTCCCGACCGCCGCCGATGCCCGGCGCGACGAGGCGCTGGAGGACAAGATGGCCCGCATCATGAACGCGGTCGAGCAGGGCCGCTCGCTGCGCGTCGAGCACAAGCTCAAGATCCGCCAGCCCCTCGCCGGCATGGAGGTGGTCTGGCCGTGGCCTTGGGACCGGGAGACCGAGGAGCTCAAGGAGCTCATCCAGGACGAACTCAACGTGCGCGAGGTGCTCTTCTCCAGCGACGCCTCCGAATTCGCCATCCTGTCGGCCAAGCCCAACTTCAAGAAGCTCGGCCCGAAGTTCGGTCCCCGCATGAAGCAGGTGGCGGGCGCCATCGCCCGGATGGACGGCGCGGCGATCAGCCAGTGCCTCGATGCGGGGTACGAGGTGGAGATCGATGGCGAGGCCGTCCGGATCCTGGCCGGCGACATCGACGTGGTCCGCACGCCCAAGGCGGGCCTGGCGGTCAGCGAAAGCGCCGGGGTGGTCGTGGCGATCAATACCCTGCTCGACGACGGCCTGGTCCGCGAAGGGCTCGCCCGCGAGTTTGTCAGCAAGGTGCAGAACCTGCGCAAGGAGATGGATCTGGAGGTGACCCGGCGCATTGGCATCCGCTACGCCGCGGACGGCGAGGTTGCGCAGGCGGTCGCCGCGCACCGCGACTACATCCAGGCCGAGATCTTGGCGCTCTCCTGCGAGCAGGTGTCCGGCAAGGCTGTGGAGGGGGTTGAACTCGATCTCAACGGGCACCCCTGCACCGTCGCGGTCTCGCTGGCCTAGCGCGCCAAAACGGCCCCTGCCCGACCCGCGAAAAACGCACGGGAACATGGGGTTTTTTATTGTCGGACATGTGGGTTGACAGGGGTGGGGGTAGATGCTAAATACGCAACCCTTTAATTCCGGGACGATCCCGTTCCGCACCGGAGACGACGCGAAAATGGCTACGAAGAAAACCGCGAAAAAGGCCCCCGCCAAGCCGGCGGCCGCCAAGAAAACCCCTTCCAGCAAAACCGCCGAGAAGAAAGCGCCCGCCAAGAAGGCTTCCGTAAGGAAGAGCCCGGCGAAAAAGGCCTCCGACGCCGCGGCACCGGCCGAGATGCCCGTGATCATCACCAGCAACGGCCCGCTGACCGGCAAGATCGGCCGCAACAGGTTTTTCACTGCCAAGCAGCTCCAGAAGCAGCTCTACCGCCTCATCGAACTGCGCGAACGGGTCACCGGCGAAATCATCTCGATCAACCGCGACTCGCTGAACCACACCGAGCCGGATCCCTCCCTCTCCGACCAGGGCACCGACACCTTCGACCGCGAGTTCGCGCTCAACCAGCTCAGCAACGAGCAGGACGTCCTCTTCGAAATCGACGAAGCGATCCGCCGCATCGAGAACGGCGCCTACGGCATCTGCGAAATGACC
The DNA here is from genome assembly GCA_003246265.1 of Kiritimatiellales bacterium. GTDB lineage: Bacteria > Verrucomicrobiota > Kiritimatiellia > Kiritimatiellales > Pontiellaceae > Pontiella. The sequence goes on along the minus strand of QKAU01000029.1, from coordinate 89,793 downwards.
GAGCAGCCGATCAACATCGAGCGCCTTGAGGCGTTGCCCTACGTCCGCTATTCCGTCCAGGCGCAGGCCGAGCTGGAGAAGGGGCGCACCACCTACCGTCCGTTCGGCGCCACGACCATCCACAGCGTATAGCGCAAAGGGGGAGGCATGGGCGTGCTCTTGCTGGCTTTGGCGGTCCTGGTCCTGGACCAGCTGACCAAGCAGGCCATCCGCGCCAACCTGCTCTACGACGACAAGATCCCGGTCGTCGACGGCTTCTTCAACCTCGTCTATGTCCGCAACGACGGTGCGGCGTGGAACCTCTTCAGCGGGCACGGCGTCGTGCTGATCCTCGTCTCGGTGGCGGTGCTGGCGGCCCTCGCGGTCTACCGCCGCGCCTTCCTCCAGGAACAGCTCTCCCACCGCATCCTGCTGGGCCTCCTGGTCGGCGGCATCGTGGGCAACCTGATCGATCGCATCCGCTTCGGCTGGGTGACCGACTTCCTCGACTTCCATCTGGGCCGGTACCATTGGCCCTCCTTCAACGTGGCCGACTCGGCCATCTGCATCGCCGTCGGCCTCTACATCCTGACCAATTTCCTCCACGAGAAGAGGAAGGGGGCGGAGAGCAAAGGGCCGGGAGATGAATGACGGATCCCACGACCCGCCCCATGCCTTCTTTCTCGTCGGAACCACTGCATCGGGCAAAAGCGCGGTCGTGCAGCACGTCGCCGAACGCAGGGGCTGGCGGGTGGTCTCCGCCGATTCGATGAACCTCTACCGCGGCATGGACATTGGAACCGCCAAGCCGACCAGGGAGGAACGGGAGCGGGTCGACTACGCCGGCATCGACCTGGTCGATCCTTCCGGGAAATTCAGCGTGGCCGCCTACCTCGAGGCCGTGCGGCCCGCCTTCGGAACGGACCACGAAACCATCGTGGCCGGAGGGACGGGACTCTACATCAAATGCCTGACCCAGGGCTTCGACGATGTGCCGCCCGAGAACGAAGCGCTGCGGGCCGAGCTGGAGGCGCTGGAGTTCCATGATCTCGAGCAGCGGGCGCAAACGGATGCCGCTGCCCTCTACGGCCGGTTGACTGCGGATGACCGCCGGAATCCACGCCGCCTGATCCGCATCCTGGAGAAGGCGAGGGAAGAGGCGCGCCCCGCCGGGGGGTGGAACTCCAGGCCGAAGCCCACCCTTGTTGGCCTGCAGGTCGGGCGCGAAACCCTGCACCGCCGCATCGCCGGGCGCGTTGAGCGGATGTATGCCGCCGGCCTGCTCGAAGAGGCGCACGGGCTGATGGGGATGGATCTGTCGCCGACCGCCCTCCAGGCGATCGGCTACGCCGAAGCCTTCGCCGTGCTGCGCCGCGAGATTTCGCTTGAGGAGGCCAAGGAAAAGACCATCATCCGCACCCGCCGGCTGGCGAAGCGCCAGATGACCTGGTTCCGCAACCAGCTCCAGGTCGAATGGATCGATGTGGAAAGGTACCCATCCATGGAGAAGCTGGCGGAGGCCGTGGCGCAGGCATGGGATGCGCTTGGGCCGACCAGGCTGGCGATGTAGCGGCGGAAGTTGCATGGAACACGCCGGGAACCCCCGTGGTTGAGAGACGTTCACTATGACCGAACTGCTGGAAACGAAAAGCCGGGCCGAAGAGACGGTGGTGCTGGTGGGCGTGGTGCTGCGCGGCGACGAGGAGTGGCGGGCCCGGGATACGATGGACGAGCTGGCCCAGCTGGCCGAAACCGCCGGGGCCGTGGTCCAGGGCCGCTTCCTCGTGCGCCAGTCGAAGATCCAGGCCGGCTACTTCATCGGCTCGGGCAAGGCGGAGGAGATTGCCGAATGGATCAGGGAGAATCCGGTCTCCATGGCGATCTTCGACGACGACCTTTCGCCGGCACAGGGCCGCAACCTCGAAAACACCCTCGGGGTCCGCGTGCTCGACCGCACGCAGCTCATCCTCGACATCTTTGCCCAGCGCGCCCAGACTCGGGAAGGTTGCCTCCAGGTGGAGCTGGCGCAGCACCAGTACCTCCTGCCGCGCCTGCGCCGCATGTGGACCCACCTCGAGCGCCAGAAGGGCGGCATCGGCCTGCGCGGTCCCGGCGAAACGCAGCTGGAAGTCGACCGCCGCCGCATCAATGAAATGATCGGGCGGCTCAAGCGCGAGCTGGAGCATGTGCGTACCCGCCGCGCCGAGCAGCGCCGCGGGCGGCGCCGCCACGGCTGGGCGCTGGTCTCCATTGTCGGCTACACCAATGCCGGAAAATCGACCCTGCTGAACCGGCTCTCCGGGGCGGAGATCTACGCCGCCAACCAACTCTTCGCCACGCTGGATCCCACCACGCGCCAGGTGGAGCTGCCCAACCACGAGCCGATGCTGGTGACCGACACCGTCGGCTTCATCCAGAAGCTGCCCCACCACCTGGTCGAGTCGTTCAAGGCGACCCTGGAGGAGGTGGTCGAGGCCGACCTGCTGCTGCATGTGGTCGACGCGGCCCATCCGCAGGTGGAAACGCAGATCGAGGCGGTCCACAAGGTGCTCGACGAGATCGGCGCGCTCGACAAGCCGATGCTCCATGTCTTCAACAAGATCGATGATGAAAAGGGGCGCAACGCCGCGCGGCGGCTGGCCCGGCAGTTCCCCCGCACGGCGGCGGTTTCGGCGCTGACGGGGGAGGGGATCGAAGGCCTGCAGGATGCGCTGGCCGACTGCCTCCGGGGGCGGAAGGTCGAGATGCGGCTATCGGTTCCGCTCAGCGAGGGGCGGCTGATCGCCGTGCTCCGGAAGAACGCCTCCATCCTGGAGGAGGACTACGAGGGCGGCACGGCGGACCTGCTGGTGCGCGTCACGTCCCAGCTGGCCGCCCAGTGTGCACCCTATCGTGTCGAAAAGCAGGCCCCATGAACGGCCTTGAAAAGCGGTAAAACCATGCTTTACAAGGGGTGGGGTGCTCCGTATAGTGCCCGGCCTAATTTAAGGAAAATAAGAGAACAACAGGAGTCCACACGTGGATCAGGCAGTAAAGGCTGAAATCAAGAACGAGTTCAAGCGCGGCGAACAGGACACCGGATCGGTCGAGGTCCAGGTGGCGCTGCTCACCACCCGCATCAAGGATTTGACGGAACATCTCAAGACCCATGCAAAGGATCACAGTTCGCGCCGCGGCCTCATCATGATGGTCAACAAGCGCCGCACGCTGCTGACCTACCTGCAGAAGAAGGACGACGCCCGCTACAAGGAGCTGATTGGAAAGCTCGGCCTGCGGAAATAGTTCTTGTCCAGGATGTAAAATCCGTATTCGCTCGCGAGCCCTTTAACCCCTAAAGGGCTTGCGTCGTTTCCAGAACAGCCGCCAACGGGGCGGCAAAAAACACAAGGAAAGGTGCGCCCTTCAGGAAAAGGCAGGGGCGCAAGTCAGCAACATGAAGGGTACAACCAAAATAGAATTCGAAGTCGGCGGCCAGACCATGGTCTTCGAATCCGGACTGCTTGCATTGCAGGCGGACGGCGCCGTTACCTGCAGCGTGGGCGACAACATCGTCTTCTCCGCTGTCACCTCCGCCAAGGAGGCCAAGGAGGGCGTGGACTTCTTCCCGCTCCAGGTCGAATACCGCGAAAAGTTCTACGCGGCGGGCCGCTTCCCCGGCGGCTTCTTCAAGCGCGAGGCGCGGCCTTCCGAAAAGGAAATCCTCACCATGCGCGTCACCGACCGTCCGATCCGCCCGCTCTTCCCGAACGGGTTCTTCCGCGACGTGCAGATCAACAACATGCTGGTCAGCTGCGACCAGAAGCTCGATACCGACATCCTGAGCGTCAACGCCGCCTCGGCCGCGCTCATGATCTCCGAGCTCCCGTTCATGGGCCCGATCGGCGCCGTCCGCATCGGCCGCATCAACGGCGAATGGGCCGTCAACCCCGAGCATGCGAAGCTCGAGGAGAGCGACCTCGACCTGACCTACTGCGGCACCCGCGAAAAGACCATGATGATCGAAGGGTCCGCCAAGGAGATCAGCGAAGCCGATTTCGTGGCGGCCATGCAGCGCGCCCACGAGGAGGTCGTCAAGATCTGCAACGCCCAGTTCGAGTTGCGCAAGGCGCTGGGTCTGCCTGAAAAGGTGGTCGAAGCACCGGTGCTTGAAACCAAATACCTCGACAAGGCCCGCGAGCTGGTTGGCGCCAAGTTCATGGAACTGATGAAGATCGTCGGCAAGATCGAACGGCAGGATGCCGTATCGGCCCTCAAGGCGGAACTCAAGCCGCAGATGGAGGGGATCTTCGGCGAGGAGATGTCCGAAAACGACTTCTTCCACGCCTTCCACGACCTCGAGGTCGAAACCGTCCGCAAGAACGTGATCGAAGGCGGCGTCCGCATTGGCGGCCGGCCGTTCGACAAGATCCGCGAACTCGATGCGCAGGTCGGCGTACTGCCGCGCACCCACGGGTCTTCGATCTTCAGCCGCGGCGAAACGCAGACGCTCTGCACCGTCACCCTCGGCACCAAGAAGGAGTCGCAGGGCCTCGACGCCGTCACCGGCGGCGACAAGGAGAAGGAGTTCATGCTCCACTACAACTTCCCGCCCTACTCGGTCGGCGAAGTGGGCCGCCTGGGGATGACCGGCCGCCGCGAAATCGGCCACGGCAACCTCGCCGAGCGGTCGATCGTTCCGGTGCTGCCCGATGCATTCCCCTACGCGATCCGCGTCGTGTCGGAAATCATGGGGTCCAACGGCTCCTCCTCCATGGCCACCGCCTGCGGCGGCTGCCTGGCGCTGATGGATGCCGGCGTGCCGCTCAAGGCCCCGGTTGCGGGCATCTCCGCCGGGCTCTTCACCGACGAAAAGGGCGCGTCGATCCAGGTGGTCGACATCCTTGGTGCGGAAGACCACTGCGGCGACATGGACTTCAAGGTGGTCGGTACCCGCAAGGGGATCACCGGGTTCCAGGTCGACCTCAAGATTCCCGGACTCGACTGGAACCAGGTCAAGGAGGCCTTCGAAGTGACCCGCAAGGGCCGCATGGAGATCCTCGACTACATGGAATCGGTCATTCCGGCCCCGCGCGCCGAGCTCAATCCCTGCGCGCCGCGCATCACCGTCGTGAAGATCGACCCCGACAAGATCGGCGCGCTGATCGGCCCCGGCGGCAAGCACATCCGCGCGATCACCGAAGGGACCGGCGCCCAGATCGATATCGAGGAGGACGGCACCGTCAACATCTTCGCGGTCGATGCGACGGCGATGGAGGCGGCCGTCCGCGAAGTCAACGCCATCACCGCCGAGATCGAAATCGGCAAGACCTACGACGGCAAGGTGATTGCAGTCAAGGACTTCGGCGCGTTCGTTGAATGCCTGCCCGGCAAGGAGGGGCTGGTGCACATCTCCGAGATGGCGAACGAACGTATCGCCAGCGTATCGGACATCTGCAAGCCTGGCGACGCCATGCGGGTGAAGTGCATCGACATCGACAACCAGGGCCGCGTCCGCCTCAGCCGCAAGGCTGCGCTGAACGACGAAGCCAACTAGGTTTGCGGCATCCGCGCAACGGAGAGGGCGCCCTGCAAGGGGCGCCTTTTTTCATGCGCCGAGCACGGCGCTACTGAACCGCGCGCGGAAGGTTTCGAGGTTGTTTTCGGCGAGGACCTGCTCGCGGAGCCGGGCGAGTTCCGGATACCCGGCTGTGCGAACCCGGGAAAAGGTTCTGGCCAGCGCGGCGGCACTGCCGCCTTCGAAGGTCCAGCCGGCCGGAAGCAGCTCCTTCATCCCGTCCACGGCGCTGGCGATGACGGGAATGCCGCGGGCGAGCGCCTCGAGCATGACCAGCGGTACCCCTTCGTAGCGCGAGGGCAGGGCGAGCAGGTCGATGGCGTCGTAGAACGCCTCGGGATCGTTTTGCCATGGCCGCCATTCGATCCGGCCCCTGTGCTCCACCATGCGGTGGAGGCGGTCCGCGTCGGGGCCATCGCCCGCAATGAGCAGGCGGCAGTCGCCGAAGGCTTCGGGATGGCCGAGGAAGGCGCGCACCAGGAGGTCCTGCCGCTTCTGCCTGAACTCGAGCCGGCCGAGGATGCCCAGCGTACACTCCCGGGCGGCGCGCGGGCGGCGCGTTGCGGGCGGGCCCGGAATGCCGTTGGGCACGACGGTGATGGGCCGGGTGCAGCCGCGTCCGGCGAGCAGGTGTCCCATCCCTTGGCTGATGACGATGTAGCGGTCGGGAAGGTTGAGCGTCTTGCGGAAGCGGCGGTCGCGCAAGGTGCCCAGGCGCGCCCCCATGGTGCCCATCGAATGGGGCAGGGCAAGGTAGCTGATGCAGGGGATGCCTGCCGTCCGCGCGGCCAGGATGCCCTTGGCCGATTGGTGCAGGTCGCCCTGGATGCAGAGCACGAGGTCCGGGTTCCAACCGCCGAGGTCTGGCGAGGCGGCCAGGGTTTCGCAGCCAGCGATCCGCTCGGCCAGCCTGCGGTTGGCCGGATCGATCATCCACGCGATCTCCACCGTCGCGGCGGCGAGGGCATCGACCCCGCGGCAGGCCATGATCTGGTGGCCGCCGAAGTCGGGGTTGTCGTCGTAGACCAGGATTTTCACGGGGAGCCTAGAAGCCAGGCAGCGGGAGCAGCCCGCCAGGCGGCTGGGCCGGAGGCGGCACCAGGGCCCTGTACTCGGGCGTGTTCTGCACCGGGACGAAGCGGGCGTCGTTCCGGATACGGTTGCGCACCGGCTCGCCGCCGGCCTCGATCGCCTTTTCGAGCGAAACCCACATTTCGCCGCGCTTGTTGTAGGCGAGCTGCAACGCCGCCAGGTTGAGCCATCCGTTGGGATCCTTCGGATTGGCGACGGTATACTTCTCCAGGGCGTGCGCCACGACCGAGAGCCGGCGGTTCTGCGCCATGTACTGCGCAATCTGCAGCAGGATGGGGGCGGGCGTCTTCGGGTCGTCGATGAGGACGTTCACGAGGGCGTCGGCCTGGGCGGACCGGCCGGACTTGAGGTAGATGTCGGCCAGCTCCATGGCGGAATTGACGTCGATCTTGCCGCCGCGAAGGAGCTGTTCGAGCTCCTGCTGCCGCACGGCCATCTGCTTGTACTGCAGCATGCTCGACCGGAACTCGATGGCCTTGTCGTTGTTCGGATCCTTGGCGATGAGGGCATCGAAGAGGACGATCGCCTCGTCGAAGCGCCCCTGTTTGCTCAGGAGGTCGGCGAGGCGGAAGTTGGCCTCGGGGCTGAGGTCGTAGAGGTCGACCGCCTGGCGGAAGGCGGCTTCGGCCTCGACGGGGCGTCCGCGCGCGGCATAGAGGCCGGCGATGGAGCTGCGGAGCTTGGAGAACGACTTGCGCGCGACGATGTCGCGGATGAACTTCTCGTCGTTCAGCAGGCGGTCGCAGTACCAGTTCCAGAAGTCGGTGTCGTTCTTGACCATCGCGTCGGTGAGCGGGGTGGGCTGGTTGTTGATCTTCATGATCAGGCCATGGGGCGTCAGGTAGGGGTACATCCAGGGCAGGACGTAGCTCTCCTCGACGTAGAAGGTGCGCCGGGGCGGCAGGCCGGTGGAGGGATCGATGGATGGATCCTCGTAGACGACGGCGGAGCCGACGGGCCGGGTCGCTTCATCGGTCTTCGTTTCGGTGAGGTACTGGTTGTGGTCGAAGATCATGCGGGCGAGGAAGCCGTTGATCTGCATTACGCCCGCCACCCCCTGGACCTGCACCTTGCCGCCTTCGGTGGTGACGTCGGCGCCGGCCTGGATGGTGCCGTTCTGCACGCCCTGCACATACATCTGGAAGGCGTTGTTGGAGTCGAGCGGCGAGGGGATCCAGATCTGGTCGCCATAGAGGTCGCGCATGACGTTCATGTAGGTGTTGTCGGCCAGCGCGTTCTGGGTGATGAGGTAGACGTCGGGGCGGACATGGGCGGAGTAGATCATGTAGGTCGGCACGAAGCGGCCCGGGTCGGTGCCGCCGAAGAAGATGGCGTTGGGGCCCATGGGTTCGGGGTAGTCCTTGCAGGGGTAGGCTTCCCACTGCCGTTGGTACTCCTCCTCGTCCGGATACCAGTGGCGCAGGTCCTCCTTGATTCCCTCGACCCCCTGCAGCTGCCAGTTGCCGAACTGCCAGCCGAAGTCGTGGCCGTTCTGCTCCGCGCCGCCGACGATCTTGAGCTGGTTCTCGTCGTGGTAGTTCTTGTAGACCAGCAGGAAGGGGAGCAGCAGCACGAGGGCGACGCCGACGATCTTGGTGACCGGGTTGTTCCTCACCAGCGCCTCGAAGTAGGCCATCAGCAGCAGGATGCCGTAGCCCAGCCAGATGACGTAGATGGCATGCGACTGGATGTACTGCACCCGCCCGATGAAGAGGTTCTGGATGTCGGTCTGCGGGTTCTGCAGGATCATGAAGACGATGCCCACGGAGAGGAAGGCGACCAGCGTGGTCACCAGCCAGCCGATGTTCCTGCGCCCAACCTTCCAGCAGAAAAAGAAGGGGACGGCGGCGACGAGGGCGATCGGCCAGTAGAACTGGGAGCGCAGGTCCATGAGGTAGGAGCCGACCTGCTGGAGGAAGCGCGGCGAGAAGACGTGGGCGAGCTTGACCCGCTCGTATTGGCCGCGGGTGATGGCGTGCATGAAGCCCTGCCAGGTGCGCGGATAGCCCCAGTTGATCGGCGGGTTCTGGTCGGACGAAATGGGCATGTAGAGGTAGAAGGCCAGTCCGATGAAGAGCAGGAGGTAGGTGGGGCCGACGACCTTGCCGCGGGGCAGGATGAAGGTGGCGAGGGCGGGGATGGCAAGGGCGAAAAGGGTCCAGATCCAGAATCCCGCGTGGTCGGGACCGGTCTCCCAGGCCAGGTGGGTGTAGTTGGCCGATTCGGTGGCCCACTTGTTCGCGCCCAGCAGCAGCACGTACATGGAGCCCACGATGACGAAATCGCGGACGAGGAAGGGCTGGCGGATGAAGAGCAGGCTGCCGATGCAGCCCACCACGCCGACCACGAGGACCGCGAGGTTGTTGTAGTAGACGCCGACGAAGGCGAGGATCAGCGCCCCCATCGCCCCGAGAACCCATCCGAGATGCTTGGCGGCAAAGATATCCAGTTCGTTGAAGACCACCGCGATGGCGATCGCGAGCCCCATGAACATGAGTGTCTGGTGGTTGGTGATGCCCAGGCCGAAGGTGAAGGCGCAAAGCCAGAGCCACTTGGGATTGTTCGATTCCGACAGCCAACGGTAGAGGAAGACGAGCACGAGCGACTGGAAGAAGATGTTGAGGGTGTAGACTTCGGCGATGACCGCCTGCGACCACATCCCCTGGCCGAAGGCGAGCAGCAGGCCGCCGGCAACCCCCGCGACGGCGCAGAAGAGGCTTTCCGTATCCTCGCCCAGCAGGCTCGACTCCTTCTTGAGGCTGCGGAGCAGGTCCATGCCCGACCGGCTGATGAGCAGCGCCAGCGTGCCGCAGGCGGCCGCCCCGGCAAAGGCCGAGAAGAAGTTGACCGCCCAGGCCGGATTGGGGTGGCCGTGGAAGCCGATCCCGTGGAAGACCCATTGGAAGAACCAGGTCAGCAGCGACCAGATCGGGTAGCCCGGCGGGTGCGGCACCCCGAGATAGTCGGAGGCGACGATCAGTTCCCCCGAATCCTCCAGGCCCAGGGTGGGCTGCAGGGTGAGGGTGTAGACCACCAGCGAGACGATGAACGCCGCCCAGCAGGCGAGCCAGTCGGATTTGCGGAAAAACTTGTCGGAACTCAACATGCACCTCTTCCGTTGCAAAATGAACCCACAGGATAGAGCAATTGGAAGAGGCGTCAAGTGTGCAGGCGCGCCTTGCCGGACCCGTTGCTGCCCGAAAAAAGTCCGTGCAATCGGCCATGGCGGCGGCTAAAATCCCGACTTTGATTTATGAACCCAAGGGATTAACGGACATGGACGTAAAGATTGCGCGAGCACTGTTGAGCGTATCCGACAAGGCGGGCATCCTCGATTTCGCCCGGAACCTGCACGAAATGGGCGTGGAACTCCTCTCCACGGGGGGGACCGCCAAGGCCATCCGGGAGGCCGGCATCCCGGTCAAGGATGTTTCCGACTTCACCGGATTCCCGGAGATGCTCGATGGCCGCGTCAAGACCCTCACCCCCCAGGTGCATGCCGGCATCCTCTACATGCGCGACAATCCCGAGCACGTCAAAACCATGGAGGAGTACGGACTCGGCCAGATCGACCTGGTCTGCGTCAACCTCTACCCCTTCGAACAGACCATCGCCAGGGAGGGCACCACCCTCGAGGAGGCGATCGAGCAGATCGACATCGGCGGGCCCACCATGATCCGCTCCGCGGCCAAGAACATGCGCGACGTCACGGTCGTGACCGATCCGGCCGACTATGCCCGCGTCATCCGCGAAATGAAGGAGAACGACGGTGCCACCACCGAGGCGTTCCGCTTCCTGCTCGGCCAGAAGGTATTCGCTCGCGTGGCGGAATACAACGCCGCGATCGCCACCTATCTCGCCGAACAGGTCGCCGGCCAGAAGCTGGCCAAGCCCTTCGTCAAGGCCTACTCCGACGGCTCCGAGCTGCGCTACGGAGAAAACGCCCACCAGAAGGCGTGGCTTTACAAGGACGCCGATTCCCGCGAGGCCACCATCGCCCTCGCCGAGGTACTCCACGGCAAGGAGATGAGCTACAACAACTATGTCGACGGCGACGGCGCGCTCGAGGCGGTGAAGGACCTCTCCGGCCGGCCGGGCGTGGCGGTCATCAAGCATACCAACCCCTGCGGCTACGCCACCGGTGCCACCCTTGCCGAGGCCTTTGAGGCCGCCTGGGCGGGCGATCCCGTCTCCGCCTTCGGCTCCGTCATCGCCGTTACCCAGAAGGTCGACATGGAGACCGCGCAGTGCCTCGACGACCGCTTCGTCGAGGCGGTCATCGCTCCGGGCTACGACGCCGAGGCGCTCGAACACCTGAAGAAGAAGAAGAACCTGCGCATCCTCCGGCTGCGGAAGCCGATGGGCAAGGCCCTGCCGCAACGCATGGTGAAGCAGATCAACGGCGGTCTGCTGGTGCAGGATGTCGACACGCAGATCCTGGAATCGTGGGCCGTGCCGACGAAGAAGCCGTTCGACGACTCGAAGAAGGAGCTGGCGCTGTTCGGCATCGCGGCGGCGAAGCATACCAAGTCGAACGCCATCGTGCTGGTCCAGGAATACAAGCCCGGACAGTACCGGGTCCTCGGCATGGGCGCCGGACAGCCCAACCGCGTCGACGCCCTGCGCAAGCTTTCGGTGACCAAGGCGGTGGAAAACCTGAAGAACGAAAACCCGGAGATATCCGAGGCCGGGATCCAGGCCGTGATCGGCGAATGCGTATTTGTCTCGGAGGCCTTCTTCCCGTTCTCTGACAGCATCGACGCCGCCCATGAGATGGGGGCGAAATACATTGTCCAGCCTGGCGGCTCCATCCGCGACGACGAAGTGATCGACGCCTGCAACCGGCATGGCATCGCCATGGCCTTTACCGGTATGCGGCACTTCAAGCATTAGGAGGCGCGCTCGGGAAGCAGGCGGTGCAACAAAGAGAGGCGAGGTGACGTGATGGAAAAGCGCAAATTATTGACGGTGGCCCTGGCCGCCCTGGCGTTCACATGGGCCGCGTGGGGCTTCGCCCGGGCCTGTATCGTGTGGGTCGAACCCGATGCCGCGAACTACGTGGCCGACGTCTCGCTGTTCGACTGGATGCAGTCGACGGGCGGATCGTGGATGCTGGTCCTCTTCACGCTGGCGACCCTCCTCTTCTTCTGGTTCGGCTGCCATCTCCTTGCGCTGGTGGGGCGGCGGTGGCGCATTCTTTTCCTGCTGGAGCTGCTCTTCACCTTCTTCGGCCTCTGCTACGGATTCGCCGCGCTGACCTCCACGCACTACGACGGCAAGTACTATGCCTGCATGGACGCCGGAGAGAACGAGCTGGGCGAGGCGCTGCAGCCCAAGCTGGACGCCATGCGGGAACTGGTAGACCAGGCCGCGTGGCCGGAGATCGCCCAGATCAACGAGGCGCACCGCAAGGGCGAGACGTTCGATCCGCGCTCCTACTTCTCCGTGCTGACCAACCTCTGGCTCGAGACCGGCTACGTGCTCGACTACGTGTTCATGGGCCGCAACGACGGCTTCCCCATCCTCTACTCGCGCCTGGAGACGGATCCGCCCTTCGAAACCGGCCAGGACTATGTCGACGCCCTGCCGCCGGGGGCCTGGAGCCCGAACGGCAGCTACCTCACCGACTGGTCCGACGCGGTCCGGATGGACGACAGCGAAGCCGCCTTCCTCGAATATGCCGCTCTCTACCTGACGGGCGACCAGTTCTACTGGTGCTGGAGCGGCATCGACAACGAACGCGCCATCATCGCTTCGGCGTCCAAGCTCGAGGAGGTGGTCAACTCGAACGACCCCTACAGCTATGTGCTCGACCTGCCCATTGGCTTCAGGATGCAGGCCAGCGCGCTGGATGTACGCCCCGTGGTTTCCATGGACGACGAAACGGTCTGGGTCTCCCTGCTGACCTTCTCGCGGTGGAGCGGCTTCGCGCGCACCGAGCTGCTGATGCAGCGGCACTACCCGCACACCGTGCTGGCCGAAGACGAGCAGATGCTCATCGACTACGAATACGGCAGCTTCCTCTAGGAGGTTTCTCCGGCGATGCGCGCGGTGACGATGGGGGCGGGCCGATGGCCTGCCCCCGCGCGTCGGTACGCATCATTGAAGTCCGCGGATCGTTTCGTAGAGGGCATGCGGATCCATGCCGGCGGCCTCGGCGATGCCCTTCATGGTGGCGTCGCCCTTCGCCTCGATCCCGTAGCCGCCCAGCGACTGGCGGATCTGGTCCTCGTCGAGGCCATACTCCTTGCAGACGGCGGCGAGGGTCTTCTTCCCGAAGCCCATGCCGGGGCTTTCGGGCATTTCGCGCACCTCGCCCTCCTTCGGCGGCGGGGGCTGGAAGAGGGCATAGACCTGCTGAGGGGAAAGGGCGTTGGCCAGGGCGATGTCCGCCAGCGTGGCCTGCTCCGAAACACCCTTGAGCCGGGCCATCTGCAGCTTCGACAGGGCTTCCTGCAGGTCGATGCCCGTGCGGGAGCAGAACGATTTCAGCGACGAGGTTTCGGCATGGCCGTAGGGCGGTTCGCCGTACTTCTGCGATGCGGCGGTCTTGATCGATTCGCCGAAGTCCTGGATGGCATTCACCGGCGGAAGCTCCCACAGGGTGAATAGTGCGATGAACAGCGTGGCCCCCAGGGCGGCGTTGAAGTCGGCGGTGAAGACCCGGATCCGCTGCGCCCGGTTCCTCAGGTAGGCCACGATCGGCTTCCAGTTCAGGATGGTGTGGATCGCCCCGGCCACGATGAAGAGGATCCCAATGTTGGTGTGGAGCGCGCCCCACCGCTCCTTGTCGAGGCCGAGAATCTTCCAGTTGGCCCAGAACGCGACCTTGCCCTGCGGGGTCACGTAGAGGATGATGCTGGTGGCCAGCAGGAGGATGAACGAAAGCAGGGTGGTGAGCGAGGTGGTTTTCCTGAGGGTCATGGGGTCCTTCCTAGTTGATGTTTTCCACGAATATCCAGGTCTCCCTGGCGACCGGACCCGCCATGGTTTCCGCAACCACGCCGCCGAACATGCGCCCGATCAGTCCTGCATTCATGGAGGCGATGTACGTGTACCCGTCCGACTTCTCGTAGACCCCGATCGAGCAGGGCATCATGACCGACAGGAAACGAGCCCCGTCTTCCTTCAGCACCCGCTCGGCGTGGTCCGGCTGGCAGATCTTGATCGAAGCGGCCGGCAGTACGTTCCTCCCCTCCTTGGCAAGCGATTGGTCCAGTCTCATCACAGCCGACACCTTCCAGCCGCCGTTCGTCACATTGGACTGCAGTTTTTCGAGGGTCTCCTCGTAGCCGAGGGGGCTGCGCACCTCGGCGACCATCAGCCGCGGCAGGGCCATGGCCACGCCAAGCAGCGCCAGCAGGGCGCCGGACAACATGCCCGCAATCAGCATCTTCATGGGTTCCTCCCGGGTTATATGAACAGGTTCGCATTTCCGCCGAGGTGGTCGATGTACATCGCCACGCCGCCCTCTTCGATCCCGTCGATCAACTCCTCGCGCCGGATGCCCATCAGGTCCATCGACATCGCACAGGCGACCAGCCGCACCCCGTTTTCCGTGGCGGCCTGCAGCAGTTCCGGCAGCGACAGGACCTTCTTTCGCTTCATGATGCCCCTGATCATTGCCGCTCCCAGGCCGCCCATCTGCAGCTGCGACAGCTTCAGCTTGTCCGGCCCCTTCGGCATCATGAAGCCGAACATTCGTTCCACAGGGGTCTTGCGGATGGTGGATGGCCCGCTCCGGCGCAGGATGTTCAGGCCCCAGAAGGTGAAGAAGAGCGTCACCTTGTAGCCCATGGCCGCCGCGCCGTTGGCGATGATGAAGGCGGCGAGCGCCTTGTCGAGATCGTTGCTGAATACCACGTTGGTAAAGCGTTTTTCAGCCGGCGGGGCCCCCGTGGGGCGGGAGGTTCCGGTCCGCTTCGCGACGACGGCGCGGTAGCCGTCGCCGAACGGTTCCAGCGCCAGCAGCTCGTGGCCGGTGCCGTGGCACCACGCCGGAATGTCGGATGCGAAGCCCGGATCGGTGGAGAGGATCGCCACCGCTTCATGGACGTGGATGCGCTCCATGGCTTTCGACAGCCGGAGTACCGGGCCGGGACACGGTTCGCCCCGGGCATCGATCTCTTCGACGACCGGTGACGCGGCCCGCGGCCCGGGGGCGGAGAGGGTTTCGTCGCCTGGATCGTCGGCGGTGGTTTCGTTTTCGGGTACGGGGGCGGGTTGTCCGGCGGTGGCCATCAGGTAGGTCTTGTAGCCGCCCGACAAGTTGCGGCAGCGGAAGCCGTTCTGGGCCAGGATCCGGCAGGCAAGGTAGCCGCGCAGGCCCACCTGGCAGAAGACGAGGTATTCGCGCTCCGGGGCAAGCTCGCCGAGCCGCTGGCGCAACTGGCCGAGGGGAATGTTCTTCGCGCCGGGGATCGTTCCGGCCGCCACCTCTTCGGGGTTGCGCACATCGAGCAGCTTCTGGTTTTCACCGGGCCGGCAGGTCGCGTCGGCATGGCAGGGGGCAACCTCGCCGCGCAGGATGTTGGCCGCCACGAAACCGGCATAGTTGACCGGGTCCTTCGCCGACCCGAAGGGGGGCGCATAGGTCAGCTCCAGCTCCTCCAGGTCGTAGACCGTCATGCCGGCGCGGATGGCCACCGCCAGCACGTCGATCCGCTTGTCGACGCCGTCGGCGCCCACCGCCTGGGCGCCCAGCACCCTGCCGTCCTGCGGGTCGAAGAGCAGCTTGAGGGAGATGGGATGCGATCCGGGATAGTAGGAGGCATGGCTGGCCGGATGGACGTAGATCTTCTCGTACCCGATGCCCTGGCGCCTGGCTATTTTTTCGCTCAGGCCGGTCATTCCGATGGCCATGTTGAACACCTTGCAGATCGCCGTGCCCTGCGTGCGCTTGTAGGTGCTGCCCCTCCCGAAGATGTTGTCGGCCGCGATGCGACCCTGCCGGTTGGCCGGGCCGGCCAGCGGGATCAGCGCCGGTCGGCCCGTGGCAAAGTCCACCACTTCCACCGCGTCGCCCACCGCGTAGATGGCCGGATCGGAGGTCCGCATCTGTTCGTCGACCTTGATTCCGCCGGTCGAGCCCAGCTCCAGGCCTGCCTCGATGGCCAGGGTGGCCTCGGGCTTGACGCCGATGGCCAGAATCGCCAGGTCGGCATGTAGCCGGTCGCCGTCACTGAGCACCAGGTCGACACCCTCGGTTGCCCCTTCGAACGCGGTGACGGAGGTGCCCAGCCGCAGATCGACGCCATGCAGGCGCAGCTCCTGATGGAGGACGGTGGCCATCTCCGGATCGGCCGGACCCATCACCTGCGGGGCCAGCTCGATCAGCGTGGTATTCAGCCTGAGCTCGCGCAGCGCCTCGGCCATTTCGAGGCCGATGTAGCCGCCGCCGATGACTGCGGCCGCCTTCTTCCCCTCCAAAGCCCGGATGATGCGGTCCATGTCGTCGAGGTTGCGCAGCGTCATCACCTGGGGATGGTCGATGCCGGGAATGGGAGGCCGAACGGGGGCCGCGCCGGGACTCAGGATGAGCGCATCGTAGGCTTCATCGTATTCCTGCCCCGTGGCCAGTTCCCGCACCCGGATCGTTCTGGCGGTGCGGTCGATGGACAGGACCTCGCTGCGGGTGCGGATGTCGATGTTGAAGCGGGCCTTCATCGCCTCCGGGGTCGTGACCAGCAGCTTGTCGCGATCGGCGATGGTGCCGCCGATGTGGTAGGGCAGGCCGCAATTGGCGAAGGAGATGTCCGGGCCGCGCTCGAACAGGATGATCTCGGCGGACTCGTCCAGCCGCCTCGCCCGGGCCGCGGCGCTCGCGCCGCCCGCCACACCGCCTACAATCAGCAATCGTTTTCCCATGGTATTCCTTTATGGCTATGTAATTATATATTTATGATAATCTAATGTGTTGAGCCCGGGCAGGTCCGATGGCCGAACGGGGGAGTCCTACTCCTGGAAGTTGAGGTATTTGCGCAGATGCGTATGCATGCAGGTGAAGACCTTGAGGAAATCGCGGTTGCAGAGGCTGCAGTACTTCTGGATGCCCTCCTTGCGGACCATCACCAGCTTCTGCTGGCAGAGGATCTTCAGCTGCTGCGACATCATCGACTGGCTGCAGCCCAGCGCCTCGTAAAGTTCGGTCACGGTCCGCTCGCCCTGCGCCAGCACCTCCAGCACGCCTAGCCGTACCGGGTGGGCCATCGCCTTGAGCACTTCCGCCGCCATGCTGCGTTCCTGATCGTTCATGTCCTGTCCCTTGTTTCTGTTTTATACATTATGATAAATTTATGTGTTGTCCAGTCCCGATTCATCCGTTTTTCCAACGCCGCCTCAGGGAGCTGTTGGAATAGGTCGGGAAGTCTCTGCTTGCGGCGCGGGGCCGAGGGCCTGGCCGGGAGGACCGGGTCAGGGCGTTGTGGATGCCAGGTGGCGGTCGAGGAAGGCCTTGATCAATGCCGCCCGTTCCGCATCGCTGAATTCCATGCCTCCGTGGCGGGCCCCCTCGATAATGTGCAGCTCGCATTCGATGCCGAGCGCAGTGCAGCGCTCATGCAGCAGCGTGCTCTGTTCGAGCGGCACGGTGTTGTCGCGGTCGCCGTGCAGGGCCAGTACCGGCGGATCGTTCGCGTCGAGATAGGTGGCGGGGGAGGCATTGAGCAACAGGTTGGTATCGGCCGCATGGGCACGCCGGAACCGCTCCTGCGCTTTGGCCATGGCGGAAAGGTCGAACGGGCCGTACAGGTCCACGACGGCACTCACGGCCGAACTCTGGTTGGTATTGCCGCCTACGGTGCCCTCCAGTTCCGCGACGCCATGGCTCATGCCGAGCAACAGGGCGAGGTGCCCTCCTGCCGATCCTCCCCCTACGGCGACGCGTTTTGGATCGAATCCGTATTCTGCGGCATGGGCGCGCAACCAGCGCAGCGCCCCCTTGCAGTCGTGGATCTGCCTGGGATGGATGGTCAGATCCTTCAGCCGGTAGTTGATGCTGGCGACGGCGTAGCCTTCGCCTGCGAGTTTCAGGATGGCGGGGTTGACGTTGGCCTTGTCGCCGTTGCGCCATCCACCCCCATGGATCCACATGACCAGCGGTGGGGTTCCATTGGTTCCGGGGGGGAGGTAGAGGTCGAGCTTCAGCGATTCGCCCTCCTCGACGGCGTATTCGAGGTCGCGCAGCATCCTGCAGTTCGCAGGCAGGCGCCGGCCCCCCTGCTGGGCAAGGGCGGCGTTGGCGGTCAGGACGGCGAGGATCAATAGGACGGATTGCTTCATGGCTTGGCCTCCGGGTTCCGCAAAGAACGCGGCATACGGGTTCCTATTGCCGGACCCGGGACGATTATTCCCCGGGATAGCGCATGCCCCAGTGGGTCCGGAGGGCGTCGAGGGTGCGCATGTTGGCGAGGGTCTCGTCCAGCCGCATGAGCGGGCTTTCCCCCAGCCCTTCCCGCAGGCAGCGGTGGACTTCGCGCACCTGGTGGACAAAGCTGGGTTCCCCGCATTCGATGGTCTGTTCCGGTTCGCCGTTGCGCCGGAGGATGAAGCGGTCGGCACGGTAGAAGTGGGGCACCACGATGCTTCCCCGGGTTCCGGTGATCACCATGTCGCGCTCATCGGGGCTGACGAACGAGGTGGAGAGCTCGGCGCGGGCCCCGCCGGGATAGCCGAAGCGGTATTCGGAGCTTTTGTCGACCCCGGTCCAGGTCATGGTGGCCGACCCTTCGACGGTTTCCGGCGGCCGGCCCATGAGCATGTGCAGGAAGGCGACCGGATAGATGCCGAGATCGAGCAGGGCACCGCCTGCGAGGCGAGGGGAATACATCCGGTTCCACGGCATCATCTTGGGGCTGAGCGGATGCATGCGCACGCGGAAATCGCCCTGCACGAGGCGGATCTCGCCGATCACCCCGTCGGCCAGCATCGCGCAGAGCCGGCGGGAGGCCGGGTTGAAGCGCGTCCACATGGCCTCCATGCAAAAGAGCCGCCTGTCGCGCGCTAGCGCAATGACCGCCTCCGCCTGGCGGGCATTCTGCGTGAAGGGCTTTTCGACCAACACGGGGATGCCGCGCTCCAGGCAGAGTCGCGCGTTTTCGGCATGGAAGTTGTGGGTGGTGGCGACGTAGACCGCATCGAGCGCTTCCCGCTCCAGCATCTCCTCGTACGATCCATGCACCCGCTCCACGCCGGTTTCGCGCTGGAACCTGCGCGCCCGGCGCATCGATTTCGACGCCGCCGACACCACGCGGCCCTCGCCGCTCTCCTCCACGGCCTTCGCCAGGCGCGGGGCGATCAGCCCGCAACCGATGATGCCCCACCGGAAAGTTTTCGCATTTTCATCCATGAAGGCAGTGTGGGGGAGCGGCGGATGGATGCCAAGAGGGAAATCGGGACTTGGCGGGCGGGGCGGCGTGCGGCAAAAGGGTGGGGCGATGGAACCGCGCAAACCAACCATGCTGTGGGACGGCGACTGCGCCTTCTGCGCCTACTGGATACGGCGCTGGGCCCGGCTGACCGGCGATGCGGTCGAATACCGTCCCTTCCAGCAGGGACTGGACAAGTTGCCCCAGGTCGATCCCGCGGCCTGCGCCCGGGCCGTGCAACTGGTCCTTCCCGACGGGCGGGTGCTGGAGGGTGCCCATGCCGTGCTGCAGTCGCTGGTGCTGGCCGGCCGGGCGGGATGGATGCTGCGCTGCTACGAACGATCGGCCCTGTGCCGCAAATGCGCCGAGGCCGCCTACCGGTTCGTGGCCGCCAACCGTGCCTGGCTACCGGGATCCCGCGGCGCTATTCGTAGATGACGACGTAGTTGTCGGCCTTCAGCCGCTCGATCCAGCGGGCCTTCAGGCGGGCCTGCTCCAGGGCCACCAGCGCGTTCTTGATGTCGAGCCGGACGTCGTCGAAGCTCTTGTAGGTGGGTTGCTGCCGCGCCTCGACCTTCACGATGTAGAACTGCTCGTCCGTCTCGACGATTTCGCTGATCGCACCCGCAGGCAGGGTGCGGAGGAGATCCTGGAGCTCGGTGCGGGCGTCGGCGGGCTGCATCCATGGGAAGGCCCCGCCTTCCGCTGCCCGGCTGCCTTCCGAAACCTCCTTGGCGGTTTCGGCGAAGTCGGCGCCATCCAGCAACCGCTGCCGCACCTTCGCGGCTTCTGCGCGCTTGACGGCCTGGTCCTCCGGGGTTTCGCCCTTGTTGAGGACGACGACGCTGAACTTCACCTTTTCGGGGATGAAGTAGCGCTCCCGATCCTTCTCGTAGGCGCTGCGCACCTGCTCGGGGGTGACGCGCGCGCGCGCGGAGATCTCCTCGTTGATCATCATGCCCACCACCATCTGCTCGCGGATGGTTTCGCGGTATTCGGCGCGCGTCTTCTTCTGCTGGGAAAGCAACTGCTCGAAACCGGCCTCGTCGCCCTTGAACCGGTCGTTGATGATGCGCTTGATCTCCTCGTCCACGTAGTGGTCCGGGATCTGTCCGCCGCGGGTTTTGAACGCCTCCATCACCAGGGCCCGCTCCACCAGTTCGTCGCGCGTCCGCTCGTAGGCTTTCTTCAACTCCTCGTCGAGCTTCGCCCCCTGGAAGGCGCGGTAGAGTTCCGGCAGCATCGGCGCCATGGCCTCGCGCACCTCGCCGCGCGTGATGACGCGGTCGTTCACCTTGGCTGCATAGCCGTCGATCTCCACCGACATCGGCTTCTGGACATTGTTGGTCTGGGCGGGGAGCGCGGCGGGCGCCAGCACGGCAAGCAGGATGGGAAGGGCGCGTTTCATGGTGCGCAACACAGTAGGAAATGGGTGCGGTCCGCGCAACGACGAAAAGCGCGCATGCAAATAATCTTTACGCTTTCGGGGCCCGTTGTGCTACAACCCGCCCCCTATGCCCGAAGAGATCCAGACCGGAAGGGCCGGCGTCGTCGCCATCGTGGGGCGCACCAACGTCGGCAAGTCGACCCTCGCCAACCACCTCCTTGGCGAGAAGGTCAGCATCGTCAGCGACACCGTCCAGACCACCCGCAACCTGATCCGGGCCATCCTTACCGAACCGCGCGGGCAGCTGGTCTTCCTCGATACCCCCGGCGTCCACAAGGCGCTCGGCGAACTGGGCAGGAACCTCAACAAGATGGCGCGTTCCGCCGTGCAGGGGACCGATGCCGTGCTCCTCGTGCTCGATGCCAGCACACCGCCCGAACTCGAGGACGACGGCTGGTTCCGCCGCCTGGCCCGCGAGGAGGTTCCCTGCATCTTCGCCCTCAACAAGTGCGACCGCGCGGGCGACCGTTCGGCCGACTACCGCGCGTTGTGGGAGGAGATCCGGGCTGAAAAGGAGGGGGCGCCCTCGCCGCTGTGGTGCACCGTTTCCGCCCTGCGCGGCGACGGCATGGCGGCTTTGCTCGACACCCTGTTCGCCGCCGTGCCGGAGGGTCCTCCACTCTTCCCCGAAGACATCCTTACCGACTATCCGCGCAAGCTCAACATCGCCGATGTCATCCGTGAAAAGCTCTTCCTCCGGCTCCGCGACGAGCTGCCCCACGCCATCGCCGTATGGGTCGAGGAGATCGACGAGCAGGAGAGCCGCTGGGTCGTCGACGCCTCGATCTATGTCGAGCGCCACTCCCAGAAGGGGATCGTGATCGGTGAGAAGGGGCGCCTGCTCAAGGGCGCGCGCGAGCAGGCCGAAAAGGAGCTGCACGGCATGTACGGCGTCCGCTTCAAGCTCAACCTCTGGGTCAAGGTCGAAAAGGATTGGCGCAAGAACTTCTGGATCCTCAGGAAGCTGGGCTACGCGTAGCCGCGTCCGCCGCTTCGCCGGCCTCCACCCACGAGCGGAACAGCTGGAGAAGGCGGGGGGCCACTTCCTGCCGGTAGCGGCCCAGGGCCTCGGTATGCCCACCGCCCTCGATCGTCCAGAGGTACTTCGGTTCGCCCGCCGCCTCGAACAGCTTCAGGGCGTGGCGGTAGGGCACAACGCGGTCGGCCGTCCCATGGATCAGCACGAGCGGGACAGGGGCGATCTGCCCCACGGCTTTCTTGGGGGTGAATCGGTTTCCAATCAGGAGATAGGCAAAGGGCTTCAGCAGCCCGGCGTGGTCGCCCGCGACTCCCTTGTAGGAGGAGAAGGCGGAGTCGCTGGCGACGCCCGCGATCCCGTCGAATCCGGCGCTGCCGGCCACGGCAATGGCGTTGGCTCCACCCAGGCTCTGGCCGAAGAGGATGATCTTCCGCGGATCGATGTCGGTTCGTTTCCTGACGTACTCTACGGCCGCGACGGAGTCCTCGTAGACCCCTTCGCGCGAAAGCGTCCCCTCCGACTGGCCGTAGCCGCGGTAGTCGAAGACGAAGAGGTTGAAGCCGTGGGCGGGGAGCCAGGAGACGAAGGTGTAGTGCGCGCTCATGTTCTGGGCATTGCCGTGGAAATGGACCACCGTGCCCATGGCCTTGCCTTGGGCCGGAACGAACCAGCCCGAAAGCAGGGTGCCGTCCCTGCTCGGGAAGCGCACCTCTTCGAAGGCATATCCGTCCGCGGCCGGCGTCGCATATTCCCTGTGGTCGGGCTGGTAGAAGAGCGTGTCGAGGCCCGCCCGGGCGGGAAGGACCATGCACAGTGCGAGAAGGAAAATGATGGGGAATCGCATGGCCTAGGGTTCCAGGTAGGTGATGGCGGTGCTGCGGGGCCGCGGGCCGGGCATGGGGCCCCCCTCGGTGAAATAGACGCGGGGAAGCGGTCCGGGGCGGGATCCGGTTCGCTCGGGGGGCGTCCGCGGCTTCCCCGGAGCGGGCAGGATCGCCCCGGCGGCACCCAGCAGGACTAGAAACACCCTTCGCTCCATATGCGCATTCTCCGGTTCCCAGATAGCATGCATCGGGGCCGGGAGCCAAGCCGGCAAATCGCCACATGATGGATTCCGGGGGCTCCCCCCTATTGACAGGCGGGCTGTTTCGCGTATTTTTCCACCCTTCGGAAAACGATCGCCCGTCATGGGCGCAAAAGGAATTCGAACCATGGGCAAGAAGAAGATGGACAGGAAGGATCTGAAGGAAGAGGCAAGGCTGGCCGAAGAGGAGCTGGCCGACCGCGAGGCGTCGGAGGCGGAGGCCCTTCCCGATACCGAGATCATCGAGGAGGAGCCCGCCCCGCAGGCCGCGGAGGAAGAGGAGTCGCTGCGCGACCAGTTCATCCGCCTCCAGGCCGATTTCGCCAATTTCCGCAACCGCACCCAGCGCGAGCGGCTGGAACTCTACCAGCGCGCCAACGAGGATCTTTTCCTCGAGCTGCTGCCGGTGCTCGACCACTACGAGATGGGGCTCCAGACGGCCGAGCAGCACCACGCCGACAAGGCGGTGGTGGACGGCTTCCGCATGGTCTTCGACCAGTTCCAGAACGTGCTGAAGAAATTCAACGTGGAACCGATCGACGCCGTCGGCCAGCCGTTCGATCCGCACCGCCACGAGGCGCTCACCCACCTGCCGTCGGACGAATTCCCGGCCGAAACCTGCTCGCACCAGGTGCGCCGCGGCTACCTCTTCGGCGACCGGCTCCTGCGCGCCGCGCAGGTGGTCGTCTCGTCGGGTCCGGCCATGCCGCCGGAAGGAGCGGGCGATGGCGAGTAAGCGCGACTACTACGAAATCCTCGGCGTCGAAAAGGGCGCCACGGCGGAGGAGATCAAGAAGGCCTACCGCAAGGTGGCCATGAAATACCACCCCGACCGCAACCCGGGCGACCACGAGGCGGAGGAGAAGTTCAAGGAGGCCGGCGAGGCCTACGAGGTGCTCTCCGATGCCGACAAGAAGGCGCGCTACGACCAGTTCGGCCACCAGGCCTTTGCGCCGGGCGGCGGCGGGTTCGGCGGCGGATTCGGCGGCGGGTTCCACGATGCGGCGGACATCTTCGAGCAGGTTTTCGGCGGCGGCTTCAACATCAACGACCTCTTTGGCGGGGGCGGGGGCGGACGGCGGCGCAGCTCCGGGCCCGCGCGCGGATCCGACCTGCGCTACGACCTCGATGTCGATTTCGAGGAGGCGGTTCTCGGCTCCCACCGTACATTGACGCTGCCGGTTTCCGAGCCCTGCACGCGCTGCTCCGGTAGCGGGGCGGAGCCGGGCACCTCGAAGAACACCTGCCCGACCTGCCACGGGCGCGGGCAGGTCACCTCGGGTGGCGGTTTCATCCAGTTTTCCCAGACCTGCCCTTCCTGCGGCGGCGCGGGGGAGACCATCTCGAGCCCCTGCCGCCAGTGCAACGGATCGGGCAGCGTCAAGGAGCGCAAGACCATCAAGCTGCGCATTCCCGCCGGCGTCGAATCCGGTTCGCGCCAGCGCCTGCCGGGCAAGGGCGAGGCCGGCGTGCGTGGCGGTCCGCCCGGAGACCTCTTCATCGTCTTCCATGTGCGCGACCACGAATTCTTCAAGCGCAACGACCTCGATATCTACTGCGAGGTGCCCGTGCCTTTCCACATCGCGATGCTCGGCGGCGAGATCGAGGTTCCGACCCTCCACGGCGGGGCCAAGCTCAAGATTCCCGCCGGCACCGAGAGCGGGAAGATCTTCCGCCTGCGGGGCCAGGGGGTGGTCGATGTGGCCCACGGCGGCGGCAAGGGCGACCAGAACGTGCTGGTCAGGATCGAGGTGCCCGCCAAGCTCTCCGGCAAGGAGCGGAAGGCGATGCAGGAGCTGTGCGACCAGCTCCACGAAAACCATTTCGAGGAGACCGCCAGGATGCAGAAGATGGCCAAGCTCTTCTATGAGCGCAAACGCAAGCTCGAAGAGGAGTAGGGTTCGACGGGACGACAGGATCAACTGGATAAGCCCGATCCTGTCCATCCTGCCATCCTGTCCAGGAAAATGAGGATCAACTCGCTAGTCGAGGCGGCGGAGCTGGGAAAGGAGATCGCGCTTCTCTCCCCCGAAGAGTCGCACCATCTCGCCCGGGTCCTGCGCGTCCAGCCGGGCCAGGGACTGACGCTGTTCGACGGCGCGGGCGGCGTGGCCGACGCCGTGGTGGAATCGGTGGGCAAGCATGCCGTGGAGGCGCGCATCGAAAAGCGATGGAGTGTTCCGAAGCCGGCCGTCGAGATCGAGCTGGTCCAGGCCGTGCCCAAGCTGGACCGATGGGAACTGGTCCTGCAGAAGGCGGTGGAGCTGGGCGCGACGTCGATCCGGCCCGTCGTTACGCGGCACACCGAATACCGGCCCCATCCGAAGAGGGAGGAACGCTGGGCCCGCATCGTCCTGGGCGCCGCGCAGCAGTGCGAGGTGCGCTGGCTGCCGAAGCTCCATCCGGTCCAGGGATTCGACGCCGTGCTGCCGCTGCTGGGGGGGTGCGATCTCGTCCTGGTCGGCTCGCTGTACGACGGGGCCCGCCCCTTGCGCGACGTGGATATGCCGGGCCGGCGGAAGGTGGCCCTGCTCATCGGCCCCGAGGGCGACTTCACCGCGGAAGAGGTTCGGGCCGCCGTGGCGGCGGGGGCCGTTCCCGTCTCTTTCGGTTCCCGCATTCTGCGTACCGAAACCGCCGCCATTTTTGGTTTAAGCGTGCTGGCCTATCAGCTACTTTGATTGTCGAACAGGAGTTCCGCAGATGAAAACGACCGTTGTCGCCTTGGCGAACCAGAAGGGCGGGGTGGGCAAGACCACGACCGCGATCAATTTTTCGGCCTGCCTGGCGGAAAAGCGCAAGAAGGTGCTGCTGGTCGATCTCGATCCGCAAGCCAACGCCACCAGCGGGCTGGGGCTGGAGAAGGGGTTCGGCGCCAGCGTTTTCCCCGCCCTGCTCGGCGAAACCGACTGCGCGGGGCTGGTCAAGGAGACCGGCATCAGGAACCTCGACATCATCCCCTCCGAACTCGACCTCGCCGGTTCCGAAGTGGCGATCGCCCGCATGGACGACTACCTGCACCGCCTCAAGGCGGCGATGGCCCCGGTCGTCGAGGGCGGAAGATACGACTACATCGTGCTCGACTGCCCCCCTTCGCTCGGCATCCTTTTCATGAACGCGCTCAACACGGCCGACGAAGTGATCATCCCGATCCAGTGCGAATACCTCGCCCTGGAGGGGCTGGGGGTGATGGTCGACATCGTCAACCAGATCCGCGACGCCGGAAACCCGCGCCTGCACATCAGCGGCATCCTGATGACCATGTACAACGTCAGCACCAACCTTTCGCAGCAGGTGGTGCAGGAGGTGCAGCGCCACTTCGGCGACCGCGTCTTCGAAACCCTGATCCCCCGCAATGTGCGCCTGAGCGAAGCCCCCAGCCACGGGCTGCCGATCACGCAGTACGATTCCGCCTGCGTCGGCTCGGCGGCCTACCGCGGCCTGGCCAAGGAGTTCCTGAAGCGGCAGAACGCCCCGGTCGACGAGGGGCCGGCGGAGTCGACCCTCTACAACCTCATGCCCGACGACATCGCGCAGGAGTTCTAAGGCGTTCCGGTTCCCGGTATGAAAAAAGGCCTGCTGGTGCAGGCCTTTAAAATGGCGAGGACGACGGGACTTGAACCCGCAACCTCCAGCGTGACAGGCTGGCGCTCTAACCAATTGAGCTACGCCCCCGTGAAAGGAGCCGACATAGTATTGTTTTGCATTTTCCGCGCAAGTGGAAATTCCATCTTTTTTGCCTAAACCTCGCCATCTCGCCCGCGGTGGTAATTCGGCGTTTCCGAAACTTTATTTTTCCGGCCGTCTCGTCTAGGGTTCCGCGCAAATTCCGGAGCGTCGATGGAGTCGGTCATCAAATACATCGCGGTTTTTGCCGCCAGCCTCTGCTCGGCGCTGCTGCTGGTTCCGCTGGTCAAGAAGCTCGCCCCGGTCATGGGGCTGGTCGACGAGCCCGACGAGCGGCGCATCCACAAGAAGCCGATCCCGCGCTGCGGGGGGATCGCGGTCTTTGCCTCAACCCACCTGGCCCTGGTCCTGGCGTTCATCGGTCCTTGGCGGAACCTTGGCGGCAACATCCAGTTGCTCGACTGGGGCTTCATCCTGGGCGGATCGCTGGTGCTGCTGCTGGTGGGGATCTTCGACGACCGGTTCAGCATGCGGGCCTGGTTCAAGCTGCTCGGCCAGCTGGCCGTCGCGCTGCTGATGTTCTGCGGCGGATTCTCGTTCGAGAACGTCCTGGGCATCCAGCTGCCCTTCTTTGTCGACCTTGGCGCCACGCTCTTCTGGTTCGCCCTGCTGATCAACGCCTTCAACCTGATCGATGGCATGGACGGGGCCTGCGCCGGGCTGGGGATGATCGCCAGCGCCGGGCTGGCGGGGATGCTGATCTCGCTGCACCGTCCGGCCGATGCGCTGGTGCTGATTGCCCTGGCGGGCGCCTGCCTCGGTTTCCTGCGCTACAACTTCAACCCCGCCTCCATCTTCCTGGGCGACTGCGGCAGCATGTTCATCGGATTCATGCTCGCGGCGATCTCGCTCAAGGCGAACGTGAAGCAGTCGACCATCGTCGCGCTGCTGGTTCCGCTGCTGGCCGTGGGCGTACCCGTGTTCGACGTCATCATGGCGGTCTGGCGGCGCATCGCGCGCAAGCTGGTGGGGCTGATCCGCCAGGACAAGCTGGCCACCAAGGTCTTCGGTCCGGATCTCGACCACATCCACCACAAGCTGATGCGCAGCGGGATGACCCAGCGCAAGGCCGCGATGGTGCTCTACATCTCCGCCATCTTCGCCTGCGCTATCGCGCTCGGCGCCGCGGCGATGACCAACAACCGCGTGGCACTGCTGATGATCGGCATGATCGTCGTGCTGCATGTCGTGGTGCGCCAGGTGGCGCAGGTGGAACTCTGGACCACCACGCAGGTGGTACTGCAGGGCGTCAAGCGCCCGCGCAACCTGGTCGGCCTGCTGGTGGCCATCGGGTGGGACATCGCCTGCCTGACCTTCGCGACCTACTTCGTCTTCGGCCTTGTGCTGGGCAAGGCCTTTTCGGTCCTCCACCTGGCGGTCTGCACCTGCATTCCCTTCGCTACGGTCTACTTCTACGGCATCTACAAGGTCGTCTGGACCCGTTCGCGCGTATCCCAGCTGCTGGTGCTCGTGCTCCAGATCACCGCCGGCGAGGCGCTGGCCTACGTGGCGCTGCTGTGGGCCTCCGACCTCACCCATGGCGAACTCGCCATCGCGCTCGTGCTGCATTCGGCCGTCGCCGTACTGGGCATCGCCGGCATCCGGGCCTCGATGCGGGTGGTGCGCGACCTGGGCGCCTGGCTGCGCTGCTCGGTCGGCAGCGACCACGACGTGCGGACCCTCATCCTGGGTGCCGGGGAAAACGCGATCCTCTATCTGCGCCAATCCACCTTCGAGGACCAGCAGAAGGCATCGCGCAGGATCGTGGGGCTGATCGACGACAACCCGGCGCTCTACCACAAGAATGTCTACGGCTATCCCGTCCTCGGCACCTTCGACGAGCTGGCGGAAATCATCGAGGACAACGACGTCAACGAACTGATTTTCACCCACCACTACAGCGACGACCTGCGCGCTCGCATTATCGCCCTGGGCCACGCCCGCGGACTGCTCGTGCGCGATTTCGTCTTCGTGCTGCGCGACCTGGATGGGCGCGGCGAATGCCGTGGGATCGTCAAGCCCTACTCCGTGCGCGAAATCGACTGCCGCAACCTTTGCATTCATCTGGAGGCGACGGCCGCAACCGGCAAGGAATAGGAGCCGCTATTCGCGCACCTGGCCCTTGCCGCTGATCGTGAACTTGTAGGTGGTCAGCTCTTCGAGCCCCATGGGGCCGCGCGCGTGGAGCTTGTCGGTGCTGATGCCGATCTCCGCCCCCATGCCGAACTCCGCGCCGTCCGTGAAGCGGGTTGACGCGTTTACGTAGACCGTCGCCGAATCGACCTCCGCCAGGAAGGTCTTCGCAGCCTTCTCGTCCGCCGTCACGATGGCATCGGAGTGGCCCGAGCCGTAGGTGTTGATGTGCTCCACGGCGGCCTCGACATCCGCCACCACGCGGACCGCCAGCACGAGATCGAGGAACTCCTCGTACCAGTCGGCTTCGGTGGCGGGCTTGGCGTCGGGAATCCATCTGCGCGTCTCCTCGTCGCCGCGCAGCTCCACGCCGCGCGCCGCGAAGATCTCGCCCATCCTCGGCAGGAAGGATTCGGCCACCGCCTCGTGGACCAGCAGCGTCTCCATCGCGTTGCAGACGCCGGGGCGCTGGCACTTGGCGTTCTCGCAGATCCGCCACGCCATGGAGAGGTCGGCCGCAGCGTCGACATAGGTGTGGCAGACCCCCTTGTAGTGCTTGATCACCGGGACGTGCGCCATCTCGGTGACGGCCTGGATCAGCCCCTCGCCGCCGCGTGGGATGATCAGGTCGAGGTATCGGGTCATCTGGCACATCACCCGGACCGCCTCGCGGTCGGTGGTGGGGATCAGCTGGATCGCGTGGGCGGGCATCCCCTTGGCCTCGCCCCCCTCCTGCATGGCCTTGGCGATCGCCAGGTTGGAGTGGATCGCCTCCTTGCCGCCGCGCAGGATCACGGCGTTCGAGGTCTTGAAGCAGAGCGCCGCGGCATCGCACGTTACGTTGGGGCGCGATTCAAAGACGATGCCGATCACGCCGATCGGTACGCGCACCTTCCGGATTTCGAGGCCGTTGGGACGGTTCCAGGTGCTGATCTGCTCGCCGACGGGATCGTTGAGGACCGCGACGTCGCGCAGGCCCTTGATCATGGCATCGATGCGCGCATCGGTAAGCGCGAGGCGGTCGAGCATGGCGGGGGCCAGCCCCGCCTCCCTGCCTGCGGCGAGATCCCTGGCGTTCTCGGACTGTATGAAGGCGCGCTGCGCGTCGAGCGCCTCGGCCATCGCTTCGAGGATGAGGTTCTTCTTCCGCGTGGAAAGCTTCGCGAGTTCCCGGCAGGCCGCCCGGGCCTGCTTGCCGATCTCCAGGACCTGTTCCTTCACATCCATGGATATTTCCTCCTCAGAGCACGACCATGTTGTCGCTGTGGATCACTTCGCCGGACTTGCCCGTGCTCTTCCGGCCCTTGAGTTCGTCGATCTGCGCGCTGGAGTATTCGACCAGCCCGCGGGCGATGTGCCGGCCCTCCAGTGTCTGGATGTCGACCATCGCGCCGACCTGGAAGTCGCCCGCCACGGAGCGGATGCCCACGGGCAGGAGGCTTTTGCCCTTGCGAAGGGCCTCGGCCGCGCCATCGTCGACCACCACGTGGCCCTCGGCGCGGTTGAAGAAGGCGATCCAGCGCTTCCGCTTCGAGATGGTCCCCTCGCTGGGTACCAGCAGCGTCCCTTCGTCCTTCCCGGCCAGGATGCGCGAGAGCGCCCCGGTCTTTCGGCCGTTGGCGATCACGACGGGAATCCCGTTGCGCGCGGCGAGCTGCGCCGACTTCAGCTTCGAGGCCATGCCGCCGGTCGACAGGGTGTCGCGCTTGTCGGAAACCAGGCCGAGCACGCCGTCGTCGACCTCGCCGACGAGGGGCACGCGGCGGGTCCTTCCATTCTCGGCCGGCTCGCGCAGCCCGTCGGTGGAGCTGAGCAGCACCAGCGCGTCGGCGTCGACCAGGATGGCGACGAGCGCCGCAAGCACGTCGTTGTCGCCGAACTTGATCTCCGCCGTGGAGACGGTGTCGTTTTCGTTGATGATCGGGACGATGCGGTGCTCGATGAGGTTGAGCAGCGTGTTGCGCGCGTTGAGGTGGCGTTCGCGGTGCTTGAGCGCATCGTGGGTGAGGAGTACCTGGCCGATGCGGCAGCGGTTCTGGCTGAAGAGTTCGTCGTAGGCGCTCATCAGGCGGATCTGCCCGACGGCGGCGGCCATCTGGAGGTCGGGGATGGCGGTAGGCCGCGTCTTCCGGCCGAGCGCCTCCAGCCCGGCGCCGATCGCGCCGGAGGAGACGAAGACCACCTCGCCGCCGCCGTTCTGGACGCCGGCGAGCTCGTCGACGAGCAGTTTGAGCCGGCGCTTGTCGGGCCGTCCCGTCCGCTGCACGAGCACCTTGCTGCCGGCCTTCACGACCACGCGCCGGGCATTGCGCAGCGCTTCCCTGTGTTGTTGGTTTTGCGTCATGGGATCCTGGTTGTCCGTAAACAGGCCAAACGTGCTAGCACATCGATCCGTCTTTGTCGAGCGGGGGGTGCCCGGCCCATGGCTCCGCATCCCGCGCGAAGTAGCGCCGGAGCTCTTCCTCCGCCCGCTCGCCGAAAAGGATGCGCGCGGCTTCCGGCAGCCCGGGGTGCGTGCGCAGGGCGTCGTGGTCCAAGACCAGTGCAAGCAGGGTGCGGCGGCGCAGGAAATCCTCGAGGTGTACGACCATTTCGCCTTCGGCCATCCGGCGCAGCCGTGTCCGCGTGCAGGCCCCGATCAGGGGGGGCTCCTCCGGCTCCTCTCCGGCCGGTTCTTCGCCGTACCATGGGCCGTCCGGTTCCCGCAGCGCCACGCCGAACGATCGGATGGCCCCGGCCACCTCGTCGCCGACGTTGAGGCAGTCGGTCAGCTTCCCGCCGTAGATGGCGCATGCGGCCTCCGCCGGATGGCGGTCGATTACGTGCCTGCGCGAAAGGGCCATCCAGTCCGCATCCTCCACTGCGCGGTCCCGGCGGACCACCAGCGGGCGTACGCCGCAGCGCACCGCGACCACGTCGGTCAGGGCCAGCGGGTTGTCGAGGGCCAGCAGGGCGTTGGCATTGTCGAGCAGGAATCCGATGTCTTCCTCGGTTGGTCCGGCGGCCGCATCGTCGACGCGGGTGTCGGTGGTGCCGATGCTGGTGCGGTTGCCCATGGGGATCATGAAGAAAAGCCTGCCGTCCGAGGCGAAGAAGGCGAGGACGCGGCTGGCCGGGCCGATCCGCGGCACGACGATGTGCACTCCCTTGGATAGGAGGTGGCGGTAGGGCGATGCGATGCCCAGTTTGGCGTTGAGGGCATCCGCCAGCGGCCCGGCCGCGTTGACGATGCAGCGGGCCCGGATCGACAGGGAACCGCCGCCGGCGCGGTCGCGCAGCGCGCAGTGCCAGAGGCCGTCGCGCCGTTCGGCGGCGGCGAGCTCGCAATAGTTGATCGCCATCCCGCCGCGGTCCAGGGCGCGCCGGACAAAGCCGAAGACGAAGCGGGCATCGTTTTCGGGCAGCAGGCAGTCGGAGTACTCGATGCCCCCGGCCAGGACATCGGACCGGACCATGGGCGCCTCGCGGCGGATGGCGGCGCGGGAGAGCAGGCGGGGCGGGCGCGTCCGGCAGGCGCCGATCAACCAGTAGAGCAGGGCCCCCAGAAAAACCATCCAGCGCGGCTTGCGGAATCCCTTGGCGATGCTGGTGAAGAAGCGGATCTCCTGTACCTGCCGCGGATAGGCCTCCATCAGCCGGTTGCGCGAGCGGCACAGTTCGCGGACCAGCCCGAACTCGAAGGTCTCCATGTACTTGATGCCGCCCCACGCCAGGTTGGAGCTGGACTGCGAGGTGCATGAAGCGAAGTCGCCCTGGTCGACCAGGGCGACCTTCGCCCCGCGCGCCGCCAGCGCCGCCGCGGAGACGGCGCCGTTGATCCCGCCCCCGACGACGAGGACGTCGAGGGGTTCGGCGCAGGCGCGATCGATGCAATGCTGGCGCAGGGCGTTCATGCCGGATGTTCCGCGGTTGGCAGGGGAAGGTTCCCACAATGTGCTCGAAACCTCCACCCGTATCGGATAGCAATTAAAAGGGGGTGCGAAGTTTTTTCCGATTTTTTTCAAAGGCGCCCCGGTCGGCAGGCGTATAGGCCATGAAAGACCCCGGAAAAAAGGACCACCAGATGATCGAACGGCTTCCGGAGCCTGGGCAGAGCGAAATGGACCGCATGGACCTGGAGGGTGCCATGGAGACCTACCAATCCGCCTTGCTGCGCTACGCCGCCCGCGTGCTGGCCAACGATGCCGCCGCGCACGACGTCGTCCAGGAGACCTTCATCCGGCTCCATGGGAACTGGGAAAGGATCCGCGCCAAAGGGGTTCCGCTCCGGGGATGGCTGATGCGCACGGCGCACAACGTGGCGGTCGACTACATCCGCAAGGAGTCTCGCCTGCGGCTGCTCCACGAACGGCAGTCCAGGCTGTCGCCCCCGCCGTGCAGCGCGGGCGATCCCGGCGGCCGCGACGAACGCATGGCCCTGGTGATGCGCCACCTCAACACCCTGAAGCCGAAGGAGCGGGAGGTGCTTGTCCTCCGGCTGCAGGAGGAGATGTCCTACAAGGAGATTGCGGATGTGCTCGGCCGATCCGAAGGCTATGTCGGCACGCTCATCCATGCCGCAACCCGGAAGCTGACCCAAAGCCTGCGCAAGGCGGGGGTGCTGTCATGAAGGAATGCAAACGGTTTGAAAAGCTGCTCGTCGCCTACCTCCACGGCGAACTCTACGAGCGCGACTACCACGCGCTGCGGGTCCACCTCGACCAATGCCCCGCCTGCCGCGCCGAGCTGATGGCCCGGCACGAGGCGCTGCAGCTGCTGGGCGAAGCCCTCGCCGCCGCGCCCGCCCCGGCGGTGCTGCCCTACTGGCGGCCCGCCCGCCAACGCGCGGTCAACCTGCGCGGCAGCCTCGCCGCGCGGATCTGGTACAGCGCCCAGTTCCGGGCCGCCCTCGCCACCAGTGTCATTGCCGTCTTCGCGTTCATGTTCTCCGGCATGTTCGTCGTCTTTTCCGTCGTTCAGAAGGAAGAGCAGTGCTTCACGCCGCCCACGCCTATGGCGCGGCCGCAGATGAAACTGAAGAAGCCGTCCGTGTCGGTGAAGAAGAGTGGACCGCCATCCGAATCCCGCCTCTACGGTGCCGCCCTCTACGAAGAACCTGCCGCCGACGAGGCGCTGGCGGCCGGCGGAGGAATGGCGGGCGAGGAACTGTCCTACTCCTACTTCGGCTTTGCGGGCAGCGGGGACTACAGTGGATTGGGGGGCGCGGGGGCGGATCCGACCTTCTCCGCCCCCACGGTCGACCGGCCCAGGGTGGCGATGAAGAAACTCCAGGTGCCGGCCAGCATCTCCAAGAGCGCTCCGCCCAAACCTTCAAGACGCATCGTCGCCAAAGGCGCGGGAATTTCGATACCGGAGATTGCGATGCCCGAGATGAGCGGGATCGCTGGCGGCATGGACAGCTACGGGCTGGCCGATGGCTCCAGCGTGGGGTTCAGCATGCCGGAAATAGCATTTTTCGGCGCGAAGGGAGGCGCGGCCGATCAGCCATCCGCCCAGCCCCAGGTGCCGGCCGATGGCTTTGCGGCGCTCGATTCCATCGCCGACTCCATCAACGGGCGGCAGTCGGCCGTTGTTGCCGGCCAGACGCAGCCGGCGGGCTCGACACAGACTGTCTGGGACTTCGACGACCCGGTAGCTTCGGGGCGTGGCGTCGCCGAGCTTGGATTGCATGGCGGCTCCGGCGATGGGGCCCTCAAGCTGGATCTGCAGAATGCCACCCCGGCCTGGTCCGCGGATGCACTCCCTTCCAGCGCGCCCGTCGCGCAACGGCTTGCATTGGGCAACGACCTCGGCAAGGCCGCCGCACCTGCGTTGGGAGACCGGGCCGGCGGTGCCAAGGTGGAAGGTGATTTCACGGTCGGCGATCTGTTCGGCAGTCCCGTCATGGCGGAAGAGCCCAAGCCCGCCCCGGCGCCCGCAGCCCCGGCCCAACCCCTGCTCAAACCCAAGGCCAAGCCGGTCGACCGCAAGCTTAGCGAAAAACGCGAGGCCGCGGACAAGGAGCTGGAGGCTCTCGGCCGGGTTCGCGAACGCAAACCCGCGGCGTTCAATCCCTACGTGGAGGCGGCCGGAAATCCCTTCTCCACCTTTTCGATCGATGTCGATACCGCCTCCTACGGGCTGGCCCGGCAGCAGCTGCTGGGCGGCAACCTGCCCGCTCCCGAAAGCGTGCGGACCGAAGAGTTCATCAACAGCTTCGAATACGACTATCGCCCGCCCGCCGGGGCGCAGACCTTTGCCGTCCATGCGGCGATGGCCCCGTCGCCCTTCCGCCCGCCGATGGAACTGCTCAAGATCGGGATCAAGGGCCGCCGCATCGGGCGCGACGACCACCGCGGGGCGGTGTTGACGCTGGTGGTCGACACCTCCGGATCGATGAGCACCCCCGACCGCCTTGGCCTCGTGAAGGCGTCGCTGGCCCTGCTGCTCGACCAGCTCGGACCCGACGACCGGGTGGCCATCGTCCAGTTCGGCGGCGATGCGCGGCTGGTGCGCGAACACCTGCCCGCCTCCGGCAAGGCGGCGCTGCGGGAGGCGATCGATGCCCTCCAGCCGGGCGGCCCGACCCAGTTCGACAAGGGGCTGGAGCTGGGCTACCAGGTGGCCTCCGCCGGCTACGGCCCCGGCGACTCGAACCGGATCATCGTCCTCTCCGATGGCGTGGCCAACCTGGGCGAACTCGATCCGGAGGCGATGCTCGCCCAGGTCGCCGAATACCGGGCGAAGGGCATCTACCTTTCGGTCCTCGGCTTCGGGCAGGGCACCTACGACGACGAGCTCCTTGAACAGCTGGCCAATCGCGGCGACGGCTCCTATGCCTTCGTCGATACGCTCGACGAGGCGCGCCGCCTCTTCGTCGACCAGCTGGCCGCCACGCTCCACGTGATCGCCAGCGATGTGAAGATCCAGGTCGAATTCAATCCGGAGCGGGTGGTGCGCTACCGCCAACTCGGCTATGAAAACCGCCGATTGACCAAGGAGCAGTTCCGCGACGACACGGTGGATGCGGGCGAGGTGGGATCCGGCCAATCGGTGACGGCGCTCTATGAGGTGGAGCTGAAACCGGGTGAAGCGGATGGCGAGCCGGTCGCCACCGTCCACGTGCGCTACCGCCGGAGCGACAACGGCACCGTGGAGGAGACCAGCCGCGGCATCGGCGATGCGCAGCGCTCCGGTCGCTTCGAGGAGGCCGATCCGCGCTTCCGGCTGGCGGCCTGTGCGGCCGAGTTTGCGGAGAAGCTGCGGCGCAATCCCTATGCCGATGGCACATCGCTCGACGAGGTCTTCGAAAACCTGCAGCCGGTGGCGCTGGCGCTGGATCTCGACGGGCAGGTGGGGGAACTGCAGCAGCTGATTTCGACGGCGGCGGCGCTGGAGCGCTAGCGGCGAGCACGGGAATCGATGGAATGGAGAGGTGGATCATGAAACGCGCATGGATGGCTCTAGTCGTATTGCTTCTGGCCCATGGGGCCGTGGCGGAGGTCGGGATCAGGCAGGTCGACCTGGAGGGCCGCATCTCCAAGGAGGAGCTGGCGCTGCGGCTGCGGTTCGAGGCGGAGGTCGACGATGCCCCTGCGCGCATGCTGGTGCTCGACGGGATGGTGCTGCCCACGGAGATGAAGCTTCCGCGCGGCGCGCAGCTGATCCTCGAGGAGGGGGCCTACTACCTGGAGTTTGAAAAGAACGGCAGGCAGGAGGTGTCGATCGATTTCGAGGCGAAGGTGTTCTCCTCGGGGCAGAAGCGGGCCACGGTGTTCGGCGTGCCGGCCGCCGCGGTGCGGCAGATGGTGGTCGAGACGGCCGATGCGGACTGCTCGGTCGAGGTGGCCGATGCCCCGAAGACGGAGCGGCTGGACGACAGGCACCTCCGCATCTTCCTGCCGCCGACCGGGGCGCTGCGGGTCGGCTGGCGGCCCGAGCTGGAGAAGCTGTCGGGCGAACTGGTGGCGACTTGCGAAAGCACCCTGGTAGGCTCGGCGAAGGTTGGCGCCCTGCTGCTGCAGGGGCGTTTCGACTACGCGATCCCGCAGGGGCGCATGAAGGGCATCTCGCTCGCGCTCCCGGACGGACTCAACATCATCCAGGTGGTGGGCGAGGACGTGCTGTCGTGGGATGTGCGCGGCGAGGCAGGAGACCGGCATCTTGCCGTCGAGCTGAGCCGCCCCCAGGAAGGACGCTACCTGCTGGCCCTCCAGGCCGAGCTGCCGCTGGCCGACTTCCCCTGTTCCTTCAGCTTCCCGGTGATCGAGCCCGAAGGCGTGATCCGCGCCAACGGCGTAGTGCTGGTCGGTACCGACAGTACCCTGAAACTGCTCGTGGACGACCTCGGCGGATTGACCCAAGTGGAGCCGGCCTCGTTGAGCGTGGGCGACCTGCCGCTCCCGCAGCGCGGGCTCTACGCCTACATGTTCGCGAACATGCCCTTCTCCCTCTCCCTCTCGGCCGACAACATCGTCACCTCGCTCCATGCCCAGGACCAGCTCGTGCTGGCCTTCGGCGACAACGAGGCCTCCCTCGATGCGCGGGTCGACCTCGAAGTGCGCGACGCCCCGGTGCGCGATGTCGAGGTGGAGGTGCCCCTGGATTGGACCGTGACCGCCGCCGAAGGCGGCAACGTGGCGGATTACGATGTGCGCGACCGCGACGGTTCCCGCTGGATCCGGATCTATTTCAAGCAGGCGATCGAGAACCGTACGCTGCTCCAGTTGCGGCTTGAGCGCACGCTGGCGGAAGGTGCCACCGGGTTTCGCATGCCCCGGTTCCGGGTGGCAAGCGCCAAGTCGGAGCGCGGCTTCCTCGTATTGCGCGGGGAGACGGGCACGCGCGTGGAGGGGCTCGAGCTGTCCGGCCTGCGCGAAGTGAACACCGGATCGCTTCCGGTGCAGATCGTAGACGCGCGCCAGGCCTTCCGCTTCAAGGGGCCGGAGTGGTCGGGCCGCGTCGGCATTCGCCAGGAAATGGCTTCGATCCATGCCGAATCCTTCCAGCTGGTCTCCCTGGGCGAGAGCGGGGTGTTCGGCAGCTTCCTGGTGACCTACAACATCG
Source organism: Kiritimatiellales bacterium (assembly GCA_003246265.1). Classification (GTDB taxonomy): domain Bacteria; phylum Verrucomicrobiota; class Kiritimatiellia; order Kiritimatiellales; family Pontiellaceae; genus Pontiella. The sequence goes on along the minus strand of QKAU01000029.1, from coordinate 52,428 downwards.
CCAACGCACCGGTGCGCAGCTTCGCGCTGCGGATCCCGGAAGGCTGCCGCAACATCGAATTCAACGGGCGCGACATCCGCAATTGGACGCAGGACGGCGACGAATGGACCGTCCGTCTCCAGCAGAAGGTGATCGGCGACTACACCCTGCTCGTCACCTACGACCATCCGGCCCGCTACCAGGGCGAGGAGCTGCTCGTCGGCGGAATCCGCGCGCTGGATATCGAGAACGAGACCGGCTACATCGCGCTGGCGGGCGCCGCCAACCTGTCGGTGGCCGGGGAGATCGGCCATTCGGGGGCCATCTATCCGATTGACGTCGACGAGATTCCCGAGGCGTATGCGCTGCTGGTGAACGACCCGGTCATGCATGCCTACAAGTACGGCGCCGGCCCGCACGAGGCGCGGGTGCGCATCAGGCGGTTCGATACCCAGCCGCTGCTGACCCAGGTGGCGGACCACACCACCATCGAGACCACCATCGGGAAGGATGGCGAGGCCGTGACGCTGGCGACCTACCATGTGAAGAACACCGACCGCCAGTACCTTCCCCTGCGCCTGCCCGAAGGGGCTGCGCTATGGTCGGTGAAGGTGGAAGAAGCCAAGGTCCAGGTGCTCGACAAGGGCGATGGCGAGGTGCTGGTGCCCGTGGAGCGACGGCGCGATCCGAACGCTCCGCTGAAGGTGGAGGTGACCTACGCCCAGCAGTTTCGCGAGCCGGGGCTTGCTTCCCGGATGGTCTTCGAAACCCCGCGCATCGAGACCCAGGCGGTCTTTGCTCGATGGAACTTCCGCCTGCCCGACGGCTACCGCCTCGCCGGGGCAAAGGGGAACATGGAACCGCCGCGCGAACTGGTGCGCCGCAACGGCGGGTGGGGCGACCTGCTTCCGGCCGTCGGAGTCGGCATGGCCGGGCCCTGGCTGGTGGCCGGCGGCCTGCTCGCCCTGGTGCTTTCCCTCATGGGGCGCCTTTCCGCAACGCGGCGTGCCGGTTCACTGGGCATGGTGCTGCTGGGCCTGTTCGGCCTGGCCGATGTGGCAGTCATGGGCATCATGATGGCCGCCGTTGCGGCGGACGGCCTGGGCGCGCAGCACGGAGCCGTGTCGGAATGGACCTTCTCCAAATCGGTGGCGGGATTCGGCGGTGATCTGGTCGTCAAGCTGGCCCTGGCCGGTGCGGGATACGAGACCGCCAAGGCGTGGCTGCTCGGGGTGGTGGGACTGCTTCCCGCGCTCTGGTCGATCGCGACCCGCCGCTGGCGCTGGCTTTTTCCGGCGCTTGCCTTCGCGGTCCTGCTGTGCAGCTTCAGTGCGCGCCTGGCCTGGGTCGTGGGCATGGCGCCCCAGTTGCTCCTCTTCGTACTCTGCTTCATGGTCGGCCGATGGACGGGAAGGGAGCGTGCGGCCGACCGCGGCGGGCGCAAGATGCCGGCCTTCGACGGGCGGATGCCGGCGGACGGGTCCGACGGGTCGGCGCAGATCAAGCTGATGGGCCTGATCCTCGCCGCCCTGGCGCTGGCGGCGGCCGGATGCGCTTCGCTGGGCGGGAACTCCGGCGGAGAAGAGGGGAAGGCCATCGTGGCCAACCGGCTGGCACTTTCGGTCGAGGTGCCACCGTTCGAAACGGAGACTGCCGTGAACGTGGCTGTGCACATGGCGATGGAGCTCGAGGCGGATGGCGCGGGTACCTTCCAACTGCTGGGGCCGGGACAAACGTTGAAGGCGTTCACCCTCTCCTCGAAACGGCTGGACCTGGCCGTGGGCGAGGGGGGATGCGTACTGCGGATCGACCGGCGGGGCCGCTATGACGTTGCGCTGGACTGCCTCGCGGAGGCGCACTACCGGGACGGGGCCTGGAGCACGGAACTGTGGTTGCCGGAGGCGTTGCTGAACCGGGCCACGGTCACTCTGCCGGTCGCGGGATGGAACGTGGCCTCGGCCGAGGCGATCCGCGTACGCCAGGCGGGAGCGCAGGCGGAAATCCTCTTCGCCAGCAAGGATCGGCGCTGCTCCCTGGTTTGGAAGCCCGAAGAGCGCAAGACGGACGAGGAGCAGGCCCGCTTCTACTGCGACGTCAATACGCTGGCCGACTTCCGGCCGGGTTCGGTCGACCTGCGCCACGACCTGCTTTTCAATATTGCCCAGGGCGAGCTGCGCAACCTCTCGTTCGATGTGCCGGAAGGCATGAGCATCACCGAAGTGCGCGGCGAACACGTGGCGACGTGGCGCTACGATCCCGGCTCGCGCCTGCTCGAGGTCTTGCTTTCCTCACCGGCTTCCGGGAACTGCCACCTCGGTATCGGTGCGCAGATCGCATGCGGCAAGCTACCCTACTCCGCGACCATCGAGGGATTGGCGGTGCATGGGGCGGCCATGCAGCGCGGCGTGGTGGCGATTGCGTGCGCAGACTCCGTCCAGGTCGACATCGAATCGACCGAGGAGCTCGGCGGGATCAATGTGGATGACGCCGCGCGGCTGCTCCAGGCTGGGCACGGCGGGGCGATCAAGCGCGCGTTCCGCTACGGGCGGCTCCCCTTTGCGGCGCGGGTTTCGGCGGATGCCGTCCTGCCCGAGCTGCGGCTGGTCGAGGAATCGAACCTGGACATCGCCGCCGAACAACTGCGACTCACCAGCCGCTTGTCCGTCGGTGTAGGCAAGTCGGGCATCTTCGCGCTGCGGATCCGGATCCCCGACGGGTTCGACATCGATACGCTCGGCGGCGAGGCCGTCAGCCACTGGGACGAGGTCGTCACGGGCCAGCGCGAGGTCGTCGTCAATTTCAAGCGGCAGGTGCTTGGCACCGTGCCATTAAACCTGGTGCTGAGCCGTTCAGGACGCGACCTGGAGCGGGACCTTACGATGCCGCGCATCGGGGTCGATGGGGCGCTGAAGCATGTTGGGACGATGGCGGTAACGGTCGAGCGCGGCATTCGCGTCACGACGGTCCAGCGCGATGGCGCGAGCGAACTCAACCCGCGCGAGCTTGGCGTCCGGCAGGAGGGCAGCCTCGCCTACCGGCTGCTGCGGCCCGATTGGACGGTCCAGCTCCATGCCGAGGTGATGGCGCCGCAGGTGAAGGCCGAAGTGTTGCAGCGCATCGCCCTGGCCGAGGGCCAGCTCAAGGTGCGCTGCCATCTGCAATACGAGATCGAACATGCCGGCGTGAAGGCCTTCCGGCTGCGCACCCCCGATCCCTCGGTTGCGTTGGAGGTCAGCGGCCGGAACATTGCGCGGGTCCGCAAGGTCGACGAGAACGAGGGCATCTGGGAGGTGGAGCTGCACGGCAAGGTGGAGGAACGCTACGGCATGGAGGTGATGTACCAGACCCCGTTCGACCACGCCGGTTCGGGTCTGTCCATCCGCCCCGTGGAGACCCTCGGCACCGAAGGCCAGAAGGGATATGTGGTCGTCCTTTCGGGCGGCCGGCTGCAGGTGGAGCCCGAGGCGGTTCCCGACTCCCTGCGCCCCGAGGATGCGCGCAGCATTCCGCGGCGCTTCGGGGCGGGCGACCTCTCGGCCGCCGTCCTCTGCTACCGGGCCACCGAGGGGGACTACGAACTGAAGCTGCGCGTGGTGCGCCACGCCGCCGCGGAAGTCCTGCCGGCCCAAGTGCGTTTCGTCCGGCTCGATTCGCTCGTGGCGCGGGATGGCTGCACCCTGGACAGCATGGTGATGACGCTCGATCCGGGTTCTCTCCGCTTCCTCGAGATGCGGCTGCCGGAGGGGGCGGAGATCTGGTCGGTCTTCGTCAACGAAACCGCCGTGCGTCCGCTGGTCGAGGGCGACCGCTATCTGGTGCCGATCGAGCCCGGGGCCGACCGGTCGGCGCTGGTGGAGGTGTTCTACGCCCACTCCCGGACGGACGGCGCGTTCGGGCGGGCATACCGGCTCGAAGGGCCGCGCTTCGCCCTGCCGCTGCGCGACATCGCCTGGACGGTCTACGCGCCGGAGGGATACCGCTATTCCGGTTTCGCGGGAACCATGGAGTATCAGGCAGAGGATGACGGCCGCTCCTGGACCGTGCTTCGTCCCTACAGCGAGGCCGAGTACATCAGCTACAACACCGACACTGCGCAACGATTCGGCGAAAGCGCCAAACAGAGCCTCTTGGCGGGCAACGACTATATGCAGGGCGGCGACCAGCGCAGTGCCCGCAAGGCGCTCCGCAAGGCGATCTCCTACTCCCAGGGCCAGCAGGACCTGAACGAGGATGCGCGGATCCAGTACCGCAATCTCGTGCGGCAGCAGGGCCTGCTGGGCCTGGTCGACCGCCGCAACCAGCTCCGCCAGACGCTCAACCTGTCGACCGACAACCTCGAGGCCCAGGCCGGCGGAACGGTGCAGCAGGTGGAGGCGGTGCTGGGCGAGAAGGAGAGCAGCGCGCTGGGCGGCCTCGCCGAACGCATGCTCGACCAGCAGCAGGCGGCCTCGGTGGAGGTCCATCCCATCCGGGTGGTGATGGCGGGGCAGGGGACGGAACTCGGTTTCAATCGGACCCTGCAGCTCCAGCCCGATGCCGAGATGGCGGTCGCGTTCCACGCGTCGCCGCTCCGGGGCGGGCGGGGCGCGCGCACCTTCGTGGTGGCCGGTTCCATCGGATTGATCCTTCTGGCGGGCGGCGCGGTTGCACGCCTGCGCCGCCCCTGAGCCGCCGTGGAGGTCTCGACACGCCGGGGTATTCATGTACACTGCCCTGAATCATTGGAGGCACGGTGCGCATGAAGGTCTTGTTGGTAGGCGATATTGTCGGAAAGCCGGGGCGCAACGCCTTCGTGCAGGTGGTGCGGCAGCTGAAGGACGAGGGGGCGGTCGATTTCGTCATCGCCAACGGCGAGAACGCGGCCTCCGGCAGGGGGCCAACGCCGGAGATCGCCAATGCGCTGATCCAGGCCGGGGCCGACGTGGTTACGCTCGGCGACCATGCGTGGGACAGCAAGGAGATGGTGTCCGGTATCGACATGGAGGAGCGGATCGTCCGTCCCGCGAACTGGCCTAGGAGTGCGCCGGGCAGGGGATGGGTGCGCGTCGATACGCCGGAAGGTCCCCTGGTGGTACTCCAGCTGGTGGGCCGCGTTTTCATGCCGCCGGCCGATTGCCCGTTCCAGGCGGCGGACCGCCTGCTCAAGGGCGAGCTTTCGTCCGACAAGGTCGTGTTTGTCGACCTGCACGGCGAGGCCTCCTCGGAGCGCATGGCCATGGGACGCTTCCTCGATGGCCGCGTCTCCGCGGTGTTCGGCACCCACACCCACTGCCAGACCTCCGACGAGACCGTGTTCGCGAAGGGCACGGCCTACATCACCGATCTGGGTATGACGGGACCGAAGGACTCGGTGCTTGGCCGCGAGGTGGAGCCGGTGATCCGGAAGTTCCTTACGGGCGTTCCGCAAAAGTTCGACGTCGCCACCGGCAATCCCACCCTCGAGGGCGCGATTGTAGAGGTCGACATGAAGAGCGGAATGGCGCGGTCCATCGAACGGATCCGGGTTGCACTGGGAGATTGAATGCTGGAATGGGCGGTGAACGGAAAGTCTATTCGGTAACCGAGGTCAACCGCAAGGCGCGGGCGGTGCTGGAAGGCGGCATCGGCGAGGTCTGGGTGGAGGGCGAGCTGTCGCGTTTCACGGTCCACGCCAGCGGGCACTGGTACTTTACGCTCAAGGACGAGCAGGCGGCCGTCTCCTGCGCCATGTTCCGCGGCGACAACGCGCGCGTGGCGTTCCGGCCGAAGGACGGGCTCAAGGTGCAGCTTCTTGCCCGGCCGAGCCTCTACGAAGCCAGCGGCCGCTACCAGCTGGTCGCCTCGGCGATGGAGGAGGCCGGACGCGGCAGCCTCCAGGAGCAGTTCGAGAAGCTGAAGGCGAAGCTGGGGGCCGAAGGATTGTTCGACACCGCGCGCAAGAAGCCGCTTCCGTTGCTGCCGCGCCGGATCGGGGTGGTGACCTCGCCGACCGGCGCGGCCATCCGCGACATCATCCAGGTGCTGGCCCGCCGCTTCCCCGGCATCGGCATCCTGCTGGTTCCGGTCAAGGTGCAGGGCGCCGGGGCGGAGCAGGGCATCGCCAAGGCGATCGGCTATCTCAACACGCGCGATGACATTGACGTGATGATCGTGGGTCGCGGCGGCGGCAGCATCGAGGACCTGTGGAACTTCAACGAGGAGGTCGTGGCCCGGGCCATCGCGGCCTCGCGGATTCCGGTGATCTCGGCGGTCGGGCACGAGATCGACTACACGATCGCCGATTTCGTGGCGGATGTGCGGGCGCCGACGCCCTCGGCCGCCGCCGAGCTGGCGGTGCCGGTGAAGGCGGAGCTGCAGGAGGTGGTCCTGCGGCACGGCCGCCGCCTCCGTCAGGCGCTGAAGGGGCTGCTGCAGGATTTCCGCCTGCGGCTCAACCGCCAGGCGCAAAGCTATGTGTTCCGCGAGCCGGCCCAACTGGCTCGGCAATACCGCCGGGACCTCGCGGCGGCGGAGGTGAGGATGGCGGACCTGCTGCGGTTCGGTGCGCAGCAACAGACGCAACGCCTCGGCGCAGCGCAGGTGCGTCTGGTCCACCTGCTTCAATCAAGCGTCCGCCAGGCGCACCAGCGGATCGACGAGCTGGGCGTGGCGATGCGGCACCGCATGGAGCGCGGGGCGGAACGGGACCGGCAGCGCCTCCAGCGGATGGCCAGCCAGCTGCGTGCGCTCAACCCGATGGCCGTGCTGGGCCGCGGCTACAGCCTTACGCGCAAGGCCGACGGAACGCTGGTGCTCAGCGCCGGCGAGGTCGGCGTGGGTGATGGCCTGGTGACGCAGTTTGCCGATGGCAAGGTGCTTTCAACCGTCGAGGGGAAAGAGTAGGAATAGGCGCAAGGAGGACCGCTATGGCTGAAAAGAAGAGCGTGGGCTTCGAGGAGTCGCTAACCCGGCTGGAGGAGCTGGTCGAGGCGATGGAGAACGGCGGCCTGGGGCTGGAGGAGATGATCCGCCATTTCGAGGAGGGTACGCGGCTGGTCGAGGTCTGCTCGAAGAAGCTCGACGACGTGGAGCAGCGGATCGCGAAGCTCGTGAAGAACAAGGATGGCGAACTGGAGGAAGCCCCGTTCGAGGTGGAGGAATGAAGGACCGCAACAAGTGGATGCTGATCCTTTTCTGCTCGCTCATGGTGCTCAGCGCGCTGTTGTCGTCGCTGTTCCACGCCGAGGAGCCTCCCGCCGCCCCGGAAGGCCCCCCTGCCGAGCATTTCGCACCGCGGCAGCGCCCCGTGAGCGACGTCAACCCCGCGCGCGATTTCAGCAACGCTCTGGCCGACGCGGTCGAGAAGGTCATGCCCTCGGTGGTGGTGATCCGGACCGAGCGGGTACAGTACCAGAAGCGGCCCGTGGACCTGTTCGGCTTCTACTACCAGGTCGTGCCCGAGCAGTTGGCCGGGGAGGGATCGGGCGTGATCATCGATGAGCGCGGCGATATCCTTACCAGCGGGCACGTCGTCGAAGGGGCGCGGCAGATCGAAGTGGTGCTGAACGACGGCACCAAGCTTCCCGCCGAGCTGGTCGGCCAGGACAAGGCGACCGACCTGGCCGTCGTCCGCATCAAGGATGGCGGCAGGGGCGACTTCCCGGCCATCGAGTTCGGCGATTCCGACAAGGCGCGGGTGGGCGAGGTGGTGATTGCAATCGGTTCGCCCTTCAGCCTCCAGAGTTCGGTCACCATCGGCCATATCAGCCAGAAGGGGCGGCGCATCAAGATCCTGCCCTACGAGGATTTCATCCAGACCGATGCCGCGATCAACGAGGGCAACAGCGGCGGCCCGCTCATCGATGTGGACGGGCGGCTCGTCGGCATCAATGCGGCCATCAAGACCGATGAGCAGCGGCGCGGCGTAGGCATCGCGTTCGCGGTGCCCTCCAACCTGTCGATGGGCATTGCCAAGTCGCTTATCGAAACCGGCAAGCACGAGTGGCCCTGGGTCGGCGCGTTTTTCGAGACGATCGATCCGGCCTACCGCAAGAAGCTGTTCGACGGGGCGGGGGTGGTGGTTTCGCAGGTCTGGAACGGTACCCCCGCCGCCGAGGCGGCCATCCAGCCGGGCGACCTCGTGCTCGAGGTGGCCGGCACCAAGGTCAACAACAAGTATGATGTCGACCGCATCATCTACAACCATTCGGTCGGCGAGCGCGTACCGTTCCTCCTGAAGCAGGGCCGGGAGCAGCGCGAGGTGGAGCTCAAGCTCGAGGAGTATCCGGGCGTCGTCTACTGAACGCAAAACGCGCCCCGGCGGGGCGCGTTCCCCCAACCGGCAACCGCAGGGTTCATCCTTCCGAACGCAGTCCGCGCACGACCGCCTGGCTGAACCCGAGCGGTTCGAGGAATTCGTTCATCAGCCAATCCGGCGGGGTCTTGCCGAGCTCCGCCTTCATGCAGTGGTCGGTATAGGCCGTCCAGGCATCGCGATGCCGCAGCAGCGGGGGCAGGAAGGATCCGGCGCCCATGCCCTCGGCGATGGCGAGCGATACGGCCTGCTGCGCCTCGGCCGTGCGCACGTAGGTTTCGAGCTGGCGCCGGGGGATGTCGGGCCGTGCGGCCTGCGCCTTGGCCATCAGTTCGCGCTGGTAGGAGGAGGGCTGGCCGGGAAAGCTGAACGTGCGGTAGTCCTCGGCCGCCGTTTCGAAGCCGTTCTCCTCGAAGAAGGCGATCCGCTTGTTGGTCTTGTTGGCCGGCTCGTTCCATGCGGTTCCGAGGTAGACCACCTCCGTCAGGCCGGAAGAAAAGCCCGCCAGCCAGCCGAGGCGTCCGTTCTGCACATCCTCGGGCAGCGTAAAGACGCTGTGGCCGATCATGATGCGGTGCTGGCCGTCGCCCGACTCGAGCACCTCGACATAGATCTTGGTGCGGGCGTCCAGATAGTCGGCGGCCGCGCGGCGTGGATAGAGCTTGTCGCGGTAGACCGGCCAGGCCATGGCCATGGTCTTGAGCGCCAGCTCGTTCTCGGGCTGCAGGGTGTAGCCGTTCGCATCGCCGGGTTCGAGCAGGATGCTCTTGTGCGAGAACTTGGGCAGCATCAGCGCCGTCCTGAGGTTCTCGACGGCGAAGGCGCCCGGATCGATACCCGCCGCCAGCTGGAGGAAGCCGTAGGCGGTCAGGTCGCACTGGCCGCTGAACGAGATGTCGTCGCGGGTGGCGATGGTCTGGCCGTCCTTGACGGTCGTGGACGATTCGGCGGCGGAAGGGCTGAAGAGGTTGACCATCACGAACGGCCGGTCTCCGTGGATGGCCCGCTCAAGGGCCAGCTGGGGGGAGGCGGTCTTCGCATAGTTCGCGTTCTGCGCCTGGATGTAGAGCCAGGGGCGGTTTGCGCCGCCGCCGAAGTGGTTGGGCTCGATGTAGACGTTGAGCTGTTCCACCACGTTGAGCGCCAGCACCACCACCAGGGTGATCAGCACGATCACGGTGCAGAGCACCATGTCGGAGAAGGATTCGTAGATGCCCTCGGATCCCGAGGGCGCTTCCTGACGGGCCGCCGCACGCATTACGCCACCTTCTGGTTGGATTCGCCTTCTGAACGGACGGACTTGCGCTGCAGGAACTGCTGGATCGAATCGGCTGCGAGCGAGAGGTGGCCGGCGATGGCCGACGCATCCGTGTCGAGCCTGGCCTCGGCCATCGTCGACATTTCACCGGTCGCCCGGCCGATGGCGGTGTGCAGCTCGCCCACGGCTTCGTTGAGTTCCAGGCTGGTACCTTCGATCGCGAGCTTGAAGTCGACCAGCGAGGTGGAAACCGTGTCGCTCGCCTGCTTGACCGATCCGTTCAGGCTGCCGAACGCTTCCGATACCTGCCCGCCCGCTTCGCCGAGCGTGGCGCTGAGGCTGGCGAAGGAGCTGTTCAGCGACTCCTGCGATGCGCCGATGGCGGCGTTGACCGACCCCATCGCATCGCGGAGGCCTTCGCCCGCCTCGCCGATTGCGGCGTTGAACTGCCCGAAGGAGTCGCCGACGGATCCCTTGAACTCCGCCATCTGCTCGGTCATGCCCGCAACCGCCGCCTGGGTGGATTCCATGGCCTGGATGCCGATGGAGGCGATCGATTCGCCGAACTTCGAAAGCGCCGATTCGATGGATGCGGCGATGCGCGGCGAAAGGGCGTCGATTTCGCGCTGCATCCTTTCGAAGCCGGCAATGACCTTGGAAACCTGCTGGTTGAGCTCCTCCTCCTTGCTTTCGAAGCGCGGAACAAGGTGGGCGTCGGCATATTCGGTCGCTTCGGCGCAGAGCTCGGACAGCGAGTTGAGCTGCGATACCGCCACCGCGCGCAGGATCAGCCCGCCGAGGGCACCGAAGAAGGTGGTGTAGAAGGCGGTGCCCATGCCCGCGACCGTCGTCTTGAGCGCATCCATCATCGTGGCGCGCGACAGGCCGATGTTCTCCACCATGCCGCCGAGGCCGGAGATCGACATGATCAGGCCGACGACCGTGCCCAGCAGGCCCATCGAGATGACGAGCGCCGCCATGATCGAAACCGAGCGGACGCGGGAGTTGTGTTTGGCGTAGTAGCTGTCCACCACGGTCTGGATCTCGATCCTTTCGCCCTTTTCCTTGTAGTCGGACAGCTTCTGGAAGGTGGAGGCGAGGTCGGAGTGCCCCGTTCCCTTGGGAAGCTTTCCACTCGCCTTGATCTTGGCCATTTCCCCCCATTCCGCATGCAGTTGCAGGGCGGAGAGGAAGGAGACCACGAGTCCGGCTGCGAACACGGCGGCGATGACGATGCTCATCCCCGTTTCATCCGCGCGGAAACCCGCAACCATGTGCTGGCGGGTCACGATACCCATCACCAGCGAAAGGCCGCCGGCCCAGATACCCCACGATACGATCGGCTTGATTTTTGTCTTCATTCGGTTTGTCCCCTAAGGTTTTTTTTCGGTTTTGCAATACTGATGCGGGAATTAAGCATTTTGCATGCCATATGGCTTCCCGGGTGCGCGGGTAGCTGTTCCCTAGGCAAAAATGAGAAAAAGTGTCCGCTTTTACATGTTGCGGCATTGACCTTGCCGCCCCGATGGAAAGAATGCCCCGATCCAAAGGAGTACCATGGCCCCATCCAGCAACAGCCGCCAGACCGCCGCCGAAATCGTCGGCCAATGGCTAGAATCCGGCGCCTTTCCCGACCGTCAGTTGGCGGGGGTGCGCGACAACCACGCCTTCGTCATGGAGGTGGTCAACGGGGTCGTACGCAACCGGGCCATCTTCGAATGGCTGGAGCGGGAGTGGGTGGAGCGGACGCCGCCGTCCTATTTCCGGGCGGTGCTCTGGGTCGGCCTCTACCAACTCCTCTTCATGGCAGTCGAACCTTATGCCGCCCTCAACGAAACCGTCGAAGCCGCCAAAGGCCGGCCGGGCGGGACCGGCGCGGCGAAGATGGTCAATGCTGTCCTGCGCCGCGCGCAGCGGGAGAAGGAGGGGGTGCTCGAGGCGCTGGCGCGCCAGCCGGCCGAAATCCGACTCTCCCATCCATCGTTGCTGTTGGAGCGCTGGACCAGGCAGTATGGCGAACCGGCCGCGCTGCAGCTGGCCGAGTGGAACAACCAGCCGCCGGATACCATCCTGCGCATCGAACAGTCGGCCGTCGACGCCGCCGACTTCATCGACCGCCTCCGGGCCGACGGCATTGAACCGCTGATGCATCCCTACAGCGAGAAGGAGATCTTCCTGGTCCTGCCGCGCGGCGTGGCCGTCGGGCGTGTACCGGGCTACGCCGAGGGATGGTTCACCGTCCAGGACCCCGCCACCTCGATATCGACCGACCTGCTGGCGGCGCGCCCCGGCGAATCCATACTCGACGCCTGCGCCGCCCCCGGCGGCAAGACCGCCATGATCGCCGGCCGCATGCGCGGCAGGGGCAGCCTGGTCGCGGTGGATCTGCACGACGACCGGATTGCGGTGCTCGAGGAGAACCGCAGGCGGCTGAAGCTCGACTGGATCGAAATCCTCCGGGGCGATGCCCGCCATCCGGAGAGGGTGCTGGGGGGGCGGACCTTCGACGCCATCCTGCTCGACGTGCCCTGCACCAATACCGGCGTGCTGCGCCGACGCGCCGACGCCCGCTGGCGCGTCGATGCCGAACGGATCGAAGCCGTTGCGGCATTGCAGTCCGAGCTCCTGACCGCCTGCGCCGGACTGCTGAAGGAGAAGGGCCGCATCGTCTACAGCACCTGCAGCCTGGAGGCCGAGGAGAACGAAGACCTGGTGGCGCGCTGGTTGCGCGGCAATCCTGGATTCCGCCTCGTGAAGACGGGCAAGGCCTTTCCTCCCGAATCGGGTACCGACGGGGCCTTCGCCGCCCTCCTGCGGCGGAAATGAGCCGGTTAGCCCGTCGTATCGAGGTGGTCGCCCAGCAAATCCAGCAAGCACTCCTCGGCCTGGGCTATTTCGGCTTCCTGCTCCGCGCTGGCGGTGAGGCGGATTTCCACCCGGCCCATGCCGGGATAAAAGCCGAGGGCGATGCCTTCGGGCTGGAATCCGGCCGCTTCGAGCCGGGTGACGATATCCGACTCCCCGATGCCGCGAGTCTGGACGATGCGCACCAGTTTCGGTCGCACGCCGGCATGCCGGGTCTTGAGCCATGGGATGATCTCCTCGCCGAGCACCGCATTGAATTCGTTCGGGGGGCCGGGAAGGACGAAAAGGGTTTTTCCTAGCGGGAGATCGATCCGCTCGCCCGGGGCGGCCCCGACGGAATTGGATAGGACGACGGCACCCTCCAGGACCAGTGCCTGCCGGGCCCCGGCCGGGGTGATCGTTCGCCCGCGCCGGGCGTACCAGGCCCCGAGATGGTCGAGCGTGGGCTGGTGCGTCACGATCCTGCGGTCGAGCAGCCGGGCAAGGGCGTCGCGCGTGATGTCGTCGACCGTCGGCCCCAGTCCGCCGCTGACGAAGACGATGTCGACGCGCGCCAGGGCGTCGGCCGTCGCGGCTTCAATGGTGGCCGTTTCGTCGGGCACGGTGGTGTCGCGCACCAGGTGGAGGCCGATGGCGGAGAGCGCGGCGCCGAGGTCGCGCCCATGGGTGTTCAGCGTCCGGCCGCTGAGCAGTTCGTTGCCGATGGAAATGAGTTCTGCTTGAATGTCCATTTTCCGCCCTCCACAGTAGGGCGCGATCTTGGGACGATGAGTGTGGCGAATCAATCCTTAAGCGTGGATGCGGGGCAGGCCGGGTTGCGGCTCGATGCCGTCTTGGCGGCGGCGGAGCCCGAGGTGTCGCGCTCTATGTGGAAGGCGCTGGTCCTGGAGGGGCGGGTAACCGTCAACGGAGCCTGCAGCAAGCCGAACCAGAAGCTGCGCAGGGGCGACCGCGTGGATTGGTCGCTGCCCGACCGGGCCCAGGAAGAGCCGCTTCCCGAGGCGATCCCGCTCGAAATCCTGTACGAGGATTCGTCGGTACTGGTCCTCGACAAGCCGCCGGGGATGGTGGTGCACCCGGCGGCGGGGAATGACTCCGGCACGCTGGTCCATGCGCTGCTCTACCATGATCCGGCGTTTGGGAAGGTCGAGCGCGGGGGCATCGTGCACCGGCTCGACAAGGATACGAGCGGGGTGATGGTAGTGGCAAAGAGCGAAGCGGCCATGGCCGAGCTCCAGCGGCAGTTCAAGGCGCGCGCGACGGAGAAGGAGTACCTGGCACTGGTTTGGGGGACTCCGCCCCCGGAGGGCCGGATCGAGGCGCCGATTGGGCGGCATCCGGTGCAGCGCAAGAAGATGGCGGTGCTCGGGGAAGGTGGCCGCGCGGCGGCGTCGAACTACGCCACGGAGGAGCAGTTCACGGAAGCGGCGCTGGTCCGGGTTCGCATCGAGACGGGGAGGACCCACCAGATCCGGGTCCACATGGCCCACCTCGGCCATCCCGTGGTGGGCGACACCGTCTACGGCCGCGCCCGGCGCAACCGCCTCCCGCTGGAACCGTCCCGGCAGATGCTCCATGCGGCGCGGTTGGCCTTCGATCATCCCTCGACCGGGAAAAGGCTGGTCATCGAGGCTCCATTGCCCGAGGATATGCGCCGTTTGCTGGAATGCTTGCGGGGAGAGTGATGGCGGAACCCACCTTCGAAGGATTGATTGAGGGCCTGGAGCAGTATCTCGAGGCGCTGCGCGACCAGGGTGTGCAGCGCGTGGAGGTCGATCGGGCCGTGCTGGAGGAGCTGGCGCGGGAGCCGGAGCCGGAGGTGGAACCCGCCATGCTGGTGGTCGAGGCCGCACCGATCCCGGCCGCATTCACGACGCTCGACGCCATCGCGGCCCACATTGCCCAATGCCGCAACTGCGGCCTCTGCCAGGAGCGCACCAGGACGGTTCCGGGCGAAGGCAACGGCGATGGGCCGGACATCCTCTTCGTGGGCGAAGGACCGGGGGCCGACGAGGATGCGCAGGGGCGCCCCTTCGTCGGCAAGGCGGGGAAGTTGCTCGACAAGATGATCGACGCGATGGGCTACCGCCGCGAGGAGGTGTTCATCGCCAACGTGGTCAAGTGCCGCCCGCCGGGCAACCGCAAGCCGCTCCGCGAAGAGATGGAGTTGTGCCTGCCCTACCTGCGGCAGCAGATCCGCCTGATCCGCCCGAAGGTGATCGTCGGGCTCGGGGGCACGGCCATGGAGGGGCTGCTCGGGCAGCCGGTCTCCATTACGCGCATGCGCGGCATCTGGCAGGAATACGCCGGGATCAGGCTGATGCCGACCTTCCATCCCTCCTATCTGCTGCGCGACCCTTCCAAGAAGAAAGAGGCATGGCTCGACCTTCAGGCGGTGCTGGCCGAGCTGGGCAGGGAGCCCCCGGCGCGAAAATGATTGAACGTTGATTACCCTTTCCATGTCTTCGGACTTTTTGCTGGCAAGGGGGGCGCTTTGCCCTAACATGGCGCGCACATGGTCGACGACGAACAGCTTGGTCCCGATGCTTTTCCGGAGCTGGAATCCGACGAGGACGGGGAGTTGGAGGATCTCTCTGGGGAAGAGGAGGGTCTGCCACCAGATCCGGACTCCGGGGAGTCGGCAGGCCCCGCCGACGAGGAACTGGTCCACAAGGCGCAACAGGGGGACGTGCATGCGTTCGACCTGCTGGTTGAGCGCTACCACGGGCGCATCTACGCCCTGACCTACAACATGACCTCCAACCGCGAGGATGCGGAAGACCTGACGCAGGAGGTGTTCGTCAAGGCGTTCGAAGCCCTTCCGCGCTTCAAGGGGAAGTCCTCCTTCTACACCTGGATCTACCGCATCGCCGTCAACAAGACCATCAACTACCGCAAGAAGCGCAACCGGAAACGGGCCCTCAGCCTCGATGCCTTCGACCACGACATCAAGACCGATCCGGCCTACCACGATTTGACATCCAAGGGCTCCCCCCTGCGGAACATGAGCCTTTCGGAGCTTCAGGTTAAATTGAACGAAGCCCTGCAACACCTGTCTGAGAAGCACAGAACCGTCGTGGTGTTGCACGATATGCAGGGGATTCCGCATGAGGAAATCGCGAAAATGGTGAAGACGTCGGTGGGGACGGTTCGTTCAAGGCTCTTCTATGCGCGGCGTCAGATGCAGGCGGAACTATCGGAGTTCATGAAATGACGGATGGGATCGACAGCGCGAGCGGGATGACCGGCATGGTCGGACAGTTGATGCACCTTAAGCGCTACGAGCGTCCGGACGGGGCCCGAATGGTGCGCAATCGGCAGAATATCATGCGCGAGGTGCGCGAGCTGCAGCGCAACAGGCGCAAGAGCCTGGGTGATCTGCTCGAACTCAACATGCCCTGGTTCTTTGCCGAACCCCGCTACGGCATCGCGGCCCTCTTCGTCGCCTTCGCGGCGCTACAGTATGTGGGGATCAATGCGCGGCACTCGGCGCGCAGCCAGACCGGTATCTACACCAACCCCGGCACGCTCACGGCCTATGACCGCACCACGGCACCCGCCTATACCTCCACCAACACCATCTCCTATCCCAACCTGCCCGGCAACGTGCCCCTCTTCCAGGACAACCGCTTCGGAAGGGGCGACGACGTGCAGTTCGTCGGCCGCATAGAAGCCGGGCAATAGCCGCCTTCCTTCTCCTCCCCCTGAAAAGCGCGAAGGCGCTCCGCATGCGGGGCGCCTTCGTCTTGTCCGCAGCGGGGGCGGTCTACGGGATCGGGAACTGCGCCGTCAGCGCCAGCACCTCTTCGCGCACCTGCGCCAGCACGGCCTCGTTGTCGGCGTTGCGGACGGAGCGCTTGATGAATCCGGCGATCTTCTCCATCTCATCGCGCTTCATGCCGCGCGTCGTGACCGCCGGGGTGCCGACCCGGATGCCGGAAGTGACGAACGGGCTACGGGTGTCGAACGGGATGGCGTTCTTGTTGACGGTGATGGCCGCCTTGTCGAGGGCGATCGCCGCATCCTTGCCGGTGATGCCGGTGCCGGTGAGGTCGACCAGCATCAGGTGGTTGTCGGTGCCGCCGGAGACCAGGCGGATATCGTCGTCCTCCAGGGCGGCTGCCAGCGTCTGGGCATTCTTGACGACCTGCTGCTGGTACTGCTTGAACGTCGGCTGCAACGCTTCGTGG
Organism: Kiritimatiellales bacterium; assembly: GCA_003246265.1. GTDB lineage: Bacteria > Verrucomicrobiota > Kiritimatiellia > Kiritimatiellales > Pontiellaceae > Pontiella. The sequence goes on along the minus strand of QKAU01000029.1, from coordinate 35,864 downwards.
AAGCAGACCGCCTTGCCCGCGATGGTGTGCATGAGCGGCCCGCCCTGGATGCCGGGGAAGACCTGCTTGTCGATGTCGGCGGCGAACTTTTCGCGGCAGAGGATCATGCCGCCGCGCGGCCCGCGCAGGGTCTTGTGGGTCGTGGTCGTCACGAACTCGGCATGCGGAACCGGGTTGGGGTGGCAGCCGGCGGCGACAAGCCCGGCGATGTGCGCCATGTCGACCATCAGGTAGGCACCGACGCTGTCGGCCGTCTTGCGCAGCTTCTTGAAGTCGATGATGCGCGAATAGGCGCTGGCGCCGGCCACGATCATCTTCGGCTTGTGCTCGTCGGCGAGCTTCTGGAGCAGGGCGTAGTCGATCTGCTCCGTTTCGCGGTCGACGCCGTAGGGGATGATGTTGAAGAAGCGGCCGGAAAAGTTCATGGGGTGGCCGTGGGTCAGGTGGCCGCCTTCGGCCAGGCTCATGGCCAGGATGGTGTCGCCGGGGTTGAGGACCGCGAAGTAGACGCCCATGTTGGCGGCGCTGCCGCAATGGGGCTGGACGTTGGCGTGCTCGGCGCCGAACAGTTCCTTGGCGCGGTCGATCGCCAGCCGCTCGGCTTCGTCGACCCACTCGCATCCGTTGTACCACCGCTTGGCCGGATAGCCCTCGGCATACTTGTTGGTCAGGCGCGAACCCTGCACCTCGCGCACCGCCTTGCTCACGATGTTTTCGGAGGCGATCAGCTCGAGGTTCTCCTTCTGGCGGCGGTCCTCGGCCTTGAGCACGGCGTAGATTTCGGGATCGGCATCGTAGACGGCGATGGTGCCGGCGGTTTCGGAGGCGTAGTCCTTGATCTTCTTCACCCGTCGCTCATGGCGACCACCCTCGAACTCGGCGGCGAGCCAGGCATCCACGATCGATTCGAGGTCGGCATCCGCCGTAAACTTGCCCGAAAGGCAGAGGACGTTGGCGTTGTTGTGCTGCCGGGCCATCTTGGCCATCTCGGTGTTCAGGCAGAGCGCCGCGCGCACCCGCGGGAACTTGTTCGCCGTGATGCACATCCCGATGCCCGTGGTGCAGACGATGATGCCCTGGTCGACGGCCGCGTTGGAGACCTCGTCGGCGACAGCGGCCGCGTAGTCGGGATAGTCGACCGCCTCCGCGCTGTCGGTACCCTTGTCCACAATGCCGATGCCGCGCGTCTTGAGCAGGTCGATGAGGCTGGACTTGGCCGCGAATCCCCCGTGGTCGGCGCCGATGGCAATCTTCATAATCAAATCCTCGTGTTGTTATTTCCCGGTGCGAATAAAAAGGATCAGGTCCGAAAGGGCCCGATCGATCTCGTCGCGCGTCGCTTTATAGATGCCGAGCGTTCCGCCGAACGGATCGGCGACATCGGCGGCGACTTTCGACGTTCCGAATTCCTTAATCAAGAAAACTCTATCCCCAACCTCGGGGTGGGCGGCGAGGATGCCGTCGCGGTGCCCGACGGTCATCGGAACAATCAGGTCGGCTGTCGCAACATCCTCATCGGCAAGGGGCTTGCTGCGGTGTCCCTCCAGATCGATCCCCAGCTCCCGCAGGGCGTCCACCGCGTTGGGGCTGGCCGGGGCGCCGCGCGCGGCCCACAGGCCCGCCGAATGGGCCCTCCAGCCGGCGTCGGCGCCAATGCGGTGGTTGAAGAGGGCCGCCGCCATCGGGCTGCGGCAGGTATTGCCGGTGCAGACGAACAGGACCGTCTTCATGCCTCCAGCCCCCTGCGGAAGCACGCCTCCACCTCATTGAAGGCGATCCGGCCTTCGCGCAGGCATTCGATCCGGCGGCCATCGACCTTGACCACCGTGCTGGGAATCGCCTGCTCGGCGGAGGGTCCGCTGTCGAGCGCGAGGTCCGCGGCGACCGCGGCCATCGCCTCCTGGGCCGTCCGGGTGTCGGGTTCGCCGCTCAGGTTGGCGCTTGTCAGCGCCAGGGAGCGGCCGCAAGCCTTGGCCAGCGCCACCGGCACCGCGTGGGCGGGTATGCGGAAACCCGTCCAGTCCCCGGCAGTTTCGAGCACGATCGTTAGCGGTCCGGGCCAGTAGGCCTCCGCCAGCGCCTGCAATCCCTTGGTCCAGTTTCTGGCCAGCACCTTCGCCTGATCCACGCTGGCGGCCAGCCGGGCGACCGGCTTGTTGCCGTCGCGCCCCTTGGCGGCCGCGAGCGCGGCCATGGCGCCTTCCACGGCGGGGTCGCAGGCGATGCCGTAGACCGTTTCCGTCGGAACGATCACCAGGCCGCTGCGGGCGAGCACCCGCCTGGCCTCTTCCAGCACGGCCGTATCAGGCTGTGCCGCATCGATTTTCAAAATGCGAACCACTCGGCGGATACTACCGGGCGGAGATTTCAAATCAACCGGAAAACCCGGACCACCTCGCCCTGGTGCCCAGCTACGCCTGCTGCAGGAATCCATCAAGCGCTACGATCGGGCAATCCACAAAACGTACTGCGCCCATGCCGATGCGGAAATCATCTCCAGTTTTCCTGCCACGGGAAAGGTGTTCGGTCCCCGCCTGAACGCCGCGCTCGGAACGGACCGAAGCCGCTTCGGTTCCGCCCATGAACAGCAACCTAACCTACCGGGACTCTCATTAGGTTCTGTCCAAACGATGGGGGCAAGTCGGGGTCAGCCCGTACTTTATAGCATTTTGGTTCCATGGCCCCGGCCACCTTGGCCGATCGCTTTTCGAATTCCGGTAGCACCCTTGTGCGCATACGTGGTCCGATCATGGGAACTCGATGCAGATGGGGCCGCAGGGGAAGGGGATCCGCTGGCCGGTGAAGGTTGCCTTCCCGTTGGCCGGGTCGATCCCGAAGACGGCGACGTCGTGGGATTCCTGGCCGCCGACGAGCAGCCATTTTCCGGAGGGATCGATATTGAAGTTGCGCGGCACCCGGACCCTGGCGGGGATGGTTTCGATCCGTTGGAAGCCCTCCTCGCAGCAGGAGAAGAGGGTGATGGAATCGCGCCCGGCACCGGTGGTGTCGCGGTTGGCGGCATAGATGAAGTGGCCGTTGGGATGGATACGGAGTTCGGAGCTGGTCATTTTGTCCTTGCCGACGTCCTCCGGCAGGGTGGAAAGCGTCCGGACAAACTCCATCTGCCCGTCGCGCGCCGCCTTGAAGAGCGAGACGCCCAGGTCGAGCTCGTTGAGGACATAGGCATGTTTTCCATCGGCCGACCACTTCATGTGGCGCGGACCCATCGAACCGCCCGGCACCGCGGCTTCGCCGGCGGGTGCAAGGGTTCCGCGGTCCGCGTCCAGCCGGTAGATCATCACCTTGTCGATGCCGAGGTCGCAGGCATAGGCGTAGGTGCCGGAGGGGTTGGCGATGATGGAGTGGGCGTAGGGCTTGTCCTGGCGATGCGGATGGCTGCCGGAGCCCTCGTGCAGCTGGTAGGACTGCGCCTCCGAGAGCGATCCGTCCTCGAGGATGCGGAACGAGGCCACGCTGCCGCTGCCGTAGTAGGCGACCATCAGGCATTTCCCTGTGGCATCGATGCCGACGTGGCATCCGCCGCGCCCCTCTGTCGATTGCGCATTGAGCAGCGACAGCGTTCCATCGGCCTCGATCTTCATCGCCGCCACGCCGCCCTGCTTGCCGAGCGGTCCGCCGTAGGCGATGGTGTAGAGAAACCGCTTGTTTGGGTGAATGGCCAGGAAGCCAGGGCGGCCGATCTCGATCGCCCGAGCCGGAGGGGCAAGCGTGCCGGAGGCGGTATCCAGCTCGGCGACGTAGATGCCGTCGCCATCGGTTCCGAAATAGGCACGCACGGTTTGGGCACCCGCCGTCGGGGCCGAAAGGGCGGCTGCGCACAGGGCGGCGAGAAGGGGTGTTTTCATGGTTGTCCAGCCGGGGATGGGGTTTGCGGCCTCTGATCAAGCAGCAGTGTCCGAGATGGTTCCCGGCCGAAGCCGGTCTCCGTGAGCGAAGCGGCCGAAAGTCCCACGAGGGCGAAGGCGGTGGTGTTGGGCGTTTCCACCATGCCTTTAATAGTGATGTGGTGGATGCCGTCCTGCCGCACATACCCGCCGGCGTGGTCGTGGCCCGCCATGTACGCGACGACGCAGCCCGAATCCCGGAGCATCCGCTGCAGCGGCTCCGCATCGTTCATGCGATGCTGGCCCGCCGCGCCCTCGGCCAGCGGGAAGTGGTTGAATACGACCACCGTTTCCCCGTTTGCGCGCGCTTCGGTCAACCGTTCCTGCAACCAAGAGAGCTGTTCTTCACCGATGCGACCGTAGCCCGCATCGTTGCCATCGAGCACGACGAAGCGCCATCCCCTGGCTTCCGGTACGGTGAAATCGTAGTAGAACGAGGCCAGCCCCAGCCGCTGCCGGAGCTCCGCCTTTCCTGCGGAAAGGCAGTGGTTGCCCACCACGTGGTAGGTGGGCATGGCGAGCGCGCGGTAGGAGGCCAGCACACGGTCCAGGTCGGCGAGGGTCGATTCCGGCGTGCCGTTGCCGTCGATCAGGTCGCCAAGCTGGATGGTGAAGGCGGGTTTCCGCCGGTTCAGTTCCTCCACGCAGGCTTCCAGCTTGCCGAGCGATGCGCTGTAATGGCGTGACCCATTGGCCTCCTTGTCCGCGTACTGCACATCCGCCACGACGCCGAAAAACACCTTCTCCTGCGCCATCGCAAGGCCGGCAGCGGCCAGCAGGAAACAGAGGATAAACGGTTTCATAGGGACTCTCCAAGAGGGTCTTTTCCGGATGGTCCGCCTTCCGGGGGTGCCCCTCCATCGCAACCCATGCCGATCTCCTTCCTGATGGAATCGACATCGAGATGCATGATCCAGCCATGCAGGTTCGCCCATACCTCATGGAAACCAAAGCCGCCTTCGGTCATTTCCCGGATAGCTTCCTCCCTGGTCCACCCTTCAACCACGATGCGGTATACGGCGCATAGGGTGCCTGTCCGGTCGGCCCCGTGCTGGCAATGGACAAGGACAGGCTTGCGGTCGGCATCGGCAACCACCTTGAGGAACTCAATGATCTCCGCGTATTCTGGATGCCACGCCTTCATGTGGATGTGCACTTGGGCCAGTTGTAGATGGCCGATCTCATCGCGATCGGAATGGAACGAGCGGAGGTTTACGACCGTCTTGATACCCATGCCAGCCGCAGCCTCCATGCCTGTCCGCGATGGCTGGGCGCTGCGGTAGAGGTTGGCATTCATCTTGTGGAGGTTGGGCAGGCCATCCATATCGACGGGTTGCGCCCATGTTGCCGGGCGGTTTGCCGGTGCTTCACCGCCCAGGGCTCCGGTGGCGAGGATGCATGCGGATAGTATCGATAGCCTGTTCATAGCTTCAACAATAGCGGATGTGGCACCGCGGTCCAAAGGGGTTTCTCCTGGCGGCTGGAATATTGACCTTCATGCACAAGCATAGCTTCCGGCCAGGCCTCGGGAAAGCGCGAAGGCGGGCAGGGTTTGGTTGCCATGCCCCCGGGGTTATTCATGGAAGGTGACCTTGGCGATGTGGGGAAGTTCGCGGTAGAGGTTGGCGTAGTCGAGGCCGTAGCCGACGACGAAATGGTCGGCGATGGGGAAGCCGGCGAAGTCGGCGTCGAATTCGACGCTGCGGTGGGCCTGCTTGTCGAGCAGGACGCAGGAGCGGACGGAGCGGGCGCCGCGCCCGAGCATGAGGGCCTTGGTGAAGGCGAGGGTGCGCCCGGTGTCGAGGATGTCGTCGACCAGCAGCACATCGGCCCCGCGGACATCTTCGCGGATGTCGTGGACGATGCGGACCTCGCCGGAGGATTGCGTGCCGGTGCCGTAGCTGGAGAGGGTGAGGAAATCGATGCGCGGGTGGATATGGTGGCGGTGGAGGCTGCGCATGAGGTCGGCGAGGAACATGAAGCTTCCCCGGAGGATGCCGATGACGACGAGGCGGTCGCCGGAGGTGGCTGCCACGATGGCGTCGACCAGCTCGTCGACGCGCCGGGCGATGGCCGTTTTATCGATCAGGATTTCTTTTACATCGTGCGCGCGCATGGGGTAGCCTCCGGCGTTTTCAGGACAGTAGATCAAATGCGTGGAACGTGGAACGCGAAACGTGGCAGAATCACGGTGCGCCGTCGGGAACACGCCATGCCGGAGAATGGAAGATGAAAGTCCGTACACGATTCGCGCCGAGCCCGACGGGGCATGTGCATATCGGCAACATGCGCGCAGCGATCTACAATTGGCTCTTTGCGCGCCACCACGGCGGCGAATTCCTGCTGCGGGTGGAGGACACCGACCGCGAGCGCTCGACGCCCGAGGCGATCCGCACGCTGCTCGAGGCGATGGATTGGCTGGGGCTCGGGTTCGACGGCGAGGCGCTCTACCAGAGCACTCGGATGGAGGCGCACCTGGCGGCGGCGGAAACGCTGCTGGAGAAGGGCCTTGCCTACAAGGAGGACAAGGGCGGCACCGGCCAGGGCGAGTGCGTCGTTTTCCGGATGCCCGGCAAGGATGTCTCCTTCGACGACGGGATCAAGGGAACCCTCTCCAAGGCGGCGGCAAACATGCAGGATTTCGTCATAGTCCGCTCCAACGGCACGCCGGTCTTCCATCTCGCCAACGTGCTCGACGACATCGAACAGGAGGTGACGCACGTCATCCGCGGCGACGACCACGTGGAGAACACCTTCCGCCATATCGCCCTCTACGAGGCGCTGGGTGCCGAGGTGCCGAAGTTCGCCCACCTGCCGATGATCGTCAATGCGCAGGGGAAGCCCTATTCCAAGCGCGACGGCGACGCTTTCGTGGGGGATTTCCGCGAGAAGGGGTTCCTGCCCGAAGCGCTTTTCAACTACCTTGCCTTGCTTGGCTGGTCCCCCGGCGACGACCGCGAAGTGATGGCGCGCGAAGAGTTGGTCGAGGTGTTCACGCTGGAACGTTGCCAGTCGTCGCCCGCCCAGGTCGACCTGCGCAAGCTGACGTGGATGAACGGTGAATACATGCAGAAACTGCCGGCCGTGGAGTTTGAGGCGATCTGTTTCCACGCGCTCGGAAAAGAGGGGATCGATCCCGAACCGGAGTATGCCCAGCGCGTTTTCGCCCTGGTGCGCGACCGGGTCAAGACCGTGGCCGACATCGCACCCATGGTCGGGTTCTTTTTCTCCGGCGACTTTTCCTATGACGAAAAGGCGGTAGAGAAGAAACTCCGCAAGGAGGGGGTCCGCGGCATTCTGCAGCAGGTAAAGGCGCTGTTCGAGGCCCTGCCGGCCTTCGACGAGGCGGACATCGACCGAACGCTGCACGGCTTTGTCGAGCAGGCAGGGCTTGGCTTCGGGGCGGTGATGCCGCCGGTGCGGATCGCGGTTTCAGGCCAGCAGTCCGGTCCCGACCTGGCGCCGCTGCTGTCGGTGCTCGGCCGCCGGCAGGTGCTGGAGCGCATCGACCGGACCATCGGCGCGTACCTGCAGGATTGAACCTCTGTTCACGGGCGGTTGCGGATGCGTTCGGCGGGCACCGCGAAGCGCTTCATCATGAAATCCTTGAACTCCTGGGGGTAGGGCTGCAGGCCGAGCGCCTTCCGCATGCAGAGCAGCCAGGCGTCGCGGTCGGCGGAGGTGATCGGGATGTGCGCGTGGGCCGGGGCGAGCTGGATCGGGCCGTAGGTCTCGGCGTAGCGGTCGGGGCCATTCATGTAGCCGCAGAGGAAGAGCGCAAGCTTTTCGCGCGATTCGGCCAGTTCGGGCCTGTGCAGCCGCAGGATGTGGCGCGCCTCGGGGAGCGTCTCCATCTGGTCGTAGAAATCGTTGGCCAGCCTCCGGCAGCCCTCTTCGCCGCCCGCGATGCGGAACTGGGTGTCGCCTTCCCGGTAGGCCGCGTGCAGTTTTTCCAAGTCCTGTGCCATCTGAAAACCTCACTAAATCGGTACTATATCTAGCGGTCCCTGGCCCTGATGGCCAGTCTTTGATGCAAAAACCGTGCGGGGGCGAGGGCTACCTATTCAACATCGCCTCGTTCGAGTTTGCCGACTAGGGTGCAAACCCGCTCGCCGTCCAAGGCCTCTTCGCCGCCGCGCACGATCCATGCGAGGCCGTGGTCCCTTCCCCCGGCCGCGGGCGCGGTGGCGAATCCGGCCTTGGAGTAGTCGAAGTAGAGCATGCCGCCGTCCGAAGGGACGTGGCCCTTGACGCGGTAGACCGCCGCTTCGTTCGCCTCGATGAAGCGCCGCAGCACGGCGGCGTCGAAGCCCGGCGTGGTGAAGGTGGAAAAGCGCGGGTCGCGGCACTTGGCGTATTCGCCATGCAGCGCGTCGTGGCAGGCGCCGTTCCCGAGAACCTCGAAGCGGGCTTCGCCGCGCACGCAGCGTACAAGCTGGACGTTCGGCTTGATGTTGCGCACCGCCGCCTCGGTATCCTGCAACCGCGCCTCATCGAACAGGTCGCACTTGTTCAGCAGGACGAGGTCGGCCGCCTGGACTTGGTGGATGATGTTCGGCAGCGTGTGGATCAGGCGCAGGAAGCTGCGCGGCTCGACGATGCTTACGATGTTGGCCAGTGTGAAAAAGCGGTCGAGCCGGGTTTCCCTGAGCATGTCGGCAATCACGCGCGGATCGGCCATGCCGCTGGCCTCGATCACCACCCCTTCGGCATCGGGATGGTGCCCGGGGATCCGCGACATCTGGCCGATGAACTCGGTGACGAGGCACTTGCAGAAGATGCTGCCGCCCGGGATGGACACCACGTCGGGATGTTCCTCCGAAACCATGGCGCCATCCACGTCCAGGGCGGAAAACTCGTTGACCAGGTAGATCCATCTGCGGTCGCGGTTTTCCGCCACGATGCGCTTCAGCAGGGTGGTCTTCCCCGTTCCGAGGAAACCGGTTATGAGGCAAATGGGAATCATGCTTCAACTCCGCCGGAGACATCCGGATGCCAACGCCATCCTTTTGTCGGCCGTACCACAGGTGGCCTAGTGTTCGTCCACCATCTTCTTGATGGCAGCCTTTTCGATCGCCTTCACCAGCGTGGTCTGGTCGGGGATGATCGACGCGAACGCGGGTTCGCCGTTGATGCAGATGGTCGGCAGGTTGCGCACCCCCAGCTTGACCATGACGCCGATGCCTTCGCGCACCTTGATCTTGTGCTCGTTGATCCAGACCTTCACGTGGGCCTTTTCCGCCGCCTTGTGGACCGCTTCCATCATGTACTGGCACGGCGCGCAGGAGGTGGAGTCGAGCGTGATCACGTCGACCACGACGGCGCGGGCACCGCGGTAGTCCGGCAGCTCGACGTCGTCGAACGAGTCGGCCTCCTTGGCCTGGATCGACTTCGCCGCTTCGCGCGCGTACTGGTCGTGCACCATCTCCGAGACCGCCTGCAGGTTCTTGACCGGCACGGCATAGGGCAGGTCGCATCCCGGAGCCAGGATGAATCCGCGCTTCCCACTTTTTTCCATGATGTCGAGCGTTTCCATCCTTGCGTCATCCTCGTCGCCCAGCAACAGCACGGCCGTCAACTTGATGTTGCCGCCGAACGATTTTTCCTGTTCCCGGCAGAGGTCGCGCAGATGCGCCATGTCGATCTGCTCGTCCACCGAAATGTTGTCGGCGTGGGTTTTCGTCATGACTTCGAGGTTGCGGGTTACGTCGCCGCAGACAAAGATGGAGGAGAGCCCGCCCCGGCCGCGGATGTGGTCGAAGACCGCGTTCATGGCGGGCGTGACAAACTGGCCGAAATGGTCGGGGGAGATCTGGCTGGTCATCGGGTCGACCACGGCGATCACGTCGGCACCATGGTCGAGGTAGATGTCGGCCGATCGCTTGCAGACCTCGGCGCAGTAGGTGATCACCTCGATGACCTTCTCCTCCTCGTCGTACATGTCGAGGAAGATGTCGTTGCCCAGCAGGTGGAGGGCGAGGGTGAAGGGTCCGCAGACGAGGCCGTAGAGCGCGGTGTCGTCGCCGATCTCCTTCTTCAGCGTCTCCAGGGCGGCGGTGACCACCGGGAAGCGGCCCTTGGAGGCGTCGAGCTTCGGGAGGTCGGCCAGGCTCCTGCCCATGGCCAGGGGGTGGCTGGTGACCGCGGGAGGCACTTCGTCCGCCCAATGCAGGTTGCAACCGAGGATTTCGGCCTCGACCTGCAGGTCGAACATGATGGGGAGCCCGTCGGGGTTGTAGAGCGATTTTGCTTTCTTCAGGCCCTCGACCAGCAGCTCGGCGGACTTGAGGTACTCCGTGGCCGTCTTGCCGATCAGGAAACCCCCGTGGCAGCCCACGAAGGGGACCCATGCCGGGCGGGCCGTCTCCTTGCCGCTCATTGCGTCCAAAAGAATCTGTTTTCCGGTCATCTGCTACTCCTTGGTTGAAATGGAGGAGCGATGATAGGGATCGGGTTAAATCCGTATAGGGTGTTACGGGTATGGAATGGAACGATCTTGCTGGCTCGCCGCACTTAGGTGATCAGGCGGCCGGATTCCACGGCCTGGAGGGGTCGGTGTCGAAGGAGCCGTTGTGGAAGGTGCCGAACCATTGGTCGAACGGGATGAGGGTCTCGCCGAAGTTGTAGCGGTAGTAGCGGTGGTGCAGGTAATGGAAGTAGGAGCCGGTCGGCACCTTGCCGTTGAGGATCGGTCCTTCGAAGCCGTGGTGCCCGCCCGCCGGCGTGAGGGCGGTCAACTGGGCGTTGAAGAGCATGTGCAGCGGGTGCGAAGGAACGATCCAGTGGATCAGGATCACGCTGAAGTAGCCCGCGCTTTCCACGGGATGCATCGCCAAGCCGGCCCAGGGACCGGGATTCACGTTGAGGTGGTGGAGCGAGTGTGCAAACTTGAACAGCGGTTTCCAATGCAGGAAGCGGTGGACCCAGTAGAAGTGGAACTCGCGCCAGACAGGGATCAGGAAGAACCACGCAACGAACCAGACCGGATTCATGGCCCATTCCAGATAGGGAATCCTGTGGTTGGCGTAGGCCCACATGAACAGGGTTTCGTAGGCCGTCCAGACGGGAACCGAGCTCACGCAGGTCCAGAATATGTTGTCCAGCACCTGGTTCCTGAAGAGGAACTTATTGTTGTTCCTGGCCTGCCAGCGCGGATCATATTTCTGTTCCGTGCCTTGCAGCTTCAAGACGTAGAGCACCAGGTGCCAGCCGCCGGCCACGATCCAGATCAACACCAGGTTGCGCAGGAACATGTGCGCAATCCAATTGATTTGGAACGTGGCGCAGCGCTCCAGTGCCGGCTGGAACCAGAACCAGGTAGCGCATGCGACGCCGAAGTACAGCAACTGCCACGGCCAGATGAATCCGGGCCACCCGAACAGCCATTTGAGCAAGGCGTTCACCTGGGGCGGCCAGCGGAACAGCGGTGCATAGTGTACGGCGTAGGGAGGCCGCCATTCCCCCTTGGCATTGCGTGTTCCGAATCCGGTCGGCGGTGGTACCTTCGGCATGGCGTTCTCCTGGGTTCAATTGGGCATCTTGATGCCGGTTTGCGCGGATGGCTTTCCCTTTCGGGCGGATACGGGTCCGCCGGTCAGCGGAGGTTGAATTCCTGCACGGCCCCGAAAGCGGCGATGGTATTTTCCGCCGGTACCTCCGGAAGGATGTTGTGGATGGTGTTGAAGATAAAGCCGCCACCCGGCGCGAACGTCTCGCAGCGTTCGAGCACGTGGGCCCGGACTTGCTCCGGCGCAGCCTTGTTGAGAATGGAGGCGGTATCGCACCCGCCGCCCCAGAAGGTAATGCGGCCGCCGAACTCGGCCTTGAGTTTTTCCGGCTCCATCTCCAGGCAGTTGGTCTGGACGGGGTTGATAATATCGTATCCGGCTTCGATCAGGTCGGGCATGATCCGGTAGATCGACCCGCACGAATGCAGGAAGGTTTTCATCTGCGAGTGTTCGTGCACGAAGGCGTTGAGCCGCGTGTGGTGGGGCTTGAAGAGCTCGCGGTAGGTGCTTGGCGGCATGAAGAGGCCTCCGGTGGTGCCGAGGTCGTCGCCGAAACGGAGGATGTCGCAGCAGTCGCCGACGGCTTCGCAGACCTTCTCCAACGTACGGAGGTGGCGTTCCATGAGCGCTTCGAGCAGTCGTTCCACCTCTTCCGGCTCGGCGAGCAGATCCATGAGGAAGTTGTCCAGCTTGCGCAGGAAGGTGCCCCACTCGAACAGGTTGCAGCCGCAGACGATCATCAGCGCCTTGTCGGAGTTTTCGCGCAGGCGCAGGGTGTTCTCGCGCAGTTTCGTCCAGAAGCCCGGTTCGGCCGCGCTGTCCCACGGACTATGGGCGAGCGCTTGCCAGAGGACCAAGCCCATCGCGTCTTCGAGGTTCTCGTAGCTCTTGGGGTATCCCTCTTCGTAGGGGAAAATCGTCTGGTCGAAGAAGGCGCCGCCGGGCGGCATGCGGGCGATGACCTGTCCGTTCTTCTCGACCTCCCATGCGCCGTCGGCGCGGCGGAGGGGCCGGAACCATGCCGGGTACTGCGCGGGCGATCCGTCCGGCAGGGTGATGGCGTACCAATCATTGTCCAAGGTGTTGAAGGTGCGGCCGATGTCGAGCACGTCGCACCCGAGTGCGGCGAGCACGTCGTCTTCCGGCTGGGCGAGCTGCTGGACCACGTCGTAGATGCGGGTGTGGCCACCCGTGATGCCCAGCGCCTTCTTCAGCTTGTTGTAGCCCATGGCCGATATGCCCGAGCTGGGGTTCGAGCCGAGGTCGACCGGAATCCGGTCGACGGCCTGGTGGTTGATGGCTGCGAGTACGCGCTCTCTGGAAGTCATTCTTCTGTCCTTGATTTTGAAACGGGGTTCATCATCGACCAGATGCCGTCGGCATCCGGCAGCGGGTTCTGGCAGGGGTCGGTGTTCTTGATCCAGCGCTCGTAGGTGGGATCGGCGAGACTGCCCATCTGGTCTTTCGTGGCATCGGTTCCGATGAATTCGACATAGAAGAATTCATAGATCTCGTCGTTGAGCTCGACGAGGAAGATGGAGAAGTTGTGATACTGCATGCGGGTCATGCGGTCGACAACCCCAGGCCATGTACTTTGATGGAGCCAGCGGTATTCCTCTTCCTTTTCGGGCCTAAGGCGCGTGACCATGGAGAATCGATTTGGGGTGTTCCCGCTGGGTTTGGCTCCGTGGATGTAGTTGATCCATTCCAGCTGGAGCCACGTGGTCCCGTTTGCCTTCGCCCGGGGATGGGGGGCCATCAAAGGCTTCATTGCCTTAACGGCTTCGACGGATTCGAAAGCCTTGACGGCATCGAGATAGTTGTCGCCATCGTAGTCGAAATAGACCAGGTACCAGACCTTGCCCTGCAACGTCTTCGAGTAGACGCTGACGTTGGAGATGTCGATTTCCCGGAAGGCCTTGGCCACCTTGTTCTCGTTCAGCCTTTCAAAGGCACCCGCCAACTCGTTAGTCGTGCCATCCACGGCCGAGGCAAGCAATGCGACATGGGTCTGCTGGCCGGAGAGCAGGCGGTTCTCATAGGGGGAAAAACCAAACGCGGTGGCGGACAGCGCGATGGCCGCAATGAATGCAGTACGTTTCATCACGAGACTCCTGTTAGTGGAAGATGGTGTAGAGAATGACCATGACTACCAATAGAAGAAGCGATAGGAACTTGTAGTTTCCGATGCCCTTCAGCCCCGGTTCGCGCAGGGCGTCGAACGGATGATGCCAGATGAAGGCATTGCGCTCTGCGGTCAATTCTTCGGGGTGCATCAAGGACGCGGCAACCATGACCACAGAGCAGATGCAGAAAAGGTAGAAACCGGACATCATGAAGGGAATGTCCCATCCCGTGGAATCCTTGAAGAAGTCCAGCCCGAAGACAATGAAGCCCAGTGCGGAGCCGATGCAAAGCGTGGTGATGGACCCAAACGACGACGCCTTTTTCCAGAAGACACCAAAAACAAAGACGGCGGTGATCGGCGGCGAAATGTAGCAGATTGCCGCGTTGATGCCTTGGAAGATGGTCGGGTAGCGGCCAAGGAACGGCGACCATGCGATCGCCAGAACCATACCGACAATCGTCACAATGCGGCCGACGCGAACGAGGCCTGCTTCGCTGGCAGTAGGTTTCATCTGTTTGTAGAGGTCGTACGAGAAAAGGGTGGCGGCGGAGTTGAGTGCGCCGGAAACCGTGCTCATGAGCGCCGCCATCAGCGCGGCGGCGACCAGGCCTTTCAAGCCGACCGGCAGCAGGTGGGCGATCATCACCGAATAGACATCCGCCGACTTTCCGATTTGTGGCAGCTTGCCCTGCATGATCAGCGCCTGGGCGATGAGACCGGGCAGCACGAAGATGAAGACGGGGAGGATCTTCAGGAAGCCGGCAAACAACGGGCCGATGCGGGCGTGCTGTTCATCCTTTGCTCCAAGCACGCGCTGGACGATGGTCTGGTCTGTGCACCAGTACCAGATGCCGATCACCGGATAGCCGAGCAGGATGGCATACCACGGCAGGCCGGAGGGATCGCCCTTCGGACGCAGCACACGGAGCATGTGCGGGTCGATGCTTTCCGTGAGTCCCTCCCATCCGCCGACCTTCACGAGCGCACTGCCGGTCAGGATCATTGCACCGACGAGCAGCACAATGGTCTGCACCGACTCGGTCAGCACCACCGCCATCAGTCCGCCAACCATGGTGTAGATGCCGGTGAGGACGGCAATGCCGACGATGCTGGCCATCAGGGGGATGCCGAAGAGGCCTTCCAGGACGATCGCGCCCGCATAGAGGCTGAAGCCGATATGGATGAAGATGGCCGAAATAATGGAGAGGCCGGAGAGCCAGTTGCGGCTGGCCTTGCTGTAGCGACGCTCCAGGAAGTCAGGCAGGGTGGCGACGCGGGCACGGATGTAGAACGGTGCGAAAAAGAGCGCGAGGATGATCAGCGTGAAAGGCGCCATCCATTCGAAGTTGCCGTAGGCCAACCCGTTCTTGTAGCCCTCTTCGGCTAGACTCACCAGATGGACGGTCGAAATGTTGGTAGAAAACAGTGCCAGGCCAATCATCGGCCACTTGAGTGCGCCACCCGCCAGAAAGTAGCTTTCTCCGTCGCCCGATGTTTTCTTCTTCCGCCATATTCCGGCCAGGCAGCCAAGCGCCACAATGCCGACGAGATACACCGTCAATATGACCAGGTCCATGCCTGCAATTTGAATCTTCATGGGTTCCCCTTCCCTGTGCGCAGTAATCCCATTCCCGTTTCCATGTACGAATAACATGGTCGACACCAACTTGCGTCCGCATTCTCGCGGTGGTAAATGTCCGGGGTCATATGAACGTGTTGCCCGACATCATCTGCCATGGCCACATCGAGAACCGGTTGATGCATCCGCACCGGAATCCGGGGATGGAGATCGTTCTCGTGGAACAGGGGCATCTCGACTGGGCGGTAGAGCAGCGGCCCGAGGTGCTCAATCCCGGGTCGGTCTTTTTCACCTTGCCCTGGCAGGTGCATGGAAGCCTGACCTTGCAGGAGCCCCGCAACCGCATCTTCTTCGTCCTGTTTCCGCTGAACCAGCTGGACAGGCCAGCCGGCAACCACCTCGGTTTGCCGCCTTCGCTGGGTTTCAGTTCCGAAGAGGAGGAGATGCTGGGCCGGATCCTGGTCCCCGCCCGGCGCCACTCCTGGCCCGCCTCCACCTTGCTCAAGGAGCTGTTCCCCAAGCTGGTCCGCAGGCTCGACGGCACATCGGAGATCGATGCGATGGCCGCCCGGTCGTTGCTACGCGCGCTCGTGGTGGAGCTCGCCGGGATCGTCAGCCAAGCGGCGACCGGTCCCGGCTGCCGCCTCCCGGAATCGACCCGGCGGGTGGAACGGTTCCTGGCGAGCCTGTTCGGCACCCTGGACCATCCATGGACACTGGACGGAATGGCGGATGCCTGTTCGGTCAAGCGTACGCAACTGGCCAACCTGTGCAAACAGCTTTCCGGCTATCCGCCCATGCTGTATCTGAGCCGCATCCGCTTCGAGAAGGCCTGCGAACTGCTGAGGGAAACCGAAAAGTCCATTACGGACATCGCCTTCGAATGCGGCTACAACTCGAGCCAGTACTTTGCGGAAACCTTCAAGGGGTTCTCGCGGATGACCCCGTCGGACTACCGCAGGCACCTGCCGCAACTCGATGCGATCATGGCGAACAACTGGAGCCATCCGGAAGCGCGGACGATCGACGACGAACTGCGGCGTGCCGAGCTATTCAAGCATCTGGCCTGATGCGCACGATGCGTTCCGAGTGGTCCGCGGAGATGGCCGCCCCGGGCGGGACGACCAGGAAATCCTCGTCGTCCCAGTCGCCGTTGAGCAGCCTTCGGATCAGGGTGAGGTCGCCGGCGGTCTTCTCGTAGACCCAGTTCCTTTCGCGGGCCTCCTGCTCGGCGATCTTCTCGAAACGGTTGTCGGGCTCGACGCCCATCTCGATGAAGGCGAGGCGGGAGTAGTTCCTCCTGGTGTCGCAGAGTTCCTCCCAGAGGAATTCGGCGTTGTCCTCGCCGTACTGCTCCACCAGTTGTTCATAGGTCATGTCCATCCCCATCCGGCTGGGGATGGAAAGCTGCTTAAGCTCTTCGGCCACCGCATCGCGCTCGATCCAGCCGGTGGTCTTGAAATAGGTTCCGGGATGGGCGTCGAAGTAGGTCTGGTAGCGTTGGCGGCTACCGAAGAAGAGGGTGATGCAGTCGTGGGCCCGCGGCAGCACCAGTGGGATGGTGCGGGCCCGCAGGCCAACAAGGCCGTTGTTGCAGAGGCCGTAGCCGAGCAGCACGGCATCGTAAGGACCCTCCGACGCCTCGTCCACCCGGGCCTGGATGCGCTTGAGCATTTCGTCCGCGGGGATGTCGTGCAGCCCCTTCTGCAGGAACGCCACGTCGATGGCGTGGGGCGATTGCTCCAGCAGGAATTCCATCTCCCGGAAGAAGATCTCGCAGCTGACCAGCTTCAGGTTCATCGGCCGGCCACGGACGGGAAATCATCGGTTTCAAGGTTGGGGATCGCGAGGGCTTCCTGGAAATGGTTGATGAAGTGCGCGGTCTTGTTGAGGGTGACGATCTGGAGGCGGTCGATAAGCTCCAGGTAGGCGGGCCCGGTCGACCGGTCGAGCAGGGCAAGGGCGGCTCCGGCCAGCGAGCCGTTGCCGATGACCTTGTATTTTTCGATGCGGATGTCGGGCAGCAGACCGATGCAGATGGCGTTCTCGAGATTGATGTGCTTGGCAAAGCCGCCGGCCAGCACGACATGGTCGAGTTCCCGCACCCCCTTGCCCAGCTCCGCCAGCAGCGACTTCAACCCGCCGTAGATCGCCGCCTTGGCCTTGAGCACTTCGGCGATATCGCCCTCCGTCACGGTGATCGATTCGCCGGTGGCCGAAAGCTCCGGCGCCACCAGCATGCAGGCATGCATGCCGCAGACCCGCTCGTAGCGGCCGTTGCGCTTCAGCATGTCCAGGTCGTAGCGGCCGTAGGCGTTGATCAGCCCGCAGCGGAAGCCTTCGGCGATGAAGTCGATGATGGCCGAGCCGCAGAGGCCCATGGGGGTGGGGTCGCCGATCACGCCGAGTTCGAAGTCGAGGTTCTCGTCGTACTGGACGGAATCGATGGCGCGGCTGGCGGCGCGGGTTCCATGGAGCAGTCCGGCCCCCTCGAAGGCCGGCCCGGCGGCCGTGGCGCAGGCATGCATCCGCCCGCCGTGGCAGGCGACCATCTCCCCGTTGGTGCCGATATCGATCAGCGCCACGAGGCCGTCCATGTTCCACGGCTTCGAGACATGCAGGTCGGAGGTGATGTCGCCGCCGACGTAGCCGGAGATGGCGGGTACCGCCTCGACGGGGGCGTCGGGCCGGATGTCGATGCGCAGTTCGCCGGCGGTCGCCTCGAAGGTGCGGCTGGCCGGCTTGAACGGGATCACCCCGATCGGCGCCGGGGAGACGCCGAAGAAGATATGCATCATCACCGTGTTGCCCGAAAGGACGACGTGGACAATGTCGCATCCGGATGCACCGGTTCCGGCGCAGAGCTTGTGGATGAGCGGGTTGAGGGTATGCCCGACCACCAGTTCCTGGAGCTGTTCGAGCTGCCCTTCGGTGTTGCACAGGGAGATGCGCGAGACCACGTCGTCGGCCTTGAGGATCTGCTGGTTGTAGAGCGACTCGCGGGCCACCACCTCGCCGGTGCCCAGGTCGACCAGCGCGGCCACCACGGTGGTGGTGCCGACATCGACGGCCAGGCCGAAGCCACGCTTGGAACGGGGGTCGAAGGCGTGTTCGGGGATCTCCATCTCGTCGGCGATGCGCGCGCCTTCGAACGAAATGACGGAGGCGCGGGGGAGGAAGACTTCCGCCTCGTCGCCGAGCACCTGCGCCTGGCAGGAGAGCACCTCGAGGCGTTGCTCGGGCTGGACCTCGATCTCCTCGTCGAAGACGCGGTAGCGTCCGGGGCCGAGCATCACGTTGCAGCTGGCGCAGGAGCCGCGGCCCCCGCATTGGGCTTCGATATGCCAGCCGGCCGTGCGGGCCAGCTCCAAAATGGAACGGCCGCTGCCGTTGTCGACAGCGACCGTCCGTCCATCGAAATGGATCTTTACAGCCATGGTCAGGCGGCGATGCCGAGCGCGACCTTGGTGGCCTTGACCGCGGTGTTCGCGTCGTCGGAATATCCATCTGCGCCGATCTCGTCGGCATAGGCCTGCGTCACCGGGGCGCCGCCGATCAGGATCTTTGCGCTGCTGCCCTTGAGGCCTTCGACCACCGTCTTCATATAGGGCATGGTGGTGGTGAGCAGCGCGCTGAGCAGGATCGCCTGTGCGCCCTTTTCCACGGCGTCGCGGTACTTTTCCACATCGCAGTCGACGCCGAGGTCCAGCACCTCGAAGCCAGCGCCCTTGAGCATCATGGCCACCAGGTTCTTGCCGATGTCGTGGAGGTCGCCCTTGACGGTGCCGATGGCCACCTTGCCGATCGCCTTGTGTCCGGCGGCCTGCAACAGCGGATCGAGCAGGTCGAGCCCGGCCTGCATGGCGCGGGCGGCAATGAGCATTTCCGGCACGTAGGCTTCGTTGCGCGAAAAGCGGTCGCCGATCTCGGCCATGGCCGGCACCATCGAGTCCATCAGGATGCTCTCCAGGTTGGTCCCTTCGTCAATGGCGGTCTGGACCAGCGCGGCCACGTCCTTGCGCTTCCCCTTCAGTACTGCTTCGAACAATGCTTCGTTTCTTGCCATATCCACTTCCCTCGGTTGGTTGGTTGTCTGCCTGCAAATCAGGATGATGCCTATTTAGCCATATCGTTCAATGCCGTATAGAACAAATGCGCTAAAATACCGGACGATCTTGCTGCATTTCCGCGTCCCGGGCCGGAAGAGGGGGTTATATCCCCCGTATTCCCCGCCTGATCCGCGTATCCTAGAACAATCCTGTCACCTTCCCGGTTTCCACATCGACGTCGATGTTGCGGAACCCCGGATTGGATCCGGTGCCGGGCAGCAGCTTGATGTCGCCGGCCACGGGGACGATGAAGCCCGCCCCCTTGTAGATCAGCACGTCGCGGATCGGCAGGATCCAATCCCTCGGCGCGCCCTTGAAGTCGGGATTGTGCGACAGGCTGAGGTGGGTCTTCACCATGCACATGCCCATGGCGCGGGTTTCGGGGTCGGACTCGTAGAGCTTGATCTTGCGTTCGGCCTCCTCGGACCACTCGACGCCCGAGGCCCCGTAGATCCTGGTGGCGATGGCGTGGACGCGCTCCTTGAAGGGCATGTCGAGGTCGTAGAGGTGGTGGAAATGGTTCTCCTCCTCGCAGGCGGCCACCACGGCCTCGGCCAGCTCGACCGCCCCCTCGCCGCCCTTGAGCCAGTGCTCCGAGACCGCGCAGCGCGCGCCGTGCTCCTCGGCGATCTTGCGCACGAGCGCATGCTCGGCCGGCGTGTCGGTATAGAAGCCGTTGATGCAGACCACCGGGTTCGCGCCGCTGAGCTTGACGGTGTTGATGTGGGCGACGAGGTTGGAACAGCCCTCGCGCAGCAACTCCAGGTTTTCCGCGGTGTAGGCCTTGTCGAGCGGCTTGCCGGGCTTCACGGTCGGGCCGCCGCCATGCATCTTGAGGGCGCGGACGGTGGCCACGATGACCACGGCGTCGGGCTTCAACCCCGAGTAGCGGCACTTCAGGTTCCAGAACTTCTCATAGCCGATGTCCGCGCCGAATCCGCTTTCGGTAACGAGGTATTCGCCCATGCGGATGCCGAGCTTGTCGGCGATGATCGAGTTCTGGCCGATCGCGATGTTGGCGAAGGGGCCGGCATGCACCAGGACGGGATTCCCCTCGAT
Organism: Kiritimatiellales bacterium; assembly: GCA_003246265.1. Taxonomy (GTDB): domain Bacteria; phylum Verrucomicrobiota; class Kiritimatiellia; order Kiritimatiellales; family Pontiellaceae; genus Pontiella. Next base: position 15,576 of record QKAU01000029.1, on the reverse strand, counting down.
GGTCTGCACCAGCGTGGGGTTGAGCGCTTCGACCATCAGCGCGGTCATGGCGCCGTCCACCTCGAGGTCGGCGGTGGTGACCGCCTGGCCGGCGCGGCTGTAGGCCACAACCATTTTTCCGATCCGCCCGCGCAGGTCCTTCAGGCTGGTGGAGATGGCGAGGATCGCCATGATTTCGCTGGAGACGGTGATCTGGAAGCCCGACTCCATCTCGAAGCCGTCCATCTTCCCCCCCTTGCCGATGGTGATGTTGCGCAGCGCCTGGGCGCAGAAGTCGATGGCCCATTTCATCTGGACGCGCGCGGGGTCGATGTCGAGCCGCTTCAGCCCCAGGGCGGCAAGCTTCTCGTCGTCGTAATTGTCCTCGTGCTGCATGCGCGCGGTCAGCGCGACCATGCAGAGGTTGTGGGCGTTGGTGATGGCGTCGATGTCGCCGGTCAGGCCGAGGGAAAAGGGGGCGAGCGGGATGCACTGCGCCAGGCCGCCGCCGGCGGCGGAGCCCTTGATGTTGAAGGTGGGGCCGCCGCTCGGCTGGCGGATGGCCCCGACCGGTTTCTTGCCGATCCTTCCGAGGCCTTCGACGAGGCCCATCGTGGTGGTGGTCTTGCCCTCCCCGAGCGGGGTGGGGGTAATGGCCGTGACGTCGACATATTTGCCGACCGGCAGTTCCTTCACGCGGTTCCAGGTCTTGTTGTAGTCGATCTTGGCGACATTGCGCCCCATGGGGATCAGTTCGCCCTCCTGGAGGCCGAGCTTCCGGCCGATCTCGGCGATGGGTTTGATGGTTGCCTCGGCGGCCTCGGCGATCTGCCAGTCCGCCATCTTGGTGGGATCGAGCTTCATGTGTTGTCTCCGGTTTGGATGGGTTCGCGAAGGTAGAGCAGCCAGTAGATGGTTCCAACGAAAATGGCGCCGCCGACCATGTTCCCGATGGTGACGGGGAGCAGGTTGTGGAGGAAGCCGGGAATGGTCAGGTGCGAGAGGTCGGCTTCGCCGAGCAGCTTCAAGATATCCGGGTTGCGGCGGGCCGCGAGGCCGGCGGGGATGAAGTACATGTTGGCGATCGAGTGTTCGAAGCCCATGGCCACGAAGGCGGTGATGGGGAAGATGATCGCCATGATCTTGTCGGTGACGGAGCGGGCGCTGTAGCAGAGCCAGATGGCGAGGCAGACGAGGATGTTGCAGAGCATCCCGCTGGCGAAGGCCTGGAGGAAGGTCAGGTTGACCTTGGCGTTGGCGATCTTCACCGCGGCGATGCCCACCGCCCCGCCGTTGCCGGACCAGTGGCCGCTGGCCCAGACCATCGCCACCACCGCCAGCGAGCCGGCGAGGTTGCCGAGGAAGACGAAGACCCAGCCGCGCAGCATCCGGCCGACCGTGATCCGCCCGGTGAAGCAGCCCATCACCATCAGCGTATCCCCGGTGAAGAGGTCGGCGCCGGCGATGATGACCAGGACCAGGCCGAGCGAGAAGCAGGCCCCTCCGATCAGCTTGGCGATGCCGACGCCCAGCGTGCAGTCGTGGACCACATGCGTGAAGAAGGCGGCGGCCAGGGCGATGAAGGAGCCGGCCTGCACCGCCAGGAAGAAGGCGCTGACGATGTCGCGGTTGGCCTTGCGGATCGCGGAAGCCTCGGCGCGGCGGGCCATCTCGGCGGGTACGTAGGCGTCGTATCTCGTGTCGTCCATGTGGCAATCCCCTTGTGGCTGCGGCCGGCTAGCCGCGGATGTTGTCGCAGAAATCGGCCATCAGCTCGATGGCATCGTTGGTCTTTTCCATGTCGCCGTCCATGGCGGCGTAGGCGGAGACCAGCTCGACCAGCTCGGGATCGGCCGGCTTCGTGCCGTACTTGTGGGCGGCGTTGACGATGCCGGCGTCGAGGCCGTACTCCATCGCCTTCTGCACGTAGGCGCGGCAGATGCCGATCTTGCGGCCGGGCAGGTCGCGGCAGCAGTTGCTCACGCCCATCGAGAAGTGGACGCCCTCCATGGCCGGATCGCCCTTGATGGCCTTGATGGTCTCGAAGGCGCGGTAGGTATAGCCCGGCACGCCCGGCTGCATCGGCATGTCGATGGCCAGGGGGAATACGGTGGTGTCGAAGAAGATCTCCTGCGGCTTGAAGCCGTGCCGCATCGCCTTGCCGAAGAGCTCCTTGGCCAGCCGGACCAGGTCGTCGACCGACTGCATGGCGCCGGGCGCGGCCGCCTCTTCGCTCATCAGCAGGCCGATGAAGGCAAAGTCGTACTCCTTCTTCAGGGGCATCATGCGGTCGGCGGTGTAGGTCTTGATCGAGTTGACCAGCGGGGCCTTGACGGGATCCTTGGTATTGTACCACTCCTTCAGCCCGGCGATCAGCACGCTGTCGTCCGAGCTGTCGATGCAGGCCGGCACGGTCCCGCCCCACCTGCGGACCAGCTTGACGTATTCCACCATGATCCGCGCCGCCAGGGCCGGATCGGACTCGCCGAAGGCGTCGACGTTGATGGCGATGTAGTCGGCGCCTTCCGCCGCCTGGTTCTCGATGAGGGCGCGGACGTAGTCGAGCTGGGGGCTCTCCTTTTCGTAGGCCTCCGCGCCCAGGGCGTGGAGGTCGCGCATGACGGCGCCGTGCTTGGGGATGGAGGCGTGGATGTCCTCGCCGATGGTGATGATGGCGTTTTTCATGGTATGGTCCTTTCCGAATAGGTAGTTCAAGATCGACGAGGTGTGCTCCAGCGAAGCGATGCGGGGTTTGTTGATGGTCTGGCGCAGGCGCGCGAGTCCGCCCGCCTGGGCCTTGGCCGCGCGGTAGATCTGTTCGCCCCGGCAGGGTACGCCGTCCTCGTTGCCGCAGGTGCCGTCGGGCTTGGCGTCGCCGCACGGCGCGTTGGCCAGCCCCTTGGCGCAGCCGCCCATGGTGCAGTAGCCGAAGTTCTCGAAGAGGTAGCAGTCGCCGCACTCCTCGCACGAGAAGGCCGCATGCTTGACGACCCGCTCCACGGCGAAGAGGGTTTTCTGCGCCGCGCCGCCGGGCTTGCTTCTTTCCATCACCTTACGGAAGGCGTGGAATCCCCTGCGGTCGGGTTCCAGCAGGGCGTTGTGCACGGCGTTGAACCAGCGGTCGTGCAGGGTGGGCTTGCCGGGTTCCGGCTCCTGCCGTCCACCCTGCTGGTCGTAGAGGTAGAACGCTTGTTCCGGCGCCCAGCAGAGGTTGTCGCGGTGATCGGTCCAGCCTTCGCCGATCTCGTCGGCCCGCTGGAGGATCCGGAGGAAGCTGGGGTAGTCGTGGACGCCACCGATGTCGGCCCCGGCGTAGCCGAGCGAGCGGTACATCGCCACCTGCTGGGCGGCGCGTTCGATATGCTCGTCCAGCGACTCCGACTGGAGTTTCGCGAGGAAGGCGTCGCTGACGTGGCAGCCCGGCAGCTTCCCGCTGTTCATGAGGCGGGGCGCAGCGTTGGTGGTGGTGAGGAAGTAGACGTTGCCCAGCACGGGCACCCGGAGCCGCGCCTCCTCCATATAGAGCTTCAGTTCCAGCGACTTCTTCCAGTCCCAGCCGACCTGGGTGACCAGGAAGCGGGCGCCGCAGGCCACCTTCTTCTCCATCTTGAAGTACTGCTGCAGCTGGGAGGGTTCCGTGTACTTGAACGGCGAGACCGCCGCGCCGGGGAAGAAGGTCGACAGGCCATCGAGTTCACCGGCCTTCGCGCCCAGCAGCTCCTTGCGGTTCATCTTGGAGATGAGCTGCAGCAGGCCGACCGATTCCAGCTCGAAGACCCCCTTGGCCGAGGCCGGCTTGTCGCCGGTAAGGGCCAGCACGCTCTGCACGCCGCGCTGCTTGTAGCCGACGAGGATGGAGTTGAGCGCCGACTTGTTGTGGTCCTTGCAGCTCAGGTGGGGGATGAAGTCGAGCCCGTCCAGCAGGCCGGTGCCGGCAAGCTGGGCCATGACGTCGCCGGGGTCGAGGTTCGACACGCCGCCCGGGTTCTGGGGCAGGGCGATGCCGGCGAAATCGAAGGCGCCGGGGATGCCCGCGCCGGCCGATTCCTTGTGTGCCGCCAGGAACTTGATGATGGGCGCCATGCTGTACCCGCGCCCCGAGACCAGCTCGGCGATGACGGTGAACACGGCTTCGTTCCCCAGGCTCTCCTTCAGACGTTTCATGCAAATGGCCTTTCTCGATGGTGGTGCAGGTTGCCACGGTGCGCGGAAATGCGATAGTCGCATAGCCGATAAAAATGGTCGGATATTGCTGTGTTTTTCCCGTTTTGTGTCGGATTCGCCGAATTTAAGGCCCATTTTAACCGATGGATGTGCTGATCTTGCCGCCAAGCTAGAGCGATTCCTCGCCGGTCTGGAAGTGCCGTACATAGTGTTCTCGCAACCGCTGGGCGGCGACCAGGGTGTTGCGCATCAGGATCGCGACCGTGACCGGTCCCACGCCCCCGGGCACGGGCGTGATCCATCCGGCGGTCGTGATGCAGGAGGCGTAGTCGCAGTCGCCCACCAGCCGTTCGCTGCCGTCATCGGCCTGGATGACGTTGATGCCGATATCGATCACCACCGCGCCCGGCTTGATCATTCCGCCGGTCAGCAGCCCCGCCTTGCCTACTGCGACGAAGACGGCATCCGCGCGGCGGGAGTGGATGGCCACCTCGCGGGTCATGTGGTGGCAGACGGTGACGGTGGCCCCCTCGGCCATCAGCAGGAAGGCGATGGGCTTGCCGACAATCTCGGAGTGGCCGATCACGGTGGCTTCGAGCCCCTGGAGCTTCATGCCGGTGCTCTTCAGCAGCTCGACGGCGGCCATGGCCGTGCAGGGGCCGAGCTCGAGTTCGCGGTAGACGATGTTGCCGATCGATTTCGGATGCATCCCCTCCACGTCCTTCAGCGGATGGATCGTCTCCTGCATCGCCTTGATGGGGATATGTTCGGGGACGGGGCGCTGGAGGATGATGCCGGTCACCGCGGGGTCGACGTTGAGGTGGGCGATGGTCGCCGATACCTCCTCGGCGGAGATTTCGGCGGGGAAGTGGCGCTCCTCGAACTCGATGCCGACCTGCTCCGCGTTGCGCCTCTGGTTGCGGATGTAGCGGTCGATCGCCGGGTTCTCTCCCACCTTGATCGAAACCAGCCTGGGGTACCAGTGCTCCTGCTTGAGCAGGGCCACCTGCGCCGCGGTCTTCCCGAGCATGCCCTGGGCTATGGCGCGGCCGTCGATGTTCAGATGTTCCATGGGCGTCTCCCGTGTCCGGTGGTTTTCGTTTAGAGGGGGCCATGGTAGGGAGGCGGGCGGCGGAAGAATAGGAGTGAATCCTTCTACAGTATTGCATTCTTGCTGTGATGATGACTAAATGCGGCTACATTAAACATGTTTGGCCGGTCTGGCCGGGGTTCCATATGGCGATCTTGTCGAAAAGGCTGTTCGATTCCGTGGGTCGGGACTACCGCAAGCGCTTTGGCCTGTCCCTCAGTCTCATCGATGGCGAGGGGCGCGTGTGCCTGCCCGAAACGGCTGGACGCATCGACCGGCTGCCCACGCTCTGCCGGCTGCGCTGCCACAACCTGGGCGAGGCGGTGCGGTGGGGCGAGCCGCAGGTCTACTTCGCCGCGCCGGGGATCATGAGCTGGATCGTCCCGCTGGTGGAGCGGGAGGAGCTGAAAGGGGGGCTGTGCGGGGGCTTCATCCTGCTCGAGGACGATCCGGCCTCCGTCAACGCGGCGGTCAACTACCTGGTCGGGGAGGGGGCCCGGCGCAAGGATGCCGTGGAATTCATCCAGCCGCTCCGGCCCTGGACCCGGGGCGGCGTGCGCGAGGTGGCCGACACGCTCTACGCGATCTTCTACCAGTACAGCGGATGGAATCCGCTCCTGCTCCGGCGCAACCGCGACCAGATGCAGCAGCAGCGGCAGATCGCCGAGGAGATCCACCAGCGCAAGGTGGAGCAGAACCGGGCCTACCCCTACGACGACGAGCGCATCCTGCTCTCGCTGATCCGGGTCGGCGACCGGGCCGGGGCGCGCAAGATGTTCAACAAGATGCTGGCGGCGATGTTCCTCTATTCGCCCAAGCCGGTCGTCGTCCGTGCCCGCGCCATCGAGATGATGGGCTACCTCGTGCGCACCGCCGTGGAGGACAGCCCGCTCATGGAACCGCTGCTCGAACGCCACATGAAGTGGATCGAGCAGATCGTCGAGACGCAGGATTTCGACGACCTGTGCACCGTGCTGCGCGAGGCGCTCGACGACTTCATGAACAGCATCTTCCTGCAGGGGGCGAATCCGGTCAATCCGGCGGTAGGCCGGGCGCTCGACTACATCGCCGCGAACTACACCGACGCCATCACCCTGGAGGAGATCGCGGAAGCCTCGGGCCTGAGCACCTTCCGGATCGCGCATCTGCTCAAGGAGGCGACCGGCAAGACCGCGCTGCAGAACATCCACTACCTGCGCATCCAGGAGGCGCGCCGCCTGCTGGAACAGAGCGATCTCTCCTGCACCGACATCGCCTACGAAACCGGCTTCGGCGACCAGAGCTACTTCATCAAGCAGTTCCGCAAGTGGATGGGCATCACCCCGGCGAAATACCGGAAGAGCCACCACGCCTGACCGCCAGCTTCGCCCTCCGCTTCCGCAGCCCCCTTCGGTCGCTTTGCAGTTGGGTTCCTGGCCGGCCCTTCATCCTGGTTGCGTACCGGCAGGTTTGGGCCCGCGGCGCTGTTGATGCGAATCGTGGATTGCCTTGGACGCCGAAATGGCCCACATTCAAAGGTTAAATCGATCAGGATGGCAAGGAGGTTCCCGGTGTTGAAGGCAGGCTTGCGGGTATGCGGTTTCGTGACGATCGGGATCATGCTGGCGGGGTGCGCCACCCATGATGCCGGCAGCGTGTTCGAGCATGATGCGATTACCCAGTTTTCGTCCTACAACGGGCTGCTGGCCTCGCTCTACGACGGCGACATCTCCTACGCGGAGCTGGAACCCTACGGCGACTTTGGTCTGGGAACCTTCGATAAGATGGACGGCGAGATGGTGATGCTCGACGGCATCGTCTACCAGATCGACTTCGCGGGCCACGTCAACGTCATGGACCGCTCGTGCACCACGCCCTACGCGACGCTGGCCCATTTCCATGCCGACCAGGAGATTCCCCTGCCGCCCGGCCTTTCCTACGACGAGGCGACCCGGCTGATCGAGGGCAAGCTCGAAAACCCGAACGCGCCCCATGCCGTGCGGATCGACGGCCTCTTCAGCCGGATCAAATGCCGCAGCGTGCCGGCCCAGTCCAAGCCCTATCCGCCGCTGGCGGAGATCGCCAAGGGACAGGCCATCTTCGAGGCGGAGGGCATGCCGGGGACCGTGGTTGGTTTCCGCTACCCCGCCTATGCCGGCGCCTTCAACGTGCCCGGATTCCATTGCCACTTTTTGAGCGACGACCGGGCCTTTGGCGGCCATGTCCTGGGCTTTACGACCGGCGAGGGGAGCGTGGCCCGGGTGGATCGCTGCACGCGCCTGATGGTTTTCATTCCCGACAGCGAGGCGGCAAGGCAGGCGGATCTCAACAAGGATCGCTCCGCCGAGGTGATGAGCGTGAACCGCAGCCGCTAGGGAGGCAGGGTTTCAACAGGAAAAGGATGGGATCATGAAGACGAATATCGGATCGGGCATTGCGCGGAGGCTGGCTGCGCTGGCGGTACTGGCCATGGGCACGGCGGCGTTCGCCGCCACGGATGTCGGCGGCGAGCTGAAGAAGTGGCACACGGTCACGTTGACCTTCGACGGACCGGAGGCATCGGAAACCGACAAGGTCAATCCGTTCTACCACTACCGGCTCAACGTGCTGTTCAGCCACGCGGCCTCCGGGAAGCAGTATCTCGTGCCGGGCTACTTCGCGGCCGACGGCGATGCCGGCAACACCTCGGCCACCAAGGGGAACAAGTGGCGGGTCCACTTCGCCCCGGACCAGACCGGGGAATGGACCTATGCCGTAAGCTTCCGCATGGGCGACTGGACCGCCATCAGCAGCAAGGAGAAGAGCGGCAAGAGCGCGGAGTTCATGGACGGCGAACAGGGCCGGTTCGAGATTGCCCCCTCCGACAAGGCCTACCCCGACTTCCGGGCGCGCGGCCGGCTGGAGTATGTCGGCGAGCACTATCTGCGCCTGGCCGAAACCGGCGAATGGTTCCTGAAGTCCGGTCCCGACGCCCCCGAGAACTTCCTGGCCTATGCGGATTTCGACGGCACCTTCCATAACGACGGGCACAAGGACGACCTGGTGAAAACCTGGGAAGCCCACCTCAAGGACTACCGCAAAGGCGATCCGACGTGGAAGGATGGCAAGGGCAAGGCGATCATCGGGGCGCTGAACTACATCGCCTCGGAAGGGCTCGACTCCGTCTCGTTCCTGACCCTGAACATCGTCGGCGACGACCAGAACGTCTTCCCCTACATCGACTACGATACGCTGGACCGCATGGATGTCTCCAAGCTCGACCAGTGGGAAGTGGTATTCCGCCATGCCCAGCAGCTGGGCATCTTCCTGCACTTCAAGCTGATGGAGGTCGAGAACCAGGGGTTGCTCGACAACGGTGCGGTCGGTGCGCGGACCAAGCTCTACTACCGCGAGATGATCGCCCGCTTCGGCCACCATCTGGCCATGAACTGGAACATCTGCGAAGAGAGCGGCGAGTGGGGCAAGCTGCCCACCCCGCCGCAGGAAACCCCCGACCGGCTCGCCTGCGCGCAGTATTTCCACGACCACGATCCCTACCACCACCACATCGTGATCCACAACGGCGTCCAGTTCGACGACCTGCTCGGGCCGGAGAGCATGTATACCGGCGTTTCGGTGCAGACCTCCAAGACCGATTTCAGCCAGGTGCCGGGGGCGGTGCTGCGATGGTACACCTTGTCCGAAAAGGCCGGCAAGAAGTGGGCCGTGGCGTGCGACGAGCCCGGCGATGCCCAGCAGTCCCTCGTCCCCGACGCCAGCGACGACGGGATCATCCACTACAATGCGCGGAAGAACGCGCTGTGGGGCACGTTCCTCAATGGGGGGTGGGGGGTCGAATGGTATTTCGGCTACAAGTTTCCCCACTCGGACATGACCTGCCAGGACTACCGCTCGCGCGACCGCTTCTGGGACTACTGCCGCTACCTGCTTGAATTCTTCCGCTCCAACAACATTCCCTACTGGGAGATGGAGCCGAACGGCAAGCTGGTGCGCGACGGCTTCTGCCTGGCGAAGCCGGGCCAGGCCTATGTGGCCTACCTCCCTGCCGGCGTTGCGCCTGAGCTCAGCCTGGAGAAGGGGCGCTACACGGTCCGCTGGTTCGATCCGCGCCACGGCGGGGCGCTCCGCCCCGGTTCGTCCAGCAAGGTCGATGGCGGCAATGGCTTCGTGCCGCTCGGCCAGCCCCCTGCCGATCCGGACAAGGATTGGGTGGTGCTGGTCGAGGCCGTGCGGTAGCGCTAATCGGCCTTCGCCACATAGCTCTGGATGGCCTCGAGGCCGGCGATCGTCTTGTACTGGCCGTTGCACAAACCGGTCAGCGCCTTGAAGTTGCCTTCGGTTCCTTGCGAGGCCTGCTGGCCCTTGGGCGTGAAGATGATGATGTTGACCGAGCTGTCGGACTTCGAACTCCGTTTCTTGCCGATTCCACTGGTGGTCTGGATGGACTGGGGTCCATGGGCATCGCGCAACAGTTCAAACGCATAGGCGAAATCCTTGGGCGTGTAGTAGTAGTCCGTGCCGTGCGGCGGCTTCTCGATGTCGGGAAAATACTCCTTGTTGACGGACCATTCGTTGCGGGGAAGAACCTTGATATCCTTGCCGGCGGCCCGCCGCTTGGCGTTTTCTTCATCCAGCAGCTTGAGGCCCTCCCTGTATTTTTCCTTCCACCGGATGCCGGCGGCCGTCTTGTCCCACTCCTCGCGCGACATGCCGGCCGTCGTTGTTCCCACCCGCTGGATGTCCCAGTCGTCGGTCAGGATGAAGATGCTGTCGGCCTGGAGCTTCTGGGCGAGCATGGCGGGCCAGAACCACTGGCGCACATCGGCCTTGCCGGAACCCCCCACCTGTTTCACATGCTTGAAGGGGCCGATGAAGAGGTCGTTCCGGTCGCCATACATTGACCCGCCCTTGCCCAGCGTCTGGAGGCCGACCTGTCCCGAGAAACCCTGCTCCACCGATCCGTTCAGCGGCATGAGCCAGCTCTTGAGCTGCGCCGCGTTGGCATCGGATGCGGGAACCAGCGAGGGAAAGGCCATGGCGACATTGTTCCAGTCGAAGACCAGGACGTTGAACAGCGCGGTCGGAGGGAGCTCCTCCACGATCCGCACCAGTTCCTGCTTGATGATGGTGTAGGCCGGTATGCCGCCCCGCTTGTCCTCCATCATGTCGGCGCTGGCGTCCAGGACCAGGATGATCTTCTCCCCCTTGCCCTTGACGCCGAAGATGTTGATTTCCGGCATGGTGAAGCCGACCGAACCCGACGCCCCGAATCCGCCGCCGCCCGCGTTGCCAAGCCCGCCCTTGACGCCGGATACCTCAGGCATCCTGATGTCCGGCATGTTCTGGTTGACCCTGGGCTTCACGACGATGCGCTTGCGGATCTTCGGCTTCGGGGCCTGCTTCTTGACGTTGACCGGCACCTGCAGCCGCTTGAGCGTCATTTTGGGACGGGTTACCTGCTTGGCCTCCCATTTCGTCTCCTCCTTCTTGATGACCGTGACGGCCACGAAGGTCAGGGCGACGACCAGGAAGATGGCGTGGATGGCGAGGCTGATGATGGCCGCGCTGGATTTGGCATGGCTGGCGAAAAAACGTTTCCTGGTCGGCATGGGCAAACTCCCCCATCGAGGGTTACTTGATCTCAGTCGGGCTATGCGCAACCGCGCCCCATGCGGGTTGCCCGCCAGTGTACCACCTGCGGGAAGCCTCTCCTGTACGTGGAGGCACTCCATCCAGCGTAGCCATGTTCATTGGAAGCCCTTGATTTGTCAAGGGTGCCCATTTGGAAACCCTGCCAGGTGTTCGCGGGATTTTCGGAGTGCTGGCGGCGTATGGCCCGGAAGGGAAGGGGCGGCAACCCCTGCACCGCTATTCCCCGACTACGGCATTGGGGGGCAGGGGCACCTGGTTGGCCTTGCGCCATGCCGTGAGTTCGCCCAGGAGGCGTTCGGTCGTTTCGGGATGCCTGCCGGCAATGTTGTGTTCTTCCCTGGGGTCCTTCCGCAGGTCGTAGAGCTCCAGTTCGCCGGTGGCGAGAAACTGGATGAGCTTGAAGTCGCCCTTGCGGATGACGGAACAGGTTCCTTGCTTCCATTGGCTGGAGAGCTGCCAGAAGAGGGGCCGGTCGCGCAGCGCCGGGGGATCGTCGCCGGCGAAGAGCGGGGCGAACGACTGGCCGTCGAGCAGCCCCTGGTAGTCGATGCCGGCCATCTCCATGAACGTCGGGAAGAAATCGACGGCATGCACGGGGGTGCCGGTACGGCGCGGTGCCACCTTGCCCGGCCAGTTGACGAAGGTGGGTACGCGGATGCCGCCTTCGTAGATGTAGCCCTTCGAGCCGCGCAGGGTGTCGTTGCGCTTGCCGCTCTGCCCGTTGTCGGAGGTGAACACGATCACCGTGTTGTCGCGCAGGCCGTTCCTGTCCAGGAACTCGACGATGCGGCCGACGTTGTCGTCGAGCGATTCGATCATCGAGGCATAGATGGCTTCGTGCTCGTGCCGCTTGCCCGGTTCCAAACCCTGGCCCGTCCGCGGATCGCCGGGCTTGGCCAGGTATTTCTCCAGCAGTTCCGGGCTGCGGGCCCGCAGCGGGGCATGGACCGTGTAGTAGTGCAGGTCGACGAGGAACGGGCCGTCCTTGTGCTCCTTCATGAAGTCGATGGCTACGGTGGTGAGGTGGTCGGTCAGCCACGTGTCCTTCGGATTGCGCTCGTCCATGAAGGGATTGCTGAACGGGGCGAAGTAGCCGCCGGTTTCGCTCTGGTAGCCGCCCACCTCGAGCGCGGGATCGCCGCGGTAGGTGCCGGCGACGTTGCGCAGGTAGCCGCGCCCCTCGGGATAGTACTTCATGAACTTCTTCCGGTGGTCCCCGACCCAGCTGAAGTCCCATGGGTCGGGCTGGCCCAGCTGTTCCTTGCGCGGCCATGGGCCATCGAGCTCCTCCTGGGGATAGGGGCCGACGAGATGCCACTTGCCGATGAAGATCGACTGGTACCCCGCCGCGGCCAGCGGTTGGCTGTACATGGGATGTTCGTCGCCGACGGTCCAGCGCGAGAAGAGGTTTTCCTGGTCGTCGCCCTGCTCCAGCACGGGCACGGTGTATACGCCGGTGCGGAACGACTGCTTTCCGGTGGCCAGTGCGGTGCGCGACGGGGAGCAGGTGGGATACATGTAGGCGTTTTCAAGCACGAGGCCGCTTTTCGCCAACCGGTCGATGTTGGGGGTTTCATAATAGACCGAGCCGTTGAACCCGACGTCGGCAAAACCAAGGTCGTCGACCAGGATGAAGACGATGTTGGGTCGTCCGGGTTCCTGTGCCGCCCCAGCGGCCAGGAGAGGCGTAGCGGCGGCCATCGCCGCCAGCAGACATGCTCTAGGATTCATCGGTTCCTCCAAGGGGATTGTTCTTCTACAGCCCGGGATGTTGATCGTGGAAGGCCTTCACCTGCTCTTCGAGGTTGTACGGCAGGGTCTGGGCCTGCAGGAACCAATAGGCGCGGCGGGCCGACAGGAAATCGTCGCGGTCCAGCAGGATGGCCGCGCGGTGCAGGATGGGGGCAGGCACCGGTTGCCTGGTTCCAAGGAGTTCGAGGATCGAATCGACCTCCATGTAGCTTTGCATCCCCGCCAGTTCGCGGGACAACCACTCTGCGAACTCTTCGTCCAGCGGTGCGGGATTGCGTTTCAGTTGATCCAGGATGCAAGCGCGCAGGAGGGCGCTTCCGGAGTGGAACAGGGATTCCGCAATGGGGGATTGCCGGTCGGCGGGGGCGTGGAAGGCGTATTCGATCAACGGGCCGGCGGCATCCATGTCGGCCGTCGGGGCCAGGGTGGCCACCCGTTGCGCCGTGGCATCGTCGTAGCTCCTGCGCAGGTTGAGCTCCTCGAGGGCGAGGAGTCGATATTCGGCCGAGCCCTCCGCCAGCACCTGGTGAAGGTCGTCCAGCGACATCGAGCGCCCGGTCGTGCGCCGGATGATTTTGCTCGGCGCGCCATGGGCCCAGTGCCAGAGCGTATGGCAGGTCCATGAAGCACCCTTGACGACCGCGGAATCCGGAACGGTGGCCGTGGCTCCCGACATGACATCGACCCCGTCGTCCGCGGCGGGTTTCCCCATCATGGTCTTGATGTCGACATCGGCGAGCGGCGAGGCGGAGTCGGAGAGGATGTCGTGGAGTTTTGCGTAGTCCTCGTCGGTGAACGGCTTCCCTTCGGTCTTTTCCAGGACGGTTCCGGGGGCGAGCTCGTAGCGGCGGTAGCGGCCCAGTTCATCCCAGTAGAGCCGCACCGCCTGGACCTTGCATTGCCCGTCGAGGCAGGCGACCGATTCGACCTCCATGGAATATTCGCCCGCGGTGTTGCGCGTCATGGGGCGCTCCCGAACCAGCGAAGGATCCATGCCGGGTATGGCCGCATCCACCATGATGGGGTTTGCCGCATCGGCAAAAGCGCAGCCCGCCGCGAAACCGAAAAGGATGCGCAGTGCCGTCCTGCGGCGCCGGTATCCCCAACTCTGCTGCCTGCGGTGCATGCCTAAGCCTCGTATGCCCGGATTTCGAAGAGCTTTGCTGCGGGTTTTCCGTGGGTTTCAAGGATGGTCAGCCGCAGCGCGGTCGCCTGGACCGCAGGGAAGGACGTCCTGACCAGCCGCGCCAGGTTGTTTTCCACCCTGGCGACCTGGCGCCATTTCCCATCCACCTGGGCCTCGACCGTCAAGGTCTTGACCAGTTCGGGCGGTACGCAGGTGTGCTGGCCGGCGTTCTTGGCGGGATCCTTGTGCATCATGAGTTTCTTGTGCAGGTCCGTGTCGGCCTTGATTTCCACCTTCGCCAGCGTGACGGGATTTTCCCATACCACCTGGACCTCGGCCGGCAGCCCCGAGGATTGCCAGTGGTGGACCTCTCCGTAGAGGTCGCGCGAAATGCCGTCGACCAGCAGCTCGACGGCGCCCGAGGCGGTCGGGGAGGCGAAGAGCCTTCCGTTGCGGCGGACCAGTTCCTTCGGATCGTTGGCTGGCCGGTTGGGGATGAACGAATCGTCGCGCAGGAGCTGCTCCTGCAGGTCGGCGATGCGGGATTGCCCCAGGGCGCGCGGTGCGACGCCGTGCGCCACGCACAGGGCCGCCGCGGTACCGGCGGCCTGGCCCATCATGGCGCAAGTAGCCTGTACCCGGGTCGATGAGAGGGCGATATGGGTGACGCTGGCGTTGCGGCCGGCAAAATGGAGGTTGGCGATGTTCCGCGAGTAGAGGCACCGGTAGGGGATTTCGTAGAGCCTGGTAAACCCTTCGTGGAAGTAGCTTGCCGGTTCGTCGAGGTTCTCGATGCCCCCGGGATTGTGTTCGTCGAGCGACCAGCCTCCGTAGGCTATCGCGTCGTCGAAGTGGCGGTACCCGAGCAGGTCGTTCTGGTTCAGCAGGTAGTCGCCCATGAATCGGCGCGACTCGCGGCGGCCGGGAATGGAGCCCACCCAGTCCAGCGCGAGGTTTGCCGCCTCGGGAAAGTCGCCGGAGTTCTTGATGTAGTCCCATACGCCGTAGAAGTAGGCCATCAGCTTGTGGCGGATCGCGTCGCGTTCGGCAATGATGTCGCCGTCGCTGCCGACCTCGATCCACCAGAAGCCCTCCTTGAGCTGACTGATCCGCCGATGCTTGTCCCTGAAGGCCCGTTCATGGTCGAACGGGAGGGCGTATTCGGGCGGATGGAAGGGGATGGGCCGACCCAGGTCCCTTGTGATCATCATGATGCAATCGCCCATGACCCATCCGTCGGGCTGCTCGGGAGCGTAGGATTCGTTGAATTCGGCCCGGCCCTCGCGGCCGGTACGGTATTCGGCACCGGCGGTCGCGGCGAGCAGTCCGTCGCCCGAGCAATCGATGAACTGCCTGGCGCCGACGAGCAGTTCGGTTTCCGTGGTGGATTGCCAGCAGCGGGCGGCCTGGATGGTATTGCCCTCCATCACGGCTTCGAGCGCCTGCGTGTTGGGCATCACCTCCAGGTTGGGCTGGCGCATGCAGTAGTTGTAGAGCACATGGTCCCACACCGGATAGGATTCCTGCGGGTTGTAGTGCCAGTTCTCGATCAGGATCTCCTCGACGATGCCCGTTTCGCGCTCGACGGGCGGAACCTTGCCTCCCTTGAGCGCCTGCACCCCGTTGACGGTGACGCGCATCTCGCTCGAGGCGTTGCCGCCCAGGACCGGCCGGTCCTGGATGAGCACGGTCTTGGCACCGTTGCGGGCGGCGGCGACAGCGGCCGAAATGCCCGCCATGCCCGCCCCGATGACCGCCACGTCGTATTCAACCTTCTTGCTGCGCTTCGGCAATCGCTTTTGACCGTCGCCCAGATAGAGCCATTGGTCTGCGG
>QKAU01000043.1 GCA_003246265.1 Kiritimatiellales bacterium | reverse complement strand
TTTCGGCATCCTCGGGCTCTTCATCGGGCCGGTAGTCCTTGCGGTCTCTTACACCCTGCTCGAGTTCTGGGTGCTGGGTGAGGAGCACAAGGAAATGGTCGAAAAGGACGGCTGAACAACGACTTGGGGGAAATAAGGGCGGCCCTCCGGAAGAAGGGCCGCCTAAAATTGCGCGTAGCGCGACGCAGGCAAAAGCTGCGGCCGGCCTTAAAACTTGTAGTTCATCGTCAGGTCGAGGACGTGAATCGCTGTGTCCTTGTATTCCCCCGAAACCGTCCCGGCGACGGGGCCGCGGTTGACGTTTAACGGGAGATTGCCCCCCCAGGCGAGTTCGTATGCGCCGCTCAACGTGACCTTCGGTGACCAACGGTACTGCCCGCCCAGGGCGAATCGCCAGGTGTCGCCCACGGGCAGGGAGGGGCTGCGCTGATCGTCGTCCAGCATGGCGCTGTCGTAGGCCACCCCAAAGGACAGCAGCCAGGGATCGGACAGCCGGTACTGGGCCCCCAGGGCGCCGTGCCACGTGTCCTTGTAATCCAGATCCGTCGTCAGGGAACGGGTGGTGTTGTCGACGAAGCCGACGTCGATCTTCCCGAACCTCGACCATTGCTCCCACCCCACGTTGGCCAGCAGGGCCAGCCGATCGGTAAGGTCGTGGAACGCGCTGACCATCACGGCCTGCGGTTCCCTCATGCCGAGGTCCAGCCGGGAATTGAGCTTCCCGCTGCTCTGCAGGAATGCCTCCAGCCCGGGACCCAGGCCGCTCCATTCCAGGGGGTTTTTGAATTTCAACACCGTCTGCGTGGTGTACGTCACGCCGAACCGGGTGGCCTTGGTCGGTTCATAGAGAATTCCGAACTTCCCGTTGGCACTCCAGTCGTGGTCGTCGAGCTTGAGCTGGCCGTCCGGCAGCGGGTCGAACAGCTGCCGGTTGGGAATCGCAACCTTATTCTCGAAGATGGCGTACACGATCCCGAGGCCGGCTCCGACCGATATCTTCGGCGATACCCGGTAGGCGACCGAAGGCATGAAGGTCAGACTCTGGAGGGTCGCCTCCTGCACGTAGTATCGCCCCACCCAGTCGTCCTCGTACTGCAGGGACAACCCGAAGTTCCCGAATATTCCGAAACCGAAGCGCACGTCTTTCGAAACCGGATGGACGTAAAACATGCTGCCGGCGGGAATCCAGGCGCTGGCGTCGCCGTTGGGGCCCGACCGGTTGGTCGAGGAATCGGGCGAAAATTTCAAATCAACGTACATCGGCTGGATGCCGAACTGGATCTCGGGACGGTCGAGCCGCGTCATGCCGGCCGGGTTGGTGAACACGGTGGAGGCGTCCTGGGCCCGGGCCGCGTATCCGGCGGCGGCCGTTCCCACGTCCGGCGTTCCTATTTCGTAGAGATACAGGCCCCCCGCCAACGAAGGTACGGCCAGGAACAGCAGGGAAGCGACCGCGACACCATGGCAGAGATACCGCAACGTCCTCATCGCGCTTTCCTCCAGTGTAAAGATATATCCCAATCAGCCTGTTGATGCCGCCGGCCGGAAAGTAAGCCTTCCACTGTGGTCTCTTCGATCAAGGGGGCGGCCCTCTGGGAGGAGGGCCGCCCTGGAATCGCCTGCTTCGAACCTTGTTCCTACTCGCTCACCTTGTTGTTCCTTTGTGCCGCCTGCAGCTTTTTCACATCTTCCGGCGTAAGCTTCGGCCGGTCCACCTTGATCGTCAGCTTGTTGAGCTTGCCGGTGAAGGGGAACGGCGGCTTGTAGTCGGCGTCGTTGACACCGGTCAGCGTGTCCGAGCCGATGTCGAAGCTCTCGTCCCATTGCAGGATCATCGGCAGCGTATGCGGCAATTTGATGGTCTGTACGGCCTTGCCGTCCACTTTGAGCGTGCCGGTGCCGGAACGACCGAGGCCGCTCAGGTTGTTGAAGGCCAGCGTGCCCACACCCAGGCCGTCATACTTGAAGTCGAACTCCAGCGTATGCTTGCCGGGCGCAAGCGAGTCGGGGCCTTCCCACTTGATACGGTTGAGGTCAATGAGGTTCCATAGGAATACCGGCTTGCCCTTGAGCAGGTAGAAGCCGTAGCCGGCAAACCGTCCGCCGGAGGTCAGGATCATACCTTCCGCGCCGCCTTCGGGAACCGTAATGTCCGCCGTAATGGTGTAGGAAGTGTCGAGCAGCAGCGGCGAATCTCCCTGCGGCAGACCGGTCATCGGGAGGGTGTACACGAACTCGGTGCGGCCGGCGGTGATGTTCGGGCGCGGAGCAACGATGCGGGCCGCCACCGAGGCGTCCAGCGGGAACACCTCGTACTTTTTCGCTTCCTCGATGAACATCTTCTTCAGCTCTTTCACCTTGTCCGGATGCTTGGCAGCGAGGTTCTGGGACTGGCTGAAGTCCTTGTCCAGGTCGTAGAGTTCGAGCACCTGGTTGTTGAGCGGGTCGGGATTGGCCGCGCCGAAGGCTTCCCACGGCGCGCGGTTTACCTTGGTGCTCA
>QKAU01000068.1 GCA_003246265.1 Kiritimatiellales bacterium | reverse complement strand
CACCACCCGCATCGTCACCAAGGTCAACCGCGCCAGCATGCCCGACATCAAGCTCCCGGAGATGTCCGGCATGGGCAACGGCCTCGAAGCGGGCATCGGCGGCCTCGAGCTCATGCCCGAGATGGAGGAGGTCTCCTTCTTCGGCAGCTCGGTCTCCAGCGGCAGCGAGCTCGTCGGCACCTTCTACGACTTCAACCGCAAGCGCGACGGCTCGTTCTACTCCATCTCCCCACAGCAGCTGGCCCAGCTCATCGACCGTTTCATGAAACGCGGCTGGTCGCCCTCGGTCTTCGCCCCGTGGTACCACTCGCCCAGGAAGCTCTACGCCACCGCCGTGGCCATCCCCGTGACCCAGTCGATCGAGGCCCCCGAGGCCTTCGGCGAACAGACGACACCCGACTACTGCTGGCTGGTGCACTACAAGGGCAAGGTGGTCCACAACGAGGACATCACCTTCCGCTTCTGGGGACAGGGCGACGACCTGCTGGCGGTGCGCCTCGATGGGCAGATCGTGCTTCTGGCCTGCTTTCCCCAGTGGGTCACCGACTTCCAGGAAGCGCTCATCCACCATTGGGAGAGCACTTCGGTCGACAACCGCAAGTATCCGCTGGGCAACCACTATTCCGCCGTCGGCGACTGGGTCACGCTCAAGGCCCACGAACCCCGCGACATCGAGATCCTCATCGGCGAATCCCACGGCGGCATCTTCGCGGCCATGCTCTGCGTCGAGGTCCAGGGCGTCGAATATCCCAAGAGCCCCTGGCGGGGCGGCGGCCCCTGCCTCCCCTTCTTCAAGACCGACGAGTTCTCGCGCGACATGGTCGAGGCCGTCTACTGGAAGCTGCACCAGGGCGAGGCCACCTGCTACGGCGGCCCGATCTTCAACGACTTCGGAACGACGCCTTCGACCAACATCATCGAATCCGCCGACGATGCGCCCCAATTGCCGCCCCCGCCCCCGCCCATCGTGCTCGGCGCTCCCGAAATCCGCACCTGGACCGCGGCGGACGGCAAGACCTTCGAGGCCCGCTTCAAGACCCGGCTCGACAGGCTGGTGGTTTTGGAAAGCGCCGACGGCAAGCAGCGCAAGATGGACTGGGACCAGCTGGGCGCGGATGACCAGGCCTACATCGCGCTCCAGACGCCGCCGGAGTTCGACATCAACTTCACCAAGACCAGCAACCAGCGCCCCTCGAAGCCGGATTCCCCTTGGCTTCCGGGATCGCGCCGCCAGCAGATATCCGACTACACGTTCGGCGTGCGGGTAAAGCAAACCACCGCCGGCACCGTCCATGCCCACCCGCTGACCGTCGAATATTTCGCCGTCGGCGACGAGGTGGAGGCCGACAACTTCGTCCTGCTCGACCGCAAGAGCGAAACCTTTACCCCGTCGGAAACCGGCGGCCTCTGCGAATTCCGGGGCGACCGCGCGATCGAATTGCAGGTCTATGGATTGAAGAACTCGGACCTGCGCGGCGTCAAGTATGGCGGCTATGTCGTGACCATCACCGACGAGCTGGGGCGCATCATCGCGCACCGGGAGACCTCGCCCTTCCTCTTCGAGAAGCTCGGAAACCTGAAGGGCGTGCCGATCGGCAAGCACTTCAACAAGGAGTGCATCCACGTCATGCCGCCCAGGCCGAAGATCTCGGACCGGTCGGCGTGGCTGCGGTAGCCGGGCCCGCGCCTCCCGCTCCGTGTCGCAGCCATGCGATCGCCGCATGGCGCAAAAGCCGCAGGAGAAGTGGGTCGAACCATCCTCCTCGCGCGGCGGAGAAAGTTGCAAGGTGCATTCAACAGTCGGCCACACGGGCTGTCGCACAAAGGGTTTGCGGGCGAAGGCCCGCGCAGGTACCGTTTGCCCGATTCGTGAACGAACCCCGGAGTACCGCATGTTGAAGATGACCCAAGCCCTCCTTTCCCTCCTCTTCCTCGCCGCCCTGCCGACCGGGGCCATGGAGTTTCTCGACCTGGCAACCGTGGCGAAACAGGCGGCCGGGGCCACCCCCGGGAAGTATCCCGACTCGGACGACGTGCTGATCGACGATGTGATCCACGTGGAGTACGAGGCCGGCGGCGCTTCGGAGACATGGGACGATACGGCCATCAAGATCCTCACCGAAAAGGGGAAGCGCGACAACCGCACCCTGACGCTGGCGTTCGACATCGCCTACGGCACCAACTACTTCACCAAGGTCCAGCTCCTGAAGCCCGACGGCGCGGTTGTCGACATCGATCCCGAGGCCAACAGCAAGGTGATGGTTGATCCGGGACAGATGGGCGCGAACATCTACAACCCCAAGTCCAAGATCCTGCAGCTCTCGGTGCCCGGCATGGAGATCGGCGACACCCTGCGCTACATCTCGCACCGCATCGAGACCAAGGCAGTCGTGCCCGGGGTCTGGAGCGACTACCAGGTCTTCGAAGGCAATTCGCCGATCGAGCACCTCGTCTACCGGATTTCAGCCCCGAAGGCGAAGCCGCTGGCCAACATCGCGCTCAAGTCCGAGGTGCCCGGCACCGTCGTGTTCGCCAAGGAGGCCGTCGAGGAGAGCGACCGGATCATCTACACCTGGACGGTGCAGGGCGTGCCGCGCATGTTCGACGAGCCCGACATGCCCGCGCGCTACACGGTGGTGCAACGCCTGCTGGTGAGCACCATGGAGAAATGGGAGGACTTGTCGACGTGGTACTGGGAGCTGTGCAAGCCGCGGCTCGAAGCCACGACCCCGGAGATGGAGGCCAAGGCGCGGGAACTGGTCGAGGGCTGCACCAACACGGCCGAAAAGATCCGCGCCATCTTCAACTTCGTGTCGCAAGAGATCCGCTACATGGGCATCACCACCGAAGAGGAGGCGCCCGGCTACGAGCCGCACGACGTCCGCACCACCTTCGACAACCGCTACGGCGTCTGCCGCGACAAGGCGGCCCTGCTCGCCGCCATGCTGCGGCTGGTCGATGTCGAGGCCTTCCCGGTCATCATCATGGCCGGACCGAAGAAGGACGAAGAGGTGCCGCAGGCCTTCTTCAACCACGCCGTCACCGCCGCGCTTGGCGACGGCGGGGAGTACATCCTGATGGACTCCACCGACGAGAACACCAAGGACATCTTCCCCTCCTACCTCCAAAACATGAGCTATATCGTCGCCCGCCCCGGGGGCGACACCCTGCGCACCTCGCCCATCATCCCGGCCGGGGAGAACCTGCTGCAGATCGACTCGACCGCCTCGCTCGACGCCACGGGAAAGCTCGACGCCCAGAGCACGCTCCGCTTCGAGGGGATCAACGACACCGTCTACCGCGGCTACTTTTCGAAGATCAAGCCCGAGGAGCGCAGGCGCTTCTTCGAGGGGCACCTGAAGAAGGGCATGCCCACCGCCGAGCTGCGCTCGCTGTCGATCCTCCCCGAGGAGTTGCGCGACACCACCGAGCCGCTCGTCGTGAAGCTGGCCTACACCGCGGAGAACCTGCTGGTCGAGGGCGAAGCCACCCGGATGCTGACCCTGCCGCGGCTGGGCAGTTCCCTCGGCTACGCCAACTTCCTCATCGGCCAGACCGGACTGGAAGAGCGCAAGTACCCCCTCTTCACCCGCATGACCGCCGGCATCCGCGAAACCCTCGCGCTCGACCTGCCCGACACGATCGGTAGCCCCATCCTGCCGCGCTACGATGCCATCGACTCCGGCCAGCTGGACTGGCATGTCGACCTCGCGCAGTCCGGCGGCACCCTGGCAACCACCAACACCGTGCTGATCAGCGCCGTCGAGTTCAGCCCCGAGGAGTACCTCGTCCTGAAGCAGAACCTGAAGGACATCGAATACAACCTGCGCAAGCGGCTGGTTTTCGAAGCCGCTCCCGATACGGAGAACGACGGCGCGGACGTGCGCATCCTGGACCAGGAGATCCACTACGCGCTGGAGGATGCCTCCCATTGGACCGAAACCACGCGCAGTCGCGTGAAGATCCTCACCTACGCCGGGAAGAAGTCGAACTCCGAAATCAAGCTGGCCTACAATCCGGCATGGCAACGCATCGAGCTGGCCCGCGCGACGGTCACCCTGCCGGACGGCACCGTCAAGACGATCGCCCCCGAAGAGATCAACCTGATGGACGCGGGCTGGGTCGCCTCCGCCCCGCGCTACCCCGCCGAGAAGATCCTGGTGGCCAACCTCCCCGGCGTCGAGATCGGCAGCATCCTCGACTACGAGATCGTCTCGACCGTCTTCGGCAAACCCTTTTTCTCCATCTACCAGGCCTTCAACGGCCATGAACCGATCGATGGCAAGACGGTCACGCTCTCCGCGCCCCGATCGATGGAGGTGCAGGTGCTCAATACCGGCATTGCGGAAACGCGCACCGCGAGCGAAGGGACGGCGACCTATGCCTGGTCCGCCACCAACCAGCCGGCGGTCCGGCAGGAGGAGGCCCTGCCCGCCTGGTGGACCTTCAATCCCGCGCTCTTCATCTCCACCTCCGACTGGAAGAGCCATGCCCGCCAAATCCGTGGCCGCCTGCAGGAGGCCGCCGACAACCAGCCCAGTGCCGAAGCCCTCGCGCGGCAGCTGACCGACGGCCTCGCAAGCGACCGCGACAAGGCCGTCGCCCTGCGCGACTGGGTGGCGCAGAACATCCGGCCCGCCGGACCGGGACTCAACGCCCTGCCGCTCTCCGCCATCACGCCTGCCGACCGGACCCTGGCCGACCGCTACGGGAACAACCCCGACCGCATGGTCCTTCTACATGCCCTGCTCCATGCCGCCGGGCTGAAACCGGAATTCATCCTGTCGGGCTCCGTCCCCCTGGTGCCCGAAGCCGCCAAACCCCTGCTATCCGTCCCCATGCGGACCACCTTCGGCACCGTCCTGATGCGGTTCGAGGTCGACGGCGAAACGGTCTATCTCGACGAGGAGTCCCAATACGCGGAACTCGGCACCTCGGCCTACGACCATCGCGCCATGCTCGACCTCGAAAGCGGGAAGCTCGGCACCCTCCGCGTTCCGTCCGTCAAGGCCGATCGCGGCCATGCGGCCTGCGAGATCAGCATCGGTCCCGACGGCCAGGCGGGCCTGACCCAGACGACCACCCTGCAAGGCGCCGCCTTCGAAGGGTTCCACCAGGCCTACGCCGAGATGACGCCGGAAAACCGGCGCCGCCACTACCTTGAACTCGTCACCGCCGTGTCGCAATCGGCCAGGGCCGTCTCGGAATTGACGACCGACTATGCGACCTATCCCGGCACGATGGAGTATTCCGTCGCGGCCGACCGCTACGCCGTGCTCGACGGCGACTACCTCTACTTCACCGTGCCCGGCGGACTGGGCGGCCTGCTGCAGTACCGCTCCAGCGAACGGACCCTGCCGCTCTCGTGGAACGGCTACGTGGACTCCCTCGTCGAGTACAACATCGTCCTGCCCGACGGCTACGAACCGCTCATCCTGCCGCGAAACTTCTCCTGGCAGGCCCCCGAGGGGGCCGGGCTCGTCGAGGTGGCGGTCGACTATTCGGAGCGGGCCAACGCCGTGCGCATCGTCCAGATGGCCGACCTCAAGCCCGCCCTCATTCCGGCCGACCGGTTTGCCGACATCGTCGAGGCCGGGCGCAGGCTCGCCCACCCCGACATGCGCACCATCCTGCTGCGGAGGAAGCTATAGCCACGGTCTGGCCGGCAGCCACGAAAAAGCCGCTTCTCCCATTTTGTGTTTCCCATGGCATTTGTGGTACGGATGGCACCCATGAAACTGCACTGGCTACAGCATGTTCCGTTCGAGGGGCTGGGGCATATCGCGTCATGGGCCGAGGCCCGGGGCTGCGAGCTCTCCTGCACGCGGCTTTTCGCAGGTGAACGCCTTCCCGCCTCCGGCAGCTTCGACGGCCTGGTGGTGATGGGCGGACCCATGGGCATCCATGACCACGGCGACCATCCGTGGCTCCGGGAGGAGAAGGCCTTCATCCACAATACCATCGAAGAGGGAAAGGCGATGCTGGGTATCTGCCTCGGCGCCCAGCTGATCGCCGACGTGCTCGGGGCGAAGGTCTATCCCGGCCCGCACAAGGAGATTGGCTGGTTTCCGATCCGGCGCGATCCCAAGGCCCCGAATCTAATCCCCGAGACCATGGTTGCCTTCCATTGGCACGGCGACACCTTCGACATCCCCGCGGACGCCGTCAAGCTGGCGACCAGCTCAGCTGGCATCAACCAGGGGTTCGTCCACAACGACTGCGTCGTCGGGCTCCAGTTCCACCTGGAAACGACGCCCGGAAGCATGGAGGCGCTGATCGCGCACTGCTCGCACGAGCTCGTCGACGCCCCCTTCATCCAGCCCGCCGGGCTCATGCGGGCCGGTACCGCCAACATGGACCAGGCCAACCAGGTCTTGGAAACCCTGCTCGATTCGCTATTCTGCATCCCTGCATGAAAAAGACCGGTTCATCCAAGGCGGACCAGGCGTCGGTACGGCGCTTCAACATGTCGGCCATCCTGAAGCTGCTGCGCGAGCGCGGCACCCTGGCGCGCGCCGACCTGGCCAAGGAGCTGGGAATGACGCGCAATACCGCCTCGAACATCGTCAGCGACCTGCTCGACGCCGGCCTGGTGGTCGAGACGGAATTCCGCCGCTCCGGCGCGGGCAGGCCGGGACTCCTGCTCGAGCTCTCCCCGCGCGGCGGGTTCGCCATCGGCGCGGAGATCGACATCAGCCGCATCATCGTGGTCGCGGTCGATTTCCGCGGCCAGGTACTCTGGGAGGAGTCGGCGAAGGTCGGCGCCTCCAGCAGCTTCGAGGCAACGTCGCGGACCGCCGAACAACTGGTCGATGCGGGCCTTGCCTGGGGCCGGGCCGAAGGCCTCCCCGCGCTGGGGATCGGGCTGGGGCTGGCCGGACTCGTCGATGCCGGGGCGAGCACCCTCACCTACGCCCCCTCGCTGAAATGGCGCAACATCCCCTTCAAGGCCCTGTGGGAGGAGAAATTCGGCCTGCCGGTCCACCTCGACAACGAGGCCAACACCTCGGCCATGGGCTACTATACCTATGCCGACCGCTCCAAGGCCCTCAACCTGGCCTACCTCAGCATCGGGGTCGGCATGGCGGCCGGCCTGGTCCTCGACGGCCACCTCTTCCGCGGCACGGGCGGCTATGCCGGACAGGCGGGCCACATGAAGATCCGCCCCGACGGCGAGCCCTGCTCGTGCGGGGACCGGGGCTGCTGGGTGACGGAGGTCGGCATGGCCGCGCTGGCCCGGAAAAGCGGCCTTGCCTCCATCTCGCCCGAAGAGGCCGCCCAGGCCCTGCGTGCGGGTGATTCCGCCGTAGTGGATGCCGCCGACGGCATGGCCGCAATGCTGGGCCTCGGCATCGTCAACCTGGTCAACCTCTTCAACCTGGACACCGTCGTCCTGGGCGGTGCCATGCGACCGATCCTCCCCTTCCTGCTGGACAAGGCCAGGGCCGTGGTCGACCAGCGGGCCCTTGCCCAGCCCCGCGAAAACGTCAAGATCAAGGTGTCGGGGCGCGACGACGACGCCGTATTCGGCGCCGCCTGCATGGTGCTCGACCGGGTCATCAACGATCCCATCCCTCTCGTCCGCGCCGCAAAATAAGAAGCGGGCAGATCGCCATTGACACTGCATCGCGCATTTTGTTAGGCATCGTGACAAATTGAGGGGGCGCATGAAATTCGGTATCATCGGGCTCGGCAACATCGGGCTGGTCCATGCCCGGAACCTGCTGGAAGGGGCGGTACGGAACGGCGAGCTGGTCGCCGTCGCGAACAACACACCCGAGCGGTTCGACGACTTCCGGGCACGCGGGGTCGCCTGCTTCGGGAGTGCGGAGGACCTCGTCGCGGCCGGACTGGCCGACGCGGCCATCGTCGCCCTTCCCACCTTCCTGCACACCCCGGTGGGCACGCAGGTGCTCGAGGCGGGGTTGCATCTGGTCATGGAGAAACCGCTCGCCTGCCACAAGGCGGAAGGAGAGCGCCTGCTGGCTGCACGCAAGCGCGACGACCAGCTCTTCGCCCTCATGATGAACCAGCGCACCCATCCCTGCTATGCCCGGATCAAGCAGTGGATCGACTCGGGGGAGATCGGCGCCCTGCGGCGCGTATCGTGGACCATGACCAACTGGTTCCGCCCCGAGATCTACTACCAATCGAGCCCGTGGCGCGCCACCTGGAAGGGCGAAGGCGGCGGCGTCCTGATGAACCAGTGCCCGCACAACCTCGATATCCTGCAGTGGCTGGTCGGCCTGCCCAGTTCCATCCGGGCCTGGTGCGGTTTCGGCAAACACCACGACATCGAAGTCGAGGACGAGGCCAGCGCCTTCTTCGAGTTCCCCAACGGTGCAACCGGGCAATTCGTG
Organism: Kiritimatiellales bacterium; assembly: GCA_003246265.1. Lineage (GTDB taxonomy): Bacteria > Verrucomicrobiota > Kiritimatiellia > Kiritimatiellales > Pontiellaceae > Pontiella. Next base: position 24,915 of record QKAU01000068.1, on the reverse strand, counting down.
GCCAGCACAGGCGAGTCGCCCGGCACCAACCGGCTGGAGATCGTTGGCGATCTCGGTACCGTGACCACGGACGGCGCCTCGGTCCGGCTGGTCCGCAACAGCGAACCGGCCCCGGCCTTCAGCCGCTCTACCGACGAGATGTTCGGCGCCCCGGACACCAGCGAAGAGGTCTACACTCCGAAGGAACCGGTCAACCAGCATGCCGCCATCCTTGACAATTTCATCAAGGCGGCCCGCGGCGAAGAGGCGCTGATCGCCCCGGCGGAAGAGGGGCTGCGCTCGCTGGAGCTGGCCGGAGCCATGATCTATTCCGGCTGGACCGGGGAACCGGTGCCGCTGCCGCTCGATGGCCTCGCCTATGAAGCGGCCCTGCTTGACCGGATCGCGCAATCGAAGCCCCGCCAACTCCTGGCCACCGCCGCCAGGGTCGACATGTCGAAATCATACCGATAAGGAAAAACCGATGAGCGAAGAAAAAAGCAGCGGCCTGCCGATGACCAGCAAATGGGACCCCGAAAAGATCCGGGCCGAGGAAGCCCTGCTCCAGTCCCTGGAGCGCCAGCCGTTCGTCCAGCGGATCAAGGGCTACTTCAAACTCACCGGCCCGGCCTGGATGCAGAGCGCGATGACGCTCGGCGCGGGAAGCGCGGCGGCCTCGGTCGTGGCGGGCGCGTTCTTCGGCTACCAGCTCCTGTGGGTGCAACCCATCGCCATGCTGCTCGGCGTCTTCATGATGGCGGCACTGGCCAACATCACGCTGACAAAGGGCGAACGCGGCTACGAAGTGGTCAGGCGCGAACTGCACCCCTCCATCGCCTTCTTCTGGGCGCTGGCCACCGTGGTCTCGACCGTGATCTGGCACTTCGGGCAATACGCCCTGCTCGGCGGCGCGTTCTGGGACATGGCCAACGTGGCCGGCATCGAAAACAGCGGCGACTCCAAGGCCATCGAAACCCTAGTCCGCTTCGCCGGCGGATTCCTCATCCTGGGGATCAACATCGCCCTGACCTGGAGCTATGGTGGGAAACCGAAGGGCATCAAGCTCTACGAAGGCTTCCTGCGCTGGATGATCCGCCTGGTCATGGCCTCGTTTCTTGTGGTGGTCGTGGTCCAGGCCGCGCGGCTCAAGGTCGACTGGGGCGGGGTCCTGAAGGGCTTCTTCGCCTTTTCGGTCCCTTCGGAAAAGGGCTCGCTCACCACGATCCTCGGGGCCATCGGCGCGGCGGTGGGAATCAACATGACCTTCCTCTACCCCTACTCCATCCTCGCCAAGGGCTGGGGCCGGCACCATAAGGGGTTGGCGCGCTTCGACCTCGCCATGTCGCTCTTCGTTCCCTATGTCCTCCTCACCTCGCTGATCATCGTCGGCATGGCGTCCACCGTCCACGGCAACCTTGCCGAAGGGGTGACCACCGCGAACTTCAAGCCCATCGACGCCGCGCAGAGCCTGGCCACCGTGCTGGGCGGTTCGCTGGGCCGGATCGTCTTCGACCTCGGCTTCGCCGGCATGGCCTGCGGGGCGATCAGCGCGCACATGGTCTGCTGCGGTTTCACCGTCTGCGAGATGTTCGGCCTCGAATATACGCCGAAGCGCTACCGCATGTTCACCCTCGTTCCGGCCGTCGGCCTCCTTGGCGTCATGATCCAAAGTCCGATCTGGCTGCCGGTGATCGCTTCCGCGCTGGCCTTCACGATGCTGCCGATCGCCTACGTCAGCTTCTTCATCCTCAACAACAAGCGCAGCTACCTCGGCGACGCCGTCGGCAAGGGATGGAAGCGTATCGCCGTGAACGCGGTGCTGCTGGTGGCGGTGGTCCTCTCGCTCGTCGGCGCGGGCATCAAGATCAAGGGCGGCGTCGTCGACAAGATCAGGAAGATGGCCACAACCGGGGAAGCGAAATAATGGCGGACCTTCAGATTTCAAACGGTGCCGAGTACGCTCCGACGGCGGAAGCGGAAAAGGTGGTTCGCCCCGGTGAATTCGTCTTTGCGGCGGCGTTCCTCGACCACGGCCACATCCACGGCCAGGCCAACGGACTGAAGGATGCCGGGGCCACGCTCAAGTGGGTGTTCGATCCCGATCCCCAGAAGGTCGCGGCGTTTGCTGGAAAACATCCCGGAGTGCAGGCGGCTGCCTCGTACGAGCAGATCCTCGACGATCCCGAGGTGAGGCTGGTCGCCTCGGCGGCCGTGCCGTGCGAGCGCGCCGGGATCGGCTTCCGGGCGATGGATGCGGGCAAGGACTATTTCACCGACAAGTCGCCCTTCACCACGCTCGACCAGTTGGAAGTGGCCCGCACACGGGTGGCGGAGACCGGACGAAAGTACATGGTCTACTACTCCGAGCGGCTGCACAACGAGGCCGGCATGAAGGCCGGAAAACTGATTGCCGACGGGGCCGTCGGCCGCGTCCTCCAGGTGGTCAACCTCGCCCCCCACCGCCTCGGCAAGGGAGCCCGCCCCGACTGGTTCTTCAATAAGGAAAAGTATGGCGGGATCATCACGGATATCGGCTCGCACCAGTTCGAGCAGTTCCTCGCCTATACCGGCGCGCGGGATGCGGAGGTCAACTTCGCCCGCGTCGCCAACTTCAACCATCCCGACACGCCGGGACTCGAAGATTTCGGCGAGGCGTCGCTGGCGGCCGACAACGGGGCCTCCTTCTACTGCCGCATGGACTGGTTCACGCCGGAGGGTTCGCCGGTCTGGGGCGACGGCCGGACCTTCGTCGTGGGCACCGACGGAACACTTGAGGTGCGCAAATACATGGATGTCTGCCGCCAGGCGCCCGATAGCCGCATCTTCCTCGTCGATGGATCGGGGCAGCGCGAAATCGCGTGCCACGGAAAGGTGGGCTTCCCCTTCTTCGGCAAGCTGATCCTCGACTGCCTCAACCGGACCGAGCACGCCATGACCCAGGAGCACGCCTTCAAGGCCGCCGAGCTCTCCATGAAGGCGCAGGCGATGGCGGATGGAACGCAGTAGGCGGGAATCCCGCCACGCCGCGGATCACTCCCATTCCACCCGGAGGCGGTAGAACGACTGGTCTTCCGTGGTCGGATGCAGGAGCAGGCCGGCACCGCTTCCGGCCGCCGCAGTGCCGCTCGCGCCATCGACGGCGCGCCACGAATCCGGCGCCAAGAGGGATGGCTTGTGCTCCAGGATATAGACCCGGTTGGACAAGACATAGGGGTCGGGGATGGAGAACGCGGCCTCGGTCGGCGAGACCGAAAGGCTGGTCTGGTAGAGCCCGTTGGAATCGCTCATGCCCGTTCCCAAAAGGTACTCTTCCGTGTTGGGGATGCCGTCGGCATCGGCGTCCTGCAGGCCGTCGGACGGATCGTCCGGATCGAGTCCCTCCATGGTCTCGGTGGTATCGGGAATGCCATCGCCATCGGTATCGATGTTGTCGCCGAAGTAGAGCAGCAAGAGGTTGTCGACATGGTAGATGTCGTTTTTCGCCGAGCTCTCGGAGTACAAGATGCCATCGTCGTCGCGATGCAGGAAGATGCCGATCCGGTTCGTGGCGGCAACCCCGGCGGCCTGTAGTTCCGCCGACGAAACCACCAGTTCGAACGATCCGGTCTGGCCAACAAACGGTGCGCCCAGCTCGCCCACGGTGATCTGCTTGATGCGCTTGAGCAGGAGCCCGGTTGTCGAATCGTATTCCCCCACCCCGGCCAGAAACCCGACATGGTTTTCGAACACGGTCGGGATCAGCCAATCGCCGGAGAAGCGGTATTCGCCGCCGGTCTGGATGGCGACGTCCCGATAGAACTGGACCAGCACCTCGTCGTATCCCCAGCCGAGGCGCAGGGCGCCCGACTGGGTCGACACGGCGGCATCCTGGCTTTCCCGGCTCCATATCTGCGCGTCGTCGAGGTACCACGTGTTCAAGGGAAACGGCGAAACGACATTCACCGGGTTGGGCGCGGTGGAAAAATCCTCGTCGAGCAGCACATGTTCGATAAAGGGCGACCGGACCGGTGTGGCCACGCGATAAAGCACGCTGGTATTGGCGCTCACGAGCGACCCTTGGCGCAACAGCAGCTCGTAGGCATAGGGGGTGTTGGGCAGCAAGCCGGCATCGACATGGTTCGTGCCGGACTGCCAGCCGGAATCGGTACCGCCGTGGTTGCCGGTGGTTTCCCGGAAATCGTACTCCGCTCCGGCCGGGCCGGCCACCGCCGACAGATAGACCGCATCGCCCTTGGCCGACAATACCGGGAGCCCCATGAACGCGACACCGATATTGGTTGAAACGCCGCCGCCGACTTCGACCGCGCCGATGTCCGGCAGGCCCTGGATGGGGTTGCCGAAAAAGTCGTTGGTCGCGGCAAGGCCGATGGCTAGGCCGAGCGGATCGCCCGGGATCTTCGGGATGGCAATGCCGCGCCCTTGCACGAATGCGCCCGGCGGAGGAATGTAGTCTTCGGGCGAAAGCCCCCCTGGATTGGGCAGGTTCGGATTGCCGTAGATGGGATGGCCCTCGTGGAAGATCCAGTCCGGGAAGATGCCCCCGCGCTGGTAGAGGTTGTTGGTCCAGACGACGGTATCTTCGATGCCGGGAGGATAGGCGCCCCACCACGACGGCGTGCCGTCTTCGGCGGGCCCGTCGATGAAGAAGAGGTTGTTGGCCACCAGGATCCCGTCGGCGTAGGCCTCGATCGAGAAGGAGCAAGGCTGGTCTTGCTTCACGTAGATGGTGTTGTTGTAGACGTAGCTGTTGTAGGGGCCGGCGCGGTTGGTGGTCCCGTTGTGGCCGCTGAACAAAAAGACATGGCCGTCGCCGATCGGGAGCCCGTTCTCCTGCGTGCCCGCCCGGCGGGCCCCGTCGTTGACGCTGATGTTGTAGCGGTAGGCGCAGTTGTTGTTTTCCCCGAGGATTTCGACGAAGCCGCCCTCGTTGTCCATGCTCAGGTTGTACTGGATCACCACGTCGTTGCAGCCGATATCGATGTGCGCCCCGCAGGAGTCGTAGCGGCCGCGGGCGTGCATGAAGGCGTTGTGCTCGATCAGCACCCGGTCACAGCGGATGGGCCAGATGCCGCTGCCCCGGCCGTGCATCCGCGGATCGGTATACGCGCCGGAGGCGTGCACGACATTGCCCTGCACCAACAGATCGTCGCATTGGTTCGGCACCATGGCCGGACCGCCGATGTTGGTCATGGTGTTGTCGATGATCTTCGCCCAATTCATCCAGGTCATGCTCAGCACGCGAAATCCCAAATCCTCGAACTGGCATTTCTGAACGACGAGTAGCGAGGAAGGGATCGACGACTGCCCCTTCACCTCGACGGCGGTGCCCATGTAGGTCGTCGGGTTCACCCCTTCGTTCGCCGTGGCCGTGTGCGGATAGATCGCGTGGATGTAGAGGTTGCTCAGCGTGATGCCGTTGACGGTATCCCCGCTCGACGTGCTGGCGTATACCCCGTAGCGCTTCGACGGGTCGGAACCGTCGACGGGCGCCCCGCCGTCGGCGGTGATTTCCAGGTCGCGCACCGTGATGTAGTCGGTGTTCGAGATGTGCACGCCGGCCAGATATCCTGCCGCATCGATGACGGGCCGGGCTCCGAATCCGTAGGAGGCCACGACCACGGGATTCGGCGCCGTGCCGCTGTCGTTCTGCAGTTCCAGTTTCCCGGCAAAGGTGTCGCCGCACTGGAGGAGTATGCGGTCGCCCGGCAGGAAGGTGCGCGAACTGGCCTTCGAAAGGGTTGCCCACGCCGCCCCCGGGGAGGTGCCGGCATTGCCGTCGCTGCCGCCATCGGCATCGAGGTAGTAGGTTGCCGCACGGCTGCCGGGAGCGATCAGCACGCAGGCCAGGGAGACGGCCGCCCAGAAAGATCCATTCCTATTCATGGTGCCGCACTACACACGCGACACCCCGGGTCGTCAACTAGACAATAGGTCAGAAGCGCCCCGCATGCGTTCACAGCTTGTAGTATTGCTCCCAGCCCTTGCGGACATCGTCTTTGAGCAGGCTGTCGGCCAGTGGATTGTTGGTGATCCTGCGCTTTTCGCGATCGAAATGCAGTTCGCCGCCCAACCGTTGCGCCAGGCAGCCCAGGCAGAGCATCTGCGACAGCGGGCCCGAGACCGAGAACGGCGAGCGGGTCTTTTCCTCGCCCTTGCAGGCCAGCAGGAAGTTCTTGTAGTGGTCGGAGTTCTTGCCGAAATCGCGCGGAACACTGCCGGCTTTCAACAATTCCCGGTATTTTTCGTACGGCACGATCTGCAGCGGCGCCCCATGGCTCTCGCCCTGGAACACGTAGTCCTTGGCGTAGATGAACTTGCCCACATCCTGCGGGTTCCGGTCGCCGAACTCGGCCGGGATCGGCGGCAGATTGCCTTGGCCGTCGTACCAGTCGATGTCCATGGCCGGCAGTCCGTTGCGCGCCGGGAAAGCGAAGTTGATCGTCGAAGAGAGCGGAAAGATGAATGTGTTCGGCTGCTCCAGCTTCTTGGCCGTGATCTTCGCGGGAAGGCCCAGTTCGAGGAACTGGTGGATGGTGTCGAGGACGTGCGCCCCCCAGTCGCCGAAGCAGCCCGTGCCGTACTGGTACCAGCCGCGCCAGTTGCCGGGGTGGAACTTCGGGTCGTAGACCGTGTCGGCCGGCGTTACGCCCCGCCAGATGTCCCAGTCCAGCCCCGCCGGTTTCACGGCCCCGGTCGGGTAGCCCTGCACATCGCCCCACGGGTGCCAGCGGCGGCCCTTGTTCATGTAGGCGTCGACGTGCGTGACCCCGCTGATGATGCCCGCCTCCTTCCACGCCTGGAACTGGAAGTAGTTGTCGCCCGAGTGCCCCTGGTTGCCCATCTGCGTCGCGACGCCGTACTTCTTCTCGGCGGCCATCATCAGGTCGATCTCCTGGAAGGTCCGCGCCAGCGGCTTCTCGGTGTAGACCGGCTTGCCGTGCGCCATCGATACCATGCTGATCGGAAAATGCTGGTGATCCGGCGTCAGGTTGATGACGGCATCGAACCGGTTGGACATTTCGTCGAAGAGCCTGCGCCAGTCCTGGTAGACCTTGGCGCCGGGATATTTCGCCTGCATCTCCTGCATGTACTTGTTGTCCACATGCACATCGCAGAGCGCCACTACGTTGAGAATGCCGGAATTCTCGAAATTCTGGATGATGCGCGGACCGCGCCCGCCGATGCCGATCCAAGCGACGTCGACCTTCTCGTTGGCCCCCAGCACGCGGCCGGGCACCAGGGCGGCCGAGGCCGCGGCCCCGCCGGCAAACAAGGCATTTCTTCTGGACAGGTTCACGGCGATGGCTCCCTAGATCTTGTAGTATTGCTCCCAGCCCTTGCGGACATCATCCTTCAGCAGGCTGTCGGCCTGCTTGTTGTTTACAATCCGCTTCGTCGCGCGGTCGAACTCGAGCATCCCGCCGAGGCGCTGGGCGATGCAGCCGAGCGCAAACATCTGGCAGAGCGGGCCGGCCACGGAGAAGGGCGAGCGGGTCTTTTCTTCACCCAGGCAGGCATTGACGAAGTTCTGGTAGTGGTTGGAGTGCTTGCCGTAGTCCTTGGTAACCTTGCCCTCCCTGAGCATCTCCTTGAACCGGTCGTAGGGGACGATCTGCAGCGGATCGCTGTGGGTGCCGCCCTGGAAGACCAGCTCCTTGCTGTAGATCACCTTGCCCGACCCCCCCAGCCCGCGCCCTTCCAGCTCCTTCGGGGCCGGGGCCTTGTTGGCCTGTCCATCGTACCAGTCGATATCCATGGCCGGCATGCCGTCGCGCGCCGGAAAGGCGAAGTTGATGGTGGACTCGACGGGGAAGATGTAGTCGTTCCGTCCTTTGAGATGGGTGGCGGATACGCGTTCGGGCAGGCCCAGTTCCAGAAACTCGTGGATCGTATCGAGGATATGCGCCCCCCAGTCGCCGAAGCAGCCCGTTCCGAACTGGTGCCAGCCGCGCCAGTTGCCGTAGTGCAGCTTGTTGCTGAAGTCGACCGGCTTCGGCGTCGTTCCGTTCCAGACCATCCAATCGAGCCCTTCCGGCAGCGGCATCGCTTCCGGGAATCCGGCGACATCGCCCCATGGATGCCAGCGCCGATAGTTGTTCATGTAGGCGTCGACGTGGGTCACATCCCGGATGATCCCGGCCTCCGTCCATGCCTGGAACTGGAAATAGTTCGCGCCCGAATGGCCCTGGTTGCCCATCTGGGTCACCACGCCAAACTGCTTCTCCGCCTGCATCAGCAGCTCGCACTCCTGGAACGTCCGGGCCAGCGGCTTCTCGACAAAGACGTGCTTGCCGAGCATCATCGCCGCCATGGCGATCGGGAAATGCGAGTGGTCGGGTACGCCGATGCATACGGCATCGATCTCGTTGCCCATCTTGTCGAACATCGCGCGGAAGTCGCGGAACCTGCGGGCGTGCGGATACTTGGCCGCGTTCGCGGCGGGCGTGTCCTGCTCCGACATCCAGCCCAGCCCGCCCTTGTTCCAGTGGGCGACCGGGCCCGAGCTGTCGATGTCGACATCGCAGATCGCCACGAGATTGACGGCGGGGTTGCCCGCGAAGGCCCCCGTGATGCCGCCGCCCTGTTGGCCGAGGCCGATGGCCGCCAGGTTGATCCGGCCGGATGCGCCCAGCACCCTGCCGGGAATCATCGCCCAGCCGGCCGCCGCGCCGGTGGCGAAAAGCGTTTTCCTTCTCGAAAGCTTCATCCGTCGTCGCTCCTTTGCGGCCGCAGCGCCGCATCTATCCGAGGGTTGAACGAAGGTTTTACGTTTTGGAACTTGCGTACGCAACCTTAATTTGTAACTTTCTATGACAAATGGGGCTTCCAATGAACGAAACCAACCCCATGAACCATTCCGGCAAGGAGAAACAACCATGAAAATCCAGGTGATCGCCGCCATGCTGCTCCCGGTACTCGCCTTCGCGCAAGCCAACCGGATCTCGGATAGCCAGCTGAAATACGTCGAGAGATACAAGAGCCAGCCCGTCGTGCCCAAGGCCGAAGAGATGCTCGTGAATACCGATCCCGAACCGGACCTGTCCGAGGGCTTCACGGCCCTGTACAACGGAAAGGATCTTGAAGGCTGGACCCCTCTGGAGGGCCGCTGCAAATTCGAGGCGAAGGGCGAGTCGATCGTCGGCACCTGCGTCAAGGGCTCCCCCAGCACCTACCTCTCGACCGTGAAATCCGACTACACCAACTTCATCTTCACGGCGGAGCTCAGGTGGGAGGTCGATGGCAACAGCGGCGTCATGTTCCGTGCCCGGCAGAAGAATGTGGATAAAGGGGTCGTCGTCTACGGGCCCCAGGCGGAGATGGAAGGCTTCGGTGCTTCGTTCGCGGGTCGCGGCTGGTCGGGCGGCATCTACGGACAGAGCTGCGGCGGCTGGTATTATCCGCTGTGGCTCGACGCGCACGCCGAGGTGCGCGCGGCGCTCAGGAAGGACGATTGGAACCGCATCACGATCGAGGCCGTGGGCGACACCGTCAAGACCTGGGTCAACGGCGTACCCGCCGCCCGCTGGAGGAACGGCGAATACCTCGGGGGCTTCTTCTCCCTGCAGGTCCATCAGGGCAGCGAAGGCACCATCCTGTTCCGCAACATCAAGGTCAAGCAGCTCCAATGAATCCATTCGCCCTTCCACTCCTCGCCTGCGTGGCGAGCTGTTGCCTGGCGGCCGAACTGGTTCCGGCACCGTCCTACATGACGGATGAAGAAGCAGCGGAAGCGCACCCGGGTTTCCCCCTGGTCGGAGACTACCTCTCCCTGGATGGAACTACGGCGCTTCAGGCCAACCTGCTTCCGGACGGCTGCTTCCTTGTCGCCATCTACGCCGGTGGACTGCCGGGCGAAGGCTGGGACAAAACCCCTGTCCGGTCGTCCGTGAAGACGGCTGGCGAACTGGGCGCCATCCTGGAAGGCTACAGGAAGATCGGACGCGCCTCCCCCTCGCTCGGCTTGGCGCCGCCCGCCAACGCCATCCTTGTTTTCCCCGACGACTTTACCAATGTCAAGGAGGGTCTCCTGATGGCCGGCGGCAGGACGAAGAAGGACCTCGGCTCCTTCCGCATGCACCTGGAGTTCCTGATCCCCTTCAAGCCCGGCCGGAACCTCTCCAGCCAGGATCGCGGGAACAGCGGCATCTACATCTTCAACAACTACGAGATCCAGGTCATCGACTCCTTCGGCCTCGACCTATGCGAAACCAACAACGCCATCGAGACCGAATCGCGCAACACCCAGTGGTGCGGCGCGCTCTACAAGACGAAGACGCCCGACGTGCACATGGCCTTCCCTCCGCTGTGCTGGCAGACCTACGACATCGAATTCACCGCCCCGGTCTTCGTGGGCGAGCACAAATGCCAGAATGCCCGCATCACCGTCCGCCACAACGGCGTACCGATCCACGACAATGTCGAACTGGCATCGGGAACCGGAAACGGAGCCATGAACAAGCAACTGGCATCGGGGCCGGTCTACTTCCAGAACCACGGCAATCCCGTCATGTACCGCAACGTCTGGGCCGCCCCGCTGGAATAGGGTGTTGCGTCGCACTGCTGGAAAGGCCTACGCTCCCGGTATCGGCATCTCCTGCGGACGGAGTGCCTTGGAAACGCGGGCCCATGATCGCTTTCAACGACATAACCCTGGCCGTGGCGGGGAAAACCCTGCTGGAGAACGCGTCGCTCCATGTCGCCGGTGGCCAGAAGGTCGTCGTGCGGGGCGCATCGGGATGCGGCAAGAGTTCGCTGCTCATGAGCGCGGCGGGGGCCCTGCCGCTGGCGGCGGGAACCATTTGCGTGGAGGGCCAGGCGCTCGGCCGGTGCACGGTGGCCGCGATACGTGCGCGCATCGCCTACATCGGCCAGGAGCCCGTCATGGGCGCCGACACCGTGCGTGATGCGCTGCTGTTGCCCTTCTCCTTCAAGGCGCACCGCGGCAACCGGCCCGACGAGGAACGGATCGCCGGAATCCTCGAGCGCCTGCACCTGCCCGACCGGATACTGGGCCAGTCCACCAAGCGCATCTCCGGCGGCGAAAAGCAGCGCATCGCCGTTGCCCGCGCGCTCTTGCTGGGCAAGACGATCTTCCTGGCCGACGAGGTTTCGGCGGCGCTCGATCCCCAAAGCCGCGCCGCCGTCATGCAGGAACTCTTCGCCCCGGGGATCACCCTGCTTTCGGTCTCGCACGATCCCGCATGGATCGATGCCTGCGACCGGCGCATCGACATCCTGGACCAGCGTCTCGTGGAGGCCCCATGACTACCGATCTCTCCATTCCCGCCGTGCTGTCCATGTATGCGTTGCTGCTGCTCCCGCTGGCGGCCATGTTCCACCTCCAGCTCGGCGTCGTGCGCGACACCCTGGTGGCCGTGGCCCGCATGACCATCCAGCTGCTGCTCGTCGGCCTCTACCTCAAATACATCTTCCAGCTCAACAACGCGCTGGTGAGCCTGCTGTGGGTGGCGGGGATGATGGTCGTGGCCAACTTCAGCATCCTGAAGAACGCGGGGCTGGAGCGCCGCCTCTTTTTCTGGCGCTCGCTGGCAGGCGTGGCGGCAAGCACCCTGCTGGTCAGCGCCTGGTTCATCCTCGTCGCCATCCGCCCCGACCCGCCCTACGACGCGCGCTACATGGTTCCGATCGTCGGCATGGTCCTCGGCAACTGCCTGAGGAGCAACGTGCTCAGCCTCGAACGCTTCTACAGCGGAATCCGCAGGAACGAGAACGAATTCACCACCTACCTCCTGCTGGGCGCCGACCTGCATGAAGCCGTCCGGCCCTACCTGCGCGACGCGCTCAGGGCGGCGGTCAACCCGACCATCGCCACCATGGCCACCATGGGCATCGTCTCCCTGCCCGGCATGATGACCGGCCAGATCCTTGGCGGCTCCATGCCCGCCACGGCCATCAAATACCAGATCGGCATCATGCTCTGCATCTTCACCTCCATGGTGGTGGCCGCGCTGGCCAACATCCGCCTTAGCCTCCCCGTGGCATTCGACGACCACCAGCGGCTGCGCCCCGGCATATTTATTTCCTGATTTCCATGCAATAAAACCACCCGGGCCGGCGTTGGCCCGTTTCTCCGGAGGAAAACCATGAACAAGAACCTGCCCTTCGCCGTTGCGACGCTCGCAATCCTCATCGCCTTGGCCGGCATCGGCTACGGCGCCAAGTCCGCCCGTTCCCGGCAGGAGGCCGAGAAGCAGCTGCTGGCCCTGCAGGCCCAGGCCGCCCACCGCGCCACGCCGGTCGCGGCCGCCAACAAGGCGTCTACCAACTCCACCGACGCGGCCGCGGCGGACACGCTGGCCGGGCTGGCTTCCGAAACCAACAGCGTGGAGGCCCTCCAGGCCGAGATCGTCGCCCTGCGCGCCGAGCTGGCCAACCGGAGGGACCGCCCCCCCCGCGAAAGCTGGGAAGACCGCATGGCGCGCATGAAGGCCGAGGACCCCGAAGGCTACGCCGAAATGATCAAACGCCGCCAGGAGCAGCAGCAGACGATGCGCTACAACCTGGCCGAACGTACCGCCTCCTTCATGGATCTCGACACCTCGTTCATGACCGACGAAGAGTTGGCCAACCACAACCTGCTCGTGGAAAAGATGGCCGCCATCTGGGAGATGACCGAGAAGTTCCAGGATCCCGAACAGCGGCCCGACCGCGAAGCCATGGGCCAGATGTTCAATACGATGCGCGAAGTCCGCCCCCTGCTGGAGCAGGAGCGCAACACGATGTTCCGCCAGCTGGCCATCGACGTCGGCTATGCCGGCGATGACACGCAGGCCTTTGCCGAGCACATACAAGGCATCCTGGACGCCACCTCCATGCGCATGCCCGGCGGTGGATTCCCCGGCGGGAGGGGCGGCCGCGATCGCGGTGCCCCCGAAGGCGGCGGCGACCGCGCCCCATAGCGGAACTCCCGATGAATTCCGGGTTTGCAATCGCGGCCGGCACCGCTACTATTCGCCGCTCGTTTTGCCAACCGAGGAATCCATCATGTCCAAGACCTACAAGATCACCCTGCTCCCGGGCGACGGCATCGGGCCGGAAGTCGTTGCCGAAGCCGTCAAGGTGCTCGATGCCGTGGCCGGAAAGGCCGGTTTCGCCCTTGAATACGATACCCGGAACGCCGGCGGCGCCGCCATCGATGCCCACAACGATCCGATGCCCGACGCCGTCGTCGACGCCTGCAAGGCCGCCGACGCCGTCCTGCTCGGCGCGGTCGGCGGACCCAAATGGGACCACCTGACCGGCCGGCTCCGCCCCGAAAGCGGCCTGCTCAAGATCCGCAAGGAGCTCGGCGCCTTCGCCAACCTCCGCCCCGTCTCCGTGCCGGCCTCGCTGGCCGAAAATTCCCCGCTGCGCCCCGAAAAGGTGGCGGGCCTCGACCTGCTGACCGTGCGCGAGCTGACCGGCGGCATCTACTTCGGCCAGCCCGTCGGCGAAGAGGGCGAAGGCGACGACCGCAAGGCCTGGAACACCATGGTCTACTCCGTCGGCGAGATCAAGCGAGTCGCCCGCGTCGCCTTCGAATGGGCGCGCAAGCGGCGCAACAAGGTCACCAGCGTCGACAAGGCCAACGTGCTGGCCGTCTCCCGCCTCTGGCGCGACACCGTCAAGGCCCTCCACCAGGCCGAGTATGCGGACGTCGAGCTCGACCACATGTACATCGACAACGCCGCCATGCAGATGGTGATCAATCCCCGCCAGTTCGACGTCATCCTCACCGGCAACATCTTCGGCGACATCCTCTCCGACGCCTCCGCCACGCTCGGCGGTTCGCTCGGCCTGCTGCCTTCGGCCTCCGTCGGCGGGCCGGTTGGTCTCTTCGAGCCGGTGCACGGCTCCGCGCCGGACATCGCCGGGCAGGGCAAGGCCAATCCGCTGGCCATGATCCTCTCCGTCGCCATGATGCTCGATGCGCTCGGCGAAGAAGCCGCGGCCGCGGCCATCCGCACCGGCGTCGACCAGGTGCTCGACGCGGGCTACCGCTCCGGCGATCTCTGGCGCGAGGGCAACAAGCTGGCCTCCACCACCCAGCTAGGCAACCTGGTCCGCGATGCCGCCGTTGCGGCGCTGTAAGGGACCGCGCCGTTGCCGGCACGCTGAAGGGACGCACGCACCGTGCGTCCCTTTTCCATCTCCCGGCCTTCCATCGATCACATTGAGGAGCCGGGGCGCGGACCGTCCTTGCGGCGGGGGCGCTTGCGCCCCTTGAGGCGGTCGCTCTGGGCGCGGCGCTCGGCCAGGCCGCGGACCACGGGAATGGGCTTGCCGGTTTCGTAGTCGAGGCCGCTGTAGTACATGGCCGCGGCGGGCGTCATGGGCAGGGGAATGAAGTCCTGCACCTGCTGGAGCTTCCACTGTTCATCGCGCAGGTAGCGCTCGACCACCTTCATCTCCTCCTTGGTCGATCCCGGAAAGTTGGAGATGAAGTAGGGCACGAGATACTGCTCCTTGCCGGCCTCGCGACTGAAGCGTTCGAACAGCTTCCGGAAGGCCTCGAAGACCGCCGCCCCCGGTTTGCGCATCCGCTTGACGACATCGGGATGGAGGTGCTCGGGCGCGACCTTCAGGTGTCCGGAGACATGGTGCATGGCCAGTTCGCGGACATACGCCGGGTTGTCCAGCGCAAGCTCCATCCGGATGCCGGACTGGATGAAGAGGTGCTTCACCTTGTCGATGCCGCGCACCTTGCGCATCAACCGGACGGGCGCCTTGGGGTCGATCCCGAGGTTGGGGCAAACCGCGGGATGGAGGCAGCTCGGGCGCTTGCACTTCCGGCACGCTTCCGAGATCCCGTTGACGCATCCGTAGAGGTTGGCGGTCGGTCCCCCCAGGTCGGTAACGGTACCGCGAAAATCCATCTGCCCGGCCATGGCCTCGACCTCGCGCACCACCGATGCCTCGGAGCGGCTGGAAAGGAACCGCCCCTGGTGGAATCCCAGCCCGCAAAAGGTGCAGCCGCCCCCGCATCCGCGCACCACCGTGACCGATCCCCGGATCATTTCGAATGCAGGCACGGGACGCCTGCAGGAGGGATGGGGGGCGTTTTGGAAAGGCAGTTCGTAGATGCGGTCGAAGCCGGCGGTGTCGAGCGGCTCCGCCGGCGGCTCGATCCACAGGGCGCGCGCACCATGCATCTGCACCAGCGGCTTGCCGGAAAAGGGGTTCTGCTCCCGCTCGGTCAGCCGGGCCAGGTAGATGAGCTGGGCCTTGTCGGCCAGGCACTCCTCGTAGGACGGAAGCAGGACGCCTTCGTGGAAATCCCGCTCGGCTGATTCGCGTCCTCCCAGCAGCCGGGCCGTTCCCGGGATACCTTCCAGCGTCCGTCCTGCGGCGAGGCGCCGCGCCACCTCGAGCACGGCCCGCTCGCCCATGCCATAGACCAGCAGGTCGGCCTTGGAGTCGAGCAGGACGGAGGGGCGAAGCTTGTCCTGCCAGTAGTCGTAGTGGACGGTGCGCCGCAGGCTCGCCTCGATCCCGCCCAGCACCACGGGCAGGTCGGGGAAGGCCCGGCGCGCCAGCTGGGCATAGACGACCGTCGCCATGTTGGGCCGCTTCCCGGGTTCGCCCCCCTCGCTGTAGGCATCCTCCCGCCGCTTCCGCCGCGCCGCCGTGTAGGCGGCCAGCATGGAATCCAAATTCCCGGCCGTGACGCCGCAGAAGAGGCGGGGCCGCCCCATCGCCAGCAAGGCCTTCGGGTCGGTCCAGTCCGGTTGTGCAACGATCCCCACGCGCAGGCCGTCGGCCTCCAGCACGCGGCCGATCACGGCGGCGGCGAAGGAGGGGTGGTCGACGTAGGCATCGCCGCTGATAAGCAGGACATCCAGCCCGTCCCATCCGCGTGCCTGCATTTCGGCGGCGGTGGTAGGCAGGAAGCTGGATCCGGAACGGCTCATGGTGGGCGGAACATAGCGCCTGCCCCATCGTCTGCCAAATCTTCTTTCCAAGCCATTCGCCCTTCCAATTGCAGGGGGGCTCGCCTATGCTCCGGACGGAATTTCCAAGGAGATTGCATATGATCAAGGAAGCCGTTGCCAAATTGATCGGCGGGGCGTGCCTTTCGCGGGATGAGGCCGCCGGCGCCATGGCCGACATCATGGCGGGCGAGGCCACCGGGGCGCAGATCGGCGCCTTTATCGCCGCCTTGCGCCTGACCGGCGAAACCCCCGAATCCATTGCAGGCTGCGCGGAGGTCATGCGCGCCAACGCCACCCGGATCCGGTGCGACGACCCCCATGCGGTCGACATCGTCGGTACCGGCGGCGACGGCGCCCACACCTTCAACATTTCCACGACGGCGGCCTTCGTGGCGGCCGGAGCCGGGGTGACCGTGGCCAAGCACGGTTCGTACGGCGTATCGAGCAAGTGCGGCGCGGCCAATGTCCTGGCCGAACTCGGCGTGAACATCCAATACACCCCTGCGCAGATGGAGAAGTGCCTGGCTGAAACCGGCATCGCCTTCCTCTTCGCACCCGGCCTGCATCCGGCCATGAAGCACGTCGTCGGGCCGCGGCGCGAGCTGGGCGTCTGGAGCATCTTCAACATCCTCGGGCCACTCTGCAATCCGGCCGGCGTGAAGAACGGCATCATGGGCGTCTTCAAGCCGGAGCTGGTGCCGATCGTCTCCGACGCCTGCGCCCAGCTCGGGATGAACTACCAGTTCATCGTGCACGGCAACGACGGCCTCGACGAATTCACCACCACGACCACCACCATGGTCACCGAAATCCGCCGCGGCAAGGTGGAGAGCTACGAAGTGCAGCCGGCCGGCCTCGGGCTTTCCTGTGCCGCCCCCGCCGACCTGGTCGGCGGCGAACCTGCTGAAAATGCGCAGATCGTCCGCGCGATCCTCGGCGGCGAAAGGGGGCCGAAACGCGACATCGTCCTGCTCAACGCCGCCTTCGCCATCATGGCCGGCGGCAAGGCCGATACCCCGCAGGCGGGCATCGCGCTGGCCATCGAATCGATCGACTCCGGCGCGGCCATGGAAAAGCTGGACACGCTTGTCACCCTGTCGCAGGGCTAGGCCATGGGGAAATGGCTCATCCCGTTCGCCGTCGCGTTCGCGGCCACCGCCGCGGCCGAGCTCGATCAACTGCCCCGCGGCCTCGAGGAGGCCAACCGGCAGGGGGTCATGGCGGACCTTGGGCAGATCAGGGAGCGCGGCTTCATCCGGGTGCTGACCCGCAACAACCCGGCCTGCTACTTCATGCATCGCGGCGTGCTGATGGGCTTTGAGTACGACCTGGTCCAGCGCTTCGCCAAGCAGCAGGGCATCGAGGTGGTGGTCATCGTTCCCGATCGCTGGAGCGACATGGGCCAGTGGCTGGAAGAGGGGCGCGCGGATGTGATTGCGGCCTGCCTGACCATCACGTCGTCCCGCAGCCGGCGCAATCCGAACCTGCAGTACTGCCACCCCTACGGGGAGGTTTTCGAAACCATCGTCGGCCGCGCGGACGAACCCTACATGGCATCCCCGGCCGAACTCGAAGGGAGAACCCTGCACGTGCGCAGAAGCAGCTCCTACTACGAATCGCTGGAGGCGCTGCGCAGCAGGGAACGGCTGGATTTCCGCATCGAAGCCGTGCCCGAGGACGAAGAGAGCTTCCAGGTCATGGAGAAGGTGGCCGGCGGCGAATACGACCTCACCTGCGTGGATGTCAATTTCCTCGACCAGGGGGTCCGGCTCGGCAACCGGATCAAGCCGGTGTACCGGCTCGACCAGCCCCGGGCCTATGGCTGGGGGGTTCGAAACGACCAACCCCAATTGAAGGCCGCCATCGACGCGTTCTTCGAAAAGGAGACCCGGAGCGCGGGCTTCGCAGCCCTATACCGGCGCTATTTCGACCGGGCAGCCAACCAGCAGCTCGACGAAACCTTCAACTTCTCTGCGGCGGGGCGCATTTCGCCCTACGACGATCTGGTGAAGATGCATGCGGCCACATATGGATTCCCATGGACCCTGGTCTGTTCGCAGATGTTCCAGGAGAGCAGCTTCCGGCCCGATGCCGTCTCCCGGTCGGGGGCCCAGGGCCTGATGCAGCTCATGCCCCCGACCGCCAGGGAGATGGGGCTGGAGGATCCGTTCGACCCCGGCGACAACATCCGCGCGGGAACCCATTACCTCAGGAAGCAGTATGACCGCATCCCCGAGGAGGTGGGCGTGGTCGACAGGACCTGCTTTGCCCTGGCCTCGTACAACGGCGGCTATGGCCACCTGATCGATGCGCGCAACCTCGCCAGGCAAATGGGAAAGGACCCCAATGTCTGGGTGGACAACGTGGACCAGGCCTATGCCCTGCTCTCCGAACCCGACCATGCCCGGCGCGCCAAATACGGCTATTGCCGGAGCGATGAGATCATCGGCTACGTCCGCAAGATCATGAGCCGCTATATCGCCTACGACGCCGCGGTCAATGCCGCCACTCGATGAAGCGGACCGTCGATCCGGGGCGAAGCTGGGCGAGCAGCGGCAGGTCGCCGTCCACGACGGTTGCGATCCGGGGGTAGCCCCCGGTCGAGGGGTGGTCCGCCATCATGATGATCGGCAGGCCGGAGGGCGGAACCTGGATGGTTCCGAAGGCCAGCCCCGCCGAGACCATCTGCGCCTCCGAGTGGAAGGTGAGCGGGGTGCCGTCCAGCCGGAGACCGGTGCGGTCGGACCTGGCCGAAACGGAAAAGGTTCCGGTCAGGAAGGTGTTCAGCCCACCGCAGTCGAACCACTCGGCTTCAGGACCGGGAATGACGCGAACGGCATCCCGTCCGAAGCGCTCCGGGCAGGGTGCCTGTTCCGCGGCTGCGCTCGAATGCCGCTCGCCGACTGGGAGGCGGTCCCCCGCCCGGAGCACCCGCCCTTCCAGCCCGCCCAGGCCACCCTGCACGTAGGTGGAGCGGCTGCCCATGACAACCGGCACGTCGATCCCCCCTTCGACCGCGACATAGGCGCGGTACCCGTTCCGGATCGGACCGAACCTTGTACGCTCCCCCGCCCCGACTTCCAAGGTGTCGCACCCGTCGGCATAGGCCACCGCCATCCGGCAGGCATGGCTGGATTCCAGCACGGGCATCGTACCGGTCGCCTCTAGCACGGCCGCCCTCGGATCGTTGCCGAGCAACGCGTTGGCAGCGTTGAACGCGTCACGGTCCATGGCACCGCCCGGCGGAAGGCCGTAGCGGAGCCACCCGGGCCGTCCGGCATCCTGGACGGTCGTATACAGGCCGGGTTCGATCACCTTAAGCCTTCGCGGCATCGCCCCTCCGCGGGATCGGGACAAAGCGGACTTGATCGCCCGGCTCGAAATGGAACGGGCGCTCGGCGGCAGGATCGAACAGCCGCAGCGGCGTATGCCCGATGATATTCCAGCCGCCCGGCGTGGCGAGCGGATAGATGCCGGTCTGGCAGCCCGCGATACCGACGGATCCGGCGGGCACGGCCACGCGCGGCGTCGGAAGACGGGGGGTCGCCAGGCGCGGATCGAGTCCCCCGAGATAGGCGAAGCCGGGAACGAAGCCGAGCATGTAGACCTGGTAGCCGGGGGTCGAATGCCGCCGGACCACCTCATCCTCGTCCAGGCCCGTGTGCCGCGCCACGATCGCAAGGTCGGGGCCATCGTAGCAGACCGGCACCTCCACGCTCCTCGGCTGCGGCAGCACGACGGCATCGAGCACGACCCCGAGGGCCCCGACCCGCTCCCGCAACGTGTCCGCGTCCACGATGGCCGGATCGAAGTCGATCCTCAACTCGGCGTAGCACGGCACCAGTTCGCGGATGCCGGCGATGCCTTCCCGTTCAACGGCATGGTGCAGGGCACGGATCGCACGGTGCGTCGATCGGCAGATCCGCGCCGGCAGGCGGGCCAGAAGGGCCCCCTCGCCCAGCCGGTCGAAGGAAAAACGGTGCTCCCCGGCAGGCCGGACGGCGATACGCTGACGCTCGAAGAAGGCTCGCAGGCGGGCCGCGAAGGCGACCGCCGATGGATGGTCGCCATGCACGCATACCGAGTCGGCCTGGATCGGAAGCAGCCGCTCCCCTTCGGCCGGTACCCGCTGCCGCATCACCATCATCTCCACCTGCGCCAGGCAGACCGACTCGTCGTGGATGACCGCATGGGGCTCCGTGCGCGGCACCAGCCGTCCTTCGGACGTGTAGGCACGGTCGGCGAAGACTTCGTGGACCGCCACCAGCCCCGCATCCTCGGCCGCCCGCGCCGCGGCGGAATTCGAGAAGGCGATGAACCGCAGGCGGGCATCCAGCCCGGCAAGTGCGCTGCAGACGGCCAGCGAACGTTCGTAGTCGTCGGCCAGGTCGTTGTAGAGGGCGCCGTGCAGCTTGACGTGGCGAACCAAGGCCCCTTCCTCGGCGGCAATGGCCATGCAGGCCTCGACCTGTCCCCGAACCAGCCGGGCCAACCCATCGCCGGGCATCTCCATGGAAACGCGGCCGAAGTTTTCGCGGTCGGGGTAGCCGGGATGCGCCCCGATGGCCACGCCATGCGTTTTTGCCAGCCGGATGGTGCGGCGGATGGAATCGGGATTCCCGGCGTGTCCGCCGCAGGCGATGTTGGCGGAAGAGATGCAGGGCATGACCGCGGCGTCGAGCGAGCCGTCGTCCAGCTCGCCCAGATCCGCATTGAGGTCAATCGTCCGCATGGTCCTGCTCCGCCGATTCCTCCAGCACCTTGCGGGTTTCGAAGAAATGCCGGTAGAGGAACTCCCGGACCGGATCCAGCCCTTCTCCCAGCTCGGCGCAGATGGGATAAACGGGCTCTTCGCCGGTGCGGTCGACGAAGTCGCGCAACCGCCCCTCGGCATCGGGATCGTCCATCTTGTTGGCGACCACGATATAAGGGGTGCAGGTGAGCGCCTCGTTGTGCAGCCGCAGCTCTTCCCGAAGATGGAGGAAGTCGTCGACCGGGTTGCGCTGGTCGGTGGCGGCCATGTCGATGACGAAGATCAGGAAGCGGGAACGCTCGATATGGCGCAGGAACTGGTGGCCGAGCCCCACGCCTTCGTGGGCACCGTCGATCAGCCCGGGGATATCGGCGATCCGCAGGCGGCTGAAGTTTTCGAACTGGAGCGTTCCAATGATCGGATTGAGGGTGGTGAAGGGGTACGGGGCGATCTTCGGATGCGCATGGGTGAGCCGACTCAGCAGCGTCGACTTGCCGGCGTTGGGATAGCCGACGAGCCCCACGTCCGCGACCAGCTTGAGCTCCAGCCACAGGTTCTTCTCCTCGCCCTGCGTCCCTTCGGTGAATTGGCGCGGCGTCTGGTTGGTGGAGCTCTTGAAGTGGATGTTGCCGATGCCGCCCCGCCCGCCCTGGGCGATGACCAGCTCCTCGCCGGGATGGAGCAGCTCGCCCACCCAGTCTCCCGTGTCGGCATCGGTCACAACCGTTCCGGGAGGCACCTTGGCGACGCAGTCCTCGCCGTTCCTGCCGTGGCATTGCGCGCCCATGCCGTGCTGGGCATGCTTCGCGCGCTGGTGCGGCTGGTAGTAGAGCGGCAGGAGCGAATCCTCGTTCTCGTCGCAGCGGAGGATGACGGATCCGCCGTTTCCGCCGTCGCCGCCGTCCGGACCGCCCTTGGGGATGAACTTTTCGCGGCGGAAGGAGACGCACCCGTTGCCGCCGTTGCCGGCCCGGGCGTAGATCTTGACGCGATCCTTGAATACGACGTGCTTCACGGCGATGGAGTGTTAAGGGATTGCCCCGGGGGTTTCAAGCCGCGCCGGGATAAAAGAAAAGGCGGGTAGAACCCGCCTTGCTACCTGCGGCTGTAGCCCGCAGCTAGGCTGCCGTCACTTCGCGGACGTGCACCTTGCGCTGGCGCTTGTCGAACTCGACCACGCCGTCCTTGAGGGCGAAGAGCGTGTAGTCGCGCCCGCAACCAACATTGATGCCGGGGTGGAAACGGGTGCCGACCTGGCGCACCAGGATGCTGCCCGCGCTGACCTGCTGCCCCCCGAAACGCTTGACGCCGCGGCGCTGCGAATTCGAGTCGCGACCGTTGGTGGATGAACCTTGTCCTTTTTTATGAGCCATGACGAACCTCCCGCGCTAGGCGCTGATTTCTTCAACCTTGATCTTGGTCAGTTCCTGCCGGTGACCGATCTTGCGACGATATCCCTTGCGGCGCTTCTTCTTGAAGGAGACGACCTTCTTGCCGCGCAGGTTCTCCACGACCGAGGCCTTGACCTTGGCGCCGGCCACGACGGGGGTTCCGATGGCGAGTTCGCCGCCGCTGGAGACGGCCAGCGCGTCGAACTCGATGCTGGCGCCCGCTTCGGCCGTGAGCAGTTCCACGTCGAGGACGTCGCCCTGCTGGACCCGGTACTGCTTGCCGCCGGTTTCAATTACCGCATATGCTTCCATAAATGACCTCTAGTGCCCAAAGGGCTTTGTTTCCGAAAAATCAAGGGGCGGAAACTACGTAATCGCCCCCACGCTGTCAACCCCAAACCCAACCGTTTTGCACCGTTTTCGGCACCCTCCTCGATCCGGCGCAAAAAAGGACAAACCAGTGTTGACACCCCATGGGCCAGACTCTATAAAGCCCGTCCTTTTTCGGGGGATTAGCTCAGCTGGGAGAGCGCTTGAATGGCATTCAAGAGGTCGTCGGTTCGATCCCGATATCCTCCACCATCTTGTACCAAACCCTAGGGAACCACGAGTTGCCTAGGGTTTTCTTCTTTTTGCTCCATGCCCATGCCCCCCAAAAAAGGAACGAACGGGGCTATTCCACAACCAGCTTGATAAACAGCTCTTCGGCCGAATTGTCGATGGAGTTGGTGTAGCTTCGCATCAACCCGTCATCGGAGAAAACCTCCAGGGTCGCATTCGTTTCCCACCCGCCGATCCCGAGAGAACTGCGTGTCAGGACGTTGCAGACCAGATGACGATCGCCTACCAGGGAATAGGCCACGCGCCCCGTCTCGGCGTCAAGGGAGGAAGGTATGCCAAGGTCGGCCGCATTCTTCGGGTTGCCCCCCAGGACATATTCGCCCCAGTCATCCCGCCCGTCGCCATCGGAATCGAGGGACGGCAGCCCGGCAATGCCATAGGTTGAGACGTAATTATCCCAGTTCAGGAGACCGAAGCTGCCGTACCGGCGCTCTTCTTCAACAATCTTTAAATACTGGTCCAGGTTCGGGCCGCTGTGGGTTATGTCGGAGTAGTTCACGTCGACCTGGTCGGGCAGCAGGTTGATGACGGCCGCGACGGATGGGCCCCGGTGGGACGATGAAGGCGAGGTGGGCGTCTCATAAACCTGTCCGCTCAAGGAAGGCGGCATATACTTGATTTTTGCATAGTTCATCGGCGTATTCGTCCCGTAGAGTACCGATATGTTCCTGATGTATGAATTCGTGCTGAAGGTCCCGTCGGGAAGGCCGGGGAAGCGGCCGATGTTCTTGAAGATGGCCACCCCTATTCCACACTCGATCGCAACAACGCCATCCGCCGTGACAACGCCATTTGAAATGGAATGCGGCTGCATGAAGACGACGGCATGCCCGTTCACGTTGGTCACGTTCTGAATCACGATGTTGTCGACGCCGATGTTGTAGATGTTGTTGTCTTCGAGATCCGTTTCAACGCGCACAGTGACTCCGGCATCCGTTGAGATCAGGTCCGTGAACAGCATGTCCTGTCCGGCATTGGCCTGGATAAGACTGTACCCGTAATCCGTCTTTTCACAGGAGAGATTGGTTGCCGTCACATTCTTGGCCCGGTGGCTTTTCGAATTCGCCCCGTCGGGCAGCAGGAAGGCGATTGCGGAAAATTTGGTGTAGTTTTCTGCGATGTGGATGTCGCGAATCAGGAGGTTGTTCACATTATTCACGGCGAATGATCGGGAGTTCAGCGTATAAGTTGATGGATAGCTGATGAAGAACTTCCCCCCAACCCCCCTGAAGCTTACATTCTGCACCTCGGCATTCGTCGAAGACCCGATTTCGAAGATATTGACGGCGCCGGTCCCGCTCGCATAGGGGACGACCACGGTGCCGGCTTCGAATTCCAAATGGACATTCGATTTCAGCACCACCCCGTTCAGGCTGTAGGTCCCCTGCCTCAGCAGGATGCGCCCGCCATTGCTCTTGGCCGTGGCCCGGTCAACCGCTCCCTGCAGAAGGGATGTACAATCTCCACTCTTGGCCGATATTGCTTCGACCGGAAGGCTGGACCAGCCGGCGGGCTCCGTGTATGCGCCGCGGACAGCGGATTCCGCTGCCATCAAGAACAGAACGGAGACCGTCACAAGCACCCTTTTTCCTTGAACCATATTAT
The DNA here is from genome assembly GCA_003246265.1 of Kiritimatiellales bacterium. Classification (GTDB taxonomy): domain Bacteria; phylum Verrucomicrobiota; class Kiritimatiellia; order Kiritimatiellales; family Pontiellaceae; genus Pontiella. The sequence continues at coordinate 634 of QKAU01000068.1, read as the reverse complement.
TCATCGTATTCCCTTTATCGCCACGGCTCGGTGCATTCACCCTAGCCTGTATCCTGTCCATGTCCCTGCCGTCAGAACATTCTGCCCGGCCCGGTGAAGGTCCGGGACCGAAAGCGCGCCGACCGATGGAGAGTATATTGGACCTGCTCCGCCAACAAGGGAGCATTCCGGTCCAACAAACCCCTCTATTCATACCCGATCCGCCTAGGAACTGTCTATGGTCCAGATGGCCGAATTCCCCCATAATTCTATCAGGGGGGATGGCAGGAAAATCCATTGGTGATCGCGGTCATTCCGGCCAGCCGCTTGCTCGTTTTCCGGGTGGATGGATCGGCGGCTAAAAGGTGAAGATCGGAGAAGGGAAAGGGAACCCGCTGCGCCCCGACCGAAACCGGCGAAGATAAAATGCTACAATGTACGGGCGGACCCTCTCTCGGACGGCCAGCTTGCCACGGTCGAAGCCCGAGTGCAAAATGCGCAGAATCCAGTTCCGATAATACGGCAGATGCCTTCCATCGACCAGGCCGCGCCGACGCACGTACTCCTCAAAGGGTTGAAGATCAACATATTCCATGACTCACTCCCTTCAATACCTGCATATGCGGCGCGCCGCATATGCACTGGAATTGCCAGC
>QKAU01000077.1 GCA_003246265.1 Kiritimatiellales bacterium | reverse complement strand
AGCCGCTGGACCATGGCAAGCAGTTCCTGCAGATAGTCCATCGACATCCAGTGATACAGCAGTGTGGCCTGTCGCTTCTGGTGCAGGGAGAGGGTGTATTTCGGGTAGCCGGCCAGGGGCTTGCCGAACAGGTCGGTGCTCATCGTGTGTCCTTCAGTTGACGGTCTGACCCGGCAGCACCCCGGTAGGGCCGGATTCATCCGGCCTGGGTGGATGTTGGCGGGATGAATCCCGCCCTACGATGCCGGTGCCGACTGGTCCGGCGACCACTGCCAGAAGGTCTGGCCGTAGTCGCCGCCCACGGACGGCATGGCCTCGCCCTGTTTGAACCAGCGGCGGCTGTCGGGTTCGGCCGGCGTGAACCACCAACCGGCTTCGGGGCAGGGTTGGCCGGCGGGAACGTTGGGGTGGTGGGTTGCCGTGACTGTTTCCGGTTCGGCCGTGTCGGTCTCGTCCTCATACTCGCCGTCGATCATTTCGACGAAATACCATTTGCATGGGCGGTGGGTGTAGACGTTTTCCGAGAGGATGCCGGGCGCCCAACGTGGGTCGTTCTCGTCGCCCGGGTCATACAAGGATCCACGCTCGGTCATTTCTCCGCGGCGGAACGCCTCCGATACGAATGCTGTGATCTTGTTGTCGTCCGCCCATAGCGCGGGCCGTCCCAAGAGCGATAGTGCTTTCAGCCCCAAATCGTTGAAAGTAATAGCCCTGCCCAACCGTCCATCACTATTCCCTGTCCAACCGAACTGCAAGGTTGCGTTTGGGTCGTCTTGCGCGACATAGGCGCCGGTGCGGGGCGGCATTTTCCCTGACTCGCCTTCAACATCTGTGCGCACTCGGAACAACGGGAGACGTGGGAAAAGCGGGCCAAGTTTTTCCCACGCGCTGAACATCATGTCGTCGTTGATAAGTTTCTGCCCCCCCCCTCCGCAGACGGAATCGATTTTGCCGGCATGTGAATACACTTTTTCGAACTCTTCCCTGAACCGTTCTTCCTCCTCCACGGTCATCCACCGGGAGGAGTGCTCGGAGATCATGCGGGCGCATTGGTGGGCGCCGGTTGTTCCGTAGTCTTCGTTCGCTCTCGCTGCAATGTCGCCCACCACCGATTGGCGAAATGCTTCCAATGACGGGTAGACATGTGTCGACCAATTCGCGGTGGTATCCCGCACCCCCCAGCGTTCACTGACCATGAAACGGTCCCGCCCTTGCACGTTGGCTTCGTCGACAACAACATCCACCCCCGCGATGAGCCAGCCGCTGGACCATGGCAAGCAGTTCCTGCAGATAGTCCATCGACATCCAGTGATACAGCAGTGTGGCCTGTCGCTTCTGGTGCAGGGAGAGGGTGTATTTCGGGTAGCCGGCCAGGGGCTTGCCGAACAGGTCGGTGCTCATCTTGTGTCCTTCAGTTGACGGTCTGACCCGGCAGGGCGGGCAGGCCGATTTTGACATCCTCAAGCTGGCTGTCGAAATCGGTGTAGCCCCATTTCGTGTCCAGCGGGCCGCGAATGTGCGGGTGGTTGATCTTCTGTCTGAGACCAATGTAGGCGGCCTGCTCGTCCTTGCTCAAGGCCATGTAGGCGGCGCGGTCGATGGGCGCGTTCAGGCTGCCGTCGGCGGCACGGCGGTAGTAGGTGGTGGTGTCGAAGTGCTCTTTCGGCCCCTTGACGACGATCTGCTCCCAGCCGCCTTCGAGGTGGGCGTCCAGTTGTCCCCGTGGCTTCTTCTGCCCGGCCGCCGGCCCCCGCCACACCTTGACGGTTTCTCCCGGCGGGATGTCCATCACCACGAACTGTCCGTTGGGGTTCCAGTCCGGCCAAACGCCCAGGTGCTTGCGCCATGCGGCCTTCGGGTCGGGCGATTTCTGGATCATGTCCCAGACTTCCTGGCTCACCCAGCAATCGCCCATGGCGCCGTTGCTCGGGGAGACGACGCGGTAGAGCTTGGCGGGGCCGACGATTGTGGCCGCTTCCATTTTGTGGAACGACCGGATGTTGTCTTCATCGAGTTCGGGCCAACCGTCCTTGTGCTTCGCTGCCACTTTTTTCTTGAGTCGCCCAACATCCGGATCCAACCCCGGAAACTCCAGCTCCCGCCCTTTGCTCAACCACTTCGGCGGCGGTTCTGCCTCGCGCATGAGGGCGACCGCCCTCGCCTCGGGCAAACCACCACGGAAGTGGATGTTGCTCACATCGACGATGCCGCGCCGGATGATGAGGTTTTCGAATTCGAGCCGCTTGATGATGGTGTCGAGGATTTTGTTCAGCGGCCCGATGGCGCCGGCCAGCGGCGCGTCGGCGCGTTTGCGGATGGCCTCGACCACTGCAATGGCGGCACGCGCCCGATCGCCGACCTTGCCCGGCATCCAGTCGACCTTCGCGAGCAGCTTCTTCATGAGCGCGATGGCACGATCGAAGTTGGTCAACAGCGCACTTGCGCTGAGTTTGCCCTTGACCTCCCGGATCCGCTCGGCGAGCCACTTGAAGATTTCGTCGATGTGTTTGGCGCCGATGTACTTCTGGACTTCGCGCTTGCGCAGGTAGGTGACCACCCAGGTCATGCCCTCTTCGACGGCTCGAATGACATGCTCCAGACCGTATCGGCGGATGAAGACAAAGAAGAGTTTGAGTACGCCCTTGACCAGCGAACCGAGGGACGGAAACAGCCCAATCAACGTGAGGCCGAGCGAGACATACAGCCATGATTTGTCGATTGGCTCGCCCGATTCCTCGGCTTTCTCGTCAGCGTAGTAGATGGCCTTGCAGTTGGCGATAATGTCACGCACATCGCACACCTGATCGACGAGCGGCACCATGGATACGGCCATATCGAATGCGATCTGGCCGCCGCTTCGCTTCTGGTTGAAGTCGCCCTGGATCGACTCCCACAGCCACACCCAGACGCTCTTGTCTTCTGGAACTGCACTATCGGTTTCCCAGGAGAGCGCTTCTTGCAGTGCTTGATCGTTGGCACCCATGGTGGTCAGCCCAGAATTTTGGAAAGTGGAGAATGCGGGTCGTCGTTCTTTGGCGTGCGTGGCTTATAGGCCACCTTCTTCACGGGTTTCTGATCGACGTTCTGATGCTCCGCGATGCCTTGGCCGTTCAGGGTGCCGCCGAGCATCTGCCCATCGCCGAAGTGAATTTCGTACTCGACACCGTCCATTCCCAAACCCGTTACCGGATCCCGATAGTCCAGCCCGATCCAGTGGGGTACTTCGACGGCGCCGTTTGGCAAGCCCTCCAACGAAGCCGACAGACTCCCCGGCCCCTCAAACGCATTGCCCGCCCCCTTCACCGAGAACGTCCCCGGACACGCAAAGGTGATATCTCCCCCCTTGAGCGTCACCGAACTCTGCCCCGCCTTGAGCACGATGGTGTCCTTGGCAGAGATGTGAATCTCGTCGCTGGAACTGGTGATGGTCACCGAGTCGTCGGCGAGGATCTCCATTTCGTCGGTGTGCGCTTGAATGGTGTGGCTGCCGGCGGCGGCGATGGATTTGATGCCGCCGCTGTGGGTGAACAGGCTGCTCGCTTCGCCGGCGGTGGCGCTGAAGGTTTGGGCGCTGGCGATGTGCAGATCTTCCTGCGCGGTGGCATGCAGGTGCCCGCTGGCGAACAGCAGCGTGCTGGCCGGGGAGCTGAGGCCGATGTCGTCGGGGCCTTCGGTGACGATATAGGGTTTGGCGAAGCGCTCGGTGGGGTCGCCCAGGCTGCGGCTGCCCGGTTGGGCCTTTCTGGCTTCCTGGTCGCCGATGCTGCCCTCGTACTTGCCGTCCTTCCGGGGGTCGATGCCGTCGATGAATTCGGTTTGGCTTTTGTTGGCCTTGAGCGGCTGCGCCCCTTGGCCGGCGGCGGCGTTCGAGAGGGCTTGCGCGGTCTGTTCGGCGGCTCGGAGTTGGCCCACCGCC
>QKAU01000055.1 GCA_003246265.1 Kiritimatiellales bacterium | reverse complement strand
GGTTATCCCGGAGACGAGACCGTTGAAGTCCAGACGCGGAAGAATGCATTCGTCATCCAAAACCGAAAGGGCGTCGAGCTGCTTGGCCTGCACATCATCGGTGCTTCCGCCGTGATCGAGAATTGCAGCGGATGCAAGCTCGATAATTGCCTGTTCGAGTATATCCAACCGTATTTGACCAGAAGCACGTACGGGACCTCGTTCACCCAGCTGGGAGGGGTCTATCTCTCGGGCGACAGCAACCGTGTTTCATCCTGCGTATTCCGGGGATCCTGGGGGAACCTCGTTTCGTTGGCCTCCGGATCCGACAACGTGGTTGACAATTCGGTGTTCGACGACAACGGCTGGATTGCCCAGTTCACGAGTTCCATCCTGAATGGCGGCTACAACACGACCATCGACCACTGCACGTTCGGATCCACGGGACGGTTCCATGTCCGGACCACCAGCCCCGGCAGCAAGGTCAATATCCGCTACAGCGACCTGTACGACTGCATGAAGCTGGGGCAGGACGCCGGCTCCATCCAGGCCGTGGGTGTAAATCTGGGAGGCTCCGAGTTTTCCTGCAATTCGCTGCATGACAGTTCAACCTTGCGGAAGGATGTGACCGGCACAAAGCAGTTTGTCGTGGCCTTCTATCTTGAGGATTGCCCCAACTACAGGGTGGATCACAACGTGGTCTACAACTACCGGACGGACTATCCCGACGGGGCCTTCTGCTATCTGGGACCGCGCCACGAATCGATCACGAACCTGTACTACTACAACAACACGGCATGGAATTGCGATTGGCGCATCCGCATCTGGAACCGGGATGGATTGGGATACATCGGGGATGCCGGGTTCTGGAACAACGTTTTCGATGCCGATATGGGCGACGGGTTCGGCACGCCTAGCCTCGAGGGAGGCATCACGTTTTCGAACAATGTCGATATTGCCCGCGCCGATGCCGATACGATTTTCGTTGATGCGGAATCCAGCAACTTTGAACTGCTCGCCGATTCCGCCGCCGTGGATGCCGGGATGGAAATTCCGGGCATCACGGATGGATTTCTGGGAAGCGCGCCGGATGCCGGCGCGATCGAGGCCGGCACCTTCATGTGGCGGACGGGCGCTTCGATCACCAACAGCCTCCTCCAGCAACCGTTCGGTGGAATCCGGCAGAAGATTCCCGATGCGCTGATCTGGGCCGCGCACTATGACGTAGGAGGAATCGGCATCGCGTACCACGACCTGACGATGGGCAACGATGGAGGAATCTACCGCGCCGATTCGGTGGATCTGGTGGCCTCGCCCGGCGGCTTGGCAGTCGGTTCCACGGTTGGCGGGGAGTGGCTGGAATACAGCGTGGATGTGGCTCCAGGGCCATATCAACTGAAGCTGAACGCCTCGGCGGCGGATAGCAACCGTGTCATTCGTGTCCAGATCGATGGGAGCGATTTGGCTGCCGTTTCCATTCCAAACACAGGTAGCCGGGATGTTTATGCAACGGTTTCGACGAATGTGGTGGTGGGCGGAACATCATCCAGCCGCCTTCGCGTCTGTTTCGACACCGGCGGGACGAATCTTGAATCGATTGAATTCGCACCGATTCCGATCTTGGACGGGACCTTTTTCGATGTTGCGGATTCCAATGTGGTCATGGGGGTGACCAATGGAGCGCCCAATAGTTGGTTTGCGGTCTATTCCACCACCAGCCTAGTGGATGGGGCGTGGAGCGCAAAGCGGCACGGCGTGCCGGTCAATGCGTCTGGCTTCGGCGCGTTTACCAATTCGATTATCCACAACCACGAATTCTTCAAGCTGATGCAGAGCGGTGCGCCGTTGGAGCAGTAAATGGTAGATTCGCGAATAAACCGAAACGTGGTTCCACGGTTACGCCAACGGTCCGAACCTGCAGGTTGATGAAGCGAGGTCTATTTGGCATGACAAGGAGATTCCTCAACAGGGGTTCATTCGCATGTTCAGGCTCGATAGGTGTCATGGACAAAAAACTGGTTTTGATGGTTTTGATGGTATCGGTGTTGCCTGCCAAGGCGGGGCCTTATCGGGAGGCGTACCGGCCACAATACCATTTCACGGCGGATGAAGGGTGGATCAACGATCCCAATGGCCTGGTCTATGTAAACGGCGTGTACCATCTCTTTTTCCAGCATGGGAAAGGCATCAGGCGCTGGGGACATGCCATCAGTGCGGACTTGCTCCACTGGCGGCAACTGCCCGATGCCATCGAACCGTTGAATGGACATCCGGTTTTTTCAGGTTCCGCGGTTGTGGATGAAAAAAACACCAGCGGATTCCAGGTTGGAACAGAACCGCCGGTCGTAGCGGTTTTTACCAGCTGGGGGGAGGGCCAGTGCCTGGCCTACAGCAACGATGATGGAATGACCTGGACACGCTATGAAGGCAATCCCGTCTTGAAGCTTCCCGGCGATGAAACAAGGTCGTTTCCCCTGTCCTCCCGCGATCCCCATGTGATGTGGGATGAAACTCGCAACCGCTGGGTCATGGTGCTCTACGTAAACCCGGAACAGAACGAGGACAAATCAGGGGCCGGTTTTTCGATCTTTACGTCGCCGGATCTAAGGCAATGGGAGAAGCAGAGCCATTTGCCGGGATTCTACGTCTGTCCGGATGTTTTCCATCTGCCGGTTGTGGACGAACCCGGCCAAAACGTTTGGGTGGCCATGGACTGGCAGCAGTACGCGACAGGAGCGTTCGACGGGATGTCTTTTACTCCGGAGACAGAAGTCCGGGCGTTGGATTCCGGAAAGAACCGCTCAGCAAACCAATCGTGGAAACATCTCCCGGATGGACGCGTGGTTCAAATCTGCTGGTTGCGCGGCGGAAAATATCCAGGCATGCCGTTCGATCAGCAGATGGGTTTCCCGACCGAGCTGTCGCTCCGGCGCATCAATGGACAGTTGACCTTGTGCAAAACGCCGATTGACGAAATCAAGCGTCTTTACACCAACACCACGGAATTCGATCTCGGGAACCTCAATGAAGGTGAATGCCTGAAGGTCGATGCGCCGGGCAAGTCGCTGGATATGGGCCTCCAGTTCAACCTTGGGGACTCGGGCGAGCTCGTCATCAACGTTCTGGAACAAGACATCACGATTACCCGTAACGAGGTGCGCTGCCGGGGATGCGTAGGCAAATTGCCGGGAACGCCGGAAGTCCAGGATATCCGCATCCTGGCGGATCGAACCTCGCTGGAGATTTTCGCCAACCATGGATCCATGACCATGACGTTCTGCCTTGTCCCGAATGATGCAAGCCCTGACATCACGTTGCGGGTCGAGAAAGGACGGGTGGGTTTCAGTGAATGTGTGGTCAGGGAAGTCGGTTCCATATGGCCAGGCAAGCCGTCCGGTGGAACGGGAGAAGAAGGCCGGAAGAAAGAGAAAACCTCGGGATAAATGATGAATATGAAGAAAATTGGACTGCTGGCCGCGCTGGTCTTGCCGGCGCTGCTCACTTGCGGATCGGAATCCAAACCCAATGTTTTGTTCATTGCGGTGGACGACCTGAACGATTGGGTGGGTTGCATGGGTGGCCACCCGCAGGCGATTACTCCGAATATCGACCGGTTGGCGAAGGAGGGCATGCTGTTTTCCAACGCCCAATGCCAGGCGCCGATCTGCGGGCCGTCCCGCACGTCGATCATGACCGGCCTGTCGCCCATGACCACCGGGATCTATCTTCAGATCAAGGATTCGCAGATCAGGGAAGCCGGGGATGCGGCGGAGAACGCGGTCTTCTTGCCCGATTGGTTCGAGCGGAACGGGTATCGGACGATGGCGGCCGGCAAGGTGTTCCACAACGGCGATGGGAATGGCGCGTTCGACGAGTATGAAAACACGGGCGATTCCCCCAATCCCAAGGATAGGATGAAATGGCCGGTGAAGGATTGGCCGGTTCAAAAAGGCACCGGAACCGATTGGGGCCCGTTGGGAACGGACGAGGAGATGAAGGATTTCCGGACGGCGGCCTATGCGGTCCGGAAGCTCAAGGAGAAGCACGGCCAGCCGTTTTTTCTGGCGGCCGGTTTCACCCGCCCGCATGTGCCTTGGTATGTGCCGCAAAAATGGTTCGACCTCTACCCGTTGGAAACCCTTCGGACGCCGCCCTACAAGGCCGACGACATGGACGACGTGCCGGAAATGGCCAAGCGCATCATGGATATGCCGATGATGCCCACCACGGAATGGGCGATCAAAAGCGGCGAATGGAAAACCATCGTCCAAGCCTACCTGGCCTGCGTTTCGTTCGTCGACGCGCAGATCGGAAAGGTGCTCGATGCCTTGCGGGAGAGCGAATACGCCGGAAACACGATCGTAGTTCTTTGGTCGGACCACGGCTACCACGTCGGGGAAAAGAACCGGTTCGCCAAGCAATCCCTCTGGGAAAGGAGCACCCGGTCGGTCCTCGTGTTCAAGGTGCCGGGCATGGAAGCCGACAGGCGCTGCGATGCCCCGGTCCAGTTGCTCGACATGTATCCAACCCTGCTCGAGCTGAGCGGCTTGCCGGCCAATCCGCGGAACGAGGGCCACAGCCTGGTTCCGCTTTTGAACAATCCCGCTGCGGAATGGACGCATTGCGCGATTACATCTTATGGACAGGGCAACTTGTCTATGCGCAACCGGACGTTTCGCTATATCGTCTACGAGGATGGATCGGAAGAGTTGTACGACATGGAAAAGGATCCGAACGAGTGGACGAACCTTGCGGGGAATCCGGAATACAGTCCGGTCAAGGAACGCTTCAAGGCCGCCGCGCCGAAAGAGCAGGTTCCGCTCTCTCCGGTCTCGGGCTATTGGGTCAACGGGTATTGGAACAGGAAGACCAGCGAGTCGCGGGATGGGAAGTCAACAAGTCAATAAAGGCAGATGGATATGAAGAAGGAGATGTTTATTGCGGGACTGCTCGGCCCGGCGGTCATCGCAACGGGCGGGAAGGGGATCGAGCCGAAATTCACGGATGTTTCCGCAGCGGTGGGCTTGGGCGGCGTCCCGTGCAACAAGTATTGGACCCCGGTCGTTGCCGACCTCGACCGCGACGGCTACTACGATCTGGTCCTTTGCAACCACGGGGCGAAGATCGGCAAGGGCGCCAAGAACGTAAGCCCCGAAATGTACTGGGGCACGGCGACGGGTTTCGTGCCGTTCCGGCACCGGAAGGATGCCGACCTCGCCATTCCCGTCGGCGGCACCGACTACCATGGATTTTCGGCGGGCTATTTCGGGAACAAGGACGACTTCCCGGATCTGGTCCTCACGGTGGGCGGGGCCAATGGCGGCCGGGGCAACCTACCCATTACGGCGGAGTTCGCCGGGGGCCGGGACGGCTACATCGTCCGGAAGGACAAGGATCGCAAGGACCCGGTGGTCGACGCCTCCCTGCTGGAAATCGGCATCGATGGCTTCGGCCGCGGCCGTTCGGCCTTTTTCATCGACATGGACCAGGACGGGGATCTGGACATGGTCTACAACAACAAGGGGCCCGATCCCGAAAAATCCGACGCGCAAAACATCACCGATTCCAAGTTCATGTACGAATGGAAGGACGGCAGGTTCAACCGGGTCCCGGATATCGGCGCCCTCAAGGAGTGCGGCAAGGAGTGCGCCGCCCTGGCCGATGTCAACCACGACGGGCTGGTCGACCTGCTGTATTTCGATGGGAGCGAGCCGATGGAATGCTGGATCAGCCAAGGCAAGGGTTTCGTTTTCAAACTCGATAATTCATGCCTGCCCGGGGAGGTCGCGCGGGTCTCCAAGGTGGCCGAAATCGATTATGACGGCGACGGGGATTTCGACCTCTATCTTGCGCGCAGCGGCTACAAGGAGGGGGAGGACGACCTCCTGCTCGAATGGGACCAGTCCACCGGGAAATACGTGGATGTTTCCCGGTCCGCCGGGATTCCCAAGGGCGGCATGCACGACGGGCTCAGCGTCGGCGATTTCGACAACAACGGCTGCCAGGACGTCTTCATCGGCGTCTCCAACAGCGAGGACAAGCGGTTGCCCGACCTCATCCTGATGAACAACGGCGACAAGACCTTCACGATCGCCACAGACCACGGCGCAAGCGTGCTGGTCGACGGGGAGCAGGGGGACCAGGGCGAGGTGTTCGACTTCGACAAGGATGGCCGGCTGGATATCCTGTCGGGGTCCAAGTATGGCCCGTGGCGGATGTTCAGGAATACAACCGAAAATCCCAAGGGCAACCATCTCATCGTTCAGGTGGGCCGCTCCAGCAGCCCCGAAGGATTCGCGCCGCTTGGCGCATCGGTCACCGTGGTGGCCAGGAAGGGCGAAAAGCGGCTGGTCGTCCTGCGGCGGATCGGCTCGCAGGGCCAGTCGCACGCGCAGAGCTTCATCGACACCATGCACTTCGGTCTGGGCGAATGCGATACGGTCGAGCAGATCACGGTCGGCTACGGGACGCACAGCGAAACCACGAAGTTCGCGGGAGCGGATGCGGTGGTCAACAAGACAGTCACCGTGGGCCGGTTCTGCCCGGCTCGCGAATCGGGTCGTTGATCCGGAAGGAGTGGGATGGAAGCGGGTCAATATGGCGCCCAATGCGGCGAACGCCATGGGGAGCATCCATCATGGGGGAGGGTTCATTTGCTGGTCATGAATGGGAATCATTACGCGGAAGGAAGACGTTCATGAAGCAACGGCATGGCTTGCTGTTAGGCCTGGTGCTCGGTTCGGTCTGCCATGCAGAACGCAAGGCGGTGGTGGACGAAAGCTTTGACGGGCTTGCGCTGGGCGACATGACGGGAATCAACGCGGCGATCACCGATGGCAGTTACGATGCCGGATTGCGACTGCACAACAGCATCCTTGGTGCGGTTGTGGTGCCGGATCCGGGTTTCTCCAGCGCCTCCGGTCGTGCCTTCCAGCTGACCACCGGCACCAACCCGACCGGCGGCTACGGGGCGCTCTCGGCGGACAACAACCCGCGCGCCGTATCGCTGATCGAGGGGGAGGAGATCGTCTTTTCATTCGACATGTACGTGCAGGCCGTCCCGACGGGAAGCAGCGGCTTGAACCTCATCGTCAAGCTGAACGGGGCGAGTACCTTTTCCCGAATGTTTGCGGAACTCGCCGATGCGACTGTTGGCGATGTCGTCCATGTTGCTTGGACCAACCCGGTTGGAGCGTCCGAGGCCGGCCCTGCAACGATCAGCCCCTGGATTTCCTTCGAGGGCAACGCAGGCAACTTTTCCACGGAAGGGCCGAACGGGAACGGGACGGATCTCGACATAGCGCAGATCGACAATCTGTTCTTGGAGGTTCCCGACAATTCCGGGGTCTTCCATGTCGACCAGGCATCGACCGAACCTGCGCAGGATGGATCCGAGGCCTTTCCGTTCAAAACCATTTCGCAGGCCGCTGCCGCGATGGCGGAAGGCGATACCTGCATTATCCATGCGGGAACGTATCGGGAACGGGTGGAAATAGCGGTCAATAATGTGACGTTCAAACGCTATCGGGATGATGAGGTCATTGTTGCCGGATGCGACCTGGTGACCGGATGGACGCTGCATACCAACAACATATACCGGGCGCCGCTTGCCGGCATCGAGACCGAATTCACCCAGGTCTTCTATCATGGCGACCACCAGCAGATCGCGCGGTGGCCTGACAATATTTCCGGCGACATGCTGCGGGTGGATGAGGCGTCGGGCTATGCCGACTGCGAGACCTTCAACGATACGGGCACCACGCGCCGGGTCGCCTTCCCGGGCATGGTCGCCGTGCCGGATAATTTCTGGCAGGGGGGGGTCTATCGCGGCATTACCGGACGCACCCGTTCGAATACCATGGGCGATATCCAAAGCTCATCCGGAAACGACCTGGTCTGCATTCCGTTGTCGAACGCCTGGAAGGACGACGCCACCAACAACGAGTGGTTCATGGGGGGCGGTGCCAAAGGGTACATCCTGCACTTGAATGCGCTTTCCACGGAAGGGGAATGGTGGCACGAGGGGGGACAGCTCTATTTCTGGCAACCGGGTGGCGGCATGCCGGACGCTACATCGGTCGAGGCGCAGGTGCGCCGTGAGGCCTTTTCCATCGTGAACCGTACCGGAGTCGTGCTGGAAGGCATACAGATTAAAGCGGCGACCGTTACAGTTGATAATTCAGATTCCTGCCGGTTTGAGAATTGCAGTTTTGAATATGTTCATCCCTACATGAAGCCGGCGGGATATGGCAGTGACTACAGCAGTGTCGGCGGTGTATTTATTGACGGCGACAACAATGTGGTGGACTCCTGCTATTTCAACGGTTCGTGGGGACACCTGCTTTACCTGAACAGCGGAAACGGGAACGAAGTCCGCAACTCGGTGTTCCAGAACAACGGGTGGTATTCCATCTTCTCATCCTGCGTCCATATTGCCGGCGCGGCGGACACGCTGATCGAATATTGCACCTTCGGTTCGACCGGCCGCTTCCATGTGCGAATGGACTCCAGCGCAAAGAACACCATCCGCTACTGCGATTTTTTCGACTGCATGAACATGGGGCAGGATGCCGGCTCCATCGAGTCGGTCGGCCAGAACCTCATGGATTCCGAGTTTGCCTACAACAGCATTCATGATTCCGATACGATCAAGGTGATCAATACCGGCGGAAAGCAGTACGTGGTGGCCTTCTATATCGAGGATACGTCGAACTACACGGCCCACCACAATGTGGTATGGAACTTCAACAATGATGAGATCCCGGACCACATCGTCGATGGAACGTTCTGCTACCTGGGCCCGCGCGTGACCACCCAGGGTGGAATCCGCTACTACAACAACACGGTGTGGGACTGCGACTACCGCATCCGCATCTGGAACCGGGATGGCTTGGGTGCCATCAGCACCGAGTTCTGGAACAACCTGTATGACAGTTCAATGCTGGATGGCTTCGGTACTCCCAGCCTGGAGAGCGGGTTTGATTTCCAGAATTCGGCGTATGTTGCCCCGAACGAAGCCGACGCCAGCTTTCAACGCGCTGATGCCGGAAACTTTGCGCTGCTTGCTGGCGCGGCGGCGATCGATGCCGGCAAGGTGATTCCCGGGGTGACCGACGGGTTTTCCGGCAGTGCGCCGGATGCCGGTGCGATTGAGTCTGGCTCATTCATGTGGCGGACGGGGGCATCCATCACGAACAACCTCCGCCAGAAGCCGTTCGGGGGCATCCGGCAAACGATTCCCGATGCGAAGATCTGGGCGGCGCACTACGACGAAGGCGGCATCGGCATTGCGTACCACGACCTGACGATGGGCAACAGCGGGGGCATCTGCCGCAACGATTCGGTGGATCTGGTGGCCTCGCCCGCCGGCGCGGCCATCGGGTCAACGGCTGGAGGTGAATGGCTCGAGTACAGCGTGGATGTGGTGCCGGGACCATACGAGATGAAACTCACGGCTTCGGCCGCCGACAGCAACCGGCTCATTCGCGTCCAGCTTGACGGAACCGACCTGGCCGCTGTGCCGATTACGTATACGGGCGGCCTGGATGCCTATGAGACCTTCTCGGCCAATGTGGTGGTAAACGGCACGTCGACCAGTCGCTTGCGCGTCTGTTTTGATACCGGCGGAACCCATCTTGAATCCATCGAATTCTCCCCCCTTCCGGTCAGGGATGAGACGTTCTTCCATATCGCGGATTCCAGTGTGGTCATGGGGGTCACCAACGGTTCGGCAAACAGTTGGTTCGCCGTCTACTCGAAGACCAATCTGCTGGATGGTTCATGGACGGCCAGACAGCGCGGTTTGAAGATCAATGCGTCCGGCTACGGCGCGTTTACCAACGCGGCCATCCTTGGCCAGGAATTCTTCCAACTAATGCAGAGCGGGGCCCCGGTGGGGGAGTAGGGTTTTAACCATGCGTCATCTTGAAACAGATGGAACGGGAAGGGCGGATGAAATGACGCCATGCTATTCGATGGGTTGCGGAGACCGGTTCGGTCGACAGGGCGAGGCCCAGCTGTCCGCCTTTGTCGAGGCCGCAAGACTCGGCATCGATGTGATACCGGTCTGGAACAAGTCCAACCGCGAGCATTCGACCGTGCATACGAAACCGGAGTCCGTGCGGGCCGAGGCCGCCGCCGCCGTCC
>QKAU01000057.1 GCA_003246265.1 Kiritimatiellales bacterium | reverse complement strand
GGTGATCAGGATGGGCACGGGCAGGAAACCGCTGGCGGAAGCCAGCATGGCCGACATGTCCAGCTGCCCGTCCTCCGGGTCGAACAGGCTGATCGCGGGCCCGTCCGCGGCCCTGCCAACCGCCGGGGCGAGGGCGAGGAGCACCGCGGTCGCGATCGCATGCTGGTGATTGGAATCCATGGCCATATGTTTTTCCCACTCGTTTGGGAGCCGGGAATCCGCTGCGCGCTACCGGACCTCCAATCCGATGCCGACATACTCGGACCGCAAGTGGTAGCTGGAGGGCTCCTTCCCGTAGCCGTTGAAGTAGAAGACCGTGAGGCAGTCGAAGAAGCCCAGCGAGACCTTCCCCCCGAAATGGCCCAGCGCATCGAGGTCCGACGTGCCGCTTTTCAGCTCCACCCGCAGGCGGGGCCGGGCCGGAACGGGGAATTGCTGCTCAGCCATCAGGCGCAGGCCATCGTAGTCCTGGATGCGGGCTCCGTTCGAGGGATCCCAGAAGATTTCGTCTTCCGTAGGGGCGCTGCCCAGCCCTTGGCGATGGAGGAACTGGCGCAGTTCCACCGCTCGCCGCCGGTCTGCCGGTAGCGCACATCGGCGTAGTCCCAGCCGCGGCTGATCTGGGAGAGGGCGTATTCCCGTCCCCCCTGGAGGAGCTCCCTGGCATAGGCGGCGGCACCGTCGTCCGCATCGATCGTCTGCCCGTTAGACTCGTGGAAATAGCCGAGGCGGACCCGGCCGCCGGAGCCCGCGTCCCACTCGAGCGCGGCTCCCGGGTTCTGCCGCCGGGAGAGCACCGGCGCCGAATCGTAGCGCTTGCCGGGGATCATGTAGAAGTCGTAGAGGCCGTTGTAGACCGCCACCAGGTGGTCGGGCTGCCACAGCCGGGCGTTTTCCCACAGGTGGAAGGGGTACTGGATGGAGAGGTAGAATTCGACGTGGGGATCGTCGCCGTCCAGCTCGCCGTTGTCGATCGGGCTGGCATAGACGAAGTAGTTGGGATCCTCGCTCTGGAGGCGTGCAATATAGCTCTTCTGCGACGCTTCCTCCGCGCGGGAAACGGGGCTGGTGAGCAGCGGCAGCACCATCGCTGCAGACGCAAAGCAGGCAATCCTGACATCCATCGCAACCTCCCTTCCGTTGGGCAACGCGGTCCATGCTACCCGGTTCCGCCCGGCCCGTTCAACCTTCGAACCAGATGTTCGAGGCCATTCGCCTTGATGACATAGAGCGTCTCCAACTGCCGGCCCAGCTTGCCGGCGGGGAACCCCTTCTGCCGCAGCCAGACCACATAGGGTTCCGGCAGGTCGATCAGCAACCGGTCCCTGTACTTGCCGTACGGCATGCGCGCGGCGGCAAGCTCCAGCAGGAATCCGGGGTCTGGGGTCAGTTCTTCCATGGGGCATCGCGGCGGACTGTTTCGTCGAGGCCCAGCTCGGCGAGCATGAGCCGGTGGATGTGCTGGATCCTGGAGACCGGCCCGGGAATCGGCTTGTTCGAGCAGATCAAGGCCTTTGAATCGGCATCGGCGGGATCGTAGCCGTGCATGCCCCTCGCCGGCCGGGTCCCCATGAAGCTGGGAACGATCTGCAGGCCGGAGTCCATCAGGAAAATGCACTCCCCGTAGCGGCCGTCTTCGAACCAGACGCCATGCGCCTTCAGCTCCCCGTCGGCCAACAGGCGTCCCCGCGGATGGGTGCCGAGCAGGTCCCGGATGGTACGCCGGGCCCGGTCGTTCATGAACCAGAAGCGCGCCATGGTGGCGTCGTAGAAGGCGGCATAGTCCCTGTTCCATTCCAGCCCCAGCGCTTCGATGTCGGCCGCCAGGTCGTGGCTGCCCCGGACGTTGTGCATGCCGTGGTCCGTGAAGAGATACCAGGCCACCTCGCCGTAGTGCGCCTCGGCCGTCCGGAAAAGTTCCCGGAAGCGTTCGTCGTACCAGCGCAGCAGGATTCCGATGTCCGGATGGTCGTTGCCCTGGGCGTGCATGAGGGCATCGAGCTTCCCGAAGGAGCAGTAGGCGAAGTCGATCGATTGGCGCCCGACGGCATCGAGCAGCGCCGCGATGCGCGCGTCGTCGCCGGCATCGCTGTCATGGACGAAGTAGGGGATGTCCGCCGCCGCCATGCGGTCGAAGATCGAGCGTCCCCGTGGCAGTCCGCCGGGCTCCCAGATGCGCTTCTGCTCGGCGTAGTTGAACAGGGGAAGGTGCCTGAACGGCACGGCGTAGAGCTGGAAGTAGCCGGTGAAGCCGCAGCGCCGCTTGATCCACCGGCCCAGCGGGGCGCGCACGCGGTTCCGCGCGGCGATGGCGCCTGGAAGGAGGGCGAGGGGGCGCGTCCATTTGAACGGCGAGTTGGCGGGGTCGTAGTAGTAGGAGGACCAGAGGCCGTGTTCGGCGGGTACCAGGCCGGAGATGATGGAGGGATCGCAGGCGGAGGAGTAGCCCAGGATGGTTTCGAGTGGCCTGGCGTCGGCGACCAACCCCTCCAGGAAACCGGGGTGGCGCTGCCGGACCTCCCATCCGAACGCGTCGATGAAGAGGAACAGGCTCAGCTTGGTCCGCTTTCCCATCAGGCGAACCTCCGCTGCAGCCGGTAGAAGGTTTCGTGCGACATCGCGGAACGGTCCCGCAGCAGCTCTACGATCGCATCGTAGAGCGCGACGCGCGGATGGTGCCAGCCGGGGCGGTGGAGCCACCCGAGGTTGAGGAGTATCGCCTTCCCGGCGGAGCACTCCCGGGCGGCGTAGCGCGATCGGTACCACGGGAGGAATTCGAGATAGCGGTCCACCGTCCTCCGGTACTCCGCCGCGATGTCGAACTCCGCGAGCGGCCGGAAGTCGCCCCACTCCTTCAGCGCCACCGCACGCAGGAAGCCGTCGACCACCTCGCCCCGGCGCGGGCAGTCGCCGATCTCCCCGATCCGCCCCTTCTTGACGGCGTAGGCGAGGTCGTAGCGGCCCGCCTCCATCAGGGCGGCATCGCCGAAGGCCAGCCAGGCCTTGTGGATGAACTTGATGAAGCGGATGCGTTCCTCCCCGGTGAGCGGCGTGGCATCCGTGATGCGCCGCTTGATGTCGAGCAGGAGCTTCCCGCGGTTGAGCAGCAGTCGGCTCCCCTCCGCCAAGGGGATGGCGGCGAGCGGATAATCCGGCAGGGTGTCGAGCACGCGGGGATCCCCCCACGCCACCCGGTGGCCATGCTTCATTTCGTAGTCCAGCAGCGAACATTTCCGCCGGGGCAGGGCTTGGCGGGCATAGGGGCAGAGGTCGACCGCGATGCCCAGCGATGCCGAGAGCTGCCGCTCCAACTCCCCCAGCCTTTGCCGGATGGCGCGGTCGACCCTGTCCACCACGACGACCAGGTCGTAGTCGTTGAACGGCGACTGGGAGCCATCGGCTTCGATGAACGGCGTCCCCTCGCCGCGTCCGTATCCGCCGATCAGGACGCCTGCCGCGGCGATGGGGGCGACGGCTTCCGTGATGAGCGCAAGATCGGCATCGATCCGGGCGTCGAGCTCCGCCGAGCCTTTCACGGTGTACTTGCTCATCGGGCGCCCTCCTTCAACCCCTGGTAGACGGCGGCATGGATGGTGGCGCGGTAGGCGATGTTATAGGGGATGGTGTGGAGCTTCAGGCACCGGCAGGCGTGCAGGGCATCGCGGGCGATTTCGCGCAGGCAGCGCAGCAGCTGGCGCAGGGCGCGGGGCCGCTCCCCGAAGGTGGCGGCCTGGCGGAGCCGCTTGCGGTAGAGCTGCGGCAGCGCGTAGTCGTGGGAGTGCTCGACAACCGCTTCTGGGACGAACAGGATGCGCGCCCCGCCGGCGCGGCAAGCCCGTGCCCATTCGGCGTCTTCGGCGTAGCCCTGTTCACGAAAACGCTGCCGCTCCCACAGATCGCGGCGGAAGGCGCAAGCCACGGCGGAAAAGAAATCCGGCGGATGGCTGGCGGGATCGTAGGCCCGTTCGTAGTCGTAGGCCACGATGAACCGTGCGCCGGGCCGCGCTACCTGCCGCGCGTAGACGGCGTCGGCCCGCCCCTCGACGAGGGGGCGCAGCAGGGTTTCCAGCCAATCGTCCGACTGCGGCACGGCGTCGGCGTTGAGCAGGACGACCAGCTCCTGGGTTGTTCCGGCAATGGCGTCGTTGAGCACCTTGCCGGGGGCGTAGTCTCCGGGGGTGATCCGGACCAGGCGGGCCGCGTGTCCTTCCAGCGCGTCGAGGGTGCCGTCGGTAGATCCCGAGTCGGTGGCGAACAGCTCGAAGTCGCGCCAGGTCTGCCGCCCCAGCCGGTCGAGGACCGCGCACACATGCGGCATCTCGTTGAAGGCGCGCATGATGATGGCGACGGCAGGCATGGCAATCAACCGGCGGGGGGTTGGGGGCCGGGTCCGGACGGCTCGGCTACGCGCCCCAGGGGCTGTTGCACGGTGTTCATTTGGCCTTGTTGGCGGCGGCCAGCTCCTTGACGCACTTGACCAGGAGCGACAGCACGCGTACCGGCTTTAGGAAGACGTGCTCCGGACGCATGCCCAGTTCCTTGAGCTGGTCGGAGAGGTTGTAGGAGATGGAGCCGGTGTAGATGATGTGGCGCTGGTCGGGATAGCGCTCGCGCGCCTGCAGGATCAGTTCTTCGCCGCTCATGCCCGGCAGGCGCATGTCGACGATGCAGACGTCGTAGACGTTGCTTTTCATCAGGTCGAGCGCCTCCTCGGCGCTTTCGGCGGTGGAGGCCCGGAAGCCGTAGTCCTCGAGGAAGGCCGACAGGCTCGAACAGATCGCCGGTTCGTCGTCGATCACCAGCACCCGGATGGAAGAATAGTCGGAAATCATGGAATCCTGCTTGAAGTTGGGGGCCACCATACTGCGAAGAACCGGGGGAACCCAAGCCGATTCCGTGCCGTTTTAGGGCGGGTCTTCGGTGCCGGCATTCCGGGCATCGCGCTCCTCCACCAGCCCCTTGATGCACTTGACCAGCAGGGTCAGCACCCGGACCGGCTTGTGGAAGACGTGCTCGGGCCGGATGCCCGCCGCCCGGAGTTCGCTGGAGAGGGTGTACGAGATGTTGCCCGTGTGGATGATGTAGCGCTGCGATGGAAAATGCTTGCGGGCCAGCAGGATGAGGTCCTCCCCGCTCAGCCCCGGCAGGCGCAGGTCGACGACGCAGACATCGAAGGGGCGTTCCCTCATCAGATCGCGCGCCTCCTCGGTGCTGCCGCAGGAGGCCGCCTCGAAACCGTAATCCTCAAGGAAGGCGGCCAAGCTGTCGCGGATGGCTGGTTCGTCGTCGATCACCAGCACGCGGATGTCCGAATAGTCGTTCAAGGGGAACCCCCGTTCAGCGCGGAACGATACGCCGGAGGCCTGCTGCTCCCCAAGCAAAATCGTGCGGAGCTACAGGCGCAGCCCCTGGCGCACCACGCGGCGTTCGAACGGGATGCGCACGGTGAAGCAGGCCCCCCGGCCGGGGCTCGACACCACACCCATGCTGCCACCATGGTTTTCGGTGATGATGAAGTAGGATACGGAGAGGCCGAGGCCGGTTCCGTGGCCGACCTCCTTGGTAGTGAAAAACGGCTCGAAGACCCGTTTGCGCGTCTCGGCATCCATGCCGGGGCCGTTGTCCTCTACCTCGATGCGGGCCATGTCGTGCTCCTTCCGCAGGCGGATGGTGATCTGTGGATCGGGCGCACCCTCGGTGCGGCCGGCCATCGCCTGGGCGCTGTTGGAGAGCAGGTTGAGCAGGACCTGCTGGATCTGGCTCCCTTCGCAGGGAATCGGCTCAAGCGGGGCGTAGTCCCGCACGATGCGGATGTGGCGGAAGTCGAAGCGCTTCTTGAGGTTGTAGTCGTTGGACGCCAGCTCGATGCTGCGCTCGATGATCTCCTCGAGGTTGTTGGGGGCAAAGTGGGCCTCGTCCTTGCGGCTGAAGCTGAGCATGTTGTCGACGATCTTGGCGGCGCGGCGGCCGGCCTCGGAAATGGTGTCCATCATGCCGATCAGGCCGCGGGCCTCCATGTAGGCGCGGATCGCCTCCAGCGTGGTGCCGGCCTGGCGGGCCGCCTCGATGTTGCGGCCGGTCTCGTGCGTCAGGCGGTTGCGCATCACCTGCAGGTTCTGGAGGATGCCCGCCAGCGGGTTGTTGATTTCGTGCGCCATGCCCGCCGCCAGTCCGCCGACCGACATCATCTTTTCCGACTGCACCATCATCTCCTCGATGCGGACGCGGTCGGTGACGTCGTCGACGCGGATCACCGCCCCCTCCGAGCCGTCGGCCGTGACGGGGTAGACGGTAACGTCGACGATGCGCTGCTCGCCCCGGATGCTGCACGGGACACGCTCGTGGTGCTGGCTGGCCTGTTGGCCGACTGCGTCGAGCAGGCGGCTCATTTCGCTGCCGAAGTCGGGGAAGACGCGCAGCAGCGGCAGCCCCTGCGCGTGGCTGGCATCGATGCCGGTGATGTTTTCGGCCTCGCGGTTCCATTGCATGACGCGCCCGTCGGCATCGACGCCGACGAGGATCGAGGGCATCGAATCGATGATGTTTTCGAGGAGGTTGCGCAAAGCCACCAATTGCTTCGTGGCCTGGAGGCGCTCCAGCTCGGCGGCGGTCCGGCCGGCGAAGACCTGCATGATGTCGGCGGCGAAGCCGAACCGCTCCACCGGCTTGCGGTACATCGCCACCATCAGGCCGAGCGAGCGCTTCTCGGAGTCGACCAGCGGAATGCCGATATAGTCCTCGATCCCCATCGTCCGAAGCATCTCCATCTCCGGATACTTCCTGCTCGCCTGGTCGATGTGGATGCAGCGGTCGCCGGCCACCACCGCCGCGCAGGGGGTCCGCGCCAGGTCGTATTCGAAGCCCGGCCGCGCCACGCCCCCCTCCGCCGCCGCGATCGCGCGGATCCGCTCGTGGGTTTCGTCCGAAAACTCCGCGATGAAGGTGAAGTCGGCATCGAGCGTCTTCGCCAGCTGGACCACCATCGAATCGAAGAAGCGGCGACCGACGGAGGCGACTCCCTCGACGATGTTGCGGATGCTGTTCTCGATCATCACGCGGTCGGTGACGTCGTCGACGCGGATCACCGCGCCCTCGGTCTCCCCTTCGAGCAGGGGGTAGACGGTGATGTCGCGGTAGCGGGTCCGGTCGTTCTCCTGGACCGGAAGCCGCTCCTCCTTCTGGACCCGCCGTTCACGGATGGCGCGCTCCACCTTGACCATTTCGGCTCCGAGCTGCGGGAAGACCGACCGCAAGGGCTGGCCGAGCGATTCGGACGAAAGCCGCCCCGCCACCGATTCGGCCTGGCGGTTCCACTGGATGACATTGCCTTCGGCATCGACGCCCACAAGGACGGAAGGCATCGAATCGATGGTGTTGCTGAGCAGGGCGCGCAGTTGGCGCAGCTGTTCTTCGGCCAGCTTGCGGTGGGTGACGTCCCATGAGGTCCCGAAAGTTCCGACGACCTCGCCCTCCTCGTCGTAGCGGGGCACCTTGGTGGTGAAGTACCACCGGACGCCGTCGGGGGTCGTGGCCATCTCCTCCTTCTGGAGGGCGGTGCGGGAGCGCATGATTCCGAGTTCGTCGTCGTAGCGCTGCCGGGCCTCCTCCTCCGGGAGGAAATCGAAGTCGGTTCTTCCGACGACCGCTTCGGGCTCGAGGTGCAGCTCTTCGGCCTTGGCGGCGTTGACCTCGATGAAGCGGCCCTCGCGGTCCTTGAAGTAGATCAGGTCGGGCGCATGCTGCATGAAGGAGCGGAAGAGGTTGCGCTCGAATTCCAGCTGCTTTTCGGCGGCGACGCGGTCGGTGATGTCGCGCCCGATGCCGCGGTAGCCCTGGATGTTCCACTCCTTGTCATAGAAGGGGACGGCGCTGGTTTCGAGCATGACCGTGCGTCCGCTGCGGTGCAGGTTGGTCGTGACCAGCGACTGGATCGAGGCGCCCTGGTTGAGGACTTCGCCGAACAGCCGGCGGACGGCCTTCGCCTCGGGGGGCGGCATGGGGGAGGTGAAGTGCTTGCCCATCAGGTCCGCCGGGGCGTAGCCGAGCAGGTCGCCAACCTGCGGGCTCGCATAGGTGAAGCGGCCTTCCGTGTCGACCTCCCAGATCCAGTCCGAGGTTGTTTCGACCAGGTTGCGGAAGCGCTCCTCGCTGCGGCGCAGGGCGTTTTCGTTCTCGATGCGGTCGGTGATGTCGCGCGAGACGCCGCGGAAACCGGCGAGCTCGCCGGTATTGCCGGCATAGGCCATGCCGCTCGACTCGAGGATGACCGGCCGGCCCTTCTTGTGGACATAGGTGGCCGTTTCGCAATCAATGATGGTGGTGGCTTCGCTCTTGCGCAGCTCGGCCATCTTGCGGGCGGCATCGTGGGGTACCATGAGTGAAAAGCAACTCTGTCCGACCATCTCCTCGGGGGTGTAGCCGAGGATGTCGCGGACGCGGGGGCTGACATAGGTGTAGGTCCCGTACTGGTCGGTTTCCCAGATCATGTCGCTCGAGGATTCGACGAGCACGCGGAAGCGCTCCTCGCTGCGGCCGAGGGCGCGGGCGGCCTGGGCGTGGCTCTCGCGGGCGCGGCCCAGCTCGCGCATGTGCTGGGAGACGCGGCGGCGCAGCTTCTGGTTCCAGAAGAGGACGAGCCCGATGGCCAGGAGCGTGAGCAGGAGGCTGGTCACGATCACCTTGACCAGGAGGAGCTTGTCGACTTCGGCGAAGCGCGGCAGGGTGGGCCAGAGCTGCTCGATCTGGTCTAGCTGCTTCTCCGAGACCTGCGCCTGCGCGGCGTCGATCATGGTCGCGGTGAGCAGGCCGTTGGTGCGGACGGCGTAGGCCAGGTTCCACGAATAGTCCACCTCGCCGGCGACGCGCAGGTCCACCCCGAGCCGCGGCATGTGGTAGCGCGAAACCGCCCCGTCGGCCACCATCGCATCGGCCCGTCCCTCGGAAACGAGCCGCATGCCGGTGGGCACGTCCTTGACGGGGAGGAGGTCGTAGCCGAATTTGCCGGGGTCGGCCCGCTTCTTCTCCAGCAGGTGGTCGTGGATGGCCGCCCCCTTGACGACCGCCACCTTCTGGCCGTGCATGTCGTCGAGCGACAGCAGTGCGGCGCTGTCCTTGCGGGCGAGGATGAAGAACTTGATCTTCCAGTAGGGTTTGCTGAAGTTGAAGCGCGTCGTGCGGTCGGGGGTGCGCTGCACCGAGCCGACCAGGTCGATCTTCCCGTCCAGGAGATCCTGCTCCCAGTCCGCGGTCTCCACGCGGACGAAGCGGATGCCGAGCTCCTCCTCGACCAACCTGGCGTGGTCCCAGGTCAGCCCCTTCCGCTCGCCGGAGCCTTCGCGGAAGTCGATGGGCGGCGAATCGGGGATGTTGCCGATGCGGACGGCATTGGTGGGGTTGGAAAGGATCCCCAGCACGGCGAGTTCGTGGGTCGTATAGATCTCTGCCCGCCGCTGCTCGGGGGTCTGGGCGGGCTGGTGCAGCCCGAACAGCAGTAGGGCGGCGCCTCCCAGCAGCGTCGCCAGCACGGTCCATGCTATGAGTTTGGTTCCCCGCTTCATGGTCAAAAGGCGCCTACGGCAGCGACTGGTAGATCTCCATAACACGCCGTGCCGTCTTGCGCCAATCAAACCCCAGAGCAAAATCCATTCCACGCGCCCGGGCTTCGCCGGTCCATCCGCCCGAAACCACCTGTTCCATGCAGCGGAAAATGGCGCCGGCATCCAGCGGATCGAAGACCGGCAGCCCCGCCTGGGCGATTTCGCGCATGGCCGAGGTATTGGAGCAGGCCACCGGGGCGCCGCAGGCCAGCGCCTCGACGACCGGGAAGCCGAACCCCTCGAAGAGCGAAGGGAAGACCATCAGGTCGCATCCCCCGTAAAGCAGGGGCAGCGACCGCGCCGGGACGAATCCGAGGAAGACGATGTCGTCCTTCACCGGGCTTTGCGCGGCGCGGGCGCGGATGGTTTCCGCCCCCCGCCAGTCGGCTCCGGCCAGCACCAGCTGGTGGGCGCTGTCGTTTTCCAGCTTGAAGCGCTCGAACGCCTCGATGAGCCGCAGATGGTTCTTGCCCGGGTGCTCCAGCCGCGCCACGTAGGTGAAGAAGGGCTTCTCCAGCCCGTGGAGTAGCAGGAGTTTCTCGCGCGCCTCCTCTTTCGGCACCGGCTGGAACAGGTCGTGGTCGATGCCGGAATAGACCACCGAGATCCGCTCTTCGGGATAGCGGGCGAAGCGCACCAGGTCGCGCCGGGTGGCGTGGCTGACCGCAACCACATGGTCGGCGTTGCGGATCATCGCCGGAACCAGCCCGCGGTTGAAGGCCATGCGCGCGCGGCCGTACTTGGCGTCGACCGAGAAGGCCGCCAGGTCGTGGACCGTTGCCACCACGCGGGTGCGC
Organism: Kiritimatiellales bacterium; assembly: GCA_003246265.1. Taxonomy (GTDB): domain Bacteria; phylum Verrucomicrobiota; class Kiritimatiellia; order Kiritimatiellales; family Pontiellaceae; genus Pontiella. Next base: position 591 of record QKAU01000057.1, on the reverse strand, counting down.
TTGAGCAGGGGGATGCGGCGGGCGGTCGGGATGTGGAGTACGTCGTACCGCCTTCCCGCCGCCGCCAGCAGCGTATTGTGCCAAAGCAGGTTGGGCAGGGGGCGGCCGGTGAAGTTGCCGTGGAGCGCCCGGGCGAAGCGGGGGTTGAAGAGGGGGACGAGGTCGGCATCGGCACGGGCCATCAGGAGATCGTAGTGGTTTTCCGCATCCTCCATCTGGAGGGCGCGCAACAGCTCGCGGATATAGGTGGCCACCCCCGAACGGCCGCCGTCCAACGTGAACGCTGAAAATCCGATCCTCATCACCTACAGCCTAGGCCTTCCGTCCGGCCCCACCAAGCCGGAAACGGATTGGAGTGGAGCATGGCGGCATGATGGGATTCCGGGTTCCAGGAATCGGATAACTGTCCAAGTAGACGGTGGGTTGGGGTGGTGACACCATCCCGCTGTTTCAACCTGGATCGGAACGATGGGCCGACGGGTTGGCAGGAAAGTCTCGGGGTATAACAAGAGGGAAGAACGAGTCATGAAAAGCACAGGAACCATGGTGGCAGGGGCGGTGGGCATGCTGTTGTCGGTCTCGGTCCATGCG
>QKAU01000023.1 GCA_003246265.1 Kiritimatiellales bacterium | reverse complement strand
CAGATTAAAGGCAGTCCGGAAAAAACAGCGCTGGCATGGCTGGTTCGGAAGCATACCTGTGTCAGGAATGAATGGATAAAAAAGCGACTTGGGATGGGAACTCCAACCACGCTTTCTGAATCATTGAAAAAGATGGAATCCTCCCGAAAGGGGGGGCGCGGATATACTGAATTTCAGAAAATCAAAAATATCAAATTATAGGACTGACCCCGAAGTTTGTAGGAAGAGGGGTCAGCCCGTACATTGTAGCGTTTTTCCTTCATCGCCACCTCCTCCCCGGAGCGCGGCGGGTTTCGTTTCCCTTCTTCGATTCTTCCCGTTTCAGCCGCCGATTCCTCCCACCGGAAAACAAGCAAGCGGCTTGCCTGTAGAACCCACGATCTTCAATGAATTTTCCTTCTACCCCCCTATTAGAGCAGGGGGGGCGGCTTCCGCCGCTAGTTGGAGGAATATGCCTGGAGCAGTTATCCGGGAATGATTCAGCCGAAACCGGCACCTCAAATACGATTGGGGACAGACCCGGTGTTCACGTCTGACCTGAACTCGGAGTTCCATGTGGTCGGCCTCGAATTCACCCCCGCCGAGCTGCGCTACTATTGCGACGGCCAGTTGGTCCACGTGTATGATGCCACGGCGATCGAACACCAGGATGTGAACATCTAGTTGTCATCCTTCGGCTTCATCAATGGATACAACACGTTCGAGATCGACGATGCCTACCTTCCCTCGGAAGCCCAGTTTGAATACATCCGCTATTTCAAGCTGGATCTCCCGGTCCCGATAACGGGAATCCAGGTTGCGAACGGGCAGTTCAGCTGCAACTTCCACTTCCTGCCGGGGCTCACCTACACGTTCAAGACCACTCCGAACCTCCACGCGGAATGGACGGCCCTCTATACCACCAATGTCACGCAAACGCCGTTCCTTTTCGTCGATGGCGGCACCACCGGAACGCAACGGTTCTATCGGGCGGCGTTGAACTACTGATCGGGATGTCCGGCGTGCGCTGGTCCCTTAAGGAAGAGGAGAGGGCGCTACGCGAAACTGACCTTCGGGGCCTCCTTCTGCGCAGCGTCCTCGATCTCGAAGAGCAGGGCGGCGGAGAAGTTGAAGGTGTTGGCCACGATGTTCGACGGGAAGGTTTCGCGGCGGGTGTTGTAGGCCATGGCGGCGTTGTTGTAGTCCTGGCGCGCGGCGGCGATCCGGTTTTCGGTCGCGGCGAGCTCGCCGGAGAGCTGCATCATGTTCTGGTTGGCCTTGAGGTCGGGGTAGGCTTCGGCCAGGGCGAAGAGTCGGCCGAGCGCGCCGGTCAGGGCCCCTTCTGCGCCGAGCAGGCCGGCCATGGCGCCGGGGTCGCCGGGATTGAGCGCGGCGGCCTTGCCGGCCGCGGCGGCCTGGTTGCGGGCCTGGATGACGGCATCGAGGGTTTCGCGCTCGTGCTTCATGTACCCCTTGGCGGTCTCGACCAGGTTGGGGATGAGGTCGTGGCGGCGCTTCAACTGCACGTCGATCTGGGCGAAGGCATTCTTGAAGCGGTTGCGCAGAGCGACGAGGCCGTTGTAGGTGCCGGCCACCCAGACGAGCAATGCGACGACGATTCCGAGCAGGGCAAGTGGTGCGATCATCCGGTTCTCCTTGGTTAGCGAGCGGCATCGTAGGGGATGCCGCCGGGCATTTCACTTACAAAAGGGTGCGGGCTTTGGAACCGCGGCGTTTGCGATGGGTCCGGTCCGCCGGACGGAGCAGGGCTTCCGGGATTTTGGCGGATTGCCGCTTGACGGGTGGGGGGTGGAAGCGTAGGTTTCTTCGCCTGTTGATAGTTTGGCTCTGCTAAAGAGTGGGCGATGCCCGCTCTTTTGTTCTCTAGGGCCCTGGTTATTTGATTTGAAGGTTGAGCAAGGAGAAGGCGTATGAATCCTGCAGAACTGAAAGCCGTGGTGGAGTACATGGAAAGCGAGCGGGGCGTCGAGCGCGAGGTCATCATCCGCGCCATCGAAGCGGCCCTGCAGGGCGTGGCCGAGAAGAGCGGCGCGGAGGACGACGGGCTGCGCATCGCCATCGACCGGAAAACCTTCGAGCGCAAGGCCTACAGGAAGCTGTCCGACGGCTCCGAGATCGAAACCACCCCGCCGCGCCTCGGGCGCATCGCCGCGCAGACCGCCAAGCAGGTCATCATGCAGAAGATCCGCAATGCGGAGAAGGAACTGCTCTTCCAGGAATACAAGGACCGCGTCGGCGAAATCATCACCGGTTCCGTGGCGCGCTTCGACCGTTCCGACGTGATCGTCGAGCTGGAGCACGGCGAAGCGCTGATGCCCTCCAAGGAGCGCGTGCCGATCGAGGAGTACGAGGTCGGCGAGCGCGTCCGCGCGCTGATCCTGGCGGTGCGCGAGCAGGAGCGCGGCCCGGAAATCATCCTCTCGCGCAGCCATCCCGACTTCGTCCGCCGCCTCTTCGAACTCGAGGTGTCGGAGATCGCCGACGGCACGATGGAGATCAAGGGCATCGCCCGCGAAGCCGGCTACCGGAGCAAGGTGGCGGTGATCTCGCACGACGAGCGCGTCGACCCGGTCGGGGCGTGCGTCGGCATGCGCGGCATGCGCGTGAAGAACATCGTGCGCGAACTCTCCGGCGAGAAGATCGACATCGTGCGGTGGAGCGAGGACATCCATACGCTGATCACGAACGCCCTCGCGCCGGCGCGGCTGAAGCATGTCGATGCCGACGAGGAGACCCGCACCGTCACCGTGACCGTCGAGCCCGACCAGCTCTCGCTGGCGATCGGCAAGCGCGGGCAGAACGCGCGGCTCACCTCCAAGCTGACCGGCTGGCGCGTCGACATCCAGAAGGACGAGGAGAGCATGGGCTTCGAGGAGCGCGTCGCCGCCGCCGTCACCAAGCTGGCCGCCATCGACGGCATCGGCGCGGAGCTGGCCGAGAAGCTGGTCTTCTCGGGCTTCCTGACCCTGGAGGGGATCCTTGCCGCGGAGCATTCCGACCTCGAGGCGATCGAGGGCATTTCCGCCGAGCAGGCAAGGACCATCTGGCATGCCGCCGAAGCGGCCTACACGAAAGAACATGGTGAGATAGCAGAATGATGACTCTTCGCGATACAGCCCGGGACGTAGGCGTCTCCCCCGACGAACTGCTGCAGATCCTGCAGGACATCGACATCGAGGTCGATGGCCTCGACGCCGAACTCAACAGCGAGCAGATCGCACAGGTCTGCGACGAGCTCGGCTACGCCTCCATCGAGGAGGCGCGCTCCGACAACGCCCCCGCCGCCGAAGAACCGGCCGCCCCTGCGGAGCCGGAAGCGGCCGCGGCGCCGGTGCCGGCGGAGGAACCCGCCACCGGCGCGGAAGAGGAGGCGACCGAGCCCAACGTCATCGAACTCAAGAAGCCGAAGATCGTCGTCAAGGAGTTCGCCGAACGCATGGGCCTCAAGCCCAACATGGTGATCGCCGAGCTGATGCGGATGAACGTCTTCGCCTCCATCAACGCGGAGATCGACCTGAAGGTCGCGAAGGAGATCGGCGAGAAGCATGGATTCACGGTCCGCAAGGAGGAGAAGAAGAAGGCGCCCCCGGCGGCGCCGTCCGCCAAGAAGATCCAGGTCCACAAGATCGAGGAGGAGCCCGACGCGCCCGACGCCCTGATGCCGCGCCCGCCGGTCGTCACCTTCATGGGCCATGTCGACCACGGCAAGACCTCGCTGCTCGACAAGATCCGCAACACCCGCGTCGTCGCGGGCGAGTCCGGCGGCATCACCCAGCATATCGGCGCCTATACCGTCGAACTCAACGACCACCGGATCACCTTCCTGGATACGCCGGGCCACGCGGCCTTCACGGCCATGCGCGCCCGCGGCGCCAACCTGACGGACATCGCCGTGCTGGTGGTGGCCGCCGACGACGGCGTCATGCCGCAGACCATCGAGGCGATCAAGCATGCCAAGGCGGCCGGGGTGACGATCATCGTGGCCATGAACAAGATGGACCTGCGCACCGCCAATCCCGACCGCCTCAAGCAGCAGTTGCAGGAGTACGATGTCGCGGTCGAGGACTGGGGCGGTGCGGTCGGATGCTGTCCGGTGAGCGCCATCAGCGGCGAGGGGATCAGCGGCCTGCTGGAACGCATCATCCTGGAAGCGGAGATGATGGAACTCAAGGCCAACCCCAACAAGCCGGCCCATGGGTTCGTGGTCGAGGCGCAGATGGAGCCGGGCATGGGGCCGACGGCCAGCGTGCTCGTCAAGAGCGGCACGCTGAAGGTCGGCGACAGCGTGATCTGCGGCAAGTACTGGGGCCGCATCAAGGCGCTGATCAGCGACCAGGGCACCAAGGTGCGCTCGGCCGGCCCCTCCACCGCCGTAAAGGTCCTGGGCCTGACCAACGTACCGGGCGCCGGCGACGAATTCCAGGTGCTGGCCAGCGACCGCGAAGCCAAGACCCTCTCGGAAGAGCTGCAGGCCGAAGAGCGCAAGCAGGCGCTCGCCGGCGCCGCCGCCCCGAAGAAGATGTCGCTCGACGACCTGTTCGGCGGCGCCAAGGGCGAAGAGAAGAAGGAGTTGCGCGTCATCATCAAGGCCGACGTGCAGGGTTCAATCGAGGCGATCGAGCATTCCTTGCGCGGGATCAAGAGCGAGAAGGTCGAGATCAACATCCTCTCCTGCGACGTGGGCAACATCACGGTCAACGACGTGATGCTCGCGAGCGCGTCGGATGCGATCATCCTCGGGTTCCACACCGGCAAGGAGAGCGGGGCGAACGCGGAGGCGAAGCGCGAAGGCGTGGAGATCCGCCTCTACAGCATCATCTACGAATTGATCGAGGATGTGGAGAATGCCATGAAGGGCCTGCTGGAGCCGGAACTGCGCGAGCAGGTGATCGGCGAGGCGGAGATCCGCGAGGTGTTCGAGCTGAGCCGCAAGAGCAAGATCGCCGGCTGCATGGTGATGAGTGGGCGCGTTACCGCGAAGGCGCGCATCCGCATCAAGCATGGCCGCGACATCCTGTTCGAAGGCGCGATCGGATCGCTCAAGCGTTTCCAGAACGACGCGGCCGAAGTGCGCCAGGGGCAGGAGTGCGGGATCCGTCCAGACAACTTCACCAACTTCGATGTCGGCGATACGATCGAAGCGTTCCTCGTCGAACGCATCGCGCAGGAGCTGTAGCGCGCGCCATCGATGCGCGTTGGAAACCGTCCATCTCCATGGACGGTTTTTTTTTCGTCGCGCATGCAGGAAAAACATTTTCAACGCCATCCAAAAACCGATCGCGGCATGTGGGTTGAAGAATGCGTTTTAATGATTCAAACTGGTTGCATAAAATTCGCGCGGTGCATATAAAGGTTTGCTAGAAGAGCGATTAGATATTGCTCTTTCGATGGCTGCAGGCCCGAGTCGGGGTTGCGCTGTCGGGAAGTAGAGTCGGAGTAAACATCAAGGAGGCTACACATGGCAGCAAAGAAGAAGGCAGCGAAGAAAGCACCGGCGAAGAAGAAAGCCGCCGCCAAGAAAGCACCCGCCAAGAAGGCAGTGAAGAAAGCCCCGGCCAAGAAGGCAGCGAAGAAGGCACCCGCCAAGAAGGCTGCGAAGAAGGCACCCGCGAAGAAGGCACCTGCCAAGAAGGCTGCCAAGAAAGCCCCGGCCAAGAAGAAGGCTGCAAAGAAGAAATAACCCGTACTTCAACGCGTGGAAACGCCCCGCATGTGCGGGGCGTTTTTTGTTGTTCGCCACCAATGGTTCCGGCTATGTTCCGCGCAACGTTGCCTGGGGGGTGCACCCGATGAGATGCCCGAAATGCGAGGGGCGGGAAAACCGCGTGATCGATAGCCGTGAAGTCCGCAATGGCGACGCCATCCGCCGCCGCCGCGTCTGCGTCGGCTGCGGCCACCGCTTCACCACCTACGAGGAGATCCAGCGCGCGCAGCTCCAGGTGACGAAGCGCGACGGCCGGCGCGAGGAGTTCAACCGCGCGAAGCTGGTCCGCAGCATCAACATCGCCTGCCGCAAGCGGCACATCAGCGTCGAACAGATCGAACGCGTTTGCGACACGATCATCATGGAAGCAGAGTCGGAATACGAGAAGGAGATTCCCAGCATGGTGCTCGGCAAGAAGGTGATGACCGCCCTCGAGAAGCTCGACGAAGTCGCCTACATCCGCTACGCCTCCGTCTACCGGCGCTTCCGCGATGCCGGCCAGTTCATGAACGAGGTGGAGCGCCTCATCGGCCGGGAATGAACCGTACGATTCCCCAGGCCTCCGGGCGCAGCGATGCATGGCGCGCCCATCTCCAGGAGGTGTTTCGCGAAGTGGACATCCCCGCCGGCCCCGTCGCCGACCACGTGGCGGCCAGCATTGCGGCCTATTGCGGACGGTACCATCCGCTCGGGCTCTCCCGCTCCGATTTGGTACTGCTGGTCGCCCGCGCCTTTTGCGCCATCAACGACCGCGCGACGGCCGCCCGCGCCCTGGCTTCGATGCGCCCGCATGCGCGCCACGCGGAACGGTGGCTGGAAGTCCTCTCCGAGTTGCACCACTTCCCCGCGCTGCTGCCCTACTTCTCGCGCGGCATCATCCGTCCGGCCGACTGGGCGGGAGCGAACCTCGACCGCATGTGGACGCTCGACTTCGGCCGCCTGGCGATGGGCGAAGCGGAGCGGCACGAGATGGTGCTCTACCGCTCGATCCGCCTGATCATCGACAACATGCTCTATTTCTGGGATGCGACCGGCGGCGAGGGCGTGCTTGGCCTCAAGGGCCTGCAGACGCTGCGCATCGATGGCGGAGCCGCGCGTCCGGCGGATCTGACGGAGACGGGGGAACTGATGGACTACGTCGCCGGCCTCCTGGGCCGGCAGCGGGCGGTGCGGGGCTGGCACGCCGTACCCGGCCTGATCAACCTGGACCTGAAGTAGGTGGATGGAAGGATACCCGATGATCGGATCGATGAAGGAGATGGAGAAGAAGCTGGCCGAGCGGGGGCGGCCGCCGCTGTTCGACGCCGCGGCGCATCCCTGGATGCGTTCGCCCCTCCTGCCGCTGGCCGGGAGCCTGCTCTCCGGCGTCCTGCTGGCCCTGTGCTATCCGCCCCATGGCAACGCCACGCTCGTCTTCGTTGCGCTGGTGCCGCTGCTCTATGCCGTACAGTCGGCGACTGCGCGCCGGGCGGCGGTGCTGGGCCTGCTTTCCGGATTCGTCTTCTTCGTGCTCTCGCTCGCCTGGCTGCGCAACCTGACGGGCGCGGTGGAGGGGTGGGGCATGAAGGCCAGCGCCTGGTTGGGATACGCCGTCCTCGCAGCCTACTGCGCATTGTACTTCGTTCCGTTCGCGGTCGCGGCGGCGCTGGGGGTGCGCCAGTGGGTGGGCGGCAACGTCCGCCGGAACCTCCGCTTCATGTTTGCGACGACGATGGTCTGGACCGGCGCGGAGTACCTGCGCGGAACGCTCTTCACCGGCTTCCCCTGGAACCCGCTCGGCAATACGCAGTACGCCAACCCGACCATCATCCAGATCGCCGCCTGGGGCGGGGTGGCCGTGGTCTCCGCCTACATCGTCTGGATGAACACCGCCATCTTCGTGACCTTCCGGCAGTACACCCACGGGACGCGGGCAAAGAAGTACCGCCCGCATTTCGAACTGATGCTCGGCATCCTGCCCGTGGCCCTCGCCGTCATGCACGGCATGAACACGCTCTTCAACCGGCCGCCGCTGCTGCAGACGGCCCGGGTCGCCCTCGTCCAGCCGAACATCCCGCAGACCGAAAAGTGGGACGAGGAGAAGGACCGGCAGATCCGCGAAACGCTCGGGCGGCTGAGCGCGGATGCCATCGGCAGGGCCGCGGCGGAGGCGGAGCGGAAACCCGACCTGCTGATCTGGCCGGAAACCGCGCTGCCCGGCTTCCTGCGCGCCAGCCGGCCCGACTACGACCTCGTCCGGAACACCGTCGCGGCCGCGCAGGTCCCGCTACTGGTCGGTACGATGGACTTCGGCCTGGTCGGGGAGCGGACGATCTACCACAACAGCTCCATCCTGATCGGCGCCGGGGGCGTGGAGGTCGCCAAGTACGACAAGCAGCACCTGGTCCCCTTCGGCGAGTATGTCCCGTTCCCGGGAATGCTGCGCAAGTTCACCCCCATCCCGGTCGACTGCGCCCCCGGCCGCCAGGCCACCCTGATGCCGCTGGCCGAAGGGGCCTCGTTCTCCGTCCTGATCTGCTTCGAGGACACCGTCGCCCCGCTCGCCGCCAAGGCCGCGCGGGCCGGCGCGCGCTGGCTCGTCAACCAGTCCAACGACGCCTGGTTCGACCCCTCGGCCCAGTCGGAGCAGCACCTCGCCCATGCCGTCTTCCGCTGCATCGAGAACCGCATTCCGATGGTGCGCTGCTGCAACACCGGCGTGAGCTGCTTCATCGATGCCTACGGGAACATCGGCCGCGAGCTGGAGGTGCGGACCGAAGGCGTTGCGGTGGGCGAGCTGCATCCCCGCCCGGTCGGGCTGGCGTCGACCTTCTACACCCGGCATCCGAACCTCTTCGCCCAGCTAGCCCTGCTGGTCGGGGCCACGGCGCTCTACATCCTGCGCGCCCGGGAGCGGAAACAGCAGAAGACCGGGACCTGACGACGCGCTTTTCCCCGAAAGCGGGGGTTGGCATTGCCCGGCGTTCGGCTATATTGCGCATCTCCAATTCCTGAACAGCCATGCACGACGAACTCAAAACCCAGGTCGATGGTTTCCGCGAACAGCTCGCGGAGATGAAGAACTACCTCAAGATCGACGCGAAGCGCGCCGAACTCGCAAGGCTCGAAGCCGAGGCGGCGGACCCTTCGTTCTGGAACGACCAGAACAAGGCCAGGGCGAACATCGCGGCCGTCAAGGCGCTCCGGCTGGTGCTCGAACCGTACGACGCCATCGCCGCGCGGCTCGACGATGCGGAGGTGATGCTCGAACTTGCCGCGGCCGGCGAAGGCGACGCGCTGGCAGAGGCGGAGTCCGCCGTGAGCCAGGTGGAGGGCGGCTTCCGGGCCCTCGAGATGCAGTCGCTGCTGGGGGGCGAGTTCGACGGGGCCAACGCCTACCTGACGCTGCATGCCGGGGCGGGCGGAACGGAGAGCTGCGACTGGGCGGACATGCTCTACCGCATGTTCACGCGCTATGCCGAACGGAAGGGATTCGACCTCCAGGTGCTCGACTACCAGGCGGGCGAAGAAGCGGGGATCAAGAGCGTCTCCCTGCTGGTTGGCGGCCCCTATGCCTACGGCCTGCTCAAGTCCGAGCGCGGCGTGCACCGCCTCGTGCGCATCAGTCCGTTCGACTCGCAGTCGCGGCGCCACACCTCCTTCGCCGCGGCCGACGTGACGCCGGAGATCGACGACGAGATCGACATCGAGGTGGCGGAGTCGGATCTGCGCATCGACACCTTCCGCTCCTCCGGGGCTGGCGGCCAGCATGTGAACACGACCGACTCCGCGGTGCGCATCGTCCACCTGCCGACCGGCACGGTGGTGCAGTGCCAGGCCGAGCGTTCCCAGCACAAGAACCGCGCCACCGCGCTGAAGATGCTCAAGGCGAAGCTCTACGAAATCGAGCAGGACAAGAAGCGGCAGGCCGTCGACCAGCTCTATGGGGACAAGGGGGAGATCGCCTGGGGCCACCAGATCCGCTCCTATGTGATGCAGCCGTACACGATGGTCAAGGACCACCGCACCGACGAGCAGATCGGCAACGTGCAGGGGGTCCTGGACGGGAACCTCGATCCGTTCATCGAGGCGTTCCTCAAGATGGGCCGCTAGGCGGCGGACAACGCGAAGGAGACGACGCAATGCAAAGCAGCAAGAGGTGGATGGCGGCCCTGATGGCCGCCGCGCTCGCCGTTCCGGTCCTGGCCGCGGACAAGGCGGAGGTCAGGCTCCGGGATGTCGACTTCGACGGACTGATGGGGATCGATGCCAGCCTTTCGCTGACGGCCACCTTCGACGTGAAGGGCGGCGACCTGTTCGACGAGCTGCGGTTCGACTTCTACATCCTGCTGGAACCGCGCGGGAAGGAACAGGGCCCCCTGTTCTTCCACTGCCGCACGATCCATCGCTTCCTCGAAGAGGGCTCCGGCTACAAGAGCGGGGCGGTGCTGCCCCAGAAGATCGTGAAATGCATCAACCCGCGCGGCGGCGAGTATGCCGTCGTGGCGACCTTGCGTGGTGAAGAGGTGGGGCTGGAAAACTCGAGCAAGGAGCGCTGGTGGGAGGATGGAAAGCTGGGCAAGCCCATCGAACACGTCCTCAACCGCTCGACGGGGGCGCCGGTCGTACGCACCTGGGAAACGGACTAGGCCGAAACCATGGACATTCTGGAACAGATCATCGCCGACAAGCGCATCGAGGTCGCCCGCCGCAAGGAACGCCTGCCGGTCGGCATCCTGCGCGAACGGCTTGAAGCCTGCGCACCGCGGCCCGATTTCGTGGCGGCGCTGCGCGCCGCTCCGATGGGGTTGATCGCGGAGGTGAAGCGCCGTTCACCCTCGGCCGGGGTGATCCGGGAGCCGTTCGACCCGGCCGCCATCGCCCGCGACTACGAGGCGAACGGTGCGCACGCGATCTCCTGCCTGATGGACGGGAAATACTTCGGCGGCGGCGAGGAGGATTTCGCCGCCGTGCGGAGTGCGGTCTCGCTGCCCATGCTCTACAAGGAGTTCGTGGTCGATTCCTGGCAGGTGGCCCACGCCAGGGCCATGGGCGCTTCGGCCGTGCTCCTGATCGTCGGGGCCCTGCCCGATGTCGAGCTCGCCACGTTGATGGCCGAGGTCCGCGCCATCGGCCTCCAGCCGCTCGTGGAGGTGCACGACGAAGCGGAGATGCGCCGCGCCGTGGATGCGGGCGCGGACTGCATCGGTATCAACAACCGCAACCTCAGGACCTTTGTCACCACGCTTGAAACCACGTTCGCCCTGGCCGCCATGGCGCCGGCGGGATGCACGCTCGTCAGCGAGAGCGGCATCAAGGGGCCGGACGATGTCCAGCGCCTGCGGGCGGCGGGAGCCCATGCCATCCTGGTGGGCGAGAGCCTGCTGCGCGAATCCTCGCCCGGCGCGGCCGCCGGCCGGCTGATGCGCCTGATTTAACGCCTTTTTGCTTTTTATGGGGTTCGGCCAACGGCAGGATTCCATGGTGCTGGACAAGCGGGAACCACCATGGTGAAAAAGGATTGCTTCATAGCCTTGGAGATCGGCACGGACGCCCTGCGCATGGCCGTCTTCGACCGCTCGCGTCCCGGAATCCCGGTACTGGTCGACCATGGCTCCTCTCCCTACGACGTCGCGCCCGGCGTCGAGATGGCCCGCGAGGCGCGCGTTGCGACGGCGCTCCGGCGGCTGCTGGAGGAAAAGCGTCCCGCGGCGCGCGAGGTGGTCCTGGCCATCGACGGGCAGTCGGTCTTCTCGCGCGTGGCCAACCTGCCGCCGGTGCCGGCCGACAAGATGCCGCAGACGATCCGCCACGAGGCGGTCCAGAACATCCCGTTCCCCATCGAGGAGGTGGTCTGGGCGGCCGGCTCGCCGGTTGCGGGTCCATCCGGGCTGGAGATCCTTCTGGTGGCCGCCAAGGCCGACCTCGTCAACGGACTGGTCCATGCGGTAGCGGCCAACGGGCTTGAAGTGGTGCGCGTCGAGGTGGCCCCCGTGGCGCTGGCCAACGTGGTCCGCTTCCACCTTCCTGGCCTGCAGGATCCCCTCCTGCTGGTGGATGCCGGCAACTCCTCCGCCAACCTGGTCTTCCTCTGCGGGGGCCGTACGCTGTTCCGCACCCTGCCGGTACCGGCCCATGCCGTGCCGCGGCTGGTCCAGGAGATCGAGCGCTCGATCTCCTTCTTCCGCAGCCAGCAGGGGGGCGCCCCGCCGGTGCGCATCCTGCTTGGAGGCGGCGGAACGGCGGTCGCCAGTGAACTGGAGGAGCGCCTCGCCCTTCCCGTCGAGCCATTCGATCCGCTGCAGCGGATCGAAGCGGTACCGCCTGCTTCCGGGTCGGCGGAGTTCGGGGTTCTGGCGGGACTGGCGGTCCCTTTGGCCTTTGCGGACGCCCTCGACATCGACCTGTCCCCCCCGGAGGTGCGGGCCGCGCGCGGTGCGCGCCGCCGCCGGCCGATGCGGCTAGCCGCCGCCGGAATGGCCCTGCTGGCGGGGCTGGCATGGATCGCAGGACTCGTGCACGCGACCCGTCTCGCCCAAAGGGAAAATGGCATGGTTCTCGCCCGCGTCGGTGCGCTTGAACGGATCGAGCGGGAGCAGCTGCCCATTGAACGAAGCCTGGGCGAACTTCAGGAGCGCGCCGCCATGTACGAGAGGCTGGTGGATCGTCGGACGGCGTGGTTGGACGCCCTTTCCGAACTGCGCGGCCTGATGCCCGAAGGGATGTTCCTGCTTCAAAGCGAACCGATTTCAACCGAGGGTGAGGTCGCCGGTGTGCGCATCACGGTGCTGAGCTACCTGGACAAGGAGCCCCCGGAGGCGGACGTGGTCGTGCAACTGCGCGACCGGATACGGGCGTGCGACCGCTTCGATGCGGGAACGAGCGTGTACAAGCGGCCGGCCAAGCGGCTGTTTTCCCGCCGTTTTGTCCTGGATGTCCGCTTCAAGGAGCCGTTGCCGAAATGATGTCGCGCGCAAAAAGGATGGGGCTCGTGCCCGGAGTCGTCGCCGGCCTGCTGCTGGTCGAGGCGGCGGTGCTGGCCGTGGCCGCCCTGGGGCGGTCCCGCGCCGAGGCCGAACTCCGGCGTAGCGCGGAGCGCCTCGCCAGGCTGCATGACCGGGATCCCTTTCCCTCGGCGGAGAACCTCGAGGTCGAACGCGGGAGTCTCGACCGGTTCGAGTACGGCTATGGGGAGTTTTTCGCGGAACTCGCGGCCGACCCCTTCCCGGCCGACGATGTGGAGGCCGCCGACTTTTCGGCCCGGGCGCAGGGCGTGGTCGAGCGGCTGCGCAAGCGTGCCGGTGGCGCGGGCGTCAAGCTGCCGAAGTCGCTGGAGGCCGGGTTCGCGCAGTATGCCAGCGGCGGCGCGGTGCCCGACCCGCAGCATGTGCCGCGGCTGGTGCGGCAGCTCTATTCGGTGGAGCGGGTGGCCGATGTGCTGGTTGGCGGCGGCGTCGATTCGATCGATCGGCTCTCCCGCGACGAGTTCGAGGTGCAGGGCGAGGAGGCGGAGGCCCCCTCGCGCGGACGCCGCCACCTGCGGCGCCCGACCCCGACGGAAGGGGGCGGGGATCGCGCGGCGCAGGCCGCATCGTTCGTCCACCCGCAGGGGGGATACATGGTCGAGCGCATCGAGGCTTCCTTCACCGCGCGGGAGGATGCGCTCTGGCGCGTCCTGGAACTCTTCGCCACGGCACCGCACTTCATGGTGGTGCGCGAATTCGCCCACCGGACCGACACGCGGATTCCCACCTACGATCCCGAGGCGGTCAAGCGCGGCGAAGGGCCGGACGAGGAGATGGCGCGGTATCTGGCCGAAGGGATCCTGACGGGGAAGGAGGCCCTGCCGCGCACGGAGCGGATCATCGCCGGCCAGGAGGCGGTGTCCGTCGACCTCGTGGTGGAGGTCTACAACTTCGAAATGGATGCACCCTCCAACGGGGAGGCCCGATGAACGGAGAGCGCCGGAAGTACATGGTGCCCGAGCTGGCCGTACTCGCCCTGCTGGCGGCGGGAATGGCGTTTTCCATGTTCGGGCTGTGGAACCAGGGCCGCGCAACCCGGTTGCGGATTGCGGAGCTCGGGCGGCTTGCCGGCGAAGGGCCGCATGCCGCCGAACCCGTCGACCTTCGGACGCTGGAAGCCGCCATCGAACAGGTCGGGGCGGGTGGCGCGCCACCCGCCGGCCTGCGAGGCCTCTTCACCAGCGAGCTGCGCGTTGTAGCCGTAGGCAGCGCCTATCCGATCCCGTTCGAGGCGGAGACCTGCCCCTACACCGGCATGCCCCAGCCCGCCCTGAACCAGCTCGACCGCGACGGCGACGGCATGACGGACGACTGGGAAACCAGGTATGGGCTCGATCCCTACCTGCCGGGCGATGCGGCAACGGACCGCGACGGCGATGGGTTCTCCAACCGCGAGGAGTTCGCCGCGGGCTCCGATCCGCTGCGAGCGCAGAGCCATCCGCCCTATGCCACGAAACTGCGCTTCATGGAGCGGAAAAACGCACCCTTTCCACTGGTCTTCCAGGGCGCGACCGAGCTGCCTGGCGGGCGACAGGTCTTCCAGGTCAACACGCCGGCCGACGGCAAGACGCACTTCGCCGCCCTTGGCGAAGAGGTGGAAGGGGTTGTGATCGAGGATTTTGTGCGTGGGTCCGAGCACCCCGGGGGGGCCTTGTCGGTGCGCCGCGGAAGCACGCGGATCACGTTGCCGAGAGGGGGTTCCGTGCCGGACCCAGAAAGTCAAGCTGAGCTGATTAATATACTTGATCGCTCCCGCGTAATGGCTACTATGGGCGCGTTATTATCTCTGAATAATGACGAGTACACGGTTCTGGGCGTGTACGCGGACAAGGTCGTGGTCCGCGATTGCCGGACCGGAGAAGTGTTCGACATTGCAGGTGTGACCGAAGAAGAGCGGATCTCGCTCCTTGGAGGTTTGGATTGATAGGGTATGGTTGTTGGTGAATGCCGACCGCGGACCCTGATGAACGCGCGGGAAATCGGCATTTGGAATAGAAGTAGAGTAGAGGGGAAGGAACATGAAAAAAACCTATATCTCGTCTCTTTTGGTTGTGCTTCTGGCAGGAGCGCAATCGATTCGAGCCCAGGGAAACCTAGATGATGTCTTCGCGCAGCTGGATGCCGCCGAAGGCGGAGCCCAGCCTGCAGCGGCACCCGCAACGGTCAAGCCGGCGTCTGCGCCAGCCACCATGCAGTCGGCCCAGCCGGCCCAGGTTGAAGTGTCGGGCGCACCGGCGGCCGCGTCGATGGACAGCGGCGATCTGCTGGACCGGGGCGTAGCCTACTACCAGGATGGCGAGTACGACAAGGCGCAGGCCGTCTTCGAAGCGGTGCTGGCCCAGGATCCCTACAACCGCAAGGCGATGGACTACATCCGCCGCACGGCGCACAAGATTTCCGCCAGTGAATTGCACAAGCAGGATTCCAGCCGCGCCCAGGCGTTCGCCGAAGTGGACGGCGCATGGAACCCCGAGCCCAAGTCCTATGTCGCCGGCACCGACCTGGCCCCGGTCAAGGCCGTCGATCCCCAGGCCGCGCAGATCGCGGCCATGACCGAGCGCCTGAAGGGCATCGTCATCCCGAGCCTCGACTTCCGCGATGCCAACATCAAGGACGTGGTCCTGTTCCTCACCGAAACCTGCCGCCGCCAGGATCCCACCGGCAAGGGGGTCAACATCCTGCTCCTCGGCATGGATGACGGCATGGGCGGCCAGAACAACATCACCATCTCGATCGTCAACATGAGCCTCTACGACGCCCTGCAGTACATCGTTGAGATGGCCTCGCTGAAGTTCGAAGTGAAGCCGGGCGTGGTTGCGGTCATGCCGGTCAACTATGTACCGGATTCCGCCCTGGTCCTGAAGTCCTACGACGTGATCCCCGAAGTGGGCGAAGAACTGGCCTCCATGGCCGGCGACAGCGGCGGCGGCGGGGTGGACGACCTCTTCGGCGGCTCCTCCTCCTCCGCATCGGCGAGCGGGCCGACGGACGTGAAGAATTTCTTCTCCATCGTCGACTGGCCCGAAGGCTCCTCCGCGATCTACCAGCCCAACTTCCACAAGCTTTTCGTCAAGAATACGCCGAAGAACCTCGTGTCGGTAGAGAACGTGCTGGCCGACCTGGAAGACGAAGCCATCAAGAAGCGTTCGCAGCAGGTCTCCATCGAAGCCAAGTTCGTCGAGTACAACGAAGGCGCGCTGGACGAACTCGGGTTCGACTGGACGCTCTACGACAACGGCGAGTTTGCAGGCTTCGGCCTCTCGCAGGGCACCTACTACCGCCGCGGCCAGGGCTATGGCACGACCACGGTAGTCGACGGCGGCACCACCGCTGCAGGTCCCTACCTCTACACCGATCCGCTCACGGGCTATAAGAAGATCACCCCGCAGAACGGCGTAGGCCAGAACCTCTTTGGCAATGCCCAGCGCAACAACACCACCGCGTTCGACCAGTCGGTTTCCGGCATCCTCGGATTCATGGGCGGCGCCCCGGCGGTCATGTCCTTCAGCAACAAGGGGCACTTCCCGATCGACCTCGCCATCTCCGCCCTCGAGCAGGAAGGTACTGCAGACGTGCTCTCCGCTCCGCGCGTGACTACCAAGAGCGGCAACGAGGCGGTTATCAAGGTTGTGGAAATCCACCGCTACCCGCAGGACTACGACGTGGAAACCGGCCAGCGTACCGCTCCGGTCGTCAAGCCGCAGGACTGGGAAGACTACGACCTGGGCGTCGTGCTGAAGGTCACCCCGGTTGTGGACGCGGAAGCGAACACGATCGACCTCGACCTGCAGCCCGAAATCCGCAAGTTCAAGGGCTACGACCCCTACATCGTAGGTTACAACGCCTACGAAACCGGTGGTGAAAACTCCCCGGTGCAGCAGGGTGATGGCAGCGCCCTGATCGCGCTGATGCCCTACTTCGAAGTCCGCTCCGTGCAGACGCAGGTCACCATCGCCGACGGCAACACCGTCATGATGGGCGGACTGGTCGACGAGCGTACCGAAACCTTCCGCGACCAGGTTCCTTTCCTGGGCGACATCCCCTACCTCGGACGCCTGTTCCGCACGGAAGGTACCCGCTCCCAGAAGAAGAACCTGACGATCTTCGTGAAGGCCACGCAGGTCGACGACCGCGGTATGACCCGCGAAGACCGCGACCTGGCGCGCCAGGCGCAGCAGGCCTCCAACTAGTTGTTGGCTACTCTACTTCGGAAGCCCGCCCCGCCAAGGGCGGGCTTTTTCGTTGGTTCATGCCCCGTCTCCCCGGAAGGGCATGGACCTTTGCGGTACCCATCGTGGCTTGCATTGCATACGCTTGCGACACGTACCGACGCCGTCCGGGCTACCTTGCCCCCGAACCAAACAATATCGGTATTATTTCCTGTTTTGGGTGGCACCCGCGGGAACCATGCGCTAAGGATCTTTCCATGAAGTTTGTTGCATTCGATCTGGAAACCACCGGGACCAACCCGCGCGAAGGCATGATCGTGGAGATTGGCGCCGTGCTGTTCGACGGCGACCGCGCGGTCAAGGGTTTTGGAACGCTGGTCGATCCAGGCGTGCCGATTCCCCCCGACGCCTCGGCGGTCAACGGGATCACCGACGAGATGGTGCGCGGCAAGCCGCGCATCGATGCCGTCCTGGGGGGCTTTGCCGATTTCTGCGGAACGCTCCCGCTCGTTGCGCACAATGCGCCTTTCGACTACAAGTTCCTGCTCGAAGACGTGAAGCTTCACCGGGCGGCGGCCCCCAAGGGGCTGGTGCTCGACACCCTGCCCCTGGCGCGGCAGCTCTTTCCCGGGTTGCCCAACTACAAGCTGTGGACACTCGTGCGCCACTTCGGGTTCCCGAGCGGCACCTTCCACCGGGCCGAGGAGGACAGCGCCTATTGCGGCCTGCTCTTCGCCAAGATCATCGAGACCCTGGAAAAGCGCGGCGCACCGCTCGGCGAAGCGGACCTGGTGCGCATGTGCGGCCGGGAAGAGCTTCGTTTTCCGCAATACCTGCCGCAACCCGACCAGCTCAGCCTGTTCTAATCCCTTTCCGGAGCGCCTGCATGAAGATCGCCTTTTTCAGTACCAAACCCTATGACCGCCGCTTCTTCGACCTGGCCAATGCCGTGGCAGGCCACGAGATCACCTATTTCGAGACGCGGCTGACGCGGCAGACCCTCAAGCTGGCCGAAGGACACGAGTGCGCCTGCGTATTCGTGAACGACCAGGTGGATGCCTCTGTGCTCATCGCCCTGGCCGCGCAGGGGACCCGGCTCATCGCCTTGCGGTGCGCCGGATTCAACAATGTCGACATCAACAGCGCCCGGGAGCTCGGGGTCACGGTGGTCCGCGTTCCGGCCTACTCGCCCTATGCCGTTGCAGAGCATACCGTCGGTCTGATGCTGGCGCTCAACCGCCGGATCTACTGGGCGCACTCCCGGGTCCGGGAAGGCAACTTCTCCCTGGACGGGCTGCTGGGCTTCGACATGCGCGCCCGCACGGCCGGCATCGTGGGAACAGGCAAGATCGGCGAATGCGTGATCCGCATCCTGCATGGCTTCGGCTGCCGAATCATCGCCTACGACAAGCACCGCAATCCCGCCTGCGAGGCGCTGGGCGTCGAGTATGTGGGGCTCGACGACCTTTTCGCCCAATCCGACATCATCTCGCTCCACTGCCCCCTCTTCAAGGAGACCCACCACCTGGTCAACATGGAGTCGATCGCCAAGATGAGGCGGGGCGTGATGATCATCAACACCAGCCGCGGGGCGCTCATCGATACCCGCGCGGCGATCGAGGGGCTGAAGTCGGGCAAGATCGGCTACCTGGGCATCGACGTCTACGAGGAGGAGGAGGCGCTCTTCTTCGAGGACAAGACCTTTGAAATCCTCACCGACGACGTATTCGCCCGCTTGACCACCTTCCCGAACGTGGTGATCACGGGCCACCAGGCCTACTTCACCCAGGAGGCGGTCGCGCGCATCGCCCAGACCACCCTGGAAAACATCACGGCCTACGAAAGCGGGGCCGAGCTGGTCAACGCCGTGAAGGCGGACTAAAGCGAGTCTGGCTTGGCTTGTCGTTGCCGAAGTGGGCGGCGATCTACCCAGGCATCCTGCCTGCATTTGCCGGTTGGTCAGCCATCCCCGTCGGGCTTTTGCCCGTTCTCGAGTTCGCGCAGGATGATCTCGGCGGGGGTGAGGTATTTCTTCCCGCTGTTGCACGCCTTGCAGCAGGGGACGCAGTTGCCATGCGTGCTCTTACCGCCCCGCACGACGGGGAGGATGTGGTCCATCGTAAGCTCCCCCGGCTCGAAATGCTTCCCGCAATAGTGGCAGATGCCCCTGGCAAGCTGTTGCCGCCACCAGTCGCTCTTGCGCAGCTCCCGGGCCTTCACCCGCTCGCGGGCAATGTGCTTCTCATCCCTTTTGATGTCGATCCAGTCGTCCATCTCGGCTACATCCTCCGGAACAGGGGAAAGCTAGTCGCCCTGCGCGCCGGGCGCAATCCCGGGCTGGAGGAAAGACGATCCATGATTGAACAGCGTCCGCGAAGGGCTGTCACCATTGCGGAGGTCGACCATGATGCGAGGAACGAAAACGCTTATGCTGCTGGCCGCGCTGGCCACGGCCGCTTGTGCGAAGGAGAAGGGGGATACCGTGGAACCGAAGGTGATGAAGACCGATGCCGAATGGAAGGCGCAGCTGACGCCGGAGCAGTATCGCGTGACGCGGCAGAAGGGGACGGAGCGCCCCTATGCGGGAGCCTATTGGAACCACAAGGAGCTGGGCACCTACTCCTGCGTCTGCTGCGGGCAGGCGCTTTTCCTCTCCGACACGAAGTTCGACTCGGGCTGCGGATGGCCCAGCTATTTCCGGCCTATCGCGGAGGATGTCGTCGTGGAACACCGCGACACCTCCCACGGCATGGTCCGCACGGAGGTGGTCTGCTCGAAATGCGAGGCGCACCTCGGCCACGTCTTCCCCGACGGGCCGCCGCC
This sequence comes from Kiritimatiellales bacterium, assembly GCA_003246265.1. Taxonomy (GTDB): domain Bacteria; phylum Verrucomicrobiota; class Kiritimatiellia; order Kiritimatiellales; family Pontiellaceae; genus Pontiella. Next base: position 16,193 of record QKAU01000023.1, on the reverse strand, counting down.
GACCGGGCTGCGCTATTGCATCAACTCCGCCTCGCTCGCCTTCCATCCGCTGGCAGCCCCGCCCCCGAGGGAGCGGCCCCTGGCCGTGGGCGACGCCGTGCCCGCCGTCTTCCTCGAGACCGCCGGCGGGGAAACGTTCGACCTGCAGGAGGCCTCCAGACGGCAGCCGCTGGTGTTGATCTTCTACCGGGGCGGATGGTGTCCCTACTGCAATGCCCACCTCTCCCGCCTCCGGGAGATCGAAGAACCGCTGAGGAATCTCGGCTTCCGTCTCCTGGCCATCAGCCCCGACCGGCCCGACAAGTTGAAGGAAACGGCGGAGAAGCACCACCTTGCCTATACCCTGCTCTCCGACTCCTCCATGCATGCCGCGAGAGCCTTCGGACTGGCCTTCGCGGTCGACGAGGACACGCTGGCGAAATACGGGGAATACGGAATCGACCTCGAGGCGGCTTCGGGCGAGCAGCACCACATGCTCCCCGTGCCCGCCGTTTTCGTGGTGGGAACGGATGGCATCGTCAGGTTCGCCCATGCCGACCCCGACTACAAGGTACGGCTGGATCCGGACCAGATCCTGGCGGCGGCCCGGGGACTGGCCGGGCGGCCTTGAACGCGGCGCGAAGACTGCCCGGTCCCTGGATCTCAAGCATCGATAGAAGGAAAAGCCCCGGCCCATGTGGACCGGGGCTTGCAGCGTCGGAGGAACGATGGGCTACTCGCCGGATGCGGCCTTCTTGTCCGCTTTTTTCCCGGTCCCCTTCTCGCCTTGCGCCTTGCCGCACTGCCTGCAGGGCTTGTAGCCCGCCTGCTTCGCCTCCTCTTCGGACTTGAACGCGACGGTGGATCCCTTGGCGGCGTAGTGCTGGCAGGCCGGCAGGTGGTAGATCTTGCTGTCCGGGTTGCCTTTCACCGCCGCCGCTTCCTGGGCGAACGCCCCTGTTGCGCAAACCAGCGTCGCAGCCAGCAGGCCCTTCAGCAGGGTTCTCTTCTTCATGGTACGTCTCCTGGGTTGATGGACCGCTCCATTGCGACCCGCGCAAATAAGTAGACAAAAGAGACGTGATGAAAAAACCATAACGGAAAATATTATTAGTAATATTTGCTATTGGAAAGAGGTGGGCGGGCGGTTGGAAGAAGGGCTTCGGTGAATTCCGTGCAATTAATGCGGTAGATGGCGAAGGGCTTGAATCGGAATCGCAAATGCGAAAGAATTTTGAATCATGGCCGGGGACAGGGCTGGCTAACATGGGGGCAGGCATGAAAAGGATGTTGGCGGGGTGGCTGGTCTTGCTGGCCATGAACTGCATGGGCGCGGGGGACATGCGGGCGTTCACGGACCAGCAGGGCAGGGCGCTGGAGGCCAGGCTGCTGGCGTTCGATCCGCTTTCGGGCACGGTCAAGGTGCAGCTGGTAAACGGAACCCTGAAGCAGGCGCCCATAACCATCTTTTCCGGGGAGGACCAGGCGTTCATCCGGGAGTGGTACCTCTCGACGGTCATGCTTTCGGAGAAGAACCTGGTCGTGGGGATTGAGAAGAAGGTGGTTGCATCGGACCGGTACCATGGCGATCTCGAGGGTTGGCAATCGCATTATCCCGGCATGGACTACGACGACATTGCCTATGCCATCCACCTTGAGAACCGCAACCGCGATACCCTTTGCCGGATCAAGGTCGAGTACCGCATCTACCACCGTCGCGAGTACAAGTTGAAGGAGGTGGAATCGGAATACCGCAGCAACGGCAGCATTTCGGGATGGTATGGGATTTCCACGAAGAAGCTTCGGGACGAGGAATCGGTTTTGACCACGGATGGATCCTACGACGTGGCGGAGATCGAATGGAAGGGGTGCAGCGATATCGTGACCTCCTCCATCCGCCTGCGGGAGGGCGTGGAGGCGAAGGGCGAGGATGTGGCCGCCACCATAGGGCAGAAAAGAACCTCCAAGCTCAGGCAGGTCGACGAGGAGGCCATTGGCATCATCGTCCACCTGTCCGTTCCGCTCCCATCGGGCGGGGTGGCGACGAAGCTCTATGCCTATCCGAAGGATCTTGCAGAGAAGATGGAGCATCCGTGGCGACCGGACCCGCGGTAATGGAGGGGTTGTGAAAAGGTTGTTGATGGCTTGTTTTGTTGCGCTGGCGGCGTGGAGCCGGGGCGAGGAGGCATACCGGGTCTTTACCGACCTGCAGGGGCGGACGATCGAGGCGCGGATCGTCGATTCGAAGCCCGACGGATCGATCGAGGTGGAACGCCGCAACGGACAGAAGGCGTGGGTGCAACCCGATGTCTTCTCCGCCGAGGACCGGGCGTACGTCAGGGCGTGGCGCGTCGCCCGGCTCTTCCTGTCGGACCGGAATCTGCGGATCACCGCCGACGAGGTGAGGAACGGGCAGGAGCTGCACTACACCTTGACGCTGGAGAACCGGACCGACCTGCCCATCCGGGGCCTGAAGATCAAGTATTGCATCTTCATCGAGGTGAAGCAACTCAGGGGGGGCGAGGACAGCGTGCGGCGGGTTCACGGATTCGTATTGATCGATCAAGTTCCGCCCCATGGAAGGGTGGACAAGAAAACGGAAAAGGTGATGCTGGAGCGCACCTATGCCCAAGAATCTGTTCGGATCGAATCCGGCCCGCCCATCACGAACAAGGTCAAGCAGTCGGAAGTCAAGGAGATGGGCGTCTGGTTCAAGGTGAGCGGTCCGGCATTGGAAAGCGAACCGCTGGCGCGGGATGTGTGCCTCCCTTCCTGGCTCAGGGACAAGGTCGAATGGACCGATGCGCCCCCGGCCCCCCTCGCGGTCGAGTTGCCGGAATTGAAGCTGCCTCCCATTGATCCAGCTGCGTGGTAGGATCTCATGGGCAAGGGCCCTTATAAAAATGCAGGCGAATGCCGGATATTGTGGCTACGAATGGGGTCTGAGGGATTCAGGTTTGCGGGGAAGGATTGCTGGCCAACGCGAACCATGAGCATTTCAGCACGCTGGACACGCTCGCCTGCGCCTATGCGCGGAAGGGGTTGTTCCCCCAGGCTGTAAAGACACAGGCCCAGGCGCTGGAACAGGCCCGCGAAATGAAAAAGCGAATGCCAAAGATGGATTTAAGCGGGTATGAGTTCCGGTTGCAGCTGTTCATGAAGAAGCAGGCCTATGTCTTCGGGCTGGAGAAGGAAGCCGCACCATAGGGCCTTGGCCGCGGGCCGAAACGCGCTGTTGGGGCACGATTCCTGGAATCATCTTGTGCGGCAGTCCCGAATCCCGGCGCGTCGCGGGCTCACACCTTCTCGATGACGGCGGCGCCGAAGGTGAAGCCGCCGCCGAAGGCGGTGAGGCCGATGAGGGTGTCGGCCTTCACGGTCGGGACCAGCTCGGCGAGCGCGATCGGGATGGTGTTCGACGAGGTGTTCCCATACAGGCGGATGTGGTTGAACATCTTTGCCGGCGGGCAGTGGATCGTCTTGCGGATCGCCTCGATGATGCGCTCGTTGGCCTGGTGCGGCACGATGTAGGCGAGGTCTTCGACGGTAATGCCCCGTTCGCGGCAGGCGTCGTCGAGCATGTCGATCATCTTGCGCACCGCCAGCTTGAAGACCGTCAGCCCCTCCATTTCGATCACCTCGCCGCTGCCCATGTTGGGGACGTAGAGCACCTTGGGTTCGACGCCGGTGGCGGAAAGGACGGGGCGGTTGAGCCTGACGCCGATGTTGCCGGGCCGCATTTCGCAGCTGACCAGCGAGGCCGTGGCGGCATCGCCGAAGAGCGCCAGGGTTTTCTGGTCGTTGTGGTTGACCATCGGCGACAGGGTTTCGGCGGTAATGACGACCACCTTCTTGTCGGGGGCGTTGGTGAGGAAGTCGAAGGCCGACTGCATGGCATACATGTAGCCCGAGCAGGCGGCGTTGACATCGTGCGCCTGCATCAGCACCTCGCCCTTCTCGGGGCTCAGCGCGTGGAGCACCTGGCAGGCGAGCGAGGGGGTCATGGCCATTGGCGTACCGGTGGAGCAGATGATCGCGCCGATGTCCGAAATCCGCAGGTTCTCCCTGTCGAGCAGGTCGCGCGTGGCCTTGACGGCCAGCGAGAGGACGTTTTCGTCGCCGTCGATCCAGTAGCGGTTTTCGATGCCGGTCCGCTTGCGGATCGCCTCCGAATCCCATTCGCCGTGGCCCTGCAGCAGCTCGTCGTTCGTGATATGCCGCGAGCCCAGCACGGTGGTGATGGTGGAGATGTAGATCGTGGCCGGCGGCTTGGGGCCTGCGGCTTTCGGGGCCGCGACCGCCACGGTCGCGCGGCGGCGTTCCATGATCGGCGTGCCCGGATCCTCCCTGGTGACCGGCTTGAGCTGCGCCGCCTCGCTCGAGGCGATCCTGACCATCGGCGTGCCGACCGAGAGGACATCGCCCTCCTCGACCAGCACCTCGGCGATCGTCCCCCCGACCGGCGCGGAGATGTCCATCGAGGCCTTGTCGGCCTCCACGGCGGCGATCAGGTCGCCCTCCGCGATGGCGTCGCCCGCCTTGACCGGCAGGGAGGCGACGGTAATGGTCTGGTCGGAGGGGCTGGAGCCGATCGCCTTGACCGTCACGATCCCGGCCTCTTCCTCCACCGGCTTTTCCCAATGGAGGTCGACGTCGAGCAGTTCGCAGCATTTTTCGAGCGTGCGCCTGAAGGAGGGGAGGATTTCGATCTGGCAGGCGAAGTCGTAGGGGATGTAGGTGTCGGGCCGCACGACGCGTGCGATCCGCACCGGGGCCTCCGCCTTTTCCACGACCGTGGCGGCGATCTCGCCGCCCATGCCCGCGGTCTGGTTGTCCTCGTGGACGATCACAAGGCGGCCGGTCTTCTGCGCGGAGGCGAGGACGGTGGCTTCGTCCCACGGGAAAATGGTGCGCAGGTCGATCACTTCGGCATTGATTCCGATTTCGGCCAGCGCTTCGGCGGTGCGTTCACAGACCGGCATGGCGCCGCCCCAGCCCACGATCGTGATCTCCTGCCCCGCCCGCGCGACGCGCGCCTTGCCGATCGGGACATACTGCCTTGCCACATCGGCGGAGGTGGTGTTGGAGCGGTCGTTGATCAGGTTCTTGGGGAAAAGGAAGACCGACGGGCGACCCGATTCGGCGATGGCGTTGAGCAGGCCGGCGGCATCGGCCGCGGTGGAGGGCATGAAGACATCGACGCCCGGAACATGGGCGCAGATCGACTCCATCGTCTGGGCGTGGTAGGGACCGAGACCGGGGCGGTAGCCGCCCGCGATCGACATCACCAGCACCGGGGCCTCCCATTGGCCGTTGGTGCGCCAATGCATCGCGCCGATTTCGGACAGGATGTGGTTGTAGGCCACCGGCAGGAAGTCGGCGAACTGCATGAAGGCCACGGGATGGCCGCCCGCCAGGGCGCGGCCGGTGGCAACGCCCAGGATGGTGTTTTCCGCCAGCGCGGCGTTGTGCACCTGCTGCGGGAAGGCCTTGCTCAGGCCGCGCGTCAGGCCGAAGACGTCGCCCTTGGGATCCTCGATGTCCTGCCCGAGCAGGGTGGTTCCGGGATCGCGGGCCAGCCGGGCCTTGAGGGTTTCGCGCATTGCTTCGAGCATGCTGAGCGTACGGTTCTCCGCCGTGCCGAGGTATTCCTCGCGCGGGGCGGGCAGGGGGCGCTTGGCGCCGAATTCGGGTTTGGGCGCGGTGCCCTTGCGGGCGGTGTGGAAGGCGGCGTCGACCTGCTCCTTCACCGCGTCTTCGATCGCCTTGAGTTGTTCTTCGGCAATGCCTTCGCCGAGGAGCCGCGCGCGTAGCCGCACGCAGGGGTCGGCGTTCTCCATGGCCTGCCGCAGTTCGGCCTCGGTGCGGTAGACGCTCTGGTCGTCGGCATTGGTGTGGCTTTCCAGGCGCTCGACCTGGAATACCACGATCTGCGGTCCGCGCGTGGCGCGCAGCTGCTCGACCACTGCGCCGAAAACGGCGTAGGTGGCGGCGGCATCCGAGCCGTCGACGCGGTGGATCGGCAGGCCGTAGAAGCTCTCGGCGTCGCCGCCGGGGAGCGAATAGAAGGTATTGCCCTTGGTGAGGGTGGAGAGGGCGAAACGGTTGTCCTCGATCAGGAAGAGCACCGGCAGGTTGGCGCGAACAGCCTCGGCGACGGCTTCGTAGAAGTCGCCCTGCTGGGTGGCGCCGTCGCCGACCGAGACGAGCACGACGGGTTTTCCGGGCTGGTCCGCGACCGCGGAGGCGACGCCGACGGCCTGGAGCACGTTGCTGCCGACCAGGGTCGGGGTGCTCAGGATATTGAGCTTCGGGTCGCAGGGGAAGGCGGGCATGCGGCGGCCGGCCGAGTTGGACTCCTGCTTGCTGAAGAGGCCGTGGAAGACGGTTTCGCAGGAGACGCCGCGGGCGTAGGCCAGGGCGCGGTCGCGATAGTGCAGGTGGAGCCAGTCGGCCGGCCCGAGGTGGGGGGCCAGGGCCGCGCTCGCCTCGTGGCCGGAGGAGGGGATGTAGAAGAAGACTTCGCCGCGCTGCGCGGCCGCCGCCTGGAGGCGGTCGGTATAGCGCGAGGCGATCATGGGGCGGTAGAGGTCGAGCAGTTGTTCTGCGGAGGGTGGGTTCATCGTGTTCCCGCTATTGGATTGGGGATAAATAGTAGGGGAGCCCGTGGGGGAGGTCTACGCGGAAATTGTATTATCTCCCGCTTTTGACACGGGGCGGACGACCCGATATTCTGTGTTCCGTCCAAGTGGGTGCCCTATGAGAAAGCGCAATGTAGATCTGGTCTGCGACATCGCCGAACTGATATCGCTCACCGAGAGCGGCGGCGACCGCAAGGAGCTCTTGAAGAACGTCGTCACGGCGGTGGCGAAGCACATGCAGGCCGACGTCTGCTCGATCTACATCTACGACGAGGAGGGCAGGGAGCTCACCCTGCGCGCCACCCAGGGGCTGAGCGATGCGGCGGTCGGTTCCGTCAAGCTCAAGCTGGGCGAGGGGATCACCGGCCGCGCGGTGCGCGAGCTGCGGCCCATCTGCGTCGGCACGGCGTCGAAAAACCCCTCCTACAAGTTTTTCCCCGGCATCCACGAGGAGGAGTACGAAGCCTTCCTCGCCGTTCCGATCCTGCGCGGGCTGCGGCGCATCGGGGCGCTCGTGGTCCAGGCGAAGGAGATGAACTGCTTTACGGCGAACGACACCAAGGCCTTGCGCGCCATCGCGGCCCAGCTCGCCACCATGATCGAAAACGTGCAGCTGCTGACCGAGGCCCGGGAGCAGGCGGCGCGCGCCGCGGTGGCGACCGCGCCGAAGGCGAAAATCCACATCCTCCGCGGCCGCTCCGCCAGCCCCGGCATCGGCCGCGGCCGCGCCTTCACCCTCTCCTCCGGGCAGAGCGAGAGCTGCCTGCTCCCCGATCCGGGCCGGCCGCCCCACTCCCTGGAGGAGTTCAAGGCGGCCATCGAGGTGACCGCCCGGCAGATCGACGCGCTCCAGCGCCAGACCAGCGAAACGCTGGCGGACGTGGCCGTCCTGATCTTCAGCGCCCACCAGCTGATCCTCGAGGACGACCAGTTCACCGGCCGGATCGGCCGCCTGATCGAACAGGGGGAACCCGCCCTGAAGGCGATCGCCAAGGTGGTCGACGACTACGTCGAGATCTTTTCCGCCAGCAAGATGCCGCTCATCCGCGAAAAGGTGCTGGATGTGAAAGACTTGGGGAATCGCCTGGTGCGCAACCTCCTCGGCGAGGAGTCGGGGGCGTTCGACTACCGCGGGCAGATCATCATCGCCCACGAACTGCTGCCCTCGGACATCCTCAAGCTTTCCGCGGAAAACGTGGAAGGATTCATCGTCAGCAGCGGCGTGACCTCGCACAACGCGATCATCTGCCGGTCGCTTGGGATCCCGATGGTCGCCGTGGCCCGCGACCTGGCCGACGGCATCGTCGACGGCGAGGAGCTGCTCATGGATGCCGAGCAGGGGGTCGTCTACCTCGATCCCGACGAGGAGGTCTATGCCAAATACCGCGAGCTGGAGGCCACCTGGGAAGCCCTGCACAACGCGTCGGACGTCAAGGAGAAGACCCTTACCCGGTGCGGGGAGCGCGTGCGGATCTATGCGAACATCAACCTGCTGAGCGACCTGCAGCCCGCCCGCCAGTTCAAGGCCGAGGGGGTCGGGCTGTACCGCTCCGAATTCCCCTTCATCGTCCGCAACGACTTCCCCACGGAGGAGGAGCAGTTCTTCATCTACCGCAAGCTCGTCGACCAGATGGAGGGGCGCCCCGTCACCTTCCGCACGCTCGATATCGGCGGCGACAAGATGCTCTCCTACTTTTCCAACGTCAACGAGGCCAACCCCTTCCTCGGCATGCGCGCCATCCGCTTTTCGCTGCGCAACCGCGACATCTTTTCGCAGCAGTTGCGCGCCTTCCTGCGCGCGGGGGCCGACAGCCATTCGCGCATCATGTTCCCCCTGATCTCGTCGGTCGACGACTTCATCGCCGCCCGCGACATTGTCTACGAATGCATGGACGAGCTGGACCGCGACGGCATCCCCTTCAACCGCAAGACGAAGCTGGGCGTCATGATGGAGCTGCCCTCGGCCGTGGAGGTGGCCGACGAGCTGGCCTTCGAGGCCGACTTCCTCTCGATCGGATCGAACGACCTGATCCAGTACATGCTGGCGGTCGACCGGACAAACGAGGCGGTCTCCAACCTCTATCTTGCCCATCACCCGGCGATCCTGCGCGCGATCCACCGCATTGTGGCCGCCGCCGAGACCCACGGCAAGGATGTCTCGATCTGCGGCGACCTTTCCGCCGATGCGCGCATGCTGCCCTTCCTGCTCGGTATCGGCCTGCGGAACTTCAGCATCGACATCGTCAACGCGCCGACGGTCCAGCGCCTCGTAGGGGCCATCACGCTCGAGGATGCGCGGAGCATCGCCGAACAGATGCTCGACATGGGGCGCATCAGTGAAATCGAAGCCTTCCTGGTCGAGCGCAACCTCGCGCCCGCCGCTGGCGAATAGCCGCCTTCCCCTCGGCCGCGGCAGGAGGGGATCATGTTGCACGTGCTTCTACAAATATGAATTAGTGCTGTCTATGTAGACAAAAATGTGTGCATGTGTTGTTTGTGTGTTTATTCATAAACAGTTCATCAACAATGCAATGCATTGTAAGTTGTCTGATGGCATACCTCCTGCAAAAACGGATACGACTCGCCGTGTCGGCGATTCAACGAGGTTACAACCCACAGGAGGATGCACATGCACCAAATCAAGAAATTCGCGATGCTCTTGCTCGCGCTCTGCGCCATCGGCCTGCCGATGGCCGCCATGGCGGAGGAGGCCGTGCCGGAGACGACGGCCGCCGATGCCATGTTTACCGTCAACAACACCTGGATGATGGTGGCCACGTTCCTCGTGTTCATCATGCACTTGGGCTTCGCCACGGTGGAGACCGGCCTCACCCGGGCCAAGAACACGGTCAACATCCTGTTCAAGAACACCATGATCGTCGCCATCGGCCTGCTGACCTACGCGCTGATCGGCTTCGCGCTGATGTATCCGGGCGACACCGGCTGGATCCTGGGCAAGTTCCTGGGCTGCGGCACGCTGGGCCTCTCCTGCCCCGAGGGCGGGCTCACGAGTGCCTACAATCCGGGCTACACCTACTGGACCGACTTCCTGTTCCAGGGCATGTTCGCCGCCACGGCGGCCACGATCGTCTCCGGTGCAGTGGCCGAGCGCGTGAAGCTCGGGCCGTTCCTCATCTTCAGCACGCTCTACGTCGCGCTCGTCTATCCGTTCGTCGGTTCGTGGGTGTGGGGCGGCGGCTGGCTGGCCGAGAAGAACTTCCACGACTTCGCCGGATCGACCCTCGTCCACTCCGTCGGGGGATGGGGCGCGCTGGCCGGGATCATCGCTCTGGGTCCGCGCCTGGGCAAGTATGTCAACGGCAAGGTCAAGGCCATCATGGGCCACAACATGCCGCTTTTGACCATCGGGGTCTTCCTGCTCTGGCTCGGCTGGTTCGGGTTCAACGGGGGGTCGGTGCTGTCGGCCGATCCGGGCGCGGTTTCGTTCGTGCTGGTCACTACCTCGCTGGCCGCCGCCGCTGGCATCGTCGGCTCCATGGCCGCCTCCTGGATCATCCAGAAGGAGCCGGACCTCACCATGGTGCTCAACGGCTGCCTGGCCGGCCTCGTCGGCATCACCGCCGGCGCGGATGCGGTTTCCGTTACCGCCTCGATCATCATCGGGCTGGTCTGCGGAGCCGTGGCCGTCGTTTCGGTCATGACGCTCGACCGCCTGAAGATCGACGACCCGGTCGGCGCGACGACCGTCCACCTGGTCTGCGGAATCCTGGGCACGCTGTTTGTCGGCGTATTCAGTCCCGACTACAGCCTTGGCGTACAGGCGCTTGGCGTCCTGGCCTACGGTGCCGTCTGTTTCCCGGCCGCGCTGCTGATCTTCTTCATCCTGAAGGTGACCGTCGGCATCCGCGTCAGCAAGGAAGAGGAGCTGAAGGGCCTCGACCTTGGCGAACACGGCATGGAGGCCTACCATGGCTTCCAGTTCTTCACGAACGTCTAACCGGATAGGAGTTTTATCATGAAACTGATCATTGCATACATTCAGCCCGAAGCGCTGAACACTGTGAAGCAGGCGCTTTACGAGGCCGAAATCTACAAGATGTCCGTTACCAACGCGTTGGGCTGCGGACAGCAGAAGGGCTACCACGAAACCTACCGCGGTGCCGACATCGAGGTGAACCTGCTCAAGAAGGTCCGCCTGGAGATCGCGGTGAACGACGAGTACGTCGATCCCACGGTCGACGCGATCATCAAGGGCGCGCGCACCGGCAACATCGGGGACGGCAAGATCTTCATCCTCGAGCTGCCGGAGTGCATCCGGATCCGCACCGGCGAGAAGGGCAAGGACGCCATCGGCTAACCGATCTCTCCTCCTCCACAACCCGGGCGTCCCGGCCGTCATGGCCGGGGCGCCTTTCTTATTGTGCCGAGGTGTTGCGCTACAGGCCTTGGAGATATTCGAGCACCTTCTGCGGATGCTCCTCGGCCTTGGGCACCTTGCGCCAGTGCTTGACCACCTTGCCGTTTTCGTCGACGACCACCGTGGAGCGGATGCAGCCCATGGAGGTCTTGCCGTAGAGCACCTTTTCGCCCCATGCGCCGTACCGCTGCATCATCTTCGCCTCCGGATCGGAGAGCAGGACGAAGGGGAGGTCGAACTTCCCGATGAACTGGTCGTGCGAGGCAAGGCTGTCTTTGCTTACGCCAAGCACCACGGTGTTGAGGTTGGTGATCGTGGCCGTAAGGTCGCGGAATCCGCAGGCCTCCTTCGTACATCCGGGCGTGTCGTCCTTGGGATAGAAATAGATGACGACCCGCTTGCCCGCGTAGTCCTTGAGCGAGTGGGTCTTGCCGTCGCTCCCTTCCAGCGTGAAGGCCGGGGCCTTCTTTCCTTCCAACGATTCCATAACCTCAACTCCTTCATCCTGGGCATGGACTGCCACGGTTAGGGTCAATGCAAGCAATCCTGCCAAAGGGCTCGTTTTCATGGCTCACCTCCTTGCAATAGCCGGGAGCATAGGGGTTCCCGTCGCGGAATGGAACCCCCGGTTCGGGAATTCAGCACCCTCCGGCATCACGGCGCGGTCGAAAGATCGCGCCCGATGAGACGGTAGACGGCCGCGCCGAGCAGCGCGCCGACAAGGGGGGCAACCCAGAAGAGCCAAAGCTGGGCGACGGCCCATCCCCCGGCGAACACCGCCACGCCCGTACTGCGGGCCGGGTTGACGGAGGTGTTGGTTACCGGAATGCTGATCAGATGGATCAGCGTGAGGCACAGGCCAATGGCAATGGGTGCAAAGCCCTGCGGCGCCCGCTTGTCCGTGGCTCCCAGAATGACCAGCAGGAACATCATCGTCATGACCACCTCGGTGACCAGGGCCGCGAGCAGGTTGTACCCCCCCGGCGAATGGGCACCGTAGCCGTTGGAGGCAAATCCCGCCGACACTTCGAAACCGGGCTGGCCGCTGGCGATGAAATAGAGAATGCCTCCGGCCGCTATACCCCCGGCGACCTGGGCCGCGATGTAGGGGAGCAACTCCTTGGCCGGGAAACGGCCGCCGGCCCAGAGGCCGACGGATACCGCCGGGTTGAGGTGGCAGCCGGAGATGTGGCCGATGGCGAACGCCATGGTCAACACGGTCAGGCCGAAGGCCAGCGATACACCCAGCAGGCCGATGCCTACGTCCGGGAAAGCCGCAGCCAGCACGGCGCTGCCGCATCCGCCCAGAACCAGCCAGAAGGTTCCGAAAAACTCCGCACCATACTTGTTCATCTGCATCTCCTTGGTTGTCTTGTGAACCGACTCCTGAATGCGCATGGTCCCGGTTTGCCATTTCCTCGCGGCCTGCAACCGAGCCCTGCCCGCGCCTTCCATGCCGGGCCCCGGTTGCTTGATTCGCAGGATCACGAACCGGCCTACTCCACCAATTCCGGATCGCTGGGTTTCCAGCTCTTGTCGTAGAAGGGTTCCAGCGGGCCGTAGAGTCGGAAGATGGTGTTCCAAGCCTTGCCGGGCACCGATTGGATCCAGTTGTCCTCCATCCCTGCGGGTGGCTTGGGGCCTATGAAGATGTCGTAGGAGCCATCGGCGTTCGCCTTAACGCCGCCGAGGTTGTCGACCCCCGGGAAGCGCTGGTCGGTCTGGAGCATGGAGCGGGTCTGGTTGTCGTAGAGGGTGAACGACCAGAAATCCTTGGCTGGCACGTTGGGCGGGAGGTGGATCCTGTAGGTCTTGCTGCCGTCGAGCGCATCGCCGTTCTTGTCGAGATAGGCGATCAGGTATTGCGAGCCGACGCCGACGTTCCGCGCCGCCATGGCGGGGGTGATCCCAGTGGCATAGAAGTGCATGTAGATGCGGGCATCATGGAAGAGGGCCCCGTTGACCAGGAAATCGTAGCAGCCGCCGGGCATCGGATTGGTCCACATCCGTTCGCCGGGATAGACGTAGAAGCGCGGGTCCCTCGGACGGGCCGCGAGGGCCTGGGCGGTCACGGAGCCGACCTTGGCGGCCTCGGTGAGGATCTTCCTCATCCGTTCGTCGGGATTGAACGGCTTGCCCTTTTCGATGCCGATGGCCGCCAGGTAGCCGCGGACCTCGGGGCTGATCCCGGAGGCCGGCTCGGCCTGGATGGTTTCGTTCACTTCCTCCCAGTAGCCGTAGTCCATGCGGTGAATGGTGTTGTGTTCGTTTCCGGACACGTTGATGAAGTTCATTTTCGGCGGGTTGTCCTTCTGGGACAGCGGATACATCCGGAACATCGATTTGGTGGCCTGGATGGCGGGTTCGGTCGAGCTGTCCACCTGGAAGCCGCGCCACACCACCCAGTTGCCATAGGTCAGGGTGTGGGCAACGTAATATCCATCGGGAATTTCACCCTCGTATCCGGGCGGGACGAGCAGGAACTTGCCGCCCTTGCCCTTGTCGGGGCCGGCGTTGCCGAAGTCGGTCACATAATGGAACCAGGCATCGTCGATGAAGCCGAGCACCTTGGGGGGCGTTTCGATAACCATGGGCTCATTCCCAAGCTCGCACCACGCGACCTGGTAGATGGACACGGTGTTGGGGGTAAGCCAAAGCGACTTGGAATCCATCAGGCTTTCAAACAGCAGCGCCGTGGTATTCGGCGGGCCGAACGAGCGCACGCCCGTCTCCATGGCGGCCATGGACGCGATGGGAAGCGCCGCGAGAAACGCTTCCGTTGCGCGACGCAGATCCAGGTCGTCGTAGATTTTCTGGGTCGTTGCCTTGTCGGGAACCGCATCAAAAGAGGTCAAGGTTCCCAGATGCGTCTCCATGACGTTCGGGGTTTCGATTCCTTCAGGAATGGCGGTGGTCATCTTCATTTGCTGCGCGGCCTGTCCGTGCAGGGTAATGGCCAGCAATATGGAAGTCGTTCCGGGCAGTAGTCGTTGCATAATCATCTCCTTGGTATGTATATTCCTTCTGCGAAGGAAGAAAGAGTACCATAATGCTCCTGTTTTCATTATCCGCTTTGCGCAATATCTGTCCAAGCTGAAATGGGGGCTGCATGAATGCATGCAACGTCATTTATAGGACAATCAACCGGTTTGATTCGGCGCTGGTGCAGCCCATGTATCCGGGAATCGGGGCTTTTCAGCTGGAGCCGGGACCGGTGGATGGATGGACCTTCAGCCTGCCCATGGAAGGATTTCAACTGAATGCCGGGACCTTGAACCGGACGGCGCTCTACGAGGGCACTTTCCATGTCGGAAAGGAGTGCCTCGGCTTCATCGTAGATCCCGATTCTTCCGCCGCGGTACAGGCCCATGTCTATGACAACGGCACCCTGGATCTCAACCTGGGGGATACCTGCATGCACTATGTGTTCCCAGCCCGGTTGGTGTGGGTCAACCTGGTGTTCCCTCAAGGGTTCATCGAAAGCTGTATTGGCAGCCATCCTTGGATCGAAAAGCCGCAACAGCGAGTGATGCTGCAAGGTTCGCGGGAGGAACTGCAGCCGCTCGTGAAGTTGGTAGAAGAGGCTATGAAACGGAATGGCAAGGTTGCGTCTAAAGAACTAGGACGTTTGCATGATGGGATATTAGCGACATTGCGTGTCCTGATCCGCACCCGCATCAAGGAGGGGATTCTTGAAGGGCTCTATACGGAAGGCGACAAGTTCCGCATGCATGTACTGGAGAAATGCCATGCCTGTGAAGAGGCTTCCCGCCACCAGCCACTGCAGGTGGATGCGTTATGCAAGGCGGCCGGGATCAAGCGCAGAACCCTGCAGCATTATTTCACGGAAGCCTACGGCATGGGGCCCGTGGAATACTTCCGGACCCGGCGGCTCAACCAGGTACGCATGGAACTGATGCATGCTGTCGGGGATCATGCCCGGGTGAGCGAAGTGGCCGGGCGATGGGGCTTCACGCACATGGGGCGGTTTTCGCAGTCCTACACGCGGCTGTTCACTGAAAATCCGAGGGAGACCCTCCGCTTGCGGAATGAACAGTGCGAATCGGCTACATATTCCAGGCGTTGCCCATCGTGAGATAGACGGCGGCATCCGCTTCGCTGAACCCCACGTCGATCCCGGCGCGCAGCTTGAACAGCCGGGCAAGCAGGTAGCGGAAGCCGACCCCGCCCGCCGGATGGTTGCCATTCTCCCCGAGTTCCGGCAAGTCGCCCCGCGCGGTCCAGCCGGTTCCGGCAAAGCCGACCAAGCTCCACCGGTGGGTGACATCCCAGCGGAGTTCGGCCTCGGTGGTGACGACATGGTCGCCTTGGTAGCGCATGGCGGGAATGCCCCTGATCTGGACATAGGGAACCATGTAGAACGGGACGTCCCCGCTGCTGAAGTCTCCGTCAGCCCGTATGCCCAGCACCAGGGCGTCCGACAGCGGCATCCATAGGCGGTTGTTGAATGCCACCAGATCGAAGCGGTTGTCGCTGCCGAGCCAATCGTCGAAGTGCGTCCACTCGAACTTTGAATTAATGCCGTGGTTCGGCGTGAAGATGTTGTCGCGCGTGTCGTATTCCAGGATGGGGCTGGCCCCGCCCGACACGACCTCCACGCCTTCGCCTGCGGGAGGCGGTAGGGTGGATAACCACTCCGCCTTCGCCGTGGCGGCGATCAGCTTGTAGTTGGCTCCGGCAAAGAAGTCGCTTTTCCCCATGCGGAACATGGCCTGCTGCAGCAGCCCGGCCCCTTCGACGTTGACCGGAACGCCCCGGCCGGCCGGTCCGTACAAATCGTAGTTCACCGAGGCGTAGCCGACGCCGCCCAGGTACCGGACGGTGTCCTCCCTCCAGATTCCAAGGTGGAATGCGCCGGCGGCCCAGGTTCCGTTTTCCGTTCCGGCTCCGGCCACGCCGCTGATGCTGGGCGGCGGAACCCGCTTGGGGTTTCCCCCGGGATGTCCGGCCGCCGCCCGCTTGGCCTGGTCGGCGATCGAGTCGTGGAAGAAAAGCAGGGCCGCTCCCCCGCCATATCCAACGGCCGGTTCGGTGATCAGGATGGGCACGGGCAGGAAACCGCTGGCGGAAGCCAGCATGGCCGACATGTCCAGCTGCCCGTCCTCCGGGTCGAACAGGCTGATCGCGGGCCCGTCCGCGGCCCTGCCAACCGCCGGGGCGAGGGCGAGGAGCAC
>QKAU01000059.1 GCA_003246265.1 Kiritimatiellales bacterium | reverse complement strand
GTGATGGGTTCGAACGCATGTGCCTGCAGGTAGCGAACCAGGGGGACGAGGACGGTGTCCTCCACGGCCAGGGTGTCCGTGGAAAGCAGTTCCTTGATGCCCAGCGGCGGGATGAAGGTTGTTTCATGCGGAACGTCTTCCCCGTGCATCATGCGGTGCAGCAATTCGGCGGCCTTGTAGCCGATCTGCTCGGTCGGCAAAAGAATGCCGGACAGGGCCGGGCGGCATGCATGGCACAGTAGTTCCTCGTAGCTTCCGCTCAGGACGGCCGCATCGTGCGGCACCTGTATGCCGACTTCCATGCAGCTGTCCACGATGCTCCGTCCAATTCCTTGCGCATAGGCTAGGATCCCGACGGGCTTGGGCAACGCTTGCAACCAGGGGATGAGCTTCTTTCTGGAAACGATTTCCCCCCTGTCGAAGGGAAGTACGGAACCGGTCAGGCCGTATTCGGCCAAAACCTTCTGGAATTGCCGGGAATACCAGCGCGCGTTGGGAAGGAAGGAGGGGCCGGCAAAGGCGATGTTCCGGAATCCGCGCTTGACGAAGAAATCCACCGCCAACCGGGTTGAAATCTTGTCGTCCGTCCGGACGCAAGGTGCGGTAAACCCCTCCACCTTCGAATCCGCCACATTGACCACCGGCAGCGCCGATTCACTTAGGATCTTCGACAGTTTCGGGGAAACGATGCGGCCGATCACGCCGTGCCCGCACCAGTCCGCAGGAAGTTCATCGATGCCTTCCGGGGTCTGGGGGCCAATCCAGATATTCCAGGAGCCGTGGTTGTTGGCGTAGGAAATGATCCCCTTGACGATTTTCCGACCCCAGTCATCCGGGATCCCCATGAGTATGGCAACATGCGGGATGTCGTTTTTCCTAAGCATTGCAGGCATGTTGCAAACCGAATTCGGGCGAAGCAATCCATTTGTCGGGTGAAGTTATCGCGCATGTTTTATCCGAAATTGCATCTATCCGGAATTCCTCCCATATGATTCATTGTGTACGGCTTGTCATAGGCTGCGGATTCCAAAGGATATCGAGCCTGGATAGGGAGAGTGGAGGGCGTAATCAATGAAATGGAGGAGATGAAATGAAGGTAAAAAGAGCTGCATTGTCCGTGCTGGCATGCATGGGCTTCGTTTCGGGAACATGGGCCACTTCGCTTATCAACACCGGCTTTGCGTCGCCCGATTATGCTGATGGCAATCTGGACGGGCAGCAGGGATGGACTTTGGCCGGAGCCCAAACCAATGCGTTCAATGTGGTCGACGCCGCAGGATCAGGCTTCATCACCACGCTGGGCAACGGATTTGATGGGAACGACACGCCCGTATCGCTGACTGTTTCCTCGGGCAATGCGATCGATACCGAGTGGGATGGATCGATCGACTTCTCCCTCAGTCGGAATACGAATGCTTGGAATGGCGGGGCCGTCGTTGAGTTCGGATTGGCCACGACCAGTGCCAGCATCAATCCAGGCTCTGCTGGCGACGGCAACGAATGGGATATTCGACTGCTCACCCAGAACCCGGGGAACGCCGACTTGATTCAGATTGGCATACAAACCGGACTGGGCGGCTTTGAGATCATGAGTTCCCTGAGCACCAATGAGGCCGGCTGGGACGGTGCGGGCGGTTCCGACTGGCAAACCGACAATCTCCGGGTCGTGTTCAATGTCCGCAAAACCCGGACGGCAAACGTGTACGGACTTTCCGCCGATTTGATCAACCTGGACACGCAGGTCACCAATACGGGTGTCACCGTCTACCAGACCGTGTCGAACGCCTATGTCGCCGCAACCTTGGACTACTTCGTGATCCAGCATGACAACGGCTGCAACTTCACCCCCGGAAACAACACGGACCGCTACGACGCAACGATCGATGCCATCAACCTCGACGTAGCGGCCGGCGTGGCGCCTGTGCTGGTTGCGCCCACCGTCTCGGCGGTCGGCGGCAACGGCGTGGTGGATATTTCATGGAACACGGTCGTCGATGCCCAGACCTACGATGTTTCGCGCTCCACCACCAGCAACGGCATCTACTCGGTCATCGCCGGGGGAAGCGGATTGACGACAACCTCCATTGCAGACCTGGCGGTCGTCAACGGCACGGTCTACTGGTACAAGGTCACCGCCAAGTCCGCCGGCGTGGCGGACGCGGTTTCCGTTGCTGTTTCGGCGACGCCTGAGGCGGTTGTCGGAAACCAGGTGGTGCTGGATACCTCGTTCACCGCCGGAGAGGGCTACGTGAATGCCGACCTGGATGGACAGAGCCTCTGGAAGGCCATCACGGCATCCAATCCGAAGGCCTTCGAGGTCGATCCGGCCGGTGACGGCTTCGCCGATTCCGAGCCGTTTGCCGCGTTTGTTACGAATGCGGGCAACGATGTGGTCTTCAGCCGGTTCAGTTCGAACGGGGTCGGCACCGTCTGGAGCGGTTCCATTGCCTTCACAGTGAAGGCCAACCAGGATGGGCCGATCGTCACCAATGGCGGCAATATCGCCCAGATCGCGAACATGACCGTCGCCGAGGAGTTCTTCCGCTTCGGACTAAGCTCCGATGCGGCGGCTACCGACATCGATCCGCAGGATGAAGACGACATTGTCTGGATCGTACGCAACGATGGGATCGACAATCTGGGCATCGGCCTGAACATGCGCCAATTCAACGTGAACCTGGCGCTCACACTGCAGACCGATCAGGCGGGATGGGATCCCTTGTGGACCACGACCAACAGCGCGCCGGATTTCGAAACGGATCTGATTACCCTGGACTGGTACATCCGGACGACGAGCGTGGCGAACAAGTTCAACGGCCAGGTCATCGC
>QKAU01000081.1 GCA_003246265.1 Kiritimatiellales bacterium | reverse complement strand
AAAATAGCCGCACCAATCAAAAGAACCACATCAATGCGCTCACCCATACGGGGGATCGAGTACTCAAAATAAATGGAACCAGAGTACTTCGACAGGATGGGTTTTAAAATTCCGATTTGATGTTTCCATGCATCCAGCTGGGTTTGTCTTATCGACGTATCATCACTGCCCTCGACTAACTTTCCAAGAATGGTCTCTGCGTCGCTTCCTAGAAACTTAGTGATCGAATCGGAGTAGTATGCTCTGCCCATATGGTCTCAGTCGGTATGTGGTGCTATTTGTTCGGAATGGTTCTTCTTTGTTACAATCAACCGAGATCGCATCGTGAGTACGCGCCCCCGCTTCTCGATCCCGACCCATGATCTCGGCTTGATGCCATGTTTGAGGTGAATCTCCGCCGGAATCGCGAATCGCCCCTGTGTAGTAACGGTTGCCGTTTGCATGTCGACCTCCAGTTGACGATACGGTAGCAGCCCAAGACTGGAAAATGAAGCAAGATGCTTCGTCTACCTTGCGTTGCCGCTTCGGCGCCCTTCCCGGAAACAGCCTCCGCACATGGCTTTGCGTCTTAGTGGCGATCACACCGCAGCTGGATCCTGATCTGTCCGACTAAACGCCGATACCATTCCGCCAACACCCGCGCTTCATCGGCATCGCGCACCAGCAGGATTTCCCCTTCGGCATACCCACCCTCGTAGTAGTTTACCGTCTGCTCATACTGCTCCGCCCGGCTGGTCAGTCCATCGATAATCTGGCCCCAGTCGTTCACCTCGAGTTCGATCGCAACGGTTCTTTTCATTCTTCCATCGGACCGCAATCCGGTCGGGGCGTCTACAGACCAGGGATCTCATTTCGGGGTATTCCGCAACTGCCGTGGGAGCACTTCTTCTTGCGCGGCCCGCCCGGCGGGCGAGCCCTGTCTTCTCCCCGGAAACGGGTATGAACCTCCATTATTGGCCGCGCGGTATGCCTGGAAATTGAAACGCGTGGCACCCGATGGATTTTTGAAACTTTCTATTGCAAACCGTGCGGTTGGGTGTAGTTTTCCGCGAATTCAACGGAAGGATGCGTTTATGCACGAAATCATGACGATTGAAGAGGTGGCGGCCTACCTGCGCGTCTCCGAGCGCACGGTCTACGACTGGGCGCAGAAGGGCGACCTGCCCGGCGGCAAGCTCGGTACCACCTGGCGCTTCAAGCGCGAAGACGTCGAAAACTGGGTCAACTCCCGCCTCTCCAGCAAGGCCCAGCAGGCCGCCAAGCCCGGCGTGGCCGTCAACGGCGCCCTCCTCGCCCCCGAACGGGTGCTGGTGATCGACGAGGCCGACAAGAAGACGGTGCTGACCCGGCTGGTCGACCTGCTGGCCGCCTCGCCCTCGGTCAAGAACCGCGACGAGCTGCTCGAAGGGATCTTCGCCCGCGAGGAGCTGATGAGCACCGGCATCGGCTTCGGCGTCGGCGTGCCGCATGTGCGCATCGACTCGGTGACGGACCTGGTGATGGCGGTGGCGGTCTGCCGGCATCCGATCGGCGACTACTCCTCGCTCGACAACAAGCCGGTCCAGATCGTCTGCATGCTGGCGGCGCGCTCCGACCAGCACGCGAAGTACATCCGCGCGCTCTCGAACATCAGCAGCCGCCTGAAGGATGCCGAAACCCGCCAGCGGATCATCGAGTCGAACGATCCGGCCTTCATCTACGAACAACTGGTGACGGGGGAGTAGCGCGATGCCGCCTGACTTCCAGCTGGGCGTTCTCGGGGTCCTGGGCATCTGCATCGCGGGCGGCGTGGTCGGGGCGTGGATCTTCCAGAAGCTGGGGATCCCCCAGGTGGTGGGCTACATCGTCGTCGGCGTGCTGATCGGCGATACCGGCCTCGGGCTGCTGCATGCCTCGGACGTGGCGGCGCTGCGGCCCTTCAACAACTTCGCGCTGGGCGTGATCGGCTTCCTGGTGGGCGGCGAGCTGAGCGGCTCGATCTTCAAGAAATACGGCAAGCAGTTCACCCTCATCCTGCTGGGCGAGGGGTTGGCGGCCTTCCTGCTCGTCGGCCTCTTCTCCTCGCTGATCGTCTGGCTGGTCTGCCACGACGGGGTCACGGCCATCGCCGCCGGCGTCGTCTTCGGGGCGATCGCCTCGGCCACCGACCCGGCCTCGACGATCGACGTGCTCTGGGAATACCGCTCGGCCGGCGTGCTCACCACCGCGATCGTCGCCATCGTCGCGCTCGACGACGCGCTGGCGATGACCCTCTACGGCCTCGGCACGAGCGCCGCCTCGATCCTGACGCAGAGCGGCGGCGAGTCGATCGCCGCGACGCTCGGGCGCACCGGCCTCGAGCTGGCGGGCGCCATCGTGCTGGGCGTGGCCTGCGGCTTCATCCTCAACGCCATGATGCACTACCTGCCGCAGACGGAGAAGCGGCTGGGGATTTCGGTGGGCATCCTGCTCGTCTGCATCGGCCTCTCGGTCGCCTTCCACCTCGACGTCATCCTCGCGACGATGGCGGTGGGGATCGTGCTGATCAATCTCGCGCCGCGGCGCTCGAAGCAGCTGTTCGAGACGGTGCGCTCCTTCGCGACGCCGATCTACATCATCTTCTTCGTGCTGGTCGGCGCGCGGCTGGCGCTGGGCAGCATGCCGCCGTGGATCTGGGCGCTGGTGGCGGCCTATGTGCTGATGCGCAGCATCGGCAAGTGGGTCGGCTCCTACTGGGGCGCCCGCTGGTCCAAGGCCGACAAGCCGGTCCAGAACTACATGGGCATGGCGCTCTTCGCCCAGGGCGGCGTCGCCGTCGGCCTCTCCATCGTCGCCAGCCAGAACCTCCAGGATATCCGCGTCACCGAAGGGATGAGCCTGGGCGACATGATCATCTTCACCGTCACCGCCACCACCCTCTGCGTCCAGCTCATCGGGCCCGCCTTCGCCAAGCTGGCCATCAAGAAGGCCGGCGAGATCGGCCGCAACATCACCGAAGAGGACATCATGGCCGAACTGAAGGTGGCCGATGTCGTCAACGAGGAGATCGTCCCGCTGCCCGAGGGGACGCCGCTGGCCCAGGTGGTCCAGCACTTCGCCGAACAGGATACCTTCGTCTATCCCGTCGTCGACGGCGACGGCCGGACCATCGGCGTGCTTACCTTCGACATGCTCAAGGAGCTGGTCGTCGACCGCGACACCTGGCAATGGCTGGTGGTCGGCGACGTCATGCAGCCGCTGCGCGACCGCCTCCTGGCCGGGACGAACCTCGGCGAGGCGCTCCGCGAGATGAAGAACATGCAGGCCGAGGCGCTGCCGGTGATCGCCGACGAGGAGAGCGGCCGGCTGCTCGGCGTGCTCGACCTGCGCGCCGCCCAGCGCCGCGTGAACGCCGAACTCGTCAACCGCCAGGCCGTGGCCGCCTAGGACCCATGCAAGCGAACCCTCCAGCCCAGCGGTGGATCCTGCTCCTGATGGTGCTGGGCTTCGCCGGCGCCTGGATGCTCGAGGTCGCCTCCTGCGGCGGTACGCGCAATGCGTCGGTGGTCCGCCTGGCCGAAGGGGAGGCGGAGGGGCTCTGCGAGGGGGCGCTGGAGGAGGATGGCCGCGACCTGCGCCTGCGCGAGACGCTGGTGCTGCTTGGCCAGGACCTCGCCGTCCTTGCCGAAAACACGCGCTTCGACCAGATCGCCAGCAATCCGCCCGACATCTTCTCGGGGGGCAAATCCTTTGGCTGGAGCGTTCCCCTGCGGATCTAGCCGGGGAAGCGATTGCTTGGCGCGGGGGCCGCACAGGGCGGCCGTCCGCCTTCGCTTGCGCCCGCGCGGGCGCGGTTTCCCAACGACCCATCCCCAGGAGAACACCCATGAAAGCCAATCTGGCAAATACCACCGTCAAGGACATCGGCTACCTGCTCGATGCCGCCTTCCTGCGGGCGGAGGCTTCCGCCCCGCTCGAAAAGCTCGCCGACCTGCTCTGCTCGTCGACCCGCTACAAGGTCTATCTCGAAGATGCCCAGGGGCGCCTCTGCGGCGTCGTCCAGGCCAAGCAGATCGCCATGGAGATCCTCAAGCTCTCCCGCCAGCAGGGCGATGCGCACGAGATGCTCCCGGCCATCGTCTTCGTGCTCAATTCCCGCGCCGCGCAGGAGATGGCCGAAGAACCCGTGACCATCCAGGCGAACGCCCCCCTCGGGCAGGTGCTCGAGCTCATGGACCGCAACCATGTCCGGGAAATCGCCGTGGTCGACGACGAGGGCCGTGTCGTCGGCATTCTCGAAGCCAAGCATATCCTTGGGCACTACCTGCGCGCCAAGGCCGAAGCCAGCCTGTAGGAGGAGAGGCCATGAACATACTGAACTATACCCGCAAAATGGAATCCTGGCTGCCCGGTCTGGCGGCCGCCAACCGCGATGCCGCGTTCGACGCCATCCTGAAGCAGCTCTGCACCGGGGCCTTCTACGAGGTCAACCCCGAGCTTTCCCACGAGGCGATCCTCCAGGCGCTCATCCGCCGCGAGGCGCAGCGCACCACGGCCGTCGGCAAGTCGATCGCCTTCCCGCACGCGCGGCTCGAGCATCTCAGCCAGGCGATCTTCGCCGTGGCGACCCTGCCCGAACCGGTGATGTTCGAGGAGTTCCCCGTCCAGGTCGTCTGCCTCTTCCTCGTGCCGACCTCCGACCCCTCCATCTCGCTCAAGCTCATGGCCCAGCTCTCGCGCCTGCTGTTCGACGATGCCGTGCGGGCCGAGGTCCTCGCCGCGGCGACGCCCGAGGCGCTGCGCGACATCTTCAAGGGCCAGAACCCGCGCATCGACAAGCCGCTGGTCGCCCGCGACATCATGCGCCCGCCGCGCTGGAGCGTGGAGGCCTCCGAGCCCGTCTCCCGGTGCACGCACCTGATGGGCGTCAACAACCTCTACTCGGTGCCGGTGGTCGACGAAAACCACGGGATCCTCGGCGAAATCACCGTCGGCCGCCTCTTCCGCTACGGGCTGCCCGACTTCTTCGCCAAGCTCAAGAGCGTCTCGTTCATCGCCGAGTTCGACCCCTTCGAGAAGTATTTCGCCGACGAGCGCAACATGACCGCCGGCGAAATCATGGAGGACAACGCGCGCACCGTGCCGCCCGACTACACCATCATGGAGGTCGTCTTCGACCTCACGATCCGCAACTACCCGAAGCTCTACGTGGTGGATGCGCAGAACCGGTGGATCGGCACGATCGACAAGGGCACCGTGCTCGACAACGTGGTCAACTACTAACCTGGAGATTCCCGCCATGTGGCTTCCCATTGTTCTCTTCCTGGTCGTCTACTTCTTCATTGCGACCGAACTCGTCGACAAGACCATCGCCGCGCTCATCGGCGCGGGGCTGGTGATCGGCCTGCACCTCATCGGCTACGAGGAGGCGCTCCACGCGATCGACCTCAACGTGCTCTTCCTGCTGATCGGCATGATGGTCGTGGTCAACACGCTGACCGATACCGGCGTGTTCGAGTGGCTCGCCATCAAGCTGGCCCGGCTTGCCCGCGGCAACGGCCTCGTCATCGCCGTCCTCTTCATGGTCCTGACCGCTTTCCTGTCGGCCTGGCTCGACAACGTCACGACCGTGATCCTGATGGCGCCGATCACCATCCTGCTCTGCCAGCTGCTCGAGCTGCCGGCCACGCCGATCCTCATCATGGAGGCGGTCTTCTCCAACATCGGCGGCACCTCGACCCTGGTCGGCGACCCGCCCAACATCCTGATCGGATCCCAGACCCACCTCTCCTTCAACGACTTCCTGCTCTGCCTCGGCCCGCCGGTGCTCATCATGATGGTGGTGCTGCTCACCTTCATGGCGCTGGTGATGCGCAGGTCGGTGCGGACCCACGAGCATACCCGCAAGCGGGTCGAGCAGTCGCGCCCGGAAAAGGCGATCCTCCAGCCTGCCGTGCTCAAGAAGGCCCTGGCCGTCTTCGCCCTGATCCTCGCCGGCTTCTTCGGTGGCCGCCTGCTCAACATCGAGCCGGGCATCATTGCCCTGGCCGGCGCGATGCTCATGGTGCTGGTCTGCCGGAAGGATGTCCACCACGCCCTGGCGCACGTCGAGTGGAACACCATCCTCTTCTTCTCGGGTCTCTTCATGATGATCGCCGCGCTGGAGCACCACCACGTCTTCGAGAAGATGGGCGAACTGATCCTGCACGCCTGCGGCGGCAACCTCATGGCCACCGTCTTCACCATCCTCTGGTTCAGCGCCATCGCGTCGGCCATCGTCGACAACATCCCGCTGGTCATGGCGATGATCCCGCTGGTGAAGGGGATCATCCCGATCTTCGCCCAGCAGATGGGGATCGAGGATGCGGAGCTGGTCAAGGTGCATATCGCCGAGCCGCTGCTCTGGGCCCTGGCGCTGGGCGCCTGCCTGGGCGGCAACGGTACGCTGGTCGGGGCCTCGGCCAACGTGGTGATCTCGCAGATCGCCAACCGCAACAACTGCCGGATCACCTTCTGGTCCTTCACGAAGTGGGGCTTCCCCTTCATGATCGCGTCGCTGCTGATCGCCCACCTCTACCTCTACCTCCGCTACTTCATGGTCCACTAATCCCGGAGCCCCGATGGCCGTGTTCCACCCCAAGTTCTTCTCGTTGCTCAAGGACTACAATCGCACCACCCTCGCCGCGGACCTCGCGGCGGGGGCCACCGTCGGGGTGGTGGCGCTCCCGCTGGCGATGGCCTTCGCCATCGCCAGCGGACTTCCGCCCGAACGCGGGCTCTTCACCGCCATCGTCGCGGGCTTCCTCATCTCCCTGCTCGGCGGCAGCCGGGTGCAGATCGGTGGGCCGACCGGCGCGTTCGTCGTGATCGTCTCCGGCATCCTCGCCGAGTTCGGCTATGCGGGGCTCTGCTGGGCCACGCTGATGGCCGGTGCGCTGCTCATCCTCTTCGGGCTCTTCCGCCTCGGCGGGCTGATCCGCTTCATCCCGTTCCCGGTGGTCACCGGCTTCACCTCCGGCATTGCGCTGGTGATCTTCTCCACCCAGGTCAAGGATCTGCTCGGCCTGCGCATGGCCGAGGTGCCCTCGCACTTCCTGCCCAAGTGGGGCGCGATGCTCGGGGCCCTGGATACGGTCAATCCCGCCGCGGCCGCCCTCGGGATCGGCACGGTCGCGCTCATCGTGCTGCTGCGCCGCTACGCGCCGCGCGTTCCCGGCATGCTGGTCGCCATGCTTTTGGCCACCGTGGCCGCCGCGCTGCTGCACCTCGACATCGAAACCATCGGCAGCCGCTTCGGCGACCTGCCGCGCCTGCTGCCGTCGCCCGCGCTGCCCTCCCTGCACGGGGTGAACCTCGACCACCTCGTTGCCCCGGCCTTCACCATTGCGCTGCTGGCCGCCATCGAATCGCTCCTCTCCGCCACGGTGGCCGACGGCATGACCGGCGGCCAGCACCGGCCGGACACCGAGCTGGTCGCGCAGGGGATCGCCAACATCGCGGGCATCGTCTTCGGCGGCATACCGGCAACGGGGGCCATCGCGCGCACCGCCACCAACATCAAGAGCGGGGCCCGCACCCCGGTGGCCGGCATGGTCCATGCCCTCGTCCTGCTCCTGCTCCTGCTGGCCTGCGCGCCGCTCGCCAAGGCGATCCCGCTGGCGACGCTCGCCGGCATCCTCGTCGTGGTGAGCTACAACATGAGCGAGCGGCACCACTTCATCTCCCTCCTCAAGGGCCCGCGCAGCGACCGCTTCGTCCTGCTGCTCACCTTCGTGCTGACGGTGCTCGTCGACCTGACCGTCGCGGTGCAGGTCGGCGTCGTCCTTTCCGCGCTGCTCTTCATCCGGCGCATGGCCGAAATCGCCGATGTCTCCGCCATCACCCGCAATCTGCGCGGCGACGGCGATTCCGATGACGATCCGATGTCGCTGGCCACGCGCGAGGTGCCCCCCGGGGTCGAAGTGTTCGAAGTCAGCGGACCCTTCTTCTTCGGCATGGCCGATACGTTCCGCAATGCCATGCGCGGCCTCGAAAGGCCGCCCGCCGCGCTGGTCCTGCGCATCCGCAACGTGCCGGCCATCGACGCCACCGGGCTCCATGTCCTGCGGGAGCTCCACCGCAAATGCCGCCGCGACGGGACCGAGCTCATCTTTTCCGGCGTCCTGCCGCAGCCGCGCGCCGTGTTCATCCGCTCCGGCTTCATGAAGGAGGTCGGCCGCAGGAATTTCCACCCCACGATCGACGACGCGCTCGAACGGGCGCGGGGCCTCGTCGCCGGGGTGGACGGAACCTGCTAGGGCAGTTCACGAATGGGATGCCGCTGCCGATTCCACGGGTAGGGACGGCTGTCCCCAGCCGTCCACGGCGGTGCGGGACACACCGCCCTTCCCATCCACGGCAACTCAAACGCGAACCGCTAGGCGCACAGGACGATTCGGCTTGATCGGCACGGGCGATGCCCGACAATACGCGCAACTCGAGGGGGGCTGCATGGTCGTCCAATGGATGGGGTTGCTGGCGGGGCTGCTGGTGTTGACGGGCGGGGCCGATCTGCTGGTGCGCGGCGGCGCCGCGCTGGCCATCCGGCTGGGGCTCTCGCCGCTGGTGGTCGGCCTGACGGTCGTCGCCTTCGGGACCAGCGCGCCGGAGCTGCTCGTGAGCGTGCAGAGCGTCTTCAACGGGCATGGCGACATCGCCGTCGGCAACGTCGTCGGCTCGAACATCTTCAACATCGCGGCCATTCTCGGGCTGGCCGCCATCGTCTGTCCGCTCCGCATCGAGTCGGCGCTGCTGCGCCTCGACATCCCGGTCATGATCGCGACGACGCTGGGTTTGTCCGCCCTGCTGCTCTTCTGTTCCGTTCCGCAATGGGCCGGGGGGCTGATGGTCCTGCTGCTGGCCGCCTACACCGCGCATATCGTCCGCATGGCCCGGCGCCAGCACAATGCCGCGGTCGAGCGCGAATTCGAACAGGCCGTGCCCCACGCCCCCGCGCGGCTGTGGCTCGACCTGCTGTTCGTCGCCGGCGGACTGGCCATGCTCGGGGGCGGCTCGAAACTGCTCATCGACTGCTCCATCGGCATCGCCCGCGCGTGGGGCGTCGGCGAGGCCATCATCGGCCTGACCATCGTGGCCGCGGGGACCAGCCTGCCGGAGCTGGCGACCTCGGTCGTGGCCGCACTGCGGAAGCAACCCGACATGTCGGTCGGCAACATCGTCGGCTCGAACCTCTTCAACCTGCTCGGCATCCTCGGCGTTTCGGCCGCGCTCAGGCCGCTGGAGGCACCGGGCATCGGACGCCTCGATGTCGGGGCCATGGCGCTGAGCGCGCTCATCCTGCTCCCGCTGGCCTGGACAGGGCGGCGGATCGACCGGTTGGAAGGGGCCTTCCTGCTGGTCCTCTACATCGCCTATGTTGCCTTGCGCTGGCCTTGAGGAGGTATGCATGGAAACGTTCTGGCTCTGCTTCGTCCCGCTCTTCGTGGCGGTCGACGCCATCGGCGTGTTGCCGCTCTACGTGGCCCTCACCGAGGGGATGGATGCGGCGCGGAGAAGGCGGGTGATCCTGCAGTCGGTCGGGACCGCCGCCACCGTGGCCCTGGTGTTCCTCTGGATCGGTCCCAGCCTGCTGGCCTATCTCGGACTCGAGGTGTTCGACTTCATGATCGCGGGCGGCCTGCTCCTCTTCGCCATTGCGCTGACCGACCTGTTGTCGGGGGAGAAGCGCCAGCGCCAGGCGGATCCGGAGAGCCTCGGCGCGGTGCCGATCGGGGTGCCGCTGATTACCGGACCCGCCGTGCTCACCTCCTGCGTCCTGCTGGCCGGGCTCCACGGGAAGGCGGCGACCGCGGCGGCGCTGCTGGCCAACATGGCCCTGGCGGGAGCGCTCTTCCGCTTCTCGGGGCCCATTGAGCGGGTCCTGGGGCGGACGGGCTCGAAGATCCTTTCCAAGATCGCCAGCCTGCTGCTGGCTTCCATCGCCGTCATGCTGGTCCGCCGCGGCGTCGAGGGGCTGGCCGGCCGCTAGTGCAGACAACGGTTGAGTTGCCGTTGATGGGTAGGGCGGTGTGTCCCACACCGCCGTGGACGGCTGGGGACAGCCGTCCCTACCAGTGAAACCGGCAGCGGCTTCCCCTTCGTGAACTGCCCTAGGCGGGCCTCATCCGGCTAGCCGCTGGCGGTGACGCCGAGGTCGTGGAGCAGGCCGTCTTCGAGGCGGTAGATCCAGCCGTGGACGTTGAGCGGCTGGCCGTTCTTCCACGCGTTGCGCACCATGGTGGTATTGCAGACGTTGGCGACCTGCTCGACGACGTTGAGTTCGCACAGGCGGTCCTTGCGCGCGGCGGGTTCTCCTATGGCGTCGAGCTCGGCGGCATAGTAGCGGTAGACGTCGCGGATGTGCCGCAGCCAGTTGTCGATCAGCCCGTGGTCGGCGGTGTCGAGCGCGGCGGCGACGCCGCCGCAGCCGTAGTGGCCGCAGACGATGATGTGCTTCACCTGGAGCACCTCGACCGCATACTGGATGACCGAAAGGCAGTTGAGGTCGGTATGCACCACCACGTTGGCGATGTTGCGGTGGACGAAGACCTCGCCGGGCGGAAGGTTGATGATTTCGTTGGCGGGCACGCGGCTGTCGGCGCATCCGATCCAGAGGTATTCGGGGTTCTGCTGGCGCGAGAGCTGTTCGAAGAAGTCGGGCTGCTCGCGCACGATGCGCTCGGCCCACGTCCGGTTGTTCTCAAACAGGTGCTGCAGCGTCTTCATTTCCGACCTCGCGCGTTTGGTTGGTCCGAAGGTACGGTTCCGCGCGGGGACGGTCAAGCCTTGGCCGTTTCGCCCACCAGCGTGAATTCGTCGCGGTCGTGGAAGAGATGGCGGACGGATAGCGTGGCGCAGAGGGGCCGTATGCGGGCCTCGACCTTTTCCAGCAGACCCAGCGCATCGGCCCGGCCAAACTTGAGGTTGACGACGAAGTTGCGGCAATGGCGGCCCCGAAGCCACTGTTCGAGCAGCCGCATGACGTGGTGGGGGTCCTCGACGAGGTCGCAGAAGAGCCAGTCATAGGTTTCGCCTACGGTCGGCTGGAACTTGAAGGCGTCTTCGCGCCGGTGTCGGATGAGCGGATGATCCTTCGCGCCGCCCTTCATCGGGCCGTTGTCGATGGCGACGACCGCTGCCCCGCGCTTGGCGGCGCTGTAGCTCCACCCGCCGGGGGCCGCGCCGAGGTCGACCACCGTTTCGCCGGGGGCGGGCTCGCGGCCGCAGACCGCGAACGCCTCCTCGGTCTTGAGGTAGGAGCGCGACGGGGCGGCCGGATCGTCGGCCATGCGCCGCTGCCCGCCCTGCCATGCCTCGGTGGCGGCGTAAAGCCGGCCGAAGCCGGCGGCAAAGACGAAGAGCCCCTGGAGGGTTGCGCTGCCCCGGGGGAGCTCGTCCGCGGCCGTCCGCTCCAGCCGGGCCATCCGTTTCTTCAGGCGTGCGCGGAACTCCTTCTCCACGCTCCGGGTCCGCTGGCCCAGCCCCTTTTCGCCATCGGCGAAACGAAAGACGAGCGGCCAGCCCGCCGGAAGGATCCTGTCCCGGATCTTCTCCATGAAGAGGGCGAGCAGCTGTTCCGCCATGGCATTCACCGATTCCGCCTCGATCGCGGTCGCCCCATCCAGTCGCAGGTGGGCGAAGCAGAGGGTTTCCGGCGCCGTTCCCCGTGCGAGCACCCAGCCGGGACCGGTGGCGTCCGGTTCGAGGCCGTGCGCCCGCAGCTCCCCGCCGAGGAGCGTTTCGTAGCCCGGCTGGCAGGTGAGGAGGCGCAGATCGTCGTGGATGGACATGGGGATGGACGGTAGCACAGACCGCCGACCGCCGCAAACCGCCCGGAGCCCGATGTTGCGGCTTGCCTTGTCCGGGGGTTCGGCGGATCTTCCCGCGCATGACGAACCGCAAACCCTTCCGGCTGCCGGCCGGCCTGCGCCTCCTGTTCGAGGATCGCGACATCCTGGTGGTCGACAAGCCGGTGGGCCTGCTGACCATGAGTTTCCGGCGCGATGAAACGCGTACCGTCGAACGGATCCTCACGGACTACCTCCGCAAGGGGAATTCCCGTTCGCGCCTGCGGGCCTTTACCGTCCACCGCCTCGACCGCGAAACCTCGGGGTTGCTGGTCTTCGCCAAGAGCGAACCGGTCCAGGAGCGGATCAAGGCGGGCTGGCGCGATGCCGACAAGGTCTATTTCGCCGTTGTCCATGGAACGCTGGAGACGAAGAGCGGGGCGATTTCCGGCTATCTGGCCGAAGACGAGGACCAGTTCGTGCGGGTGGTCGGGCCGGAGGTTGGGGGGAAATGGGCGGAAACCCGCTACCGCGTGGCCGGGGAGTCGCCACGTTTCAGCGGCGTGGAGGTGCAGCTGGAGACCGGACGCAAAAACCAGATCCGCGTGCACTTCGCCTCCATTGGCCATGCGGTGGTTGGTGATCCCAAATACGGCCGGAAAGGGCGCGGTCCCGGCCGGATGGCGCTGCATGCCATGCACCTGGAGTTCGACCACCCCTTCAGCGGCCGGCGCATGGTGTTCGATTCGCCCGTGCCGAACGAAATCTTGCGGCTCGTTGGTGGTTCCTGCTAAAAGGGGCTTGGTCGCAATAGCTTGGGAGTCCCCGAATGATTACGTTCCTTGGATCGATCTTGCTGCTGGTTTTGGGCTATGCGCTCTACGGCCGGCTGGCCGAGCGGATCTACGGCATCGATCCGGCACGCCCGACGCCGGCGATGTCGATGGCCGACGGCATGGACTATGTCCCCTTGCCGATCTGGAAAACCTTCCTGATCCAGTTCCTCAACATCGCGGGCCTGGGTCCCATCTTCGGGGCGGTGGCCGGGGCGATGTGGGGGCCGGTGGCGTTCCTCTGGATCGTGCTCGGCTCGATCTTCGCCGGGGCGGTCCACGACTTCTTCGCCGGAATGCTCTCGGTCAAGCACAAGGGGCTGAGCATCTCGGAGATCGTCGGCATCTACCTCGGCCGCGGCGCGCAGCACTTCATGCGCGCCTTTACCGTGGTGCTGATGGTGATCGTCGGGGCGGTCTTCATCATGGGGCCCGCCAAGATCCTTGCCAGCCTGACGCCCGCCTTCTTCACGATGCAGTTCTGGGTCTGGACGGTCTTCGTCTACTACATCCTCGCCACCATGCTGCCCATCGACAAGATCATCGGCCGCATCTATCCGGTCTTCGGTTTCGCCCTGCTCTTCATGGGCGTCGGCCTCACCGTCGCGCTCTTCGCCAAGGGCTACCACATTCCCGAACTCGCCGCCGGCAACCTGAAGAACCTGCACAGCGAGGCGGCGCGCTTCCCGATCTTCCCGATGATGTTCATCAGCATCGCCTGCGGCGCCATTTCGGGATTCCACTCGACGCAGGCGCCGATGATGGCCCGCTGCCTGACCAGCGAGACGCAGGGGCGCAAGGTCTTCTACGGCGCGATGATCACCGAAGGAGTGGTGGCCCTGATCTGGGCGGCCATCGGCATGGCCTTCTACGGCGGCGTCGGCGCGCTGAACGAAACGATGGTGGCCAACAAGGGCAACGCGGCCTTCGTCGTCAACGACATCTCCAACTCGCTGCTGGGCGTCGTGGGCGGCGCGCTGGCGCTGCTGGGCGTCGTGGCCGCGCCGATCACCTCCGGCGACACCGCCTTCCGCAGCGCGCGGCTGATCATGGCCGACGCCCTCAACTTCAAGCAGGGTCCGGTCCGCAACCGCCTGGTGGTCTGCATCCCGCTCTTCGCCATTGGCTACGGGCTTACGCTGGTCGATTTCGCCGTGATCTGGCGCTACTTCGCCTGGGCGAACCAGACGCTGGCGATGGTCGTGCTGTGGGCGGTCACCGCCTATCTGGCGCGCGAGGGCAAGTTTTTCTGGATCACGCTGCTGCCGGCGCTGTTCATGACCGCCGTCATCTCCAGCTACCTGCTCTTCGCCCCCGAGGGGTTCGGCCTGCCGTATGGCGTCTCGACCGGGACCGGGATCGCGATCGCCGTGGCGGCGGGGGCCTGGTTCTTCTTGATCCGGCGGCGGCCGAGGTCACGGCCCGGCGAGCTTGGCGCGAAAGAGGAAGAATACCGCGCCGAGCAGGCATAGGCCGGCCCATAGGTAGTCGAGGGTCAGCTTCTCCTTGAGATAGAGGAAGGAGAAGGGGATGAAGACCGTCAGCGTAATCGCCTCCTGCAGGATCTTCAGCTGGCCGACGTTCATCACCTGATGGCCGATCCGGTTGGCCGGCACCTGCAGCAGGTATTCGAAGAACGCCAGCCCCCAGCTCGCCGCCACGGCGACCAGCCAGAAACGGTGGGGCAGGTTCTTCAGGTGGGCGTACCACGCGAAGGTCATGAAAACGTTGCTCAGGCAGAGCAACCCGATCGTCGTCCAGTAGGGATTCATAAATCGTATCCAAAACGTGATGTATTCGTCGCGCCCGCTTCGCTCAAGTCGCAAAGCCGCCAAGGTTCCAGCTGCTTTTCCACTTTGCGTCTCTGCGCCTTTGCGCGAAACAATCCTGCCCAAATTGGCTCCGTATCAATCGATGAAGCGGCGGGCCAGACCGCCGTAGGCGTCGATGCGGCGGTCGCGCAGGTAGGGCCACATGCGCCGGACGGTCTCCGAACGGGCGCGGTCGAGCTCGACCACCAGTTCGGTCTCCTCCGCCGTATCGGCCTGCATCAGGATCTCGCCCTGGCAGCCTGCGGCGAAGCTCGATCCCCAGAACTGCGCGCCGTCGGGTTCCGGGCCGACGCGGTTGACGGCCAAAACCGGAAGGCCGTTGGCCACGGCGTGTGCGCGCTGGATTGTGATCCACGCCTCGCGCTGCCGGGCCTGCTCTTCGGCCGTGTCGTTCGGATCCCAGCCGATGGCGGTCGGGTAGATCAGGAGCTCCGCGCCGGCCAGCGCCATGAGGCGCGCGGCTTCGGGATACCACTGGTCCCAGCAGACGAGCACGCCGAGCTTGCCGACCGAGGTCTGGATGGGCGTGAAGCCGAGGTCGCCGGGTGTGAAGTAGAACTTCTCGTAGTAGCCCGGATCGTCGGGGATGTGCATCTTGCGATACTTGCCCGCGATCGTTCCGTCGGATTCCAGCACCACCGCCGTGTTGTGGTAGAGGCCCGGTGCGCGCTTTTCGAAAAGCGAGGCCACGATCACGACGCCCAGTTCCTTGGCCACCGCGCCGAAAGTTTCGGTCGATGGGCCGGGAATGGTTTCGGCGAGGTCGAAGCGCGCCGGGTCTTCCTGGTCGCAGAAGTAGAGGCTGGCGTGCAACTCCTGGAGCACGACGAGCTGCGCGCCGCATTCCGCGCAGCGGCGGATGGCGGCGATGCTTTTTTCGAGGTTCGCCGCACGGTCGGCGCTGCACGACTGCTGGACGAGGCCTGCCTTCAGGATGGTCATGGTAGCACCCCCTTGGGAAGCTGCATGGTGACGCAGTGGAGCGACCCATGCTGCAAAATCAATGTACTGCAATCTATGCCGATGATCTCGCGGCCGGGGAAGGCTTTCCCAACCACGGCGAGAGCGTCGGCGTCGGCGGGATCGTTGTAGGTGGGGACGAGGACGGCGCCGTTGATGGCCAGGAAGTTGGCATAGGTGGCCGGCAGGCGGTGGCCTTCGTCGTCGAACTTGGCCTTGGGCCAGGGGAGGGACAGGAGGCGGTATCCGGCAAACTGCAACAGTTCCAGCTCCATCGCCTTGAGTGCCTCGAAATGTTCGTCGGAAGGGTCGTCGCAGGCGACATAGACGATGGTGTTGTCCGGGCAGAGGCGGGCGAGGGTGTCGATATGGGCATCGGTGTCGTCGCCGGCGAGGTAGCCGTTTTCCAGCCAGAGGATCCTGTCCACGCCGAATTCCTCTTGCAGGACGATTTCGATCTGCGCCTTGGAGAGGAGCGGGTTGCGGTTGGGATTGAGCAGGCATTCCGTGGTGGTAAGCAGCGTGCCTTGTCCGTCGGATTCGATGCTGCCGCCTTCGAGGACCAGGTCGACGGAGCGCAGTTCGGTCTGGCCGAATGCGCCGCGCGCGTGGAGGTGGCGGGTGGCGGCGTTGTCGAGCCCCGCCTCGAACTTGCCGCCCCAACCGTTGAAGGTGAAGTCGAGCAGGACGGGCTTGCCGTTTTCCTCGATGGTGATGGGGCCGAAGTCGCGCGACCAGGTGTCGTTGGTCGGGATGTCGAAGGCGTCGGGGCGGACCTTCATGACCGGCTGGAAACGTTCGATGGCGGCGGCGATGGCGTCGAAGGTTTGGATGGCGTCGTGCAGCACCGGGTTCCAGTCGGTTCCGGAGTGGGGCCATGCCAGCAGGACGGCGTCCTGCGGTTCCCATTCGGCGGGGAGGCGTTTGGTCGGGTGCTGCATGGGGTGGAGGATTTCCAACCGCCGCCCAAAAGACGAGATAAAAGTCCCGGTTCCCGGCAGGTCGTTGGGCAACGTGCCCTTCTCACACTTCATGAAGTGTGAGAAGGGGGGTGCGGAGGGTGGAAGGAATGGTGCCCAGATAGCGTAACCTGCGGGGGCTACGGCGGATCGATGCGCGTCTCGTCGGGTCCGCCCTCGGCCAGGAGCCACGCCAGCGCCTCGTCGCGGTCGGTGAAGATCTTCAGCCGCTGCCGCTGCAGCTTGGAGAGGGTTTCGTAGAGCTCATAGCCGCTGGTACCGGCCCGCGCGAGCGCCGCCCGCTTGAGGTTTTCGGTCAGGGGGGACTCCGCCGCCAGCTTGGGAAACTGCATGATGTCGCGCGACGAGAGCTGGATATCGGCATTGCGCGAATCGCTGAGCAGGCGGCGGCAGCCCGTCTGCTCGAGCAGGGGAAGCAGCTCGGCGATGTACTCGCGCACGACCGACATGGTGACCGCGCCTTCGAAGGTGGCGAAGATGCAGTCGATCTCCTTTCGGTATTCAATCGTGTAGGGCATGCCGGTCTCCAGCGTCGTCCGACGATGCCACCAACAGGATGCAAAGGGAAGCGCGGAATACCGTCGCCGGCGGGATGCCACGAAGGTGCGGGTTTGCATATACAAGCCGCAGTCCGGCCGCTATGCTCCGCGCCATGAACTGGGAGGTATGTCCATGAGGCTATCCGCGGGAATCGCCGCCCTCGTCCTGTTTTGCCCCTTCGCGCCGCCCCAGGCCTCTCCGGTGCTGGTCGACGAGGGCCTCCGATGGGTCTTCCCGTCGGAGTTGGGCGGCATGGCCTATGAGCGGATGGAGAAGTACACGAGCGACGCCCTGGGCTACAGCATCTTCTACGGCCGGGATTCGTTCAAGGCGGTGCTCTCGGTCCTGACCCTGGGCCGGGAACAGGTTCTGGACGGCCCCGGGGGCGAGGGCATCGATGCCCTGGTCCAGCGCTTCCGGGAGGAGCTGGGCGAACGCGAGGAGAACGGGCAGATCAGCAAGTTGCAGAAGCGCGGCAGCGCGGTGGTGCCCATGCAGGGAACGGTGCGTTTCGCCATGACGCTCTTCCAATACTACGAGGGGGCGCCCCGGCCCCTGCCGCGATGCGCGGCCCTCTATGCAACCGGCTGCCGCAACCGGTTCATCCAGCTCGAATTCCGCTACGACCTGAAGGACAGCGAGACGGCGCGGCTGCTCTCCGACCAGATGGTCGTCCAGCTCATCGATTTGATGGGTGGCGAGTCGAGCGACCTGGCGTTGCTCCTGGCCCAGTGCGATGCCGCGGTCAACGACCCCTCCAGCTACGGGGGGCGGTTGGCGGCGCGGCAGGTCCTGGCCAAGACCCGGACGCTGGGGGAATTGAACGTCTACACCGACCTCTTCCCCTGGGAGGAGGGCTATGCGAAGCCCAGGAATGTCGATCTGCTCATGGCGGCCTATTTCGCCGGAATGCTCAAGGTGGTCGTGCCGGCCGGCCTGCCGAGCGGCGGGGAGTACGAGGCGTTCGACGCCATGCTGACGGCCTACCGGAACATGCGCGACCGCAACGACATCCAGCCGATCGCGAAGCTGGAGGAATGGAGCGCGGCCCCCGACCGCCAGGCGCTGTACCAGCAGCTGCTCGTCGAGTTCGAATATGCCCTGCCCCCGGGCGAGTAGGGGGCCGTCCATCCGGCCGTGATAATCCTTGTTCGCCCTTCGGGCGTTCCTATATGCTCCGCCCCTGTTTTTTCCACCATTTGGAATCCCGGAGCCTATGGCATGAAACGATTCTTGACGGCCTGCATCCTCCTTTGGTTCGCCATCGGGGCGCATGCGCAATATACGAACCTCCTTGAAAACGGCACCAACCAGACCATCAGGACGGCCTGGGACATTTCGGGCCTGGACCTGGTGGTCGGCAACGCCACCACCGGCAACTGGATGCAGGTGGTCGAGGGAGGATCGGTCCTCAATGCCGACGGCTACGTCGGGGCCCTGGCCAGCGCCTACAGCAACATCGTCTATGTCCATGGCGACGGGGCCGCATGGACCAATGCCGGCATCCTGCGGGTCGGTGCGGCCGGAAACGCGGACAACGCGGTCTGGGTCTACGAGGGTGGCCGCATCGTTGCCGACGATCTCGCGGTGGCCGAAGGCAATGCCTTCAACCTCTCCTCCGGCGGCACCCTGGCGATCACTGGCGACTATGATGCCCATGCGCAGTCCAATGTCGCATGGAGCAGCGGGGGCACGCTTTCGGTGGGCGGAAACCTGACCGGCATGACCGTCTCGAACGGCGCCGCCTTTCTCAACGGCAACCGCAACCTGGTACTGGATGGGGGGACCTGGGACACCGGTCCGAACGGGTTGACGGTGGGGCTCGGTTCCGCCGGCAACCTCTCGACCACCAACAAGGGGTGGGTGCTCGTGGGCGGCATCGCCACCAATGGGCTGGCTTCGGCCGACGGCGGCATTGCGGCCGGTTCGGGCGGCGGGGTGTCCGTTGTGGTGGACAACGGCTCCACGTTGTCGACCTCCGGCGGATTCTTCCTGGGCAGCACCAACGGGCTGGCGGGGTCGGCGATCGTCACGAACAACGGCACCATCGAAGCCGCGGACCTGATCGTGGCGGCCGGGAGCAGCCTTTCCATCGCCCGCGGCGGCACCTTGTCGATTACCGGCGACTACGATGCCGATGCGCAGTCCAACGTCGCCTGGAACAGCGGGGGCACGCTGTCGGTAGGCGGCAAGCTCACCAAGAGCAACGGCCTCGACGGAACGGAGCGCACGCTCGTGCTTGACGGCGGCGATTGGACACCGGGCGGCGACTTCATGTTGGAAGGAACGGGCAATCGGCTCACCCTCCTCGGCGGAGGAGCGCTCACCAACAACAACGGCCGGGTGGCGGGCACCAACAACGCGGTACTGGTCTCGGGCAGCGGATCGACATGGGTCAACAACGGATCGCTATACGTCGCCACCAACGGCAACAGCGTCACCGTCCAGTCGGGCGGTCGCGTCGAGGCGGACCTGCTCGACATCGCCACGGGCGGCACCTTCAACCTCGCCTCCGGCGGCACCCTCGCCATGTCGGGCGATTTCAACGTGGCGTCCCACGGCAACCTCGCCTGGACGTCGGGCGGAAACCTTTCCGTGGGCGGCACCTTGGCCGGCATGGGGACCACCTCGAACGAAGCCGGCGTCGCGGCGATCCTCGACGGAGGCCGCGACCTGACGCTCGACGGTCCGGGCGCCGTATGGAACCTCTCCGGGACCAACCTGGTCGTGGGCTACAACGGATCCGGCAGCGACCTGGCCATCACGAACGGGGGAACGGTCCGGAACGTCGACGGCTACATCGGCTGGGGAGGGACCTCGGCCAACAACTCCGCGACGGTTTCCGGCGCCGGATCGGCCTGGGTGAACACGGGCGGAGCCCTGCATGTCGGGGCCTACTGGTCCGGCACCAACCTGGTCAACGCCGGCGGCGGCAACCGGCTGGCGGTCGAAGACGGCGGCTGGGTGGTGGTCGGCGAGGTGCAGACCAATCTTCCGGGCAGCGGCCTGCTGGTGGCTTCGGCCAACGGCGCCCTGCTGGTCGTGGGCAATGGATCGGTGGATGTGGAAGGCATGCTCCATCTCGGGACCGGTGCCGCCACGACGGGGACGAACATCATTCGCAGCGGCGGCTCGGTTTCCGTAGGCGATCTTGCAATTGCGGACGGCAGCTACCTGGACCTGCAACGCGGCGGCTTCTTCGCCATCGGCACCAACTTCAACGTGGCGGCCTTTTCCGCCAACGGCTTCAACTGGGCCGAAGGCGGACATCTTTCGGTGGGCGGAAACCTTGCGGGCATGGCCACCACGAACATCGGCGGAAGCGACTACACCTATCTGGACGGCGAGCGCGACCTGACCCTCGACGGGGGAACATGGAGCAGCGGCTCGGGGTGGATCGTGGGGCTGGATTCCGCGAACAGCGAGCTGGTGTTGAAGAACGGCGCGCGGATGAAGAGCGGCACCACCTACATCGGCTGGGATGCCGGTTCCGGAACCAACTCGATCGCCCTGCGCAGCGGCTCGGTCTGGACCAACACCGGCGACCTGTGGATCGGGCACGACGGCACCGGCAATTTCCTGTTGCTGGCCGATGGCGCGACCAATGTGGTGGAAGGCAATGCCTACATCGGCACCGCCACCGCGGCAGGGAACCAGGTGCGCGTTGAAAACTCCAACACGCTGTGGCGTGTGGACAACGACCTCTCGCTGGCATCCGGCAACACCCTTGCCCTGGTTTCGGACGGGCGGGTCGAGGTGGGCCATGCCATGAACGTGGCGAGCAACACCTCCATCCTCGGCACGGGCACCATCGCCTTTGGTCCGGGCAACAGCCTGTTGTCATTCACCGGCCAGGACATCGGCATCGACCAAGGGATCATCTTCAAAGCCGACTCCGGTTTCAACAATACGGTGGCCGTGCGGGATGGGCTCATGCTGGTCGAGGGGTCGAATGCGTGGCAGTATGTCAATTTCCAGCAGCTGGCCACGACCAACAGCACCTTGGCGGGCTATGGCGCGCTCGACGCCTTCGGCACGGTCGACATGCAGGGTGGCATCATCGACCCGATGTCCGCCGATTCGGACCTGGGCCGGCTGGAGATCGCCGGGAACTTCACCTCGTCGGGCACGGTCTACCGGGCGCGGGTCGACGGCGACGCGCACGACGAGCTGGCATTCGGCGGCGCGAACCCGGTCGACCTCTTGGGCTTGGCGGCCGACATCGAAGTATGGAACGCGCCTACCAACCTGCAGGCTACGATCCTTTCCGCCGACGCCGGGCTGGTGAACGGATTCGCCACGACGAGTCTCGTGGACCGCCTGCTGCTCTACGACGCCTTCCTGGATATCGGCGCAAGCACCGTCACCGTGCGGCTGGCCGCCAACGACGGCAAGTTCAGTTCCTCGCTGGCCTATGCCGGTTTCGAGGGGGTGCGCGCCGGTTTCCGCGGGATGAAGGACACGGTCTTCTCGCGCACCCGGCAGCTGCGGCGGAACCTGGTGGCGACCGCCCATGCCATTCCGCAGGAAGCCTATCTCATGGCCAGCACCAATGCGCCGACCGGCGCCTACGGGCCCGGCGAGCAGAACGCGATCTTCGACATGCATCTCTGGATCCAGCAATACGGGGGGCAGGGCGACTACGATGCCCAGGGGGCTTCGCGGGCGTTTACCCTCAACAACAACGGAACAACCATCGGGGCCGACCGCCTGGTGGGCGAGGCGCTGACGCTGGGCCTCAA
Organism: Kiritimatiellales bacterium; assembly: GCA_003246265.1. GTDB lineage: Bacteria > Verrucomicrobiota > Kiritimatiellia > Kiritimatiellales > Pontiellaceae > Pontiella. The sequence goes on along the minus strand of QKAU01000081.1, from coordinate 41,922 downwards.
CTATACCTACGCGCGCTCCGCCGCGCGGACCAGCGCCGACGAGCAGATGGACAGCGAAACCTACTGGCTTGGCGCCTATGGCGAGTGGGTCGGCAAGGAGGGGCTGTATGTCGATGCGCTGCTGGCGGCGGGGCGTTCCAACTACGAGACGCTGCGGCTCGAGGAGAACTACCGGGGATCGGCCTCCTACCGCGGCGGCGCGGCGGGGGCCTATCTCGATGTCGGCCAGTACTACCGCTACAAGGCGTTCGCGCTCGCGCCCTATGCCGGCCTCCACGCGCTCTATGCGCGGACCGACGGGCACACGGAAACCGAGTCGCAGGGCAGCCGGCTGCAGGTCGAAGCCGACTCGCACACCTGGCTGGAATCGGCCCTCGGCCTGAAGGTCCGCCAGCGCGTCGACACGCCTATCGGCCGCATCCAGGCCACCGGCTACGCCGAATGGGCCCACGAATTCCTGCAGGACGAGATCTATTCGACCCTGTCGGACAACCGGATTCCGGCCGTCGACCTGGCGCGCATCGCGCCGGCCGAGGACACCTTCGGGATCGGCGCCGGGCTGGGCTGGACCTGCACCGACTACATGGAGATCGGCGTCGGCTACAACGGCCGCTTCGCGGACGGCTACGAGGAGCACACCGGCTCGCTCATGCTCGACCTCATGTTTTGATGGCGGCCGCCGGCCGGGCGGCCCCCACGGAGGAGGGGAATGCTTTCGTTCGGACTGCTCTGCCTGCTGCTGGGGGCGGGCTACTGGCTGCGCCGGAAGATCGCGCTCCTCCGGCGCCTCTACCTGCCCGCCAGCGTCGTCGCCGGCCTCCTGGGGCTCTGCCTTCTCCAGCTCTTCGACCTGCCTGCCGAAGCCGTTGCCGGATGGAACAGCCTGCCGGGCCTGCTGATCAACATCGTCTTCGCCTCCCTCTTCCTGGGCCGCCGCCTGCCACCGGTGGCACGGGTCTGGAAAAGCTGCAGCCGCCAGCTGGCCTACGGCCAGATCGTCGCCTGGGGCCAGTATGCGGTCGGATGCCTCTTGGTGCTGCTCTTCCTGGGTCCCGTGTTCGACATGCCCGACCTCTTCGCCGGGATCATGCCCGTCGGTTTCGAAGGGGGGCACGGAACCGCCGCCGGCCTCGGGCCGGTCTTCGACCGGCTCGGCTTCCCGGAGATGAAGGACTTCGCCCTCGCTTCCGCCACCGGCGGCATCCTGGGTGCGATCATCGTCGGCATGGGCATGGTCAACTGGGCGGTGCGCAGGGGGCATGTCGAACTCAAGGTGCAACCGAATCTCGAGATCGAGCAGCTGGCGGGCATCATCCCGCGCGACCTGCGCCCGTCCGCCGGGAAGGTGACGGTGTCGGGCGATGTCATCGGCACGCTCTCCCTCCACCTGGTCTTCGTCGGCCTGGCCATCCTGCTGGGCTGGGCCATGAAGGAAGGGTTGCTTCTCCTGGCCGGGCATCTGCCGGAAAAGGGGGCGGAGATCTTCCAGAGCTTTCCGCTCTTCCCCCTCTGCATGCTCGGCGGGGTGGCGGTCCAGTGGCTGGCCGACCGCTTCGATCCGCACGAGCATATGGACGAAGGGCTCGTGCTGCGGATCCAGAATGGCGCGCTCGACTTCCTGGTCGTTTCCGCCATCGCCACCATCCGGCTCGATGTCGTGGCCCGGGGTTGGCTGCCGCTGCTCATCCTGATCGCGGCCGGCATCGGCTGGAACGTCCTCTGCCTGGCGGCATTCGCCCGCCGGGCCTTCAGGGATGCCTGGTTCGAGCGCGGCATCGCGGAGATGGGGCAGTCGATGGGGGTGACCGCCACCGGGCTCCTGCTGCTGCGGACGGTGGATCCCGACTACGAAACCGCGGCGGCCGAAGCCTTTGCCGCCAAGCAGCTGCTGCACGAACCGTTCATGGGCGGCGGGTTGTGGACCGGTACCGCGATCCCGCTGCTCGCCCTGTGGGGCGGCTGGCCGGTGCTCGGCATCGCCCTCGGCGCGATGGCCGTCTGGACGGCCGCGCTGGTGGCCATGAACCGGCGCGGTTGAACTGGCCAGCCTATCGGCCCGCCGGAAGGTGGAGGCATTCGCGGATCGAGCGCATCGGTTCGATGCCTTCGGCGATGCGCAGGCAGGTGTTCCAGGTCGCCGCCGGCACGAGCGGGAGCAGGGGCTGTTCCACCGCGGCGATGCACGGGAAGGCGGCGGCGAGCTGGAGGTCGTACTGCGCATGGAGGCGGACGAGGTCGTCGGGCTCGACGGTCTTGCGCGCATGGCCCTCGTCGACCGGCTCGAAGGATTCCACGATGTTGAGGGTGCCGTAGTCGTTGGTAAGCTCCTCGCCCTCGGCGATGTCGCGCACCGCGATTTCCAGGTGGTAGGGGGTGGTGACGCAGTTGGGGGTGAAGCTGTGGTTGACGTAGCGGGTGTGGTCCCAGCAGAGCACATAGTGGCCGTCGCGGTTGCGGTAGCAGTAGCGGGAGGCGCGTTCGGCCAGCTCCGGGTCGAGGGCGGCAACATGCTCCGGGGTGATCTCGCGGTCGAGGGCGTCGCGGACCCAGACGATGGTGCCCTTGGGGATCGGGCGGGTGGCGAAAACGCCGAAGCCGATGGTGTCGTCGACGAAGCGCAGTACCGTGTGCGGATGGATCAAGCGGGCCTCCCTGGATTGGAAACGCGCGGATTATGTGCGCCGGCCCGGGCATGTCGAGACTATCTTTCCGGAGGTTCCGGCCGCGAAAATGCCGGGACTCGCCGGTTGCAATACTCGGGCAACGTGATAGTTTTGCGCCCGTTTCAAACACAAGGAGTTTCCCATGGTTGAACCAGGCAGTACCTTTGTCGTGATGGGCTTGCTGAACACCGATTCGATCGCCTATGCCGCCGGCAAAATGGTCGAGGAGATGGGCGGCAAGGTGATCTACACCGTCCAGAGCGAGCGGATGAAGCGCATCTTCTTCGACCGCAGCCCCGACCTGACCGACGAGGAGAAGGCCGCGATGGATATCCGCTACTGCGATGTCACCGTCGAGAGCGAAGTACGCGAACTGTTTGAAAACACGGGTCCAATCAACGGCGTATTGCATTCGATCGGCTTCGCCAACCCCAAGACCTGCCTCGGCGAGCAGATGTACACGGATGCCGTCGAGGACATCAAGCAGGCGTTCCACATCAGCTGCGCCTCGCTGGCGACGGTTTCGCACTTTGCGCTGGAGCGGATGGAAAAGGGCGGGTCGATCGTGACGCTCTCCTTCGAGTCGCAGGTGGCCTTCCCGTACTACAACTGGATGGGCGTCAACAAGGCCGCACTGGAGGCGCTGGTGCGCGCATTGGCGCGCGAATACGGCCGGGAGCACGTCCGCGTGAACGCCATCTCCGCCGGCCCCCTGGCGACCAAGGCCGCCAAGTCGATCCCGCACTTTGCGCACCTGGCCAAGACGTGGCGCCAGATGAGCCCGCTCCCCTGGGACGTGGTGAACGACAAGCAGGAGGTCGCGAACGCCGTGGTCTTCATGCTGGGCAAGTATTCCAAGAAGATCACGGGCCAGACCATCTACGTGGATGGCGGCGCCAACCACGTCGGCGGGGTGCTGCTCCGGACGGAAAAGCCGTTCAAGAGCATGCCGGCCAGGAAGAAGAAGCTGGCGCAGGAGCGGCTCGAGCGCATGCGTGCGCTGCAGAAGTCGCACCAGCAGTAGAAGTGACGAGTGTTTCGCGGGGCGCGAATGGGTTCGCGCCCCGCTTTTTTACGTATCAGGGGACGCCATGGGACTCAGTGTCGGAATCGTCGGATTGCCCAATGTGGGCAAATCCACCATCTTCAACGCCCTCACCCGCGCGCAGAACGCGGAGAGCGCCAACTACCCGTTCTGCACCATCGAGCCCAACAAGGCGGTCGTGCCGGTGCCGGACCCGCGGCTCGACAAGCTGGCCGCGATGGCCAAGTCGCAGAAGACCATCCACGCCACGGTCGATTTCGTCGACATCGCCGGTCTCGTTCGCGGTGCGAGCCAGGGCGAGGGGCTCGGCAACAAGTTCCTCGCCAACATCCGCGAGACCGACGCCATCCTCGAGGTGGTGCGCTGCTTCGAGGACGACAACGTGGTGCATGTCGACGGCTCGATCGATCCGGTGCGCGACATCGAGGTGATCGAGACCGAGCTGGTCCTGGCCGATTTCCAGATGCTGGAGAACCGCCTGGGCCGCATCCAGAAGCAGGCGCGGGCCGACAAGGCCGTCGCCGCGCAGCTCCCGCTCTACGAGGCGTTGCTGGCGCACCTGGGTTCCGGCAGGATGGCCCACGCCTTCCCCGACCGCCAGACCGAGGCGGGCCGCCGGGCGTTCAAGGAGCTTCAACTGCTGACCGACAAGCCGGTGATCTACTGCTGCAACGTCGACGAGGCCGGCCTTGCCGGGGACAACGCCCTCGTGCAGGCCGTGCGCGACTATGCCGCGAAAGGCGGGGCCGACGTGGTGAAGATCTGCGCGAAGATGGAGGAGGACCTCAACGGCATGTCCGACGAGGAGCGCGCCGAATTCCTCAAGGAGTACGGCGTGCAGGAGAGCGGGCTCGACCAGATCGTCCATACCGGCTACCGCACGCTGGGCCTGATCAGCTACCTCACCCAGGGGCCCAAGGAGTCGCGCGCCTGGACCATCCGGCGCGGCGACACCGCGCCGCGCGCCGCCGGCGTCATCCACACCGACTTCGAGCGCGGCTTCATCCGCGCCCAGGTCATCGCCTACGACGACTTCATCGCCAAGGGCGGCGAGGCCGCCTGCCGCGAGGCCGGCCTGCTGCGCACCGAGGGCAAGGAGTACGTCGTCCAGGACGGCGACGTCATCGAATTCCTCTTCAACGTGTAGGTGGCCTGGCGCCCTGTGCCGCAAACCAGATCCTCGATCGTTCCTGCACCTACCGGTACGACCTGCTCGACCGCGCCACCAACATCGCCTATTCTGAAAAGCACCCGGGTAGGGGAGGCGAGATAAAGCGCTACCATGTGCGGGCTGACCCTTATCCCAGGATTTTTCCGCCCAATTGTTCCAAGACCGTTCAGGATGGGTGGGTTTGAGGTGGCCTCATGCGGCGAAGAGCTGCCGTTGGTTTGGGCGAGGAACTTTCGTGGAGTATTTAATTTTTCGACCGCTCCGTTCCCTGTAGATTGGCCTCCGGATTCGGGCGTCGGCGCCGCTGGTGCCCGGTGCAACCATGGGAGTGGGATGAAAAGCTGGGTGTGGGCCATGTTGTGCGGGCTGCTGGCCTGCGAAGCCGTTGCGGAATACCGGACCTGGACGGATCGGAGCGGAAACCTCATCGAGGCCGAGCTGGTCAAGAAGTTCGGCACCCAGGTCGTGCTGCGCGACAAGAAGGGCAGCATCCTCAAGGTCGATGTCGCCAAGCTGTCCGAAGAGGACCGGCTCTATCTCGATCCGCCCACGCCCGAAACGAAGCGGTACAAGATTGGTTTTGCACGCACGTCTTCGCAAACGCCGGTCTCCGATGGGAAAGCGCAGCTAACGCAACGGTTCGCGCTCGTGGTAGAGTTCCTGACCTACGACGCCTTGGATCAGGGCCTCAAGGGGGCGTTTCTCGCCATAGGAGCGGATGGGAAGGGGAACTATGTCGTCCTGGACAAGGCCGAAGGGCCGCTGGAGATGGTTGAGCGGTACAAGGGCGAGCTGTGCGTGCAGGAGATAACACATCGGATGGACGGCGAGAAGCCGGGAGGAATCATCCAGGGCGTCAGATATGCCGGTCATCTGGTCGTGCTCTATGCGCCCGATGGATCGGTGCTGGAGCAGCAGCAAACCCATGGATTTCTTGAAAACCACGCAAGGGCGCTGACTTTCGAGGTTGGCGACCGGTTCAACGAACGGCTGGAGAAGATCGACAAGGCGGAGCCATGAACCTCGTGATCGCCACGCGCAACGCCCACAAGCTGGAGGAGATCCACGCCATCTTCGATTTCCGGGGGCTGGAGGTCTGCTCGGCCTTCGACTTCCCGCACATCCCCGACGTGGTGGAGGATGGCGAGACGCTCGAGGCCAACGCGGTCAAGAAGGCGGTCGAGATCGCCCGCGCCACCGGCTGCTGGTCGATGGCCGACGATTCCGGGCTGGAGGTGGCCGCCCTGGGGGGTGCGCCGGGCGTCTACTCCGCCCGCTATGCGGGGGAACCCTGCTCCTACGCCGACAACAACGCCAAGCTGCTGCGCGAGCTGGCCGGCAGGAGCGACCGCACGGCACGCTTCCGCACGGTCATCGCGCTCTCCGATCCGGCGGGAAATGCCCGGACCGTCCAGGGTTGCTGCGCCGGACAGATCATCGAGGCGCCGCGCGGCACCAACGGTTTCGGCTACGATCCGCTCTTCGTTCCCGAGGGCCATGCCCTGACCTTCGCCGAGCTGCCGGCGGAAGAGAAGAACCGCATCTCGCATCGCGCGCGGGCCCTGCACGCGGCGCATGCGGCGTGGGCTCCACTCCTGCGCCCCTGAAGCCCAACGCAATTTTTGTTCGTCCCTTCCGTTGAACGCGGCATAATCCGGCGCACGGATAGGAGAGAACCATGAAGGCAACCGCAACCCTGTTTTTCCTGCTCATGCTGGCCCCCTGGGTCCGGGCCGAATACCGCCTCTGGACCGACAAGGCGGGCAAGACCATCGAGGCGGAGCACGTGATCACCCTCGACACCAAGGTCGTCCTGCGCATGCAGGACGGGACGGAGCTGCGCATCCTGCTCGATTCGCTCTGCGAGGCGGACCGGCGCGAAGCGATCCTCCTGCGCCCGCCGCGCGTGGAGATCATCGTTTCCGCCAAGGTCGACCGCGCGAACGAGGCGGTAGGCCTGGGCCGGCGCGACCTCGCCCAGGCCCAGACCGAGAGCATCGCCGCCACGGTGACGATCAAGAAGGCCAGTCCGGCGCCCTACGATGCCCCGCTGGCCTCGGAGATCGTGCTGCTCGGCCTGACCGGAAAAACGGAGCAGCATGTGATCCTCGAGCGGCTCGCCACCAATTTCACGTTCGAGGTCGCCGGGCGGAGCGAGGCCAGCTACGCCACCCAGCCGGTCAGCCTGCGCCGGCTGGAGGCCGGCCGGCAGGTCGGGATCGAGTACGACGGCTACCTCTGCATCGTGCGCGACCGCAAGGGGGATATCCTGGAGATGAAATGCAGCAAGGCCCTTTTCCGGGAGCATGCCGAGACCATTCTCGCCGCGAAGCGCGGAACCCTCTTCGACAGCGGATTCCTGCCGGTCGACCGCCAAGCCCCGGCCGCCAAGGAGTCGCGTCCCCGCTTCCAGCTGTTTCCCGGCCGCAAGCGCTAGGTCTCCCATGATTCCTGCCTTTCGGGGTTTCCATTGCGGCGCCCGGCCCCTATATTCGGCGCTTTGCGAACCCATCCGAGGTAAAAGGACATGATAACCGCCATCACGCCGATCGACGGCCGCTACGCGTCCAAAGTGGCCGAACTGACCGAATGCTTCTCCGAATACGCCCTGGTGCGCAACCGGGTGCGGGTCGAGGTGCTCTGGCTCGAGGCGCTCTGCGCGGAGCCCGGCATGCCCGAATGCCCGGCGCTGGACGACGGGGAGCGTGCGCTCCTTGCTGCGATCATCGACGGCTTCACCCCGGCGGAGGCGGAACAGGTCAAGGAGATCGAGCGCACCACCAACCACGACGTCAAGGCGGTCGAATACTACCTCAAGGGCAAGATCGAAGGCACCGCGCTCGAAACGCGTTCCGAATTCCTCCACTTCGCCTGCACCTCGGAGGACATCAACAACCTTTCGCATGCGCTGATGCTCAAGGACGGCCTGGCGGTCCTGCAGCCGCTGCAGCGGGAGATCGTCGACCGGCTCAAGGGGTTTGCCGCGCAGTGGAAGGGCGTGCCGATGCTGGCGCGGACCCACGGGCAGACGGCGTCGCCGACCACCATCGGCAAGGAGCTGGCCGTCTTTGCCAACCGCCTGGAACGGCAGGTGCGGAAGATCGAAGCGGTGGAGCTCCTTGGAAAGCTCAACGGGGCGGTCGGCAACTACAACGCGCACTGCGCCGCCTATCCGGAGGTGGACTGGCCCGCGCTGGCCGCCGGCGTGATCGAAGGGCGGCTCGGCCTGAAGCAGAACCCCTTCACCACCCAGATCGAGCCGCACGACTACATGGCCGAACTCTTCGACGCCGTCGCCCGCTTCAACACCATCCTCATCGACCTGGACCGCGACATCTGGACCTACATCTCCATGGCCTACTTCGGCCAGAAGACCGTCAAGGGCGAGGTGGGCTCCTCCACCATGCCGCACAAGGTCAATCCGATCGATTTCGAAAACTCCGAGGGCAACCTCGGGCTGGCGAACGCCCTCTTCGGGCACCTCTCCGCCAAGCTGCCCATCTCGCGCCTCCAGCGCGACCTGACCGACTCCACCGTCCTGCGCAACATGGGCGTCGGCTTCGGCTACAGCATGATCGCCTACCAATCCACCCTCAAGGGCTTCGGGAAGCTCAAGCTCAACGAGCAGAAGCTCGCCGACGACCTCGACCGCGCGTGGGAGGTCATGGCCGAGCCGATCCAGACCGTCATGCGCAAGGCGGGCATCGAGAAGCCGTACGAGAAGCTCAAGGAGCTCACCCGCGGACAGGCGATCACCCGCGAGGATATCCGCCAATTCGTCGAAGGGCTCGACCTGCCGGACGGCGACAAGCAGCGCCTGCTGGCGATGTCGCCCGCCACCTACACGGGCCTGGCCGAGGCGATCGCGACCGACGTCTAGCCCCTTTGTTGCAAGATTCGAACGGAATTGTAGTGGGTCGCCTCGCCGCGGGATGCTAGCCTCGCGGCATTCAACAGGCGGGTTTGCAGGGGAGGGTGGCATGGGAAGGACGATATCGGAAGGGCGGAAGGCGGCATTCTATCTCGGCCTTGCCTTGATGATGGCCGGGGGCCTGCTCTTCATCTCCGTGTTCATCACGGGTGCCCTGCACTTTGGCGACTTCGGCAATTTCGAAGCGAACGCGCGTTCCAGCATGCTCCGGGGCTTTGGCGGCATGGCGCTCCTGATCGTGGGCGCGATCGTGCGCGGAGTGGGGGCTCGCGGCCTGGCCGGTTCCGGCATGGTGCTCGATCCGGAGCAGGCGCGGCGCGACCTGGAACCCTACAGCCGCATGGCGGGCGGGATGATGAAGGATGCGCTCGGCGAGGCGCGGCTGGACCTCGGTGGCAAGCCGGAGCGGGTGGTCATGGTCAAGTGCCCGGCCTGCGGCAGGCTGAACGAGGAGGATTCCAGGTTCTGCCAGGAGTGTGGGAGCAAGATTTGAGCCGCCCGCCAGGGCGGGGTTCTGGAAACAAGGAGGAAAAAGATGAGCGATCCGATCGAATTCAAGCCGCCCAAGGTGCGGTTGAACCTGCCGCTGCTGGCCTCCGCGCCGGTGCTGGTCGTGGGGGCGCTGGTGGGGGCGTTCGTCTTCTTCTGGTTTTTCTGCCGCATCGAACCCGGGCCGGGCGAGCTCGCGGTGCTGGTCCGCAAGACCGGGGAGAACCTGCCGCCCGGGCAGGTGCTGGCGCTGCAGGCGGGGCAGAAGGGCATCCAGCTCGATGTCCTCCCGGAAGGCCGCTACTTCCGCAACCCCTACACCTGGGGCTGGCGCATCCAGCGCATCCTCGACGTGCCCGCCGGCAAGCTCGCGGTGCTGACGCGCCTCTATGGCCAGGAGCTGCCGCCCGGCGAGATCATCGCCGGCGACGGCCAGCAGGGGATCGTCGAGGAGATCCTGCGGCCCGGCAAGTACCGCGTCAATCCCTTCGCCTACCACGTCGCCCTGTTCGACGCCATCAACATCCGCCCCGGCCATGTGGGCGTGGTGACGGCGCTGACCGGCCAGGACGTGCTGAACGGCGAGGTTCCCGCCGGCAAGCGCAACACCTTCCTCGTGGAGCCGGGGCTGAAGGGCGTGACGGGCCGGCTGCTCGATCCGGGCACGCACTACCTCAACCCCTACATCTTCAATACCGTCGAGGTCAACCTGCAGAGCCAGCCCTTCGAAATGTCGGGCAAGGACGTCATCAACTTCCTCACCCTCGACGGGTTCACCGTGACGGTCGAGGCCTACATCGAGTTCGCCATCGAACGCGAGAACGCGGCCTTCCTGACCCACCGCGTGGGCGACATGGACGACATCGTCAAGAAGCTGATCCTGCCGCGCGCCCGCGGCTTCAGCCGCATCGAGGGCAGCAAGCAGCCGGCGGTGAACTTCATCGTCGGCGAAACGCGCCAGAAGTTCCAGAGCGAGCTGGAGGACCACCTGCGCCGGAAATCCAAGGGGTGGGGCGTCGACATCAAGGTCGTGAACATCCGCAAGATCATCGTGCCCGACGAGATCGCCAGCATCAACCGCGACCGCGAACTGGCGGTGCAGGAGGCGGCCAAGTACGAGCAGCAGATCGTCCAGGCGAAGTCGAAGGCCGAGCTGACCCGGCAGGAAATGCTTGCGGTCCAGAACCGCGAAAAGGTGGAGGCCGACACCCGCCGCATCCGTGCCGTCATCGATGCGGAGCAGAACCAGTCGGTACGGTTGATCGCCGCGCAGAAGGAGCTCGACGTGGCGAAGGTGGAATACGAGGCGGCGCTCTTCCAGGCCGAGGCGATCCTGCTGACGGCGGACGGCGAGAAGGACGCCATCAAGGCGCGCAACGAGGCGGAGGCCGCCGTACTGGCGGCCCGTGTGGCGGCCCTCGGCGGTGGCGACGGCTTTGCGCGCTACGTACTGTATGAAAAACTCGGGCCGCAGGTTCGCTCGGTGCTGGGATCCGATGCGCCGGACGGGGTCGGCGGCATCTTCGGCACGTTCGCCCCGGCGAAGGGAGGTGCGCAATGAAAACCGCCATCAAGGCCATTGTCGGAATCGTCGTATTCCTCGCGCTGCTGCAGCTGCTCTGGCTGTGGGGCTTCTGCCGCTTCTACGTCGGCCCGAACGAAATGGCGATCGTGACCGCCAAGACGGGCGAACCCCTCGCTCCCGGGCAGATCCTGGCGAAGCGGGGCCAGAAGGGGATCTGGGAGGAGCCGCTCGGCGAGGGGCGCCACTTCCTCAACCCGATCTTCTACGAGCACCGGATCGAGAAGCAGGTCGTCATCGAACCGGGCAAGGTCGGGATCGTCACCTCCAAGGTGGGCGCCGAGCTGCCCTCCGGCGAGTTCATCGCGGAGCGCGGCCAGAAAGGGATCTGGCGCAGCGTGCTCGGTCCGGGCAAATACCGACTGAATCCGCAGGGCTACAATCTCGAGATTGTCGACGCCATCAGCATCCCGATCGGCTATGCCGGGGTCGTGACCTCGCTGTCGGGCGAGCAGGCGCCCAGCGGCGAGTTTGCCGGCGAAAAGCAGAAGGGGGTGCGCCGCGACGTGCTCCAGCCGGGGCTCTACTACGTCAACCCGAAGGAGTACAAGGTCGATGTGCTCGAGATCGGCATCAACCAGGTGTCGCTGCTCGGCCAGGGCGGGGGCGAGGTGGTCACCAAGGCGCGCCAGCTGGGCCAGAACCGTGCGCTCAACGCGCTGCAGGCCAATGTGCTTGAGCAGCAGGAGGCCAAGCGGGCCGACTACTACAGCCGCAGCAAGTCGGTGGCCCAATCGCTCTTCAAGCGGGGCCAGGAGGTGGAGTTCGCGCCCGGCAAGCCGGTGCGCCAGGCCGCGCCGGCCGCCATGCGCGACGAAGCCGTCAACCTGATGGAGCTGGTCAGCTTCCCGTCGCGCGACGGCTTCAACATCAGCCTCGACCTGACGGTGGAGTTCGAGTTCGATCCCTCCGCCATCGCCGGCATCTACCGGCGCTACGGCGATCTTCCGGCGGTGATCGACAAGATCATCATGCCGCAGATCACCTCCATCTCCCGCAACAAGGGTTCCGAGTACCGGGCCAAGGACTTCATCGTCGGCGAGGGGCGCGAGCAGTTCCAGAACGACCTGACCGAGTCGCTCGTCCAGACGCTGGGCGGCAAGGACATCAAGGTCTACAACGCGCTCATCCGGCATGTCGAGGTCCCCGACGAGATCCGCGCGCCGATCCAGCAGGCGAGCATCGCCGTCGAGCAGGACCTGACCAACAAGGAGCGGCAGAACACCGCCCGCAAGGAGGCCGAACTCAATACCCAGCTCTCGCTCATCCAGCAGTACGGCGAAAAGGTCCAGCAGGAGACCGAGAAGCTCAAGGCCGAGATCGCCGCCGACCTGGAGAAGCAGGTGGCCGAAATCGGCGCCCAGACCCTGAAGAAGGTGGCCGAGATCCAGAAGCAGACTGCCGGCATCAATGCCGACAAGGTCCGCGTGCTGGGCGAGGCCCAGGCCGAGGCCCTCCGCAAGGTCGACGGCGAGCTGGCCAACGGCCTGCAACTCAAGGCCATCGCCTTCGGCGATCCGCTGGCCTATGCCCGCTGGCGCTTCGCCGATACGCTCAACCCGCAGATGAAGCTCAACATCATCCATGCCGGCGAAGGCACCCTCTGGACCGATCTGGAAAAGACCGGTTTCGCCGAGCTCGGCGGAGCGCAGCAGCTTCGCCAGGGACAGAAGGCCGCGCAGTAGGAACCGACCGGAAAGGCCGCCAGGGACGCGGCCCTTCCATCAAACAGTACAATTACGGTCTTGTTTTGTGTGGCCAACCTTCCTGCGCCGGGTATGATGCCCGGCAATCAAGGAGGCGACATGGAACGGATCATTGCGGGATGGCTGCTGCTGGCGGCCGGGGTGGCGCTGGGTGGCGGGCCCGTCCGATACGCCATCGATGGCGAGGCGTTCGAAGGCTATCTCGAACGGGGCGCGCCGGGGGCCCCGCTCGTCCTGCTGGTGCACGACTGGGATGGGCTGACCGAATATGAAATCCAACGGGCGGGCATGCTGGCTGGAATGGGGTATTCCGTCTTTTGCGCCGATCTCTTCGGTGCGGGCGTGCGCCCCACGGAACTGGCCGACAAGCGCAAGTGCACCGGCGAGCTCGACGCCGACCGCCCGCAGATGCGCAGGCTGATGCAGGGGGCGCTCGACGAGGCGCGCCGGCAGGGACTGGATATCGGCCGCTGCGTGGCGATGGGCTACTGCTTCGGCGGGACGGCGGTGCTGGAGTTCGCCCGCTCGGGCGCGGATCTGAAGGGCTTCGCCACCTTCCATGGCGGACTCGCGCTTCCCGAGGGGCAGGACTATTCGAAGACCCGGGCCCCGTGCCTCATCCTGCACGGTTCGGCCGACACCGGCGTCACCATGGAGCAGTTCGCCAAGCTGGCCAACGATCTGGAAGCGGCGGGGGTGCCGCACGAAATGACCACCTATGGCGGCGCTCCGCACGCGTGGACGGTCTTCGGATCGGACCGCTACCGCGAGGAGGCCGACCGCAAGTCGTGGGCGCGCTTCGCGCAGTTTCTGGCAGAGACGATCGGAAAGGAAAAACCATGAAGGCGCATACCGCGAATTTGATCAATGCCCTGGTTCTGGTGGGGTTCGGCCTGTGGGCGTGGTTCGGTTCGGCCGAGCCCTCGAAGACGGCGCTGATTCCGGTCGGTTTCGGGGTCGTGCTGGTATTCCTGCATCCCGGCGTCAAGAAGGAGGACAAGATCATCGCCCACGTGGCGGTGCTCCTTACGCTGGTGATCTTCGTCGCGCTCTTCAAGCCGCTTTCCGGGGCGGCGGGACGCGGCGACGGCCTGGCCGTTTTCCGCGTGGCGGCAATGATGGCGACCAGCCTCCTGGCGCTTTTCTTCTTCGTGAAGAGTTTCGTCGATGTCCGCCGCGCCCGTCGGCAGAAGGCGCAGCAGTCAGGCGCTTGAGCCGGTGGAGTAGCCGGAGAGGTCGAGCGCAACGAAACGGTAGCCCGTCCTCCTGATGGCGTCGACGATGGCGGTACGTTCGTCCATCAGCTTGTCGAAATCGAGCGGGTCGATCTCGATGCGGCAGAGGTCGCCGTGGTGGCGGACCCGGTATTGCCGGTAGCCGCGCGCCCGCAGGACCGCCTCGGCCTTCTCGACCTGGGTCATCGCCGCCAGCTCGATGCGCGTCCCGGTGGGGAAGCGCGAGCCGAGGCAGGCGAACGACGCCTTTTCGGCGGTCGGCAGGCCGCGCCGTTCGCTGAGGATGCGGATCTCCCGCTTGTAGAGCCCCGCGTTTTGGAGCGGGGCCACGACGCAGTGGTTGGCGGCCGCCTGCGCCCCGGGGCGGACATCGCCCTTGTCGTCCTCGATGGCGCCGTGCGCCAGCACGATGTCGCCGAATTCGGAGAGGATGTCCTCCATGCGGGTGAAAAGCTCGTTCTTGCAGTGGAAGCAGCGGTCGCCCTGGTTGGCGAGGTATTCCTCGCTGAGGTGTTCGCCGGTCTTGATGACGCGCAGGTTCCAGCCGCGCGCCGTCGCCATGTCGACGGCCTGCTTCAGTTCCTCGCGCGGGATCGAGGGCGAGTCGGCGATGACCATCATGGCGTTGCGGCCGAGGGCCTCGTGGGCGCAGTCGGCCAGGTAGGTCGAATCGACGCCTCCGGAGTAGGCGACGGCGATGGCGCCGTAGGAGCGGAGTTCCTCCAGCAGGGCCTGTTCCTTCTCTTCGATCGAAGTCATGCGCGGCATGATAGCGGATTGGATTGTCGCGGCAATCCGGTTTGTGCCATGGTCGGCACAATTCGGAGGATGGACGGATGGACGAGCAGAAACGGGCGCAGTTGAAGCACAAGTTCGAGATGGCGCGGCAGAAGGAGCGGGTCGACCGCCAGATCGAGCAGGCGGTGGAGGAGCGCGGCATCGTGATCCTGCTGACCGGGAACGGAAAGGGCAAGACCACCTCGGCCTTCGGAATGATCATGCGCTGCCTCGGCTACGGCTACGGCGTCGGACTGGTGCAGTTCATCAAGGGCGAGCAGCAAAGCGGCGAGGAGATCTTCATCCGCGAGCACTATCCGCAGATGCCCTTCTGCCAGATGGGCACCGGATTCACCTGGAACACCCAGGACCGCGCCGGCGACATCGCCGCCGCCGAAAAGACCTGGACCTTCGCCGCGAACCTCCTGCGCGACGAGCGCCTGCACCTGGTGGTCCTCGACGAGCTGACCTACATGCTCGGCTTCAAGTACCTCGACGAGCAGACGGTGCTCGACACCATCCGCAACCGCCCGCCCGAACAGACCGTGGTCGTCACCGGGCGGGGCGGCGGAACCGCCATCCGCGAGCTGGCCGACACCGTCGCCGAGATCAACAACGCCAAGCACGCCTTCGCCGCCGGGATCAAGGCGCGGCGCGGCATCGACTTCTAGGCGCCGGAGCGATTTGTCCATTTAATGGGTTGCGTCCGTGCCGGATAGGCGTATACATGGCCGCTCATTTTGCGGAACCGCCTCTGGCCGTTCCGTTCATTCGGGGCCGGTTCCTTGCGATGGGCGCGGGGAGGGGGCTTCGGCGAGACAGCCTCCGTGCTGGGCAAGGACATGATGAAATTCACCGAACTGGGGCTTGGCCCCGAAACGCTCAAGGCCATCCAGGCCCTCGGCTTCGAAACCCCGACGCCGATCCAGGCCGAGGCCATTCCACTGCTGCTCCAGGGCGGGCGCGACTTCGTCGGGCTCGCTTCGACCGGCACCGGCAAGACCGCCGCCTTCGGCCTCCCGCTCATCGAACGGGTGGACGCGCAGCGGGAAGCCGTGCAGGGCGTCGTGCTCTGTCCGACCCGCGAACTGTGCCTGCAGATTGCGGGGGACCTGAAAAACTTCTCCCGCTTCCGCCCGGGACTGGGGATTGCGGCGGTCTACGGGGGCGCCAACATCTCCACCCAGATCCGCGAGCTCCGGAATGGCGCGCAGATCATCGTGGCCACGCCCGGCCGGCTGCTCGACCTGATCGAACGCAAGGCCGCCCGGCTCGAGCAGGTGTCGGTCGTCATACTCGACGAAGCCGACGAGATGCTCAACATGGGCTTCAAGGAGGAACTCGATGCGATTCTCGGGCGCGCGCCCGCCGAGCGCTCGACCTGGCTCTTCTCCGCCACCATGGCCAAGGGGGTCGAGCGGATCGCCCGGACCTACCTGGACAACCCCGCCGAAATCTCCGTCGGCGGCCGCAACGAGTCGGCGGCCAACATCGAGCACTATGGGTTCATGGTCCATGAGCGCGACCGCTATGCCGCGCTCAAGCGCATCCTCGACTACCTGCCCGAAATCTACGGGCTCGTCTTCTGCCGCACCCGGACCGAAACGCAGGAGGTCGCCGAAAAGCTGCTCGCCGACGGCTATTCCGCCGAAGCGCTCCATGGCGACCTCTCGCAGGCGCAGCGCGATACGGTCATGCGCAAGTTCCGCCAGCGCTCGCTGCGCGTGCTGGTCGCCACCGACGTCGCGGCCCGCGGCCTGGACGTCGACGACATCACGCATGTGATCCACTACAAGCTCTCCGACGAAGTGGCCGCCTACACCCATCGTTCCGGCCGGACGGCGCGCGCCGGGAAGTCGGGCGTCTCCATTGCCCTGATCAACATGCACGAGCGCCGGCGCATCGCCGAGCTGGAGCGCCGCAACAACATCCGCATCCGCATGGAGAAGGTGCCCGACGCGCGGGCCGTCTGCGAGAACCAGCTGCTTGCGCTGATCCATCGCGTGGTGGAGACCGAGATCAACGAGGAGGAGATCCGCGACTACCTGCCGCCCGCCTACGAGGCGCTCTGCCACCTCGACAAGAAGGAGATCATCAAGCGGTTCGTTGCCGCCGAGTTCAACCACTTCCTCGACTACTACCGCGACGCGGCGGACCTGAACGCCCAGGCGAAGCCGCAGCGGGAGCGGCAACCAGGCCAGCAGCGTACGCAGAACCAGCAGCGCAACCGCCGCATGCAGGCCTACGACACCAAGCGCTTCTCGATCAGTGTCGGGCGCGTCCATGGCATCAACGCCGGTGCGATTGTCCGCCTGGTCTGCGAAAGCTGCCGCATTCCCTCCAACCAGGTCGGGGCCATCGATCTCGGGCGCGACATGTCGTTCTTCGAGGTTTCCAAGGAGGCCTCCCACGCCGTGCGCGAGGGGACCAAAAACCTGCGGCTCGACGGCCGCAAGGTCGTGATCCGCTCCGCCTAGGGCAGTTCACGGATGGGATGCCGCTGCCGATTCCACTGGTAGGGACGGCTGTCCCCAGCCGTCCACGGCGGTGCGGGACACATCGCCCAATAACGGCAACTCAACCGGTGTCTGCTCCATGCGCTATTCGTCGGAGCGGACGGGGCCGCGCGCGCGCTTCTTGGCGCCCTGCTTCGTCTTGTCCTCGAGCATGCGCGCCTTGGCGCGCCGGGAGCGGCGGCGCTTCTGGCGGCGGATCTTTTCGATGGCCTGCCGGCGGGCGCTCTGTTCGCCGAGCCGGAGTCCCTCGACGCGCTCGCAGAGTTCGCGACGCGCCCAGTAGCGGTTGTCGGCCTGCGAGCGGGTCTTCTGGCAGCGGATTTCGATGCCGGTGGGTGCATGGACCAGCTGGACGCACGACGAGGTCTTGTTGATCTTCTGCCCCCCCTTGCCGGAGCCGCGGATGAAATGCTCTTCCAGATCCTCTTCGCGGAGGCCGAGCTGCGCCATCCAGGTCTGCAGTTTTTCGGTTTTTTCAGGGGTGACCATGCGCGCATGGTACGCCGCGCCCGGCACATTCGCAATTGATTTGGGGCTTCGGTCGCATAAGATGGGCGCGATGGCATCCTCCTTCGTCGAAATCCTTTCGGTCGCGCTCTTCCTTGGCGGAGCGGGCGCGGCCTTCCTGTTGCTGAGGCATGCACGGCGGCATCCGGTTCGGCGCGCGGCGCTCGACGACGCGCTGGCCGCAAGGGCGTGGAACAGCGCGCAGTTGGCCGTGGTGCTCGGCGTGCTCTTCCTGCTCCACTTCGCCGCCGCCTTCACCGGCCGGTTCTTCTACGAGGAGCAGCTTCCGTTTGCGCGCATGGTCGTGACGGTCGCGATCTATGCGATCATGGTAGCGGTGGTCCGGGCCGCGGGGCGGGGTGTCGGCGGAATGGGACTGCGTCGCTGGCGTACCCTTGGGCTGGCCATGCCCTTCTATCTGGCGCTGATGCCCTTCGTCATGGTTGCATCGAAGGTTTGGCAGACGCTGCTGGAACAGGCCACGAACCGGCCGGTCGAACTGCAAGAGGTGGCGCAGACGGTCGGCGGCGAGTGGTCCTGGCTGCGGCTGGCCTACATCCTCGTGGCCGTCTTCGGGGCGCCGGTCTACGAGGAACTGATTTTTCGCGGCATCCTCTTTCCCTACCTGGCAAAACGCGCCGGGCTGGCTGGGGGCGTGGTGGCCACTTCGCTGGTTTTCGCCCTGGTCCACCTCCACCTGCCCTCGATGGTGCCACTCGGCCTGCTGTCGGCGGCGCTCTGCCTGGCCTACTGGCGCACCGGTTCGCTCTGGCCGAGCATCGGCATGCATATGCTCTTCAACGCCGTATCCATCCTGGCCATCAGCAACGGGGCGTGAAGGTCGGCCGCACGGCCTCCAACGCAACGGCACCTTGTGGAGGAATGGAGTCGAAACGGGTGGCCGGTTCCGGATAGCATCGGCCCGAAAACCTTGCGGAGGATGACCATGATACCGATCGGCGGACGGACGGAGGAGCTGGGAGCCTTGCTTCGCATCCCCTGCTCCCGCTGCGAGACGGCCCGGTGGTTTCGGCTGATGCGGCATTCGGCAAGCGTCCGGCTGCTGGGTTTAGCGCTTGCCAGGAGTAGCGCCTGCTCCCTGCATTGCGAAGCCTGCGGCTACACGATGGACCTTTCCGAAGACGATGCCGAGCGGGCGATGGAATTCCTGCCCGTCGCCGGACGATTCAGGCAGGGCCAGATGGAGGAACGGGAGTTCCTGGATGCCCTCGGGAATGCGGGTTTTGCTTTTCTCGAACAGTTCGCGGCGGCCAATACCCACTGGCAATGCGACCAGTGCGGGGAAGCGTCGCCGTTTACCTTCGATGCCTGTTGGAACTGCGGATGGAAACGGGGGGAAGGGGCCTCCCCCCTGTCTGGGGATTCCGTCAAGACGCCGTATCTCGACCACGTGGTCGAAGAAGGTTCGGGAACGTTTGGAGGGATGAGGCTATAGGGCCGCGACGGAGCGGGTGGAGGTCGACCTGGAAAGGGAAATCCTCCGCATGGATAGTCCGTGGTACCAGGGCGAGAAGGCGCGCGACTACGAGTGAGGCCCGCGCGCCTTGCCTGTAACGCCTTAGGCGAAGGTGGTCAACCCGGCGATGGCGGCACCGACGACCGGGGCGTCGTCGACGTGGATGCAGCGGATGTGCAGGCCGCGCGGTTCGAGGATGGCGCGGAGGTGCCGCTGGACCTGATCGGCGAGGCGGTGGGTCTTGTAGTAGGTGGAGCCGTCGATGTTGATGCAGACGGGGCGGGCCGGGTCGGCTCCTTCGCCGCACTTGACCACGGCCGCCGCGATGTTCACCGCCGCCAGCAGGGCCGCGCGTTCCACGACCGCCTGGAAAACCGTCTTCATGGCTTCCCGGTCGGCGTCGCTGAAGGCTTCGGTGCCCAGTACGCCCGGGTCCAGCCCGTTGCCGGTGGCCAGGTTGTCGATGTGGATGGTGGAGAGCGTCTGCATGACGGCCAGCGCCGCGTGGCCCCTTTGGGAGAAGGCCCCCTCGTCCGCCAAGGCCTGGAAGAGGGCGAGGCAGAGCGGCCCCATGTAGACGCCGGAGATCGCCTTCTCGAAGACATGCCCGCCGGGGTTTTCGCTGCGCTCGTCGAGCAGCAGGTCGTAGGGGCCGCGCCGGAAGGCGGCAAAGCCGCCGGATTCGACGTTGATGGCCTGGGCGCCGGCCGGGAGGTAGCCGTCGAGCTTGGCGATCCGGTCGTTGCGTTCGACATAGGCGGTGTTGGTGCCCGTGCCGAGGATGAAGCCGACGTAGGAGGAGGCGCCGAAGCCTTCGCCCTGCACCCGCCCGGCCAGCAGGGCCGCGACGGTGTCGTTCAGGATGGCGACCTTCCGGCCCGCCATGCCGCGCGCCGCGAGGGTGTCGAGCAGCCCTTCTCCGACGTGCGTTCCGACCATCTCCGGAATCTTGATCTCCTTGGTCCAGTGCAGGAGCCGCCCGTCGTAGTGGGGTGTGATGGCGGCGGGATAGGAGAAGCAGAAACCGATGGACTCGAATTCGTCCTTCAGGGGTTCGAGGCCGTCGGCGAGCAGGTCGTAGAACGCCCCGGCCGGGATCTCGCGGTCGCGCCCCGGCATCGGTTGCTTGGTGAATCGCGAGAGTTCGATGCCGCCGTGCTGCCCGGATAGTGCGAGTCCGATGCGCAGGTTGGTGCCGCCGGCGTCGATCACCGCCACGGACCGGCCCGCCGGCACCCTGGCGCCGATGCCGACATAGGCGGGGATCATGGCCAGCGAGCTGGCTTCGCCTTCAAGGCCCCGCTCCATTTCGCGTAGGAATCCATCCAGCAGTTCATCGGTGCGGTAGGCGCTTGCCGACACCATCCGTTGCTCGAGCCATCTGCCTATGTCCATCCGTTTCCCCCGGTCGAAAAAGCATACCCATACCGCGTGCGGGAGCGGCTTTCAAGCGTTCATCGCACCGCGACCTCGTCCGGCAGCCGCATGAGGAAGTCGTTGGCATACCACGCGGTCACGGCGCGGCCGTTGCGGTGGAGCGTGCATTTGGAATAGGCCAGCCGGAAGCGCGGTTCCTCGTGGAGCCCCTTGAGCACCAGGGCGTCGAATTCGGCGGAATCGCCGCACAGCAGGATGTCGGGTTTCCAGGCGTAGAAGAGGGCGTTGTTGAAGGCGGTATGGTTCTTGTAACCGGTGCGGGGGCCGGGGGCATGGGCCATCTCGGTCGAGTTGAGGCCCATGAGGTCGAGCACCGTTCCCGGATAGGCATACTTGATCCCCCCGGCGGTGATGGTCGAGACCGTCGGCCACTGTTCCAGGTCCTGGAACATCGTTGCAAACGCCTCGCCCGTTGAGCGCCCTTCGCGGGCGATGCGGAACTCGTGGGCCATGCGGGCGGTCGAGGGGAAGGGAAGCCATCCGGCCAGGCAGAGGGTGGCCAGGGCGGCCCACTGGATGGGGGGGGGGAGCGGCCGTGCGGGCCGCCATGCGCGGATCGCCAGCAGGGCGAGGAGCGGCCAGACCGGCTGGTAGAAGCGAAAGGCGCCGAAGTGGTCGCCCCCTACCAGCACCGGGATGAAGAGGCCCGGCAGCAGCCCGAGGGCGATGCTGACGGAGAGGGCGTCGCGCCTGCGCCATTGGACCAGGAGCCCGGCATGGGCGATGGCCGCAAAGAGGACGGCGGGGTTCAGGAAGAGGTATCCGGCCAGGTAGGCGCCGCCGTTCCACAGGTTGGTGGGCAGGTCGGGGGAGACCTTGGCGTAGTAGGTGTTGGGCAGCGGATAGCCGAAGTAGCCGAGGCGGAAGAGCAGCAGCGCGAGCAGCGCCGCGCCGAAGGTCGCCGCCGGCAGCAGCGCCGTCCGGAGGCCGCTGCGCCAGGCGAGGAGCAGGAGCAGCCAGCCCCCCCACAGCATTGACTCCGGGCGCGCCAGGGCCAGCAGGGGCAGCAGCAGGGCCAGTCGTCGGCCCCGCTGTTCCGCCGCGGCGAGGACCGAGAGGGTCGCGAGGAGGCACCAGAGCCCCGTTTCCATGAGGGTGGCCTGGCACCAGGCGAACCAGCCCGGCACGGCTGCGAGCAGGAGCAGGAACCTGCCCGGCCGGTCGGTGCGGCGCAGGCAGGCGGTGAGCGTGGCCGTGCCGAGCAGGACGTTGAGCAGGAAAAGCGGCTTCTCGACCGCATCGAAGAGGCGGAAGAAGCCCGCGCAGACCAGGGTCCACAGCAGGGAGGTGAAGCCTTCGACCCGTTCCCCGCCGACGTTGTAGACCATCCCGTGGCCCTCCGCCAGGTTGCGGGCATAGGCGAAGAAGATGTCCGCGTCGTCGATGCCGGTCGCGGGACGACCCAGGAGCAGCCAGGCCAGGGCGGCGCCGAGGGCCGCGACCGCAAGGGCGGTGGCAACGGATCGGAATCTGTGGATCGTCTGCTCCATGGGTTCGTAGGGATTAGAAGTCGTAGGTCAGGCCGAAGACCAGCTGGTAGTCGTCCTTTTTCGGCACCGTGCCGTCGGAACGCGGCTGCGGCTCTTCGATGCGGTCCCAGATCAGCGAGATGTCGAGGTCGAGATCGGAGAGGAGGTCGAACGACAAGGTGCCGATCATGTGGTGCGTATAGAGGCCATTGTCGCGGTTGAGCCATCGGAGGCTGTACTCGTAGAGGAGGTCGAGGCCGTTGTTCACCTCGTGGTCCAGCCGGGTTCCGGCCGCGAGGAACGGGGAGGAATTGTCGTTGTCGCGCCCGGCCTCGACCGAATCGTATTCGATCATCTGGTAGCCGATGCCCGTGCCGACCGTCCAGTCGGTGCGCACATTGTGGATGAAGTCGTAGCCGCATCCGGTGCCGGCCGAGTATTGGTTGCGGATGTTGGCGAAGGGGTCGCGGTAGTATTCGGCCGCATAGATCTGCGCGTAGAAGCGGCTTGTGAGGAACCGGTCGAGATGGCTGTTGACGCGATGGTTGTTGGAGGTCTCCTCTTCCTTCGATGCACTGTAGTTGGCCAGGTATCCGGCATAGAGGCGGGTTCGCGCGGTCCGGCGCTCAAGGCGGCCCTGGACCGTGGTGTCGAGCGTCTCCGTGTTGCCGCCGCGCATGTTGATGCCGATCGAGGCCATGCCCGACCAGTAGTCGCGCTCGCGCTCCCTGCCGCCCGCGATGGAGATCACGCGGGAGCGGGGCAGCTCCACCTGGTGCTCGCTGCGGGTCAGCAGGACCTGGTCGTCCTTGATGGTCAGCAGGCCGCGCAGGACATAGGTGTCGCGCCGGCCGCCTTCGCCTTCGGCAAAGACGGTCTTCATGGCGCGGGTGCGCAACTGGCGGACATCGTCGAAGTCGAACTTCTGCAGGTCGAGCTCGTCGCTGTCGAACTCCAGCTCGTAGTCGTACATCACCTTGAAGTCGCCCTTGAGCCACTCGCCCGAGGTCAGCTGCAGCCAGTCGTACTCGGTGTCGATCGGCGGTGCAAAGGCGTCCCACGGGTCGCCTGGCGGGGGGGCGGCCTCCTTGCGGGCCTTCTCCTCCGACTTCCGGACGATCTCGGCCACCTCCTGCGCTTCAGCGGCCTCCGCCTGCTCCTGGACCAGGTTGGTCGAGACGGACATCGCGACCACCGCCTCGGCCACTGCGGGATCGTTGGTCGCCTGGGGCGAACCGAGCACCACGACCTGTTCCTCGGCCCGCGCCAGCGTCCCGGCGGCCAGGCAGGCGAGGGCAACCTGCAACCAATTTCCCTTTTCCATGGGCATCCTATTCGTTGTGGTATGGGTGGCCGTCCAGCACGGTGAAGGCACGATAGAGGCCTTCGAGCAGCACGATGCGCGCAACGCCGCCCGCCATGACGAGCGGGGAGAGCGCCCAGGCCGCGTCCGCCTGCTCCCGGAACGAGTCGGCGAGGCCCAGCGCCCCGCCAACGACGATGACCATGCGCCGCCGCCCCGCGAAGGGATGCGCCCCGTTGCGGGCGGCGTGCAGCAGGTCTACCAGCTCCGGGGTGCGGAGCGGCTTGCCGCGTTCGTCGCAGGCAACGACGAAGTCGCCCTCCTTCAGGCACTTCGCGATGCGCCCGGCCTCGGCCTCCTTGACCTGCAACGGGGAGCGCGACGACACCTTCTCGTCCTTGTACTCGACCACGTCGACGCCGAACGGCTTCAGCCGCCGGGCATACTCCTCCTGGCCCTGGGCCAGGGACGCCGGCTTGATCCTGCCGGGCAGTAGGACGCACACCTTCATGCGCTCCTTTATGCACCATTGCCGCCCGTTGAGAAAGCAAAAGCCGGCCTCCAGGAAAGGAAGGCCGGCAAGTCGCCGCGCCGTGCGGTCGCGGTGCCGGGGCGGGATAGATGACAGGGCTCCTATACGCCGGTAAAGGCGGAGAAGCCCCCATCGACCGGAACAACGATGCCGGTAACGAACGCGGCGGCATCGGAGACGAGGTAGTGGATGGTGCCGTAGACCTCCTCCTGCCGGCCGAAGCGGCGGAAGGGGGTCTTGCTGATCACCTGCTGCCCGCGCTCGGTGAAGGAGCCGTCCTCGTTGGTGAGCAGGGCGCGGTTCTGGTGGCTGATGAAGAAGCCCGGGGCGATGGCGTTGACGCGGATGCGGTCGCCGTACTTCAGCGCCATCTCGGTGGCCATCCAGCGGGTGAAGTTGTCGATGGCGGCCTTGGCGTTGGAGTAGCCCAGCACGCGGGTGAGCGCCTGGGTCGAGGACATGGAGGAGAAGTTGACCACGCAGCCGGACTGCTGCGCCTTGAAGGCGCGGGCGAAGGAGAGGGTCGGCAGGACGCTGCCCTTGAGGTTGAGGTCGAGCACCTTGGAGTAGTCCTCGATCTTGAGGTCGAAGACATCCTGGGCGGGGCCGATGGTGGCGCCGGGCATGTTGCCGCCGGCGCCGTTCACCAGCACGTCGATGCGGCCGCAGCGGTCGAGGATACGGTCGCGGACGTCGTCGAGGGCGGCCTGGTCGAGGACGTTGCAGGCGAAGCCGCAGCAGCGGTCGGAAATGGTCCGCGCCTCCTCGACGGTGGCGTCGACCTTGTCCTGGAAGAGGTCGAGGTAGACCACGAAGGCCCCCTGCGCCTGGAGATAGCGGGCCGTTCCGCCCGCCAATATCCCTGCCGCCCCGGTGACGGCGATGATCCTGCCTTCGATGTCGAAAAGGTTCCGCATGCGTTCCTCCATGGTTGCTCAAAGGTTTGAGATAAGATGAAAATACCTTGCCCTGGCAAGCGGATTCTTCCTATTCCGCCGGAAGGTGCATCAGCGTCATGCCGTTGTAGATGCAGGGTTGGCCCTCGGTGACGAGCCCGACCTGCGACGGCGGCCAGGCGCCGGGCACCACGGCCATCGGCACCCCGTTGAGCTCGATTAGCACGCGGTCCGCGAGCTTGACGCAGCGGAAGAAATAGCTCGATTCCACCTCGACGTGGATGAGCGTCTCCTGCGGGCGCGAGGGGGTGTCGGACTCGTAGGTGCTGCCGCCGATGGCCTCGTTGGGGCCGAGCGTTTCGCCGGGCGTGTAGGGCCGGAGGAAGCGGCCGGTATCGGCATCGGCCACGAAGATGGTCGAGCGGAAGAGGCCGAAGCCCATGTAGTTGGCCTTCTGGGGCCGGATGGCGATGGGGTTGAGGATGCCGGGCTGTTGAATCTGCGGCTTGGGCTCGTCGGCCTTGTAGAAGCGCGAATCGCTCCACAGGATCGGATCGCGCTCGGGTTCGAGGTTGGCGTAGCGGACGACGAGGTCATCGCCGGGCACGAAGAAC
This sequence comes from Kiritimatiellales bacterium, assembly GCA_003246265.1. Taxonomy (GTDB): domain Bacteria; phylum Verrucomicrobiota; class Kiritimatiellia; order Kiritimatiellales; family Pontiellaceae; genus Pontiella. Next base: position 16,572 of record QKAU01000081.1, on the reverse strand, counting down.
TCCTGGCGGAGGTGCTCGAATTTGCCCTCCAGCCAGCGGATCGAGAGGCCGCTGACCAGCGACTCCGACCGGAGGGGGAAGACCCATGCGGCGATGTTGCGGTAGGAGGTTTCGGTGTCGTAGAGGTGGCGGACCGGGATGCTGCGGGCGAGCGGCCGTTCCAGCGGGGCGATTGCGCGTCCCCCAAGCCTGCCGGTGACGAGCAGCTTGCGCTCCCGCGTATCGATCATTGCCTGGAGGTAGTTGTCGCGGTTGGCGAAGACGGGGAAGATGCCGTAGAGCCGCTCCTTGCCCTCTTCAAGTTCCTCCAGCCGCGCGCTGACGCAGAACTCGTACTGGTCGAGCAGGTCGCCCTTGAAGGCGCGGCCGGTTTCGGAATGCCTGCGCTGCTCCAGCCCCGCCGCCGGATCGTGCTTCCATTCGCCGCCCACCGGGGTGCCATCGGCGGCCGCGCCCCAGGCGTTGATGGTTTCGTTGAATTCGTCCCATCCGGCGGTGAAGGTGACGCCGTCGAATTCCGCAACGGAATCGGCGCAGTAGAGCCCCGGCACCCCCGGACCCGCCAGCTCCGTGACCAGCGGCCGTTCGGCGGTAAGGAGCGCGCCGTCGAGCAGGACCTCGAAGTTGCCGCCGTTCTTCATGATGCGCAGGCGGTGGAGGGGGGCGGACGGGGCTTCCGCGCGGGGCGGTGCTTCGGCCAGCTTGAAGCCGGCGGGGAGCCGGTAGCGCTTGGGCAGCAGGCTTCCGGGCTCGACATGGAACGACCACGACCGGGCGGCCGGCTGGATGGCGATGACCAGGTCCCGCTTGCCGTCGCTCCAGGCCACGACGCCCACGGAGCCTTTCCCTTCCGGAGGCATGCGGAACGAGGTTTCGAAGAGGTAGTGGGTGGCGGGGGATTGTCCGAGGTAGGCCTTCGCCGCCCCTTGCGGTGCCGCCTGGCGGAGCACGCCGTTGGTGGCCATCCATTCCCCGGCCGACGGCTTCCATCGGCCGGTCCATGCGGAGATGCCATCGGCAAACCGGTCGGAAAAGGTCGGCCTGGCGGGCGGGGGATGGTAGCCGGGCGTGGCGGCGGTGGTGGGGCCGTCGACCACCATCTGGGCGTCGTAGAAGAAGACGCGGTCGAGACCGGTGCCGGGCCGGCCGTTCCACCATGCCTGGTAGAGCAGCCAGTGCTCGAAGCCATTGGGGCCCTCGACGAGGCAGGGTTCATCAAGGCCGTAGACCGCCGGTTCGACCGGTTGGTCGCCGGCATCGGACAGGCCGAAGTCGAGGAACCGGTACGGAAAACCTGGCAACGCCGAGGATTGGACGGCCAGCACGTTGGCGCCCTGCCGGAAGGCGCCGTAGGCCGCGTCGGAGATGTCGATGTTGCAGTAGGCCGTCGAAGGGGATTTGGATTCATGGATGAAGCGCCCGTTGAGGTAGACCCGCACGGGTCCTTCGTGGCGGAGGTTGAGCACGGGCGTCTTGGGCATCCGGTTCCCGTCGAGCGAAAATTCGCGCCGGACCCAGATCGAACCCTCGCTCCACCGGGTGCGGCAGGCGTGCAGCTGCGTACTGTCCTCCACCTCGAAGGGGAAGCCGAACCCGCCGTCGCCGGTGCGCCATCCCGAATACTTGTAGTCGGGCGCCAGCCAGTCGCCTTCGGGCTCGTCGAAGGTGTAGCGCGCCTCCCATTTGCCGAACTCGGCATTGGGCAGCAGCGCCCCGTAGGTCCGCGCCAGCCGCTCGGTGTTGCGTGCAAGCACCGGATTGGCGGCCTTGTCGGCGTTTTCCAGCCGGTCTATCCGTTCTTGGACGGCGACCCCGACCTCGCGCAGGCCGGTGCGCGGTCCCGGGTGGTTGGCGCAATAGAGGAGGTAGTAGTTGCCGCGGTAGTGGAGGAGGTCGGGTTCGCCGAGATCGGCGCTGTCGAGGGAATCCCACATGCCGCGGCGTCCGTCGAGCAGTTGTTTGGGCCGTCCGGCGACCTGCCACGGGGCGGCGTAGGGCTGCATCCAGATTTCACCCTCCTCCTTGCTGCCGAGCTTGCGGTAGATGGAGAGCAGGGTGCCGTCGAGGTCGGGGTAGAGCCGCAGCTGCTCGCCGGCGACGCCGGTCTTCGCGAACTTCGAGAAGGGGGCCAGCGGGTCCGGCGAGAAGGCCAGTCCCTGGTCCTGGGCGTAGAGGTAGAAGAGTCCGTTGCGGTAGAGCAGGTCGAAGGGGCCGCGCGCCGGGGCGGGCAGGGCGGGACCGTTCGTGTTCCACGCGACCAGATCCACCGAGGTGAGCACCATGTGATTGGTTCCGGCGCCCAGGGTATGGTACTGCCCGCCATAGCGGACCACGGAACCCTCGACGGTCGCCGCGATCGGGTTGTCCATGGCTGCAACCTGAACCGCGAGGCAAACAACGGCGACGCCTGCCGCGACCCATCTGCCGAACTTCCTCGCCATGGCCATCCTCCCGTTGTGTTCCAACTGCCGGACCTTCCGACACTATCCGGCACAAGGGCCCCGTTGGCCAGAGCAATTTCATCCAGCCTGCCGAAGGCGGATCAGGCCTCCCCGCACCGGCCGGGGACCATGGGGACGAAGCGCACGGGCAGGTCGGGCGTCTCGTGGAAGGCGTCGCCGCTCCGCTCCAGCAGGACCAGCTGCTGGAAGCCGGTCCCGACGGGCAGCACCATCCTTCCACCGTCCTTGAGCTGCGCCGCCAGGTTCCGCGGAACCGCGTCGGGCGCGCAGGTGGCGATGATGGCGTCGTAGGGGGCGTGTTCGGGCCATCCGTGGTAGCCGTCGGCGCACCGCACATGGACCTGGCCGTAGCCTTCCGCCGCGAGGACCGCGCGGGCATGCCCGGCCAGTTCCGGAATGCGCTCCAGGGTGTAGACCTCGGCGCCCAGCTCGGCCAGGATGGCGGCCTGGTAGCCGGATCCGGTGCCGATTTCCAGGATGCGGTCGCCGGGCTTGCATCCGATCCGTTCGGTCATGTAGGCCACGATGTAGGGTTGCGAAATGGTCTGGCCGTGCCCGATGGGGCAGGGATGGTTGCCGTAGGCGTCATGCTCGCCGCAGGATTCCGGAATGAAGCGGTGGCGCCGCACCCTGGACATCGCCGCGAGGATGCGCTCCTCCTTCACGCCGTACGCCCTGATCACGGAGACCATGGTGGCCATGTCCGATTCCATTGTCTTCTACCGTTTGGCGATTACGCTATCCACCTTCTCTTCCATCGATTGGGCGCGGTCGGTGCGGGTGCCCAGCTTGATGTTCGTGTGGATGCGCGGGGCTCCCATGGCATGCACCTTCTCGTGGCAGGCCTTGATGGCCGCGAAAACCTCGTCCCACTCGCCCTCGATGTTGGTGCCGTTGGCGTGGAGGGCGGTCTTGAGGCCGGGACGGTCGAGCACCTCTTCGCAGGCGGCGACGTATTTCGAGAGCGACACGCCCACGCCGATCGGTACCACCGTCAGATCGACAATCACCTTCATCTTCCTCTCCTGTTTCCAACCAGGAATCTACGCCCCTTCGGCCGACCTGTCCAGCGGAGGAGCGTGCGCGGTGGTTACTCCACCAGCCGGGCGCGCCGCCATTTGCGGACGGAATTGACCAGGTGGATCTCCTCCGCCTGCCTCAATTGCCCGCAGGTTAGCACGCCTTCCTCGATCTCCCCGTTCTCCAGGAGCTGGTCGCGGAAGGTGCCGGCCAGCAGGCCGCACTCGACGGGCGGCGTCACCAGGCGGTTGCCGAGGCGGACCACGACGTTGGCGATGGTGCTCTCCGTCACCTCGCCGCGTTCATTCCAGAGGATCACATCGTCGCAGTCGGGAAAGTCGGCCTTCGCCTGCTCGTATGCGGCGCGGTGGGTGGTTTTGTGGTAGAGGAAGTGGTCGGCGGAATCGACCGGTCCGGTGGCCAGCGCCACCCGCAAGGGGAAGGCGGACGAACCCGAAGCGGCATCATCAGGCAAAGGATGCTCCTCCAGCACAAAGGAGCCGTCGCGCGAAACCAGCAGCCGCAGACGCATGACCACACTTCTTGAAGTGTGATAGTCTTCAAGGACCGCCCGGATGGCGGCCGGGTTGGCCGGGATGTCGAAATAGGCGGCCGTATCCGCCAGCCGCCGCAGGTGGCGGTTGAGCAGGAAGATGCCGGAACCCGCTTCCCAACGCAGGGTTTCGAGCAGGCGGAAGTCCGGCCGCGGCTGGGTCAGCACGCGCGCCTTGGTCAGGGTCTCCTCGTATTCGGCCACGGCGTCCGAATCCCAGACGATGCCGCCACCCACGCCGAATTCGAGCCGGCTGCCGGCGCGGTCGACCAGGGCCGTGCGGATGGCCACGTTGAAGCACGCCTCCCCGCCGGGGGCGGCGAAGCCGATGGCGCCGGTGTAGATCTTGCGGGGGGAGCATTCCAGGCCGCGGATGATCTCCATCGTCTTGGCCTTCGGGGCCCCGGTGATGGATGCGCAGGGGAACAGCGCCTGGAAGAGGTCGGCAAGGGGGGCGTCCACCCGGCCCCGGACGGTGGAGGTCATCTGCCATACCGTGGGATATTTTTCGATGTCGTAGCAGCTCGTGGCCTGGACGGTGCCGGGCACGGCGAGGCGGCCGATGTCGTTGCGGATCATGTCGACGATCATGATGTTTTCGGCGCGGTCCTTCGCGGAGCGGCGCAGGGCTTCGGCCTGGATGCCGTCCTCTTCCAGCGTACGGCCGCGCCGCGCCGTCCCCTTCATCGGGCGGGAGACCAGCATCCCGTTCCGCCGGTGGAAGAAGAGCTCCGGCGACGCCGAACAGATGGTGTAGTCCCCCGTGTCGACGAAGGCGGCGTGGCTGGCCTTCTGGCCCCGCACCAGCTTGCAGAAGAACGACCATGGATTGCCCGAGAAGGGCGCGGCGAGACGGTAGGTGTAGTTGACCTGGTAGGTGGCTCCCTCCGCGATGCGCTCCTTGATGGCGGCGATCGCGCCGCAGAAGGCCTGCTCCGTCACGGAAGGTTCGAGTTCGCCGATGGAGAAGGCGCCGTCCGGCACCTCCTCGATGGCATCGAGCACCTCCGGCGCGTGGAACAGCCCGAGGCAGAGAAGCGGGAAGCCGTCCGGCGGATGGGTTTGCAGGGCGGGGTCGAAGGCGGGGGCCGCCTCGTAGGCGACGAATCCGGCGCAGAACAGGCCGGACGCGTCGGCCTGGCGCAGCAGGGGGACGACCTCCCCGATCCGGTCCGTCCGCAGGACGCGCTCCGGATTCTGGAAATGGAGCCACCGGCCCTCGTGCTGGAGTACAACCTTCATAGGAGAGGTTCTAGCGATCGGACAGCAGGATTAAAAGCACTCCGATCATGATTCCCAGCAAAACAAGGGATTTCTTCCGCTTGTTGACCTCCTTGAAGAGGACGGCGCCGGCGAAGAAGGAGACCAGCACGCTGCAGCGCCGCAGGACGGAGAGGATGACGATCAGGGCGTCCGGGTCGTCGACGGCGAGGAAGTAGACGAAGTCGGAGAGGGTGAGCAGCAGGCCGATCAGGGGGACCGTCCAGCGCCATTGGAAGGGGGTGGTCTGCCTGCGGCGGGGCCACCAGAGCAGGCCGGTGACGGCCGTGAAGAAGATGGCGAGGTAGAGGAAGTACCAGGCCAGCACCTGGACCGGAGCCATGCCCTGCCGCTGGATCAGCCACTTGTCGAAGAGCGTGCTGCAGGTGCCGATCAGCGTGGCGAGGAAGATGAGGCCGACCCAGGGGCTGCGGTGGAAGTGGATGCCCTCTTCGCGGCCGATGAGCGAGAAGAGGAAGTAGCAGATGAAGATCAGGCCCATGCCGCCCCACTGCAGGGGCGTCGGCTGTTCCTGGAAGAGCAGGATGGCCCCGGCCAGGGTCCAGACCGGCCCCGATGCGCGGATCGGCGAGACGATCGAGATGGGCAGGTGCTTGAGGGCGAAGTAGGCGCAGATCCACGAGGTGCCCACGATCAGCGACTTCACCGCGATGTAGCCATGCCACACCGCCGGCATCGGGGCGGCATAGAGGCCGGTTCCCTGCATCGCCTCGGGGGCCAGCCGGGAAAGGAGCAGGATGGGCAGGGTCAGTCCGACGCCCACGAGGTTGGCGAAGAAGAGGGTCGGCAGCACCGCGTTGCGTTGGAGGGCGTGCTTCTTGCACAGGTCGTAGAACCCCAGGAAAAGCATCGAAACCAAGCCCAGCCAAATCCACATTGCGCGCCTCTTCCCCCTTCGCGGAACCGTTGTGTTCCGGCCCCGGAAGCCGCGCACAATAGCGCCTTGCGTTTGCATTTCAAATCAAATACCGTCCGGGCCCTTTCAACGGACAGGAGGGTTTCGCGATGAAAACCGGACTTATTGGATGGCGCGGCATGGTCGGCTCGGTGCTGATGGAGCGCATGCAGGCGGAAAACGACTTCAACTACATCGATCCCGTCTTCTTCACCACCTCCCAGGCCGGGCAACCGGCCCCCGACGTGGGGAAGGGACCGTCGCTCCTGAAGGACGCCTACGATCTCGACGCCCTCATGGAGATGGAGACCCTCATCACCTGCCAGGGAGGCGACTATACCAACAAGGTGCACCCCGAGCTGCGGGCCAAGGGATGGAACGGCTACTGGATCGACGCGGCCTCCGCCCTGCGCATGGTGCCCGACGCCACCATCATCCTCGATCCCGTCAACCGTCCGGTCATCGACCAGGCGCTGGCGGAAGGCAAGAAGGATTTCATCGGCGGCAACTGCACCGTCAGCCTGATGCTGATGGCCATCGGCGGCCTCTTCAAGGCCGGCCTCGTCGAGTGGATCTCCACCATGACCTACCAGGCCGCCTCCGGCGCCGGCGCGCAGAACATGCGCGAGCTGCTGGCCCAGAAGGGCCACCTGTTCGAAGCCGCCGCCGAAGACCTCAAGAATCCCGCGTCCGCCATTCTCGACATCGACCGCAAGGTCAGCGCGGCGCTGCGCAGCGACAAGCTGCCGATCGAGCAGTTCGGCGCCCCGCTGGCCGGCTCGCTGATCCCGTGGATCGACAAGGCGGTCGACGGCGGCCAGACCAAGGAGGAGTGGAAGGGCTACGCGGAAACCAACAAGATCCTCGGGAACGCGACACCCATTCCGATCGACGGCCTCTGCGTCCGCGTCGGGGCCATGCGCTGCCACAGCCAGGGCCTGACCATCAAGCTCAGGAAGGATATCTCCGTCGAAGCCATCATGGAGATCCTGCGCAACGACAACGAATGGGTCGATGTCGTCGAAAACAACAAGCCCGACACGCTCAAGCGCCTGACCCCGGCCGCCGTTTCCGGCACGTTGACGGTCCCGGTCGGCCGCATCCACAAGATGAAGATGGGTCCGGAATACGTTGCCGCCTTCACCGTCGGCGACCAGCTCCTCTGGGGTGCCGCCGAGCCGCTGCGCCGCATGCTGCGCATCCTGCTGGAGCGGTAGGGCGCGCCGAAGCTTCGGGACGCCGCGGACGACTGGGGACAGTCGTCCCTACCAATAGGAAACCCCGCGCTGCGCCGCGGGGTTTTCCGTTCCTGGTGGGGCGTGCAGGTTATGGCTTCGGCTTTGCCTGGATCTGCTCGTGCAGGCGCACGGCATCCCCGTACTGCTCCGAGTCCTTGCAGTAGGCCAGGAACGGAGCCAAGGCCTTGTCGCCTTCCTCCCGCCGCCCCTGTTCGATCAGGGCCTTGCCGAGGTAGTAGTAGTTTTCGTAGTGCAGCGGCTTGCAGTCCACCAGGATCTTGGCCGCCGCCGCCGTGCCTGGCCAATCCTTGCTTGCAAAGCAGAGGTGCATGCGCATGTAGGCGGCGCTGTCCTTCCGCGCCCGGTTCTCGACCAGGCGGGCCCACGCCGGATCCAGGGCGTCCATGGCATCCATGCTGCGGGCCAGTTCGATGGCGATGTAGACGGGCGGATGCCCGCCCGACTGCACCGCATCGGCCATGAATTCGTGCAGGACCTCGATGCCCTTGTCCTTGAGCAGGTCGTACTCGGTCTGCCTGCCGCACAGCCTGTATGCGTTGAGCGTGGTGGCCAGGGCATGGTCGCCCAGGAGCAGGTCCGGATCGGCGCTGCCAAGATAGTCGCCCAGCAGCTTCTTGTCGCCCGCGGCCAGCAGGGCCATCATGGAAAGTTCATGGAGCTGCTGCTTGGATAGGTTCCTTTCGGAGCGGAGGTCGATATACGCCCGCTTCCCCTCGCCCTGCCGGATGAGCCTGCGATATTGGTTCCACGCCAGCACATGGCGCGTCTCCTCGAGTTCCGCCCGGGACAGCAGGGGCTGGGTCATCGCGTCGAACAGGCGCTGGCAGGCCGCGTTGTCGGTGTCGTAGAGCTCGTTAATGATGCCGATCGCCATGACATACTGGCGGTCCTTGCCGCAGGCGTCGAGCAGTTGGCGGAAGAGCTGCTCGAAATTATGCTCGTCGAGGCAGATGTTGCCGTTGAGGTATTCCGCCTCGTTCACGTCCGACCAGAAGGCCACGTTCTGGTGGTCGAACAGCCGGTATTGCAGGAGGGTCCTGATCATGGGCTGCAGGCGGACGGGGTCCGAAGCGTGGGGGAAGCGCCATGCCGTGGAGAATTGGGGCCGCTCGAAATCCGGCTTCAGCGCCGCATCGAAGAAGGCTTGCATCACGTCGTGGAGCGGCATGGCCTCCTTCACCCGGTCGAGCTGCTGCCGCCACTGGAGCTGCAGCGCGAAGCTGGACCCGTTGGCATTGCTGTCGAACCGGAACTTCCTGGCCTGGGCAATCTGGTGCTCGGCCCGGTCGACCGCCCCCAGCCAGCACAGGTCCTCGTAGGCCTGGTTCAGCAGGTAGAGGCCCTGCCGGTCGAACGGCTGCATCGTCTCGGCGGCGCGGTCCATCCAGGCCGAAATCGCTTCGGCCGAGAAACGGTCGAGGTTGGAGTAGGCCACCAGCGGTTCCCTGCGGTCGCCCACTTCGTCCTCCAGTCCCAGCGATTCCAGGTTGGGCAGCAGCGTCTGCTCCACGAAGCCGGGGATGCCGACGATATAGGCGAGGTTGGCGGAAAAGTGCGCGCACCGGCTCCGTAGGCTGTCCGACAGCCGCGCATCCTTTGCGGCCTGGTCGATCATGGCCAGGTTGGCCTCCGTTTCCCACATGGGGCCCAGGGCCTTGACCAGGAAGGAGAAGAAGGCCTCCTCCCGCGCCGTAGAGCTGAGCCGCTCGTCGCGCGCGGCCTGGATGAGGAAGGTCGCCTGCTCGAAGCTGGGCGACTCGTCCTGCTTCCTGATCTCCTCGAGCCGGTCCACGATGGCCGGGATCTCCATGTCCGCCAGCGCGGGGTCGGGGAAAATCGCCAGCCAGCCGGGCGGGTTGGTGGCCAGCCACTCCTCGAAGGCCCCGGTCAGGCGCTGGTTTCCGTCCGTCAACTGCTGGACCTGTTCGAAGCGCCCCTTGAGCAGCTTGTGCATTTCGCCGCCCGTATCGGTGGCGCCGGCCAGGTATTCCTGCAGCAGATCGCGTTCGTCGGCGATGCGGCCCTCCTGCCGATAGAGCCGGCTGAGGATGTTGACGGCATAGGGATCGGAGCGCTGCTCCGGAATCTCGAGCTGCTTTTCCATGCGGCCCACCCAGGCCGTTCCGGCGCGGTCGAGGTTGACGGCGGCCAGCGAACCATAGCGGGCGTACATGCTGGCGCCCTGGTCCGATTCGGGATCGTTGTAGCAGGCCTCCGCCCGTTCCAGCAGCTCCGCATACTCTTCCAGCTCCAGCAGGGCGTCGAGCGCCCGGGTCCGGCAGGCGTACTTGACCTCCGGGTCGAGCTGGAACGCCTCGCTGTCCAGGGCGGCGGCGCAACGGTAGAGCTCCGCCTCGGCATCGGGGTAGTGCTTGACCATGAAGGACATGAGCGATTCCGCCTCGGCACAGACGGCCGGGTGCCATTTCGCCCCGTAGAACATGCCGGCCAGTTCGCGGGATACCGTATCCGCATCCTTCTGGACGATGGCGCTGCCCAGCCGCTTCCCCGCGTCGCCCAACTCGTGGAAGGTCGCCTGGCAGGGAACCTCGTTGGTGGGCAACCCCATGGCGCTGCGTGCAGCCATCCATTGGGGCCACCAGCTGTCGCGGAATTGCCAGAAGGATTCCAGCAGGCCCTGGTCTTCCAGCTCGACCCATTGGGCCACATGCGCGACCAGATCGTTATCGATCCCCAGGGTCTTGCAGGTTTCGTGCATGCCGACCATCCAGCCTTTCGCCTCCTCGATGTCGCCCTGCTCCAGCAGGGCGTAGATGCCCTGGATCGCAAAGGGCAGGAAGTCGGCATCGTCCTTGACCAGGGTCCGGGCTTGGGCGTAGATCTCCAAGGCCTGGTCCCCGTGGCCGGTATTGGTCAGCAGGGCGGTCCATCGCCGGAAGAGCGATACCAGCCAGCGCTGCTCCAGCTGCTGCCCGTAGAGTTCCTGGTAGACGGCCAGCGCCTCGTCCGCGTGCCCCTCGCGCTCCAGCGATTCCGCGATGATGAACTTCAGGTCGATGGTGCCATCCTCGTTCGCCGGCAGCCGTGGACGGGTGTCGAACAGCAGTTGGCGGAGGGGTTCAAGTTCGCGCTGGCCGTTCTTGCAGAGGTAGTCGGACATCCGTGCCGCGTCCCAGATCCATTCGGGGAATTCGACTTCGGGGTCGAGGTGGATGATGCGCCAGAGCGCGAGGCGCAGCGACAGGGCGATGTCGTTGGCATCGATGGCCTTCTTGATATCGTCGACGTACTCGTCGAAGCTGCGCAGCCGATCGGGATCAACCTGCCAGAACGCGTAGCCGCATCCTTCGAAGTGGGCCGCCACATCGCTGCGGATCCCGAGGTAGCTGCGATAGTTTGCGTCCAGCTCATCGAGCTTGCCGGCGACCTCCGGATCGAGCATGGCGGTCGCGCCCTCGATGCCCGCCAGCCTCTCCCGGATACCCGCCGCGTAGACCAGCCCCCTGAGCCGCGCCGCGTTGCCCTGGCCGAATTCCCCGAGCCACACGACAATCGACTTCTCCTTTTCGGGCTTGGTGGTGCGAAGGTCCGCGAAGAAGCGGTTCCAGTCCGCCTGCGTGGCGTGGTCCAGCAGGAATACGTAGCTGTGTTCGAGCATCCACCGCTCGTTGTAGCTGTCGTAGGCGAGCGCCTTGAAGTAGTAGTCGCGGGCCGTCTCCACCTCGTCGCGGCCGGCCATGATCCGGGCGTACTGGTAGGCGGCGAAGCCTTTGCGGAACCCGTTCAGTTCGGGATCGGTCTCCAGCGCGAGGAATATCGCGAGGCTCTCCTCGACCTTCCCCACCTCCTCGAGCGACATGGCCTCCAGATAGCGGGCCCATCCCCGGGACAGGGGATCGACTTGCTCGCCGTAGTTCCTGCAGGCCTCCTGCGCGATCGCGAGGCTCTTCTCGAACTGCTTGGCATTGTATTCCAGCCAGCCGACGCGGACATCGCAATCGAACTGCGTCTGCGCATCCTTCGGGAACCAGGCCTTCGTCTTGGCCAAGGCGAGGCGTCGCTCCGCCGGCTTGGTGTCCTCGGGGTAGAGGTGGTCGACCAGTCCGACCTGGCCCTTGCCCGTGCCCATGAGGACGAACTCGTCGCCCAGCGCCGTGCCCCGGCCGGTGGTCCCGGCTGACCGCGTTTCGCCCTGTCCGAGGATCACGATCTTCTCCAGCCAGTGGCAGGTGGCATCCACCGCGTTGAAGAGCCGGGGGAATTCGGCGGGGCTGTACCGGCTCTCGGCGATGCCGGCGCGGAGGTCCGCGCCCACGGCGCCTTCGCCGTCCTGCGCGTACCAAGTGCCGCTGGCCGAGAAGCCGCGGCTCTTCACGCTCCACTCGTCGGGCATGCTGGCGACCCCGGTGCCGTCCGGCAGCCCGATGCGCAGGCCGACGTGGACGTTGTCGGTCCAGAGGAAGGCCTCCCGCTTCACGTCCTTTTCCTCCCCCAGCCGCGGCAGGAGCCACTTGATGGAAGGCCAGGAGACGGAGCGCTTGGCCTGGCCCGTCGCCTCCCGGATGAAGTAGGTCTTCAGGAAGAACTCCTGGGCATCCTTCGTGGCGCGGGTGATCTCGAAGTCGATGACGCTCGATGCGTCGTAGAAGTAGCCCAGGTATTTCTCCACCTCGTACTTGAGCGACTCGTGCTCGGTCGCCTCGAAGCGGCCCGAGAGCGAGCAGGCATAGTAGCCGGTGGCCTTGGCCGTGAACCAGCCCGACAGGCCGCCGTCGTTCGCCAGGCGCAGGTCGAGGCCGTAGTCCAGGTCGCCGGCGCTGGCGGCCGGCGTCGTTGCCCAGCGCGCCGTCGAAGCGTGCTCGTCGATGACCAGGACCGGGCGGTTGGCGATGGCGGGGTAGAGGAGTCCGGCGGAGCCGTACTTGAGGGTGGGGTCGCAATAGATCGTTTCGCCGCTGTCCTTGCGGATCTGGAGGATCGCATGGTCGAAATAGGCGTAGTCGGCGCAGCGTTCCTCGACGCGGCCTGCGTGGTCGGTGTTGACGAGGACCACGTGCGACTCGATGCCATGCTCCTGGAGCAGCACGCGGAGGAAGTTGGCCTTGTCCTTGCAATCGCCGAAACGGTTTTCCAGCACGCTGTCGACCGGCTGGGGCTGCAGTCCGCCGACGCCGAACTCGAGGCTGACGTAGCGGATGTCGTTGGCCACCCGGAAGGCAAGGTTGTGGATGATCGCGTCTTCGTCCGCCGCCCCCTCCGCCCATTCGCGGGCGACGGCCCGGACCGCGTTGCCGGCGATGGAGGATTCGCGGATGCAGGCGGCATACCATGCCGCGAATTCGTTCCAGTCCTTCAGCGTACTGAGGAAGAGCATCGGCCCGGTCTGGATGATCGGGCCGTCGAGCTTCTCGTCGCTGCGGACCGGCAGTTTTTCGCGCCGCCATTCAAGGCGCACGCGGCCATCCTCCGTGGTGGACTCCGCCGCTTCGGGGATCCCTTCGCCCAGGGGCACGATCCGCAGCCGTTCCCGATCGGCGCGCTCGAGGTTGAGGACGGCGCGCTTGAGGTGGGTCTGCCAGCCCCGTTCCCAGCTGTAGCGGTCGGTGTAGTGCCCCGGAATGCGCGAAGACTCCCGTTCGACCAGAACGATGCAGTGCGTCACGGAACCGAGCGATACCTGCGGGAAGATCAGCCGCAACTGCTTGCGGCCGCTGAAGATCATCTTGTCCTGGTCCCGCTGGGGCGTCTGGAGGATGATCCCTTCGGGAGGCACGGTCCGGACGCTGCCGTCCGGCAGAAGGGTTTCGGCCTCGATCAGATAGATGTTCTCGGTGTCCGGCCGGAAATAGAAGCTGGCGGTGCCGACTTCGTCCAGGTCGCCGTTGCTGAGGGCCTTGTAGGCGTAGTGGAAGAGTTCGTAGGTATGCCCCCGGGTGTCGATGTAGACGATGTTTTCCTGCAGGACGCAGCCGTGGTCGCTTTTCTCGGGGGAAAAGTAGCCGACCTGCCCCAGCAGCGGCGCAATGGGCGTGAGCTCGGACTCCAGCTGTTCCTTATAGATGGCGGGCGGAACGCGTTCGACCGCGTCGACGAGGCCCGGGCAGAGCAGAAGTGCAAGCAAGGGAAGTGTGCGGTATAAAGGGTTTATGGTTCTCATGGTACGGCGACGATATCTGGAAAAGAAGGAAGCTTCAAGCGATAAGCGCAGGAGGGGGAGGAAGCGCAAAACAGAAAACGCCCGGCAGGACCGGGCGTTCACGGTGCTGGCGCCTGGCGTTGCCGATCGTTGGCAACCAGGCGGAGCGGTCGTTATGGGAGCACGAAAACCGTGCCGTAGTGGGGCATGCTGTTGGCATTCCACGTGGATTCGGCCGTTGGGTCGTTCCACCAGAGCGGTTGCACATGGGAGCTGCTCCACGAGCCGCCTTCCGAAACCAGGCTGCTGAGCACGGAGGGGTAGGTTGCGGAGACATCGATGGTTTCGCTGATATCGTTCGTAATATTGTAGAGCGCCCAGGTCTGTGTGCCCAGTTTGACGGCCTTCCAGTTGTCCTGCCGGATGCCGACGCTGGCCGCGCTGGTGCTGTAGGCGACGGTATAGATCGGCTCGCCCGGCCGGGAGTCGGTGGCGGTCAGCAGCGTATCCCAGATATCCTTGCCCACGACGTTCTGTCCGGCGGGGATCCCGGTTTCGGCCAAGCGCGCAAAGGTTGGATAGAAGTCCAGTGCCGTTACCGGATGATCGTAGGTGACTCCGGATGGAATCACCCCCGGCCAGTGCATGAACATCGGCACCCGGAACCCGCCCTCGGTCACATCGCCCTTGCGGCCCCGGAGTACGCCGTTCTTCCCGGATCCGACTTCGTCTGTCCGCCCGCCGTTGTCGCTGAGGAACACGATCAGCGTGTTGTCGTACTGTCCGGTCTCCTTCAGCGCCTGGACCAGCTGTCCCACGCACCGGTCCATGCCGTAGACCAGGCCGGCATAGATCTGGCGATTGCCGGAAAGGGCCGGGAACAGGGCCATGTCCGCCGCATGCGCCTGCGCATAGGGATGTACCCCGCCGCGGGCGTCCGTGAGGACGGAATGCGGTGCGTTGTAGGCCATCATCAGGAAGAAGGGTTCTTCCGTCGATGCGGCCTGCACGATGAAGTTGGATCCCTGGGCCGTAAGGACATCGGTTATGTGATCCGTGCTCCCGAGCGAAGTATCGTTTGTGCCGTTATGCTGCGGATAGTGGTAGTAATCCCATCCGCCCGACTGGTAGGGACCCCAATAGATGAGGCCGCCGCCGAGGAACCCGTAGAATTCGTCGAAGCCCCGGACATTGGGGTGGAACTGCGGTTGCTGGCCCAGGTGCCACTTGCCCATGAGCCCGGTGCGGTATCCCGCATCCTGGAGCATGGTGCCGAGCAGAATTTCATTCGTGCTGATGCCCTGGTCGGTATAGTATCCACTGCTTTCGTCCGGCAGGTTGAACGGTCCGCCGAAGTCATGCGGGTAGCGGCCCGAGAGCAAGCCCATGCGGCTCGGTCCGCAGAACGGATGCACCACATACGCAGAGGTGAAGATCGTGCCGCCGTTGGCCAGCTTGTCCAGTTCCGGCGTGTTGATTTCCGGCGTGCCGCCATTCAGGGCCGTAGGCGCGTTGAAGCTCACGTCCTCGTACCCGAGGTCGTCCGCCAGGATCAGGAGGATGTTCGGACGTGAGGTCGAAGGTGCGATCCGGTTGCGGAAGAACGCGGCATCCATGCCCGTACCGTCAAGGTGATAGGCGACTTCGTTGTAGTTCGACATGGCCGAGGAGCTGCTATTCGTCGAGAGCCATGCCGTCTGCCAGGCGCCGTTCGTCAGGTTGCCGGTCCATTCCGCGGCGTAGGTGATGCCCGGGTTGGTGCTGTTCGACTCCAGCGCGGTGAACATGGCCGCGTTGTTGGAGTAGGCCAGCGACGGCGCAACGCCGGTATCGGCCGGGTTGGTCGGGTTGCCGCCATGGGCAAACTCAAGACGGTCCGATACGCCGTCGCCGTCGGCATCGGTCAGATAGTATCCGCTCAGGTGGTATGCTTCGACGAAGCCGGCCCATGCGGTCGGGTCTGCTGCCGCGGGCGGCGGGTCGTTGGTGGTGGTTCCGCCGCTTTCCACGATGAATGCGACGGAGTCGATGCGGGGGAACGGGGCGGTGTCGTCGGTGGTCATTCCAAAGCCGACGAACAGGGTCTGGCCGACATCGCCGGCGGAAGCGGTGTAGACCAGGTTCGATGCCGTGCCGCCGACCGCCTGCTCGATCAGGAGGGAATGCGAGCCCAGCACGGTCACGTGCGCCGCCCAGTCCGTGCTGTCGTCCACGGTGCCCGACGCGGTCTTGAAGACATAGGCAACGATGTAGTCGTCGCCGGCATAGGGAGCGGCTCCGCCGAATCCGTAGTATTTGTAGCTGATCGAGAATTTTTCCCCTGCGGCCGCAACCGTATGCCCGGTATCATTCCCCAGCTTGAAGGCTTTGTGCAGATACGTGGCGCGGAGGATGTCGGCACCGCCCCATGTGGCCGTCCCGCTGGTCTGCGTCTCGGCCCCGGCCACGTTGTGCCAGTTGTCCATGTAGGAAACCGCGTATGGATCAACCGCTGGCGTTCCCGTTATGGATTCAAAATCGCCGTTGCCGATGGCGCCGCCGACAATGGTGGTCTGCGAACCGGCGGTTCCTGCGGCCAGGCAGGATATAAGAAGCATCCAAAGGGTGTTTTTCATGAAGTTCTCTCCATCGTTCTGCCGGGCATCCTCCCGGCGCGTACCATACGGATCGGTTGGTTTGGCGGATCTTCCTTGCAGTGAAAGCGCCTTGCCTACGCTCTTCGGGTAGTAGGCAATAGTCAATTAAGCACTGAAGCCTGCGGCTGGCGACAGCCATTCCTGCACAAAGCATGGCTGTTTTTGCATAGGAGTTGCGGGGCGGGCTCTTTGCCATGGGCGATACGCCACCGGCACGGATGCCCGGCTTGCCGAATGGCGCTGTCTAAATCCCCAGAAGCGTTTCCTTGAACGGCTTGGCGAGCGCTTCGAGGGGGATATCGATCGACCCGTCCACGACCAGCTTCTTTTCCTCGGTCACGAAACCGATCCTCCGGATCGGCAGGCCGG